>CABYFY010000027.1 GCA_902518355.1 uncultured Bacteroidota bacterium | reverse complement strand
CAATATTTGTAGCTCCCATCTTCAGAACAGATTTCCACTTTGGAACTGTTAAGTTAACCTGGAAGTCAACAACGTGTGCAGCAGGAACGGGTCCCTCACCAAACGTGGCTTCCCAGTAAAATTCATCGTGCCATCTCCATGCCACATTGAATCCAAAATTTCTAAATAAGCTTGTATTACCAAATTGAGCTTTAAATTTATCGTCAGGTGTATTCCAATTTGTATCAAAGTCTGGATATGCATCTCTGTCAAAATCTAATACTGATTTAGTATAACTTCCTGAAAGATCGAAATTTCCAAATATTTTTGTTGCAACACCAATTGAAGTTCCCCAAGAAGAAATATCTGTCTGAGCATTCGTATAAGCACTCCAAACTTCAAAATCATTATTGGCAACTGCTAAAACAGAAAGTGAATTATCTCCAACTTCTCCATAATAAGGAGATATAACCTGTTGAGTATTTATAAAATCTGCATAATCATTTCTGTAAATTGAAGCATCAATTGTTAAACTATTTGTTAACTTACCTCTATAACCAAATTCAAAGGATTCAATTTGCTCTGGCTTAACTTTTTGTATTCCGGAAGCTTGTAACATTGAAGGATCCTGTGTAGCAGCAAACATGCCTACAGAGTTTAGAGAAAATGAATTTGTAAAAGCAGTTTCTCCGGTTAGAGTTACAACTGCAGGAATTCCTAATGCTTGGCCAGCCGCACTTACGTTGTAATCTCTAACATATCTTGACGGATTGTCAGGGGCTGAACCAATTAGCCTAGCTCTTTGTAAATCTAATCCAATAAAAAGTCCCTGAGTAGTGGGATTTCTAAACCCTGTTTGATAAGAAACTCTAAAATTATGATTTCTGAATTCACCAGCTGTGTAGGCTAAAGAAACTCTTGGAGAAAGCTCAGCATCAAAAAGCTCAGATTTATCAATCCTTGCTGAGGCAGTAACTTTTAATCTATCATCTAGGAAATCTTTAACTATTTGAGTATACACTCCTATTTCTTGGTATTCAATATTATCATCATAATCTGTAAAAATAACTCCACCAGAGTTTAGTGAATATCTTCTTGCAGAACCACCAACTTGTACTTCAGCCCAATCCCACATATGACCAAAATTGTAATTATAATCAAGGTGATAGAATTTAGATTTATCTGAAAACTTACTACCAGTTAGAAATCCGTCAGAAATTGATTTAACGGATTCAAAAGCTTGAAGAAATTCAGGAGTGCCAGGAAGATAACGACCAGCATCGGCAGCAAGCCTACCTTGAGCATGTGCTTGTGTATCCGTAGCTCCACCTAAAGTGGCATTTGCATATCCGTTTACATATGTTCCAAACCATGTATTATCGTCCTTCCACGCTCTGTTAATATTAATAGCAGTGAATGCCATATCATATGTGTCTACTGCATCGTCTGCAACTACGTAGGCTCTAGCAAAATAATTATCATTTTTAACCTCAATTTTATGTTGAGTCATTATAAAGTCTTCAATGCTAAGTCTATTAGTTGCTTGATAAAGAGTTTGTCCTGAACCCCATTTGCCAATATATGATAGCTCAAAATTTGAATTCTCAATTGGTCTATAATATAATCCCCAATCAGCTTTTTTACTTTCAGCTATATGATCAGTTAAGTCAACTTCATTGTAGCCAGTTCTTGAGACTGTGACAGACGGAATTAATGATGATATCCCTGCAGGAGCCAGACCCATTGATTCAAGTAATTGTGCAACTCCATTAATATCGGCGGCAACTTCATCTCCGTAAATATTAATCCCATTGTGATTATATGCAGCTCTTGTTAAACCAATTCCATTTTCATCTAATCTACCTTCAGCATCGACTTCACTGTTTGCTACCCAGTCTTTACCTCTCATATAAGCAAAATTGATTTTCATAGCAAGCTTATCACTAAATTTATGCCCCCATCTAATTTGCAGGTCTTGATACTCATTGTCTCCACTAGCATCAGATGAAGTAATACCTCTTTTATATTGTCCACTTAAACCCTGATAATCAAATGGATTTTTACTATTCATTAACAATATTCCATTAAATGCATTAGCACCATATAAGGATGACGAAGTACCGGGTATTATTTCAACACTTAACACATCGGTTTCGGTCATACCAAGTAGGTTACCTAGAGGAAAATTTAATGCCGGTGCGGAGTTATCCATACCGTCAACTAATTGTACAAATCTGGTATTTGCAAAAGTTGCAAAACCTCGAGTGTTTACAGCTTTGAATGTAAAACTGTTTACATTAATATCTACACCCTTTAAATTTTCTAATCCATCGTAAAAGTCAGCAGATGCTGATTTTTTAATATCATTTGTATCAAACCTCTCAATTGTTACTGGAGACTCGAAAACTCTTTGCGGAGTTCTGGAAGCAGAAACAACAACTTCATCTAAAGCTGTATTACCTTCTAAAACAATATTCACTGTTGAACTTCCGGTAATCTCTGTAGTTGAAGGTTTGAAACCAACGCTACTTGCTTCGATGCTAAAAGGAGCATCCATATCTACAGTAATTGTGTAATTACCGTCAAAGTCGGCTGCAAC
>CABYFY010000026.1 GCA_902518355.1 uncultured Bacteroidota bacterium | reverse complement strand
AAATAAAGAATGCCAGATAAAAATTTATCTGGCATTTTTTTTATGTCTTTTTTTTATTAGTTAAATTTGTGATATATAAAATTTTAAAACAAACTATTCATGATGAAAACTACTCAAAATTCAATTAGTATTAAATTATTGCAAACTTCATTTTTTGCATTATTATTTTTATTTAGCTTTTCAATTTTTTCCCAAACAAACGTTACATTCAGCGTAAATACTGAAAATATCACTATCGGTGAGAATGGGATATATTTAGGTGGCGGTGTATTTGGTGGTGCAACTGCTCATCAAATGTCTGATGATGATGCAGATGGAATATACGAGGTTACTGTTTCCATGACGCCAGGAACAACTGGTAATTACATATTCTTAAACAGTCCAAATAGCGATTCAGATTGGGGAGCAAAAGAAAATTTAAATGGTCAAGATTGTGCTGATTCAGCCAATTATGATGACAGAATCTTAGATTCAGTCGGCGAGGATGATTATACATTATTACATTGTTTTGGAGAATGTTCAGGGAATGGAACGGGTGAATGCCCTGAACCAGCTGCAACAAGCGATATAACATTTAGTGTTAATATGAGTAACTTTCCTGTTGGTTTATCCGATAGCGATATTGTATATCTCAACGGTAACTTTAACGGATGGTGTGGAGATTGTAATGCAATGAATGATGATGATGGAGATGGAATATGGGTAATTACAATGCCTCTAGAGGATGGTAGTTATGAATATAAGTTCACCGTGAATGGCTGGAACACACAAGAGGAGTTCTCAGAAGTAATTGATGGGTGTACAATGACAGACGGAACATACACCAATAGATCCCTGACAGTAGCTGGAGAAGATATTGAATTACCTACTGTTTATTGGAATTTATGCCCTGGAGAATCGCCTGGAAACTTTTATACAGTTACTTTTGAGGTTAATACTTCTGCCATTGTTGGTGGTGTTGGAGCAGATGGAATTTTTGCAGGTGGAGGAGTTCTTGGAAATGCACAAGCTGTTCAACTTTTTGACGAGGACGGAGACGGTGTTTATGTTGGATCTGTTGATTTGGAAGCTGGAACTTCAGGAAATTACGTTTTCTTAAATAGCCCTAGTGACGGCGGAGATTGGGGTTCTAAAGAAGATTTAACTGGTCAAGATTGTGCTGATCCTAATAATTATAATGACAGAATATTACCTGAAGTAACAGGGAATACAACTATATATGCGTGTTTTGGATATTGCTCAGGAGACGGAACGGGAGAATGTCCAACTGATATTGTAACTTATGATGTAACATTTTCAGTAAATACTGTTAATATCACCGTTGGAGAAAACGGAATGTTTGCTGGAGGTGGAGTTCTTGGAGGTTCAAATGCTGTAGCCATGTCTGATGATGATGGAGACGGTGTTTGGGTAGCTACTGTTGAAATGGAAGAAGGCACTTCAGGAAACTACGCGTTTTTTAATAGCCCAAATAGTTCAAGTGATTGGGGTACAAAAGAAAATTTAGAAGGTCAAGAATGTGGTGATCCAACAAATTACTACGATAGAATTTTAGCAGAAGTTACTTCTGATATTACTCTATTACATTGCTTTGGAACTTGTGATACTGATGGAAGTTGTCCTGATGGTAGTATTGGAATGATGCTTCAAGGTATTATTGATTTTTCTGTTCCTGAGGCAGGATCTGCAGGTAAGGCAATTCATTTATTAGTAACTCAAGATATTGAAGACCTTGCTCTTTATGGAATTGGCGTTGCCAATAATGGTGGTGGTACTGACGGACAGGAATATACATTTCCAACAGCTACACCTACGGCAGGTCAACACATACTTGTTGTTAGAGATCAAGCAGCTATGGATGCATACATGAATGCCTCTGAAATCTTCGACCATGTGTTTGTTGACGAAAGTGGTTCAATTTCCCAAAATGGTGACGATGCTATTGAATTGTATTATTTAGGTGGAGTTATTGAAATTTTTGGAGATGTTAACACTGATGGAACTGGACAAGATTGGGAGTATCTAGACTCGTGGGCATATAAATCTAATGATGTTTGGACATATGGCGGTGTAAATTGTACTGACGGCTCTACAACAACTTGTGATTCTGATTGTCCTTATCCATTTGCTAATTGTAATACTGATGAATCTGTAACAGATTTACTAATGTCTGGAAATTGGAGATCTCAAGCAGAAGCTTTTGGTCATATGGGAGTTGGTCCTGGAAACGGATTTACCCCTTCATATTGGGAAGCTCCAACTTGGCATAAATATTTTTCAGGATTGTATGATGACGGATGGACTTTTACCGAAAGTACAATGACTCATGACACAGGACCTGATGGAGCAATATTTGGTAAAAAACCTGCAATTGACGCAGCGTTTGACCCATCTGGAACAAATGCTTATGAAGCTGATATTGATCCATATGATGGTAATAATAATAACAATGAATATCATAATTATCAATTAGATGATTATACAGATAATTACTCTGTAGAACTTACAGGAGATTATCCCACTATTATATTTGAAACGGTTGGAAATATTGGATTTTATACATCCCCTGGGGCAGCAACTTTCCAAATTTTAGATTCTGGCGAAGGTTATGCATATTTCAGAAATGTTGGTGAAGACGGTTTGTCATGGTATAATA
>CABYFY010000025.1 GCA_902518355.1 uncultured Bacteroidota bacterium | reverse complement strand
GAAGCTCCAATAGTTGTAGAGTTTTGCTTAATTATCGGAACTTGCTCAAGAAAAGATTGTTGTGTAAAATCAAAATCATCTGGAGCTTCGACCGAAAAGTCATCTATCGCCCCAAGTCCTATAATATTTAGGCTATTGTAGTCATCAATTTTGTGGTTTATTTTCCCTTGAAAATCCCAATAGTCAGGCCTGATCGGAAGACCAATCAGTTTGAATAAAAATTGCAAATAACTTTTTCTGGCAGAAAATATAAATGTTGTTTTATTATTTTCTTCTTTTGAAAGAGGGCCCTCAATTGTAATTGCTGAATCACTGGCTCCAAACCTAAAGTTCCCACTTAACTCTTTTGGGTTTCCGTTTTTTTGATTGAACTGTAATACACCACTCAATGGATTATCATATTCAACACCAAAAGCAGAAGTACTTAGAGTTACTTCATCAATAAATGAAATATTTATCATTCCCTGAGGACCTCCAGCACTACCTTGAGTACTAAAGTGATTTATATTTGGGATTTCTATTTCGTCTAAATAGTATACGGTTTCATTAGGAGCACCCCCTCTAATTATAATGTCATTTCTAAAACCTCCAACAGAAGGAGAAAGCCCAGGCATACTTTGTACTACTTTGGTAACATCATTATCCGCTCCTGGATAACTTTCTATTTCAACTCTTGAAAAAGTATTTATGGACAGTGGAGTTTCTTTTGATTTTTTAAAGGGGCTTTCAAACAAAATAATTTCCTCTAATTCTTGGGCTGACTCTATTAAATATATTTCTAATGTTTGATTCCCTTTACTTTTGATTATGATATTGAATATTTTTTTTGATTGATATCCAATGTAGCTAACAGATAAATTATATGACTGTGGTTTAATTTTAGAAATTTCAAAGAATCCATTTTCATCAGAAATAGCTCCTTTATCGGTTCCTTCAATAATAACATTAGCACCCAAGAGCGGTAATTGACTTTTGGAATCATAAATATATCCGTTTATGGTACCATCAATTTGGGAAAAAATCAGAGTCGGCAGAACAAATAGTAATGATATTAACCTTTTCACATCATAATAATCACAAATTTTATTCCAATAAATCTAATCTTCTAATTTGTGTGAACCATCGCAGAATGGAAGTTTTTTAGATTTTGCGCAGCCACACAAAGTAAATCTATCACCATGTGGAATTTTATTTCCGTTTACATCAGTTAAATTAACTTCACCTTGAACCACAATTTGACCTTTTTCTTTTCTAAATATGTGAGTGCTTTTCTTTTCAACGAATTATAAATTTGAAGTGTATTCCATCAACCATGTACAAATCATTGCCCCGTATGTTCCTACTACATATCCAAATACTGCTAATAAAACTCCAACTGTGGCTAGTGATGGATGAAATGCTGCAGCAACAACTGGAGCAGAAGCAGCACCTCCCACATTAGCTTGGCTTCCTACAGCTAAAAAGAAATATGGCGCCCTAATTAACTTTGCAACAACAATCAGTAAAACGGCGTGAATTGACATCCAGATTAAACCTATCAGAATAAGCTTAGGTTCATCAAGAATGGATCCTAAATCCATTTTCATTCCAATTGTTGCAACTAATATGTAAATAAAAATACTTCCAATTTTACTAGCACCGACTCCTTCAAAATTTTTAGCCTTCGTAAATGATAATCCAATTCCAATGAATGTTGCGATTGATATCATCCAAAAAAACTTTGATGCAAATGAAGAAAGACCAGAACTTTTATCAGCTACAGCCTCAAAATTTGAAGTTAGAAACTCTGAAATATATTCTGCGCCTAAATGTGACAAACCAACGGTCCCAAATGCAATTGCCAATAAAACCATATAATCTGCTAGGTTTGGAATTCTTTTAGTACTATTTGAAAATGAAGTCACTTTATCTTTTAATTCTTCTATAGCTGAGGTATCAGCTTTTAGCCATTTATTAATTGATTTTTTCTTTCCAATTCCAAAGAGAATCATCGCCATCCATATATTGGCTACTACAATATCAACCAAAACCATCCCTCCATATTTTTGTGGATTATATTCAAATATTTCAAGCATTGCCGCCTGGTTTGCACCACCACCAATCCAACTACCTGCTAATGTTGATAGTCCTCTCCATATTGCGTCAGGACCAGCGCCGTTAAATAATTCAGGAAAAAATATGGATAAAATTAAGATTGATATCGGTCCTCCTATAATTATACCCAATGTTCCTGTGAAAAACATTACTAAAGCCTTGTAACCTAAATTGTATATTGCTTTTAGATCAATACTTAATGTCATAAGAAGTAGTGCTGCGGGAAGCAAGTATCTACTTGCTACATAGTAAGTTTGTGATTCTTCTGACGAAATAATACCTAAAGAATTAAATATTGCCGGGATAAAATAACACATTAAAAGACCAGGGATAACTTTGTAAAATTTATACCAGAATCCGTTTTTAATTGATTCAGTGTAAAAAACAAAACCCAAAGAAATCATTAAAATTCCAAAGACTATTGCATCGTTTGTAAAAGGCATATTTACTTGGTATTAACTATTTGTTATATTTATAAAAGTAACAAAATTAAAAGGCATTAAGTGGTCAGAAATATTTTAATAATCATTTTTTTTTCATTGTACAGTTTGAAGATTAGTTCTCAATCTTTGAAGATTCAAATCATTGATTCAATTTCTGGTCAAGCGGTTCCTTATTCTAATGTTTATTTTTCAAATAACAATGGTTTAATCTCTGATGAAGATGGAGGTTTTGAGTTAATTAAATCGCAATTATCAGAAAAGGATTCAATGCATGTTTCAA
>CABYFY010000024.1 GCA_902518355.1 uncultured Bacteroidota bacterium | reverse complement strand
ATTCGTCAATTATTAACACACACCTCAGGTATTGGTTATGATTTTATTGATGGTAATCCAGCTATTAAAGCTATTTATCACAAGAAAAAGCAAGACTTTATGGATTACGGAGTACTATGTTTCTGCGATCAAGATGTCACAATTGGGGAGTCTATTACAAAATTATCAAGTGTTCCTCTGCATCACGAGCCAGGTGAAAAATACACTTATAGTATTGGTTTGGATGTTTTAGGTTATATGATTGAAATTGTTTCAAATAAGACTTTAGATGTATTTTTTAAAGAAGAGATTTTTGATCCACTAGAGATGACTGATACATATTTTTACATTCCAGAAAATAAGTCTGATAGATTAGTTCCGGTTCAAACTTTTAATAGTGGTCTTTCATACAATACAAATATTGCTGACAGTGATTCATGGGTGATATTTGAAGATAAAAGATTTAATGTAAATTATCCAATCGAAGGTGAGCGTGTTTTTTTTGCTGGTGGATGTGGTCTTTCAAGTACTGTAAAAGATTACTATAATTTTCTATCAATTTTTATAAATGAGGGAAAATTTAAGGGAAAACAAATTATTGAGAAAACAACAAATGATTTAATATTTAAAAATCAATTACCAGATGAATTTAATACATCAATTGGTCTGGTTTTCGGAATTACGTCAAAAAATGATGAGTGGTTTAATGAGGGTAAAACTGAAGGTGTTTTACACTGGGGAGGATATTGGAATACTAATTTTTTTGCCGATAATAAAAATAAATTAGTAGCACTTATATACAAGCAAACTCAAAACACTAGCGAAAATTCTTGGAGAAAGTTCAGAGAGATAATTTATCAGTCAATGGACTAATTACTATTTATTCTCAAAACTGTCGCAGGTGTATTTCTCACTTACTTCAATTTTGTGTAAACCACAAAGTGAGTTAGAAAGCAGATTTTCACAATTTATACAGCTATTACTAAGATTTAAATTTTCCATGATGTTTGTTATTTTGAGTAAAACTAAATTCAAATTCATTTAGAAACAATTTAAATAGTAATATTTTAGAAATTTATATTTAGACTTATTACAAATTACTTGTTTGTCAAGATGAAGGAACTGTTATTTTTTATTTGAATTTTCCCACTCCATTTATATGTTTTATTTGTATGAATGTCTGTAAATATTTTTCCGTTTGCATCCATTTCTATAAATCTATCAGTATCCAAGTTCACTGTTTTATTGTTCTTGTTTACAACGTAAATAACTATTTCATCTTCATGTTTTCTTGAAAGTAGATAGACACCGTCTTTTGGAGCATAATGAAGAGTTTCTCCTTCATGTATTGCTTTACTGTTTTTTCTGAAGTTTAATAATGTCTTTAAATAATTTTGCATTTCTAATTGTGAATTTTCTAAATTATAACCTGTAAAAGCATTTGATTTGTCATTTTTCCAACCTCCAGGAAAATCAGTTCTAATTAATCCGTGATCACCTGGTTTAGCAGAGTCCTCCATTAATATCTCTGTTCCGTATAAAATTTGAGGAATTCTGGGTAAAGTAAGCATTAATGATACAGCCATTTTTGTTTTAGACACATCCTCTTTCATCTGAGTAAAAATTCTGCTCATATCATGATTATCGTTAAAAATCAATAAAGATTTTGGGTCAGCATAATAGAAATCATTAGCAAGATTTTCATAAATTTTTATTAAGCCTGTATTCCAGTTTTCTTCTTCGTATATCCCCTCAAATATTGCCTTTTGCATAGCAAAATCCATTGTACTTTTTAAATTTGACTTGTAACCGTCTTTGTTATTATTTCCTTCTTGCCAATAGGCAATCCTAATAGGATTATAACTCCATTCTTCACCTACAATATTGAATTTTGGATATTCTTCCATAATTCGTCCAGCCCAATTACTTAAAAACTCTTTTTCAGCATAAGGGTAAGTGTCTTGTCTGATTCCTGAAAGATTTAAAGTTTCGATCCACCAAATTGAATTTTGAATTAAATATTCAGACATAAATTTATTTCTTTGATTTAAATCTGGCATGGTTGGAACAAACCAACCATCTAACATACCTCTGTAATCAACTTCAGCTGCATAAATATCTTGAATTGTTGAGCGTCTGTGATTAGAGTAAACAGTATTTTTCTCAATAGTTTCTTCATTTGATTTTAAATATATTTCTTGAAAGTTCAACCAGTCGTTAAATGGTAAGTCATCCATCCACCAATGATACAACCCGCAATGATTTACGATAATATCTTTAATGAGTTTAATCCCATTTTTTGATGCTTTTTCAGAAAACTCAAAGTAATCATCCATACTTCCAAATCTTGGATCTGGGGTGTAGTAATCCGTTGTAGCATATCCATGATAAGAACCTTCTTTCATGTCATTAATTAGCACAGGATTTAACCAAATAGAAGTAAAGCCCATTTCCTTTATGTAATTCATATTTTGAGTAACTCCAATTATATCACCACCATGTCTAGCATAATTATCTTTTCTGTTTATTTTATTTTCCTTCAAACCTTTAATTATATCATTCGAATAATCACCGTTTGCAAACCTATCAGGTGTAATTAGGTAAATGACATCTGAGCTGTCAAAGCCTTCATTTTGTTGACTTGGGTTTCTTCTTTCATCTATTTTGTAATTATGGGCTAATTTTTTTTGTCCTTTGTTAAATTCTATTTTAAAAGTTCCTGGTAATGTTGAATTTGAAATTTGTAAGTCTATAAATAGATAGTTTGGTGAGTCAGCTTTATGAATCTTTTTAATGTCAACTCCAGGATATTTAATCCCAACTTCATATTCACTTATATTATTACCCTTGACAAGAAGTTGTAAATTTTGAGTTTCAAATCCTACCCACCAATTCGGAGGATGTATAACATCAATTTGCGCATATGCATAACTTGTAATGAGTGAAAATATTAAAGTTGTGAATAAATTTTTCATACTATAACGTTTGAGATTTTAAATGAATTGTTATTTTTACCTTATCCAAATGTAAACTAAACATTATCATTTTGGATAAATTAAACAAAAAATAAACTAAAAATGAAGAAAAAAACAAATTTACTATTGCTTTTTTGTGCCTTATTTTTTGCATTCAATTTGCATGCACAGACATCTGTAGATGGTAAGGTAACTGATGTTGATAGTTCTGACCCAATAGCTGGTGTAAATGTTGTTGTAAAAGGAACATCGACAGGTACATCATCTGATTTTGATGGTAATTTTTCTATTGCTGTTAATCAAGGTGATGTATTAGTGTTTTC
>CABYFY010000023.1 GCA_902518355.1 uncultured Bacteroidota bacterium | reverse complement strand
GATAGAAGTGGTGACTTAGAGTTATATACTATGAATATAGATGGTACTGATGTAAAGCAGATAACTTATCATTTAGGATATGATGGAGGTGCATTTTTCTCTCCGGATGGAACAAAATTAATATTCAGAGCCTCAAGACCAAAATCAAAAGAAGAGGTTGTGGAGTACAAGGAACTTCTTTCAAAAGGATTAGTAAAACCTACTGAGATGGAATTATTCATTTGTGATAGTGATGGTAGTAATCTTAAACAAATTACTTATTTAGGAAACGCTAACTGGAGTCCCTTTTTTCATCCTTCAGGTAAAAAAATTATATTTTCTTCAAATTATGAAGCTGATCTCGGCTTCCCTTTTAATTTATATATGATAGATATTGACGGAAAAAATTTAGAAAGAATTACATACAGTGATACTTTTGATGCATTTCCTGTATTCTCAAATGATGGTAAAAAAATAGCATTTTCTTCAAACAGAAACAACGGTGGTACTCGGGAAACTAATCTGTTTATTGCCGAATGGGTAGAATAATTTAAATTTTAACAACATTTATTCCACTTCCAGCTTTGGCAATTATAGCCTTAAGATTAATTCCAAAATTAGAATTATAATTCTCTTTAATTTTTGAAACTATTTCAGCGATTTCATTACTTTTTATCAAATTAACAGTGCATCCTCCAAATCCACCACCCATCATTCTTGCACCAATAACTCCATCAATTTTTTTTGTTTGATCAACAAGAAAATCTAACTCTTTACAACTTACTTCATAATTATTTTTAAGCCCTTCATGTGACTGATACATAAGTTTTCCGAACTCTGATAAATTATTTTTTTCAATTAATTCAGCAGATTTAATCACCCTTCTATTTTCATTATAAACAAAAATGGCTCTCTTGAATTGATTTAAACTTAACTCATTTTTTGCACCATTAATTTCTTCTAACGAAACCTGAGATAAATTTTTATATTTTATGTTATTGACTTCGTTTATAGTTTTTAAGGCTTGCTTACATTCTTTTACTCTGACATTATATTCTGTACTTGCTAAATTATGTTTAATGTTGGTATCAAGAAGAAGAATCTCTAAATTACCAAAATTGATATCAATATACTTTGTCTTAAGGTCATTACAATTTAGTAAAATAGCTTTATTTTCTTTGGCGTTTAGAATTGTATATTGATCCATAATACCACCTAATAAACCAATATAATAGTGCTCAACATTTCTACTTAGGTTAATTATTTCGGAATTGTCTAGATTTAAGTTATTCAAAATACTCAATCCTTTGATTAATCCGCATACAAGTGCAGATGAGGAACTAATCCCGGCACCAGGGGGAAGCGATGATTTTATATCGCAAGAAAAATTATTTAAATCAGATTTTATTTTTTTTAGTTCCTCAATTACCCCAAAAACATAATTTTCCCAGTGGATAGAACTTTTTTTATAAGGATTATTAATATTAAATGTCATTGAATATCCTAAATCGGTTTTAACGAACGATTCTTTATTATTAATTTCGAAACTTAGATTAATTGAAAGATTCAGTGCACAAGGCAGAACATATCCGCCGTTATAATCAGTGTGTTCTCCAATTAGGTTTACTCTTCCAGGTGATGTAACTTTTATTTTCAAACTATGACTAAAATTTTCATTTTTTGCCCTTGTTTGATTCTAATCCTCCAAAATCATTATCGGAAATAAATCTTAATTCTTCAAGTGATAAATTATTACCATAATTCTTTTTAAGATTGTATAATTCAGATTTTAAGTTAGGAATTATATCAGCGTATTTATCATTATCGATTAAATTGTTAAGTTCATTAGGATCACTTTGTAAATCATATAATTCCCATTGATCAATATCATAGTAAAAATGTATTAATTTATACCTTTCGGTTCTTATCCCATAGTGAGGTTGAACGTGATGGTAATAAGGGTATTCATAGTAATGGTAATACATTGATTGCCTCCATTTTTTTGAGTTTTTTGAGGTTAGATTCCTCAAAAAACTTTTTCCCTGAACACTGGATGGAATTTTTATATTAGCTATGTCTAATAAAGTAGGGGCAAAATCAATATTTGTGATTATATCTTCATTAATGGTTTTTGGTTTAATTTTCCCTGGATATCTAATCACAAATGGCATTCTGCTGGATTCTTCATACATGAATCTTTTATCAAACCATCCATGCTCACCAATAAAAAAGCCTTGATCAGAAGTATAAATAACAATCGTATTTTCTTCTAAGTCATTTTCTTTTAAATAATTTAATACCCTACCAATATTATCATCAACGGACCTAACTGTAGCCAAATAGTCTTTAATATATTTTTGAAACTTTAAATTTCTATTTTCTTCAAGCGAAAGGGTAGGGTCTAATAAAACAGTTTCATTCCTTTTAAAACCATAAAACAGCCATTGTCTTTTTTCTTTATTTGACAGAGAATCAGGGGGAACTAATTTCATATCTCTTCTTGAAAAATAATCTACTGTCATTTCCGTGTTTCCAGCTGTTAGCTCTCTAGAACTATAATCATCATTATATGTTTCTGGATATGCTAGATCAATATCTTCCCAAAGATCTTCATATTTTTTATCTGGTGCCCATTCTCTGTGAGGTGCCTTAAACTGAAGTAATAAACAAAATGGTTCTTCTTCATTTCTTGAGTCAAGCCAATTTAAAGCATAGTCAGTTGTTAAGTTTGTGGCATAACCTTTTTCTTTTACTTTTTTACCATTTTCATTGTATACAGGATCCCAATAAAATCCTTGTTGACCTAGATTATCATGATATTTATAATAATCAAAACCGGTAGGCTCTGAGGCAAGATGCCATTTTCCAACTAGCGCTGTATTGTATCCGTTTTTTTGAAGTTCTTTTGGAAATGTCCAAAGACCATTATCAAAAACACCACCTTTGTAATTTTTATTATAACCATGAATGTGGCTGTAAGTACCAGTTAGAATTGATGCACGACTTGGCCCACAAATTGAGTTAGTTGCAAATGTGTTCTTCAATATTGCACCTTCTTTTGCAATTCTATCAATGTTTGGGGTAGGTGCAATATCCTTATAAATACTTCCATATGCTGATATCGCATTTGTTGTATGATCATCAGATAGAATAAAGATAATATTAGGTTTTTTATCTCTCTTACTTTGGGTATCAAATGTTTCAATACTTCTATTACTAGAAATTAAGAAAAGAGAACTAATCAATAAAAACTTTATAATCAAATTCATTTTATTAAACTTTACTACAATTTAATTAAAAAAAAATGCCAGATAAAAAATTTATCTGGCATTCTTTATTTATATACTTAATTAATTATCTAACAACTAGTTTAGATATTTTACTTTGTCCATTAATTGTAACTTTCAGCATATAGAAGCCACTATTGAATAAGCTCACATCTAATGTGTTTCCATTAATAACAGTATCCATTACTTTTCTA
>CABYFY010000022.1 GCA_902518355.1 uncultured Bacteroidota bacterium | reverse complement strand
AAAATTTGTAGTCTCCCCAGTCAATGCTGACCTAAAATCTGTTTGTGAATTTGTTTGTGAAAAAATAAAATTCGAAACTAGAAATATTATGATAAATATTAATCTCATATTACAATTAATTAAATTATTTGTCTTCTTTTTTTTCTGAATCCTCAGCAGGAGCCTCTTCAGCAGGAGCCTCTTCAGCAGGAGCCTCTTCAGCAGGAGCTTCCTCAGCAGGAGCTTCTAAAGCATCATTTACTACCTCTTCATTAACAACTTCTTCAGTAACAGATTCAGATTTTTTTCCTCTTCTACTTCTTCTTGTTGTTTTCTTCTTCTTTGACACATAAGTATCGTTATAGTCTACAAGCTCTATCATGGCCATCTCAGCATTGTCTCCAAGTCTATTACCTAGTCTAATTATTCTTGTGTATCCACCTGGTCTATCAGCAACCTTAACAGCTACATCTCTAAATAACTCAGCAACAGCATTTTTTTGTTTCATTCTTGAAAAAACAATTCTTCTGTTGTGGGTTGTGTCAGATTTAGATTTTGTTATCAAAGGCTCAACAAATTTCTTTAATGCCTTTGCTTTTGCTAATGTTGTATTAATTCTCTTATGCTCAATAAGTGAACAAGCCATATTAGCAAGCATTGAACTTCTGTGTCCCTTTTTTCTTCCTAAGTGATTAAACTTTTTACGATGCCTCATTTTCTTTCTTTACTTTAACTTTTTACTCTTTTTCAAGTTTATACTTTGACAAATCCATTCCAAAGCTTAGACCCTTAAGCATTACTAACTCTTCTAGCTCTGTTAATGATTTTTTACCAAAATTTCTAAACTTCATTAAGTCATTTTTATTAAATGACACCAAATCTCCAAGAGTGTCAACCTCAGCTGCCTTCAAACAATTAAGTGCTCTCACAGATAAATCCATGTCTATTAATTTAGTTTTTAATAACTGTCTCATGTGTAGTGACTCTTCATCATAAGTTTCAGTTTTTGCAATCTCATCAGCTTCAAGAGTTATTCTTTCATCAGAAAACAACATGAAATGATGTATTAAAATTCTCGCAGCATCAGTAAGCGCGTCCTGAGGTGTTATAGAACCATCTGAAACTATATCAAAAACTAATTTCTCATAATCTGTTTTCTGCTCGACCCTAAAATCTTCAACGTGATATTTTACATTTTTAATAGGTGTAAAAATTGAATCAACAAAGATAGTTCCCAACTGTGCTGATGCATTTTTATTTTCCTCAGAAGTAACATAACCTCTTCCCTTATCGATTGTGATTTCCATCTGAATCTGAACCTTCGGATCAAGGTTACAAATTACCTGATCAGAATTTAAAATCTGGAAACCAGAGATAAATTTTTGAAAATCACCTGCAGTAATTTTATCTTGACCAGAAATAGAAATTGAAACTAATTCATTGTCAACATCTTCAATTTGTCTCTTAAACCTTATTTGTTTCAGATTTAATACGATTTCGGTTACATCCTCTACAATTCCCGGAATAGTAGAAAATTCGTGATCAACTCCTTCGATTTTTACAGATGTAATCGCAAAACCTTCAAGAGAAGACAAAAGCACTCTTCTTAATGCATTACCAACTGTTAATCCGTAACCAGGCTCAAGTGGTCTAAACTCAAATCTTCCTTCATGATCAGAAGATTCAATCATTATTACTTTATCTGGTTTTTGAAAATTTAATATTGCCATAATCTTATTTATAATTTTTTATTTAGAATATAATTCTACTATATATTGTTCGTTAATATTTTCAGGAATTTGGATTCTTTCAGGAATGGAAACGTATGTTCCTTGCATAGTATCTTCATTCCATGTAATCCATTCATATACCTGAGATAAATTTTTTAAACAGTTAGTAATAGATTCAACAGATTTTGACTTTTCTCTAACCGCAATAACATCTCCTGGTTTCAAATTGAACGATGGAATATTTACAATTTCACCGTTGACCGTAATATGTCTGTGAGAAACTAACTGTCTAGCTCCTCTTCTTGAGTTGGACAAGCCCATTCTATAAACTACATTATCTAATCTAGATTCACACAACTGTAATAAAACTTCTCCGGTAATTCCTTTAGAAGCAGTTGCTTTTTTGAATAGGTTTATGAATTGTCTCTCAAGAATACCATAGGTATATTTTGCTTTTTGCTTTTCCATTAGCTGGATAGCATACTCTGATTTTTTAGATCTTCTTTTATTATTTCCATGCTGTCCTGGAGGGTAGTTTCTTTTTTCAAAAGATTTGTCATCTCCAAAAATTGGTTCCCCAAATTTTCTAGCAATTTTTGTTTTTGGACCAGTATATCTTGCCATTTTTTAATTTTTATTAGAGTGATTATGAATTAAGGTCAATCCTTCGATAATCAAAATCTCTATAGTTATACTTATATTAAACTCTTCTTCTTTTTGGTGGTCTACATCCATTATGTGGAGTAGGAGTAACATCAACAATTTCTGTCACCTCTATACCGCCATTATGTATAGATCTTATGGCAGATTCTCTACCATTACCAGGACCTTTTACATAAACTTTAACTTTTCTAAGACCAGCGTCCTTAGCAACTGTCACAGCATCTTCAGCTGCCATTTGTGCTGCATAAGGTGTATTCTTTTTAGTTCCTCTAAATCCCATTTTACCAGCTGATGACCACGAAATAACATCACCATTTTTATTAGTAAGGGAAATAATTATGTTATTGAAAGATGCTACAATATGAGCCTCACCATTTGATTCAACAACAACTTTTCTTTTTTTAGTACTAGATTTTGCCATATACAATAATTATTTTGTTACTTTTTTCTTGTTAGCAACAGTTTTTCTTTTACCTTTTCTTGTTCTAGAATTGTTCTTGGTTCTTTGACCTCTTAGAGGTAAACCAGCTCTATGCCTAATTCCCCTGTAACAACCTATATCCATTAATCTTTTGATATTAAGTTGATTCTCAGAACGCAATTCACCTTCGATAGTGAAAGCTCCCACAGCTTCTCTAATTTTACCAACTTCTGCATCTGTCCAATCAGAAACTTTTTTACTGTGATCAACACCAGCAGTGTCTAATATTTTAGAAGCTCTGCTATTTCCAATTCCGAAAATATAAGTTAAAGAGATTACACCTCTTTTATTCTTTGGTATGTCTATTCCTGCTATTCTTGCCATAATATTAACCTTGTCTTTGTTTAAATCTAGGATTCTTTTTGTTTATAACGTAAAGTCTCCCTTTTCTTCGTACAATTTTACAATCTGCACTTCTCTTTTTTACTGAAGCTCTTACTTTCATCTTTTAAAATCTATAAGTTATTCTTGCCTTAGTTAAATCGTAAGGACTCATTTCTAATTTTACTTTATCACCAGGCAATAATTTGATATAATGCAATCTCATTTTTCCAGAAATATGAGCAGTAACAACATGACCATTTTCTAATTCAACTCTAAACATTGCATTCGAAAGCGATT
>CABYFY010000021.1 GCA_902518355.1 uncultured Bacteroidota bacterium | reverse complement strand
AATGGTCAGACTGGTATTATTGTTTCTTATCATGAGACTATTGAAGACGCTGAAAATAATGAAAATTCAATCACCGAGCTTTACACAAATACAACTGCAGATAATCAGATAATACATGTTAGATTAGAGGATAATGAAACTAGTTGTGCTGCAACAACAACTTTAGAGCTTATAGTCAACTCTATCCCTGAAGTCATCACCCCTCCTGTTCTTGAGGTCTGTGATGCAAATTATGATGGGATTACAACCATTGATCTTAGCTCATTGGATGATACAATATTAAATGGCCAAACAGGTATCACTGTAACTTATTATGAAACTCAGGAAGATGCAGATAACGCCACCAATGTTCTTCCAACGGAGTATCAGAACAGTAATCCTAATACACAGGAACTTATTGTCCGTTTAGAAAACGATGTGACTGGATGTTACTCAACCACCACTCAAGGAATTATAGTAAATGTCCCTGGGGTAATAGAGGTTACCGACTATGAATTATGTGATTATACAAATCCAGGAGATCTAACCGAGGTGTTTGATATAACCACAAAAGACGACGAAATTATCAATGGACAAAATGTTAGTTTGTCTTACTTTACATCGTTCAGTGACTCTCAAGATAATATCAATGCTCTTTCTACAGCAGCATTGACAAATTACTCAAATACTGATTCTGCAAGTGAAACAATATTTATAAGATTAGAACAAAATGAAACAGGCTGCCTTAGTTTTGGATCATTTAATGTCACTGTAAACCCGTTACCAAATATTATTGAAAATACTGATCTAGTTCAGTGTGATATTGATGATGTACAAGACGGTATCTCTATTTATAATCTGGAAGAAGCTGCTGAAAATCTTGTTATAGGAGATGATCCTAACAACTATGTACTTACCTTCCATTTATCTCAAGCAGATTTAGATGCAGGAATAAATGCAATTGAAGATCCTACAGCTTATGTAAACTTAACACCTTTACAAAACATCTATTGTAGAGTTGAAAATATCAATACAACCTGTTATACTACTTCTTACTTCTATTTAGAAACCATATTCAATCCTATTCCTGAAGATGCGGGATTAATTGTTTGTGATAATAGTGAAGGGAATGGTAATGATTATGACGGATTAGGATTATTTACATTAAGTGATGCTGATGAATACGTATTATCGCTTATCGTAGCAAATCCAAATAACGATATAACAGACGCGAGTCAATTATCCATCGCATATTATGTAAGTGAAGAAGATGCATTATTAGAATTAAATCAATTACCTAATGAATATGTAAGTGAAGTGCCTGATGCACAAACGGTATATCTTAGGGTCGAAAGAGATAACGACTGTTTTGGAATTAATTCTATGCTACTAGAGGTATTACCCGTTCCACAGTATAATGAAGTTCCTGATGAAATTTTATGTACAGATACCCCTGGTGTTATAGATATAGATCTTACAGAGTATGATACGCAAGTACTGGGGTCACAAGATCCTAATTTATATATAGTAACCTATCATAGCTCTCAGTTAGATGCGGACACAGGGTTTAACGCACTGGAAAGTCCTTATACGGTTAATGAACAAGAAACAATTTATGCACGTGTTGAAGTTGATAATAGCGATCCTTTTACAACAGGTTGTTTTATCTCCAATATAAACTTTACTCTTACTGTTGAACCAAAACCTGTTTTTGCAGCACCTACTCCATTGATTGTTTGTGATGATGATGATATCGACGGAATAACTACCATAGATATCTCTGTTAAGACAGAAGGCATTATGGCTGGTATTGCAGAGAATGTTGTTACCTATCATGAAACTGAAGAAGATATGAATGCAGGTGTAAATGCTATCGAAAATGTGACAGCTTACACAAATACTGTTAATCCACAGACCTTATATGTGAGAATTGAAGATGATATGACTGAAGTAACCGGATGTTACTCGGATACTACTTTAGAGTTGATTGTTCAAATACCACCCCCTGTAAGTAATCCTCCAGCTTTGGAGTATTGTGATGCCGATGCAGATGGTTTTGGAGTATTTAACCTTACAGACTCTGATGAAGCAATCGCCAATGGATTACCAAATTTATTGATAAGCTACCATGAAACACAGGCAGATGCTGAGAACAACCTATTCCCCATTACTGAAGAATATGATAATATCGTTGCTTATCAACAAACAATCTATGTTCGAGTAGAAGATACTACCATTACTACAGACTGTTTTAGTTATGTAGAACTTTTATTGGTTGTTAATGATGTTCCACAGATAAATACGGAGTCTTCTTCTCTAGAGGTATGTGATGATGACACGGACGGTTTTGGATTATTTGATTTAAGTCTTAGTAATGAGGAAGTACTAAATGGATTAGATCCTTCGGAGTTTACCATTACTTATTATGAGAATGCTGAGAATGCTGAGAATGCTGAAAATCCTATCATTACTCCATTTGCATATACTAACATAACTGCATTTAATCAGACTGTTTGGGTTCGTGTTGAAAATAACACAACCGAATGTTACAACACAAGTAATATAGAATTAACCGTGAATGAGTTACCTGTACTTACACAGCCAGATCCTCTTAATCTTTGTGATTATAATAATCCTGGTGATGAAGTAGAAGAATTTACTTTAGAGGATAGTATTGGACAGGTTCTACAAGGACAAACAGGTATTGGAATAACCTTCTACGAGACACAAGAAGATGCAGATAATGCTACTAATCCAATTGCTAGTCCTTATACTAATACAAGTAATGCGCAAACAATATATTTAAGAGGGGAAAACGAAATTACAGGTTGTTATTCTACTATTACATTAGACCTTCGAGTAAATTCTATTCCAAGCCCTGTAGTTCCTGATCCTATAGAGGAATGCGATGAAGATAATGACGGATTTACCTTCTTCAATGTAGAAGATAATGAAGTAGATATTATTAATGGAGAATTAGACATTGTACTATCCTATTATGAGACAACAACCAATGCAGAGAATGCTGTAGATCCTATTATTAGTCCTTATTACAATATTGTTCCAGATAGTCAAATCATATTTGTTAGAGCTGAGAATATTGTCACGGGTTGCTTTACTATAGTTGAGCAAGAACTAGTTACGATTCCTTCACCAGAGCTACCGTTGATTATAGAAGATATTGTTGTTTGTGATGATGATTATGATGGCATTACTGTATTTGATTTAAGTCAAAGAGATGAAGATATCTTTGGGGAACAAAGTACTACGGACTTTGGTTTAACTTATCACGAGACACTAATAGATGCAGAAACAGGAGAAAATCCTATTGTAAATACTACTAGTTATCAGAACTTAACCAATCCACAGACTATTTTTGTAAGACTTGAAGATCTTAATAATGACTGTGTAAGTATCGGTGAATTTAATCTTATTGTTGCTCTTCCTCCTGTGATTGTACAGCCTACAGCATTAGAAGAGTGTGATGACGAAGTTGCTGATGAAACCACAGAGTTTGATCTAACCGTTAAGAATGATGAAATAACAGCGGGTAATATAGATTGGGAGGTTATTTATTATGAAACTCAAGAAGATGCCTTAGCTGGAACAAATGCTATTGAAAATCCTGAAGCATACACAAATACTGCTATTGCTGGTAATGCTGCTAATCCACAAACATTACACGTAGCAGTTGTAAATATAGAAGGGTGTATTGCTTATACGACTTTAACAATAAGAGTATTACCAAATCCAACACCAAGTACAGATGCTGAAGATATTGAATTATGCGATTATGATAATCCAGGCGACCAGATAGAAGTCTTTGATATTACTATTAACGAGGCATATATCATTAACGGAGAACTTGGGGTAAGTGCAGCTTATTACGAGTCTTTAGAAAATGCTACCGATGAAATAGACCCTATTGTAAATCCTACTACTTATAGCAATATAGAACTAGGACAACAAACAATCTATGTAAGGGTAACTAATGATACTACAGGATGCTTTACCATTGTTACCTTTGATATTATAGTAAATCCTTTACCAGATATTGGAGATGTTCCTGATGTAATTGCCTGTGAGATAAATACAGATGGGTTCTTTGACTTTGATCTGGAAACTGTTACAAGTGAATTGTTAGGTACTCAAGATCCTGCAAACTTTACGGTAACTTATCACGAAACACAAGAAGATGCAGATAATGGAGAAAATGCACTGGTTAGTCCTTATACAAATCTTACAAACCCACAGCAACTCTTTGTAAATATCACCAATAATCTAACAGGATGTAATATTACAGGAGCTGGCTTTAACATAGAAGTACAGGAAGCAGCTATTGCAAATGGTGATGGAGTACCTGCAGAACTTATAATATGTGATGATCCAAATACAGCTAATGATGGTTTTGCTCAGTTTAATCTAACAGACTTAGATGCGCAGATTTTAGATGGACAAGACCCTGTAAACTTTACAGTAACTTACTATGCCACTATAGAAGATGCAGAAGCTTCTACGAACCCATTACCAACAAGCTTTGAAAACACTTCTAATCCTCAAACTATTTTTGTTAGAGTAGATAATGATACTACTGTAGATGATCAATGTTATGATATTACAGATGCAACCCTACTGGTTAATTTACTTCCAGAATTTACCCTAGAAGACAGCTATATGGCTTGTGTTGATGTAAACGGAACGGAATTAATAGGACCAACAGTAATGTTAATCGATCTCCCTGTTAATGAGTATACTTTTGAATGGATCAATCCAATGGGAGACTTAGAAGCTACCACAGCAGCACATACTCCGCTAATGGGAGGAATATATACAGCCGTAGCCACTGATATATTGACTGGCTGTAGAAAAGAAGTTACAACAGAAGTAATCCCTAGCTCACCCGCTATTGTAGAAGCAGTAGTTACTACGCTTGCCTTTGCAGAAGAGCATGTAATAGAAGCAAATGCGGTTGGAAGTGGTGATTATGAATATAGATTAGATGACGGACCATGGCAATTAGATGGAACATTTACCGACGTTAGTCCAGGTGAACACATAGTTACTGTTAGAGACTTAAATGGCTGTGGAATCGGAACCAAGTCTGTATTAGTAATTGATTACCCAAGATTCTTTACCCCTAACGGAGACGGATATAATGACACTTGGCAAATCATAGGTATTGATACGAGACCTCTATCAACTATATACATCTTTGATAGATACGGTAAATTACTAAAACAACTAAGCCCACTAAGCGAAGGTTGGGATGGTACATTTAACGGAAAACCAT
>CABYFY010000020.1 GCA_902518355.1 uncultured Bacteroidota bacterium | reverse complement strand
ATATCTCCCCAGTATGATAAATAATCGACACTTCCAGAGACAATATTAAACATATAATCACCATCCAAAACAATCATCAAAGGGTAGTTTTTATCAACTTCTATTTCATAAGATCGTGGAAGCTGAATTTCAATTGCTCTTTTTTCATTCAAATATTTTGATATAATAGTGTCGTTTAACCTAGAAACATATAAAGAATCAAGATTTTGAGAGCTTAATAGATTAATGGTGAGGAAAAATAAAAGTGTATTTAATGTATATTTTTTCATTTGTATTTTCTGTTAATGAAAGGTAATACAAATAAGGATAATCCACCAAAAATTACCACCATCATTGTTTGAGATAACCAACTAACCCATCCAAATGCTAATCCTGTTGTAGATTGAATTCCATACCAACCCAATGATTCCTCCACTGCTAGTGGGTAAATACCTATTCCTCCATTAGAAAACATAATTGACAATGCTGCCAAAGTAAACGAAATCATTAATTGAAAAAATGTGACTTCATGTAGCTCAACAAATGCCTTCGATGTTGCCCAGAACATAAGTATGTACATCAGCCATATAAATATGCTATGAAAAATAAATAAATTCCTTTTTTTCATCTTAAAAATTACAGTCAAGCCTTCAATAATTCCTGAAAAAAAATTTGCGATAGATTTATAATACTTTGATTTTTTCAAAATACTATTTAAAATAAATAGCAGTATGACAAAAGCGCCAAAGTAAATAAGAATCACTGAAATTTCAGTATCCTGAGTTAAGGAAATTAATTTTTCTGAAATCCTCTGAAATTCTATAATTAATCCAATAGATATTATAATAATAATACAAATAACATCAACTGCTCTTTCTGCAACTATAGTTCCCAGTGTTTTTTCTAAAGGTATTTTTTCATATTTAGAAATCATTGTAGCTCTAGCTAAGTCTCCTGCTCTAGGAATTGTATAGTTAATTAGATATGCCGAAAAAACCGCTAAAATACTGTTTATAAATCCAAGCTTATAACCCAGAGGATTAATAAGATATTTCCATCTGTAGGATCTGGAAATGTGACTCAATGCGCCGAGAATTATTCCTATAGAAACCCAGCAATAATTTATTTCAAAAAAATATTGTGTGAAATCCGAAAAATTGATGTTTCTAAAAGAAAAATAAATACAAAAAACACCAACAGAAATTGGAAGTAATATTTTAAAATAATTTTTTATCAAATCAACTTAATAAATTGTTTTCCTCATTAGGGAAAATTATACTTGGTTTAAAGGTTTTAGCATCATCAATATTCATAGAAGCGTAAGTTATTAGAATTAAAACATCACCTATACTAACCTTTCTAGCTGCCGCACCATTAACTGTGATTTCACCAGAGCCTCTAGATCCAGGAATTACATAAGTAACAAACCTCTCACCGTTATTATTGTTTACAATATGAATTTTCTCTCCTTCAAAAATATTAGCAGCTTCCATTAAATCCATATCGATTGTTATGCTGCCAATATAATTTAAATCTGCTCCTGTTACTTTAACTCTGTGGATTTTAGATTTTACAACTTCAATATTCATAAAAATTAATAAAGTTTTACGTTATCAATAAGTCTAACACCAGACACACATGCAGCAATAAATGCTCTGCACTTTTCGGCTTGCTTGTGTTTGATTGGTTTTAAATTTTTTTCGTCAGCAATCACAAAATATTCCAATTCAATTTCTTTAAAATTTGCCAAATTATCAGAAATTTTTTGTTCGATTTCGTCAATGCCTAAATCATCAATTTTTTCTTTTGCAAAATTAAGTGCTTTAAATAAATTTGTTGCTATTTTTTTTGATGAAAAATTTAATTTATCATTTCTTGAGCTTAAAGCAAGACCGTCCTCAGATCTAATTGTTTCGCATCTAATTAATTTAATTTTAAATTTTTTTTCTTTAATTAAATTCTCGATTATCCTAAGTTGTTGAAAATCTTTTTCGCCGAAATAAGCATAGTCCGCTTTAATTAGGCGAAACAACTTGCTAACAACCGTGGCAACACCCGCGAAATGATTTCCTCTGAATTCACCCTCCATATATCTATCTAGCCCGTTAAAATTAAATTGATCTAATCCGAAATCACCTGCATATAATTCATATGGTTCTGGGTTAAATACGATAATTTTTTGTGAGATTGACCTTAATAATTCTAGATCCTTATCAATGTCTGACGGATAAGTTTTAAGATCATTAACATTATTAAACTGAGTCGGGTTTATAAAAATAGAAACCACTGTTAAATCGTCTTGAGAAATAGATTTTTTAACCAGAGAAAGATGACCATTATGAAGTGCACCCATAGTTGGTACAAAACCAATTATTTTATTATTATTCTTTAAATTATTAATATGATTTTGTAAAGTGGAATTATCTCTAAAAACGAGCATTTTAAAAAAAAATTAACAGCATGTAAACTTAATACATTGCAATTAATCTACATAATTTTTGTAATTTTGCTTCCTCGTAGGGACACTTCAAAACAGTGAATTAATGAAAAATAGAAAGATTTTATACGTATCGTCTGAAGTAGTACCATACTTACCCGAGTCAGAAATTTCATCAATGTCATTCGAAATTCCTAAAATGGTTAACAAACAAGGTGGCCAAATTAGAATTTTTATGCCCAGATATGGAAATATTAATGAAAGAAGACATCAATTACACGAAGTCATCAGATTATCAGGATTAAATCTAGTAATTAATGATTTAGACATGCCTTTGATAATTAAAGTTGCCTCAATCCCAAAGGAAAGAATACAGGTATATTTCATTGATAATGAAGAATACTTTAAAAGAAAGGCTACATTCACGGATTCAAATGGTAAGCTTTTCGAAGATAATGACGAAAGAGCAATATTCTTTGCTAAGGGTGTCTTTGAAACGATAAAAAGATTAAACTGGCCTCCCGATATAATTCATATACATGGCTGGATGGCAGCATTATTACCGCTTTATCTACAGCAGATTTATAAAGACGACCCGATCTTTCAAAACAGTAAAATTATTACATCATTGTACGGAAATGAGTTTGACACTTCTCTAAATAAAAGCATGTTAGATAAAGTTTTATTTGATGAAATTGATAACAAACACATTAACGCATTAGGTAATCCAACATATGAAAACCTTATGAAGATAGCTATCGATTCTTCTGATGCTATTATTAAAGGCTCTGAAAATATATCATCAGAAATAAATGATTACTTAAAGAACTATAAAAAACCTATACTCGATTATCAACCAACCGATTCTTTTGCCGAGCCATACATGGAATTTTATGACAAAATACTTTCATAAATTAAGATGAAATTCAATTTTTTAAAAATATTACTCTTTGCTTTAATTATTACCTCATGTGAAAAAGATTTTGCAAGTTTTGACTCTGGGGTAATTAATTCTGATAATGCAATAAATTTTTCAACGAACAGTGTAGAATATAGCCTTACATCAAGATCTGAAAAGGTAAATCCTGTACAAACGAATAATTTGCCGTCATTTCTGCTTGGGAGTTATAATCATCCTCAATTTGGAAGATCAAATTCAAGCTTTGTAGGTCAAATGGTACCTTCAGAATATAATCACGATTTTGGAGATAATGTTGTTTTAGACTCTGTAGTTTTGACAATTCCATATTACTCCAGAGGCATTGACACCAGTGAAGAGGGTGATACTTCATATGAAATAGATTCAGTTTACGGAGACTCACCAATTAAAATCTCAGTTTACAGAAATAATTTCTTTTTTAGAACATTTGATCCATTTTCAGATTTTGATACTTCCCAAAGTTATTTCTCAAATGGTTCACTTTCTGTAGAAGAGGTAATTGACTCTGGACAACTGGAAGGAGAATTGTTATTTGAAATTGATGATTTTGTACCAAGTGCCGACCAAATTAATTTAACACAAATAGATACAACAGGAAATCCTTATGTAGCTCAAAGAATCGCGCCAGCACTAAGATTTAAGCTTAATAACCCCAACGAAAACTTTTGGGAAACTAATTTCTTTGAAAATGAAGGTAATCAGGTGTTAACGAATGAACCTAATTTTAAGGAATTCTTTAGAGGACTATACATCAAAGTTGAAAGTAGCTCAGACGGTTCAATGATCCTTTTAAACTTTGCATCTTCTAATACAAAACTTACTATCCATTATACTTCTGATAATACCAATATTGGTGACAGTGATACTGGTTCTGTTGACGAAATTGAAACAAATCAACATGAGTATGTAATGAATTTTTCTGGAAATCTTATCAATTTATTTGAAAATGAAACAGTCGTTGATGTAGACTTAATGGATCAAACC
Organism: uncultured Bacteroidota bacterium; assembly: GCA_902518355.1. Taxonomy (GTDB): domain Bacteria; phylum Bacteroidota; class Bacteroidia; order Flavobacteriales; family Flavobacteriaceae; genus MED-G13. The sequence continues at coordinate 1,224 of CABYFY010000020.1, read as the reverse complement.
AACGGAAACGAAAATATTTATTTAAGAGGTGGAGAAGGAATTATTTCAACTATTGACCTGTTTTCAGGGACAACAATAGGAGATGATGGAGAAGAAATCAGTGAATTTGATCTTTTTAAGAATTTCTTTTATGACGAAATCTCTGACGAACCGATTAGAATAATCAATGAAGCTTACATCGAATTTTTTGTGAATCAAGGTTTTTCAAATAGCGACGAACCAGAAAGAATATATCTTTATAACTATGAGCAAAATTCAGCTTTAATTGATTATTTTTTAGATCAGTCTGTTAGTTCTCTTACAATCAATGCTAAAATTAATCATCTAGAACCTCTTGTAAGAGATAGTCTTAATGATGATATAGGCATTAAATACAAGATTAGAATCACAGAGCATCTAAATAATTTAATTTTAAGAGATTCAACAAATGCTAAGCTAGCACTTGGGGTAATTTCTGATGTTGCTTCAGTTCAGAATTTTAAAATTTTAGGTGATAATTCAGAAAGCGAAAACAAAAGCCTGGCTTCCGGAGTTATTTTAAGCCCAAAAGGAACAATCTTACATGGAAATTTAAGCTCGGATATTGAAAAAAGGCCCAAAATAAAAATATACTACACAGAACCAGAGGATTAATTAGTAGATATAATAATATATATTAATTTTTTTATTACTTCAAAAATTAAAAAATAAATTTAAAATAATTATGTGCGGAATAGTAGGATATTTAGGAGAAAGAGATTCTTTACCAATTATTTTAAACGGGCTTAAAAGACTAGAATATCGTGGATATGATAGCGCTGGTATTGCTGTATATAATGGGTCTAACATAGTTAGTTGTAAATCAAAAGGAAAAATCAGTAAACTTGAAAAGCAACTTCAAAAAAGAAAAAATATTACAGGAGGAATTGGAATAGGGCATACTAGATGGGCTACCCATGGAGAACCAAATAATGTAAATGCTCACCCTCAGTTTTCCAATTCTAAAAAACTATGTCTTGTACATAATGGAATCATTGAAAATTATTCAACAATTAAACAAAAATTAATTAAGGAAGGGTTTTCTTTTGACTCAGAAACTGATACAGAAGTACTAGTTAATCTTATCGAGTATGTGAAGGATAAAAATAGTGTCAAGCTTGGAGAAGCTATTCAAATTGCACTCAATCAAGTTGTTGGAGCTTATGCTATAGCAGTTATTGATAATGAAAAACCCGATGAAATTGT
>CABYFY010000019.1 GCA_902518355.1 uncultured Bacteroidota bacterium | reverse complement strand
GTTCGGTAAATCACTTAATGTAAGATCATCAGCACTGTAAACCATTACAGTAGAGCCACCATTTAAAGAGTAGTGGATGTGTCCATCAACACCGGTATCACCAGCTGCACCAACTGTAAAGTTGTCAATTGTGAATGAGAATGTAGCAGAAGCTCCATCTGTTGAAGCAGAAACTTCCATTGCAGGCTCAGTTGGCGCTTCAGCAATTGACACATCATCAATATACCATTCGGACGCGTAATCTCCTACATATTGGAAAGCTACAGTAACAGAAGATTCAGTTGGAAGAGCATATGTGTACTCAACCCATGTATCTTCAGTACCAATAGTACTATTAAGAGTTGTCCATGTAGCTGTAGTAGCATCACCTGAATAATCAGTTGAATAAAGTACATTGTGCGACTCAGCCCATGTTACATAGTTAACATTGTCAAAATAAATTAACTGTGGAGCAGTTGCACCTGAAAGATCAAACGTAGGAGTAATCATCCAGTTATTGTAGCCAGATGCACCATTAGCATCATCGTGGAAAATCGATTGTGATCCGCTATTAGCTCTTGATGTTGTTAAAGCCCAGTTAGCGTCAGTATCTCCAGCTTGTGTAAATGTCCAATCAGAACTTACTTCTGATGCTTCAAAACCATCAGACCATGGCATTGTTGCCGTTGGTGTTGATGAAGCAGCTTCAGTGTATATAAACGTGAACGAATCTAAATGAAGATTTTGTGCTAAACCTGCATTCGCTGCACCGTTTTTGTAAACCTGAATTTTGTAACTGTTAACATTTTCATTTACCCAAGTACCAGTTGTTTCAGTCCATTCACCACTAGCACCTGTGTTACCCTCTACCAAGTCAACAACTAAAACATTATCCCAACCACCGTTGGCATTTTGTTCTTTAATTGTAAACTTAGGAGCACCTTCGGTGTAGTCAATTGATCCACCAGTCCATCTGTGAAAGAAAGAATAAGTATAAGTACCTAGTGCTAATTCACCAACTTCTTGAGCAACAAATTCACCATTGGAACCATTAGTTTTATAGGATTTAAACATTCGGTCCCCAGAATGCGGTTGGCCATGAGAACCATTTCCAGGCGCATAATTTATTCCAGCTGCCGACGTCCATCCACACTCAGTTGTACCATCATAAGTACCACCAGGATTTCCGTTGTTACCGAAAGAAAAACAACCACCACCGCTACCAGTTGCTCCACTAGAAGTATCAACCATACCGTTGCTGTTCGCAAGTAAGTCGTCACCAACATTTTGCGAGTTTAAGTTAAGACTAACTAAAAGTAGAAAAGAGAAGAATATTCCCTGCCATAATTTTATGTTAGTTAAAAATTGAGTAGTTTTCATCATAAATTTAGTTTTTGATTATTAAATACTTTTTTTATGCGCACTCCAAGATTTCATTTTGTCCTCTCCGAGTACCGCATTGAGTTTCCCCCACAATCTATTTTGAAGTTTCTTTAGTTCAGCTCTCATTATAGGTTTATCATTTTTGAAAGTTGTACGAATTTTTTGAGCATCAATAAATCTTTTGAGTTGAATATGATAAATTTTTTCAGATGTTTCTTCATCTAAAGATAGAACCATAGTCATTTCATCAGAAATTTTCTTTGCTCTATCAATAAGTCCATCCTGAGAATAAACAGAGAGCGAAAACGTTATAGAAAAAAATAAAATGTAAAGTATCCTCATACAAATTAATATAGTTGCTTAATATACTAAAATTTATATATTAATCAAGAATAATATAATATTTATTTGATATTATTTTCATTTTCTTAAAACAGGCTAAGTTTTTTTAAAAAAAAATCAACTTTCAATGGTAGGAATTGATAATTTTTAAAGTATTTTCTTTCCATGTGATGCCTGGTTGCCATTTTGGAGCTTTTACCTCCTCAAGGTAATTATCTAGTATTTTTTCTAATTTTTTATTTAGTCTTTCATAAATAAAAATTTTTGAAAGATCAATGCTTTCGCTGATATCATTTTTAACATCATACAATTTTGTATCATTATTATCATAAAACTTTATCAATTTATAATTGTCAACTATTATAGCAGAGTGAGCTCTTTCTAAAGCAATTTTATTTTCATAAGGCACATGAAAAATTAATCCTTTAGTTTTCCTAAACACTTTATCACTTTTATTGAATAATAATTTCTTAAAACTACCACCATCCAAGTTCTTTCTGTTTAATATTTTATTTCCTGCAATATCTGAAATTGTCGGCAATAAATCTGAAAATGAAATTGGTGTTTCTGCATATCTTCTTTCATTAATTCCAGGTCCCATAACAATAAAAGGAACCCTTATACCACCTTCCATTGCATCCCATTTTCCCCTTTCTAAAGGAAAATTATAACTCTGTTTATAATACTTTCGCGGGGTTACAATGGGAACTGATCCGTTATCCGAAGTATAGATTACATAGGTATTTTCAGTAAGATTTAGTTCTTCAAGTTTATCTAGTATTAATCCTACACTTTCATCTAAATCAAAAGTCATAGCTGCAAGACCTAAATTATTGTGAATTTCACCATTATTCTTGTTTTTAAATTTTTGGTATGTTTCTTTTCGCGCTACAATATCTGAGTGAATAGCATAGTGAGAAATTTGAAGAAAAAAGGGTGTATTACTCTGTTTATTTTCTTCAATAAAATTTATTGCTCTTTTTGTTATACTAAAGATTTTTTTTGGATCTGATGATTCGTTGTTGCTCCACTGAAGTTTATTAGAATTATAATTAAAAACACCGTCTTTATTTTTTGTTGGTCCATCACTCTTGTCATAACCAATATTCTCTGGTGTAGAATCCATACCCCATTTTCCAAAATGTGCGGATCTATATTCCGAATTAATTTCTTTTAGTTGCTTTGGAATTGAAAGTTTGTTGTGATCAATGTGATCGGTGTTCATACCAACCCTAATCATTTTTAGTCTTGCCGGAGTTTGACCAAATTGAATACTGTATCTGGAGGGTGCACATACAGGTGCACTTGCGTATGCATTTGAAAATATGACACCCTTTTCAGCAATTCTTTCAATGTTAGGAGTCTCATAAAAGTCACTCATAGATAAATCATTATCATTAATCATTTTTACAGATGTACCATTCCAGCCTTGGTCATCCGCTAGAATGAGAATAAAATTAGGATGATTGCTATTTGATTGTAAATGAGTTAACTGATAAAATAGGAGGAATATCGAAAATAAAATCTGTTTTAGCATGTACCTAATCTATTTCACTATTGGTAGATGTCTCAACAATAGGTATTGGCCATGTGTAGTCTTCAGCCTGTCTAGCTCCGTCAGTGTCACCGTAAACAAATCGGCAATATTCATCATATACTCCAAATCTCGTTAAATCAAAAAACCTATGTCCCTCCATATAAAGTTCAACACCTCTTTCTCTTAAAATTTCTTCTCTAAATTGTGTTATGGACATTGCTGAATAGTCTATTTCATTCATTTCGACTCTGGATCTTAATATGTTTATGTCTGCATTTGCTGCTGAGGGATCAGAAAGAATTTCAGCACTTGCTTCAGCTCTCATCAAATACACATCAGCAAGCCTTATTACGTGCCAATTTTGTCTACTTGTATATTCTGTAGTGGCCTCAGTATCAATGTATTTTGCAGTCCATACTTGCCAAAGTGTTCCCAAGGTATTTCCTGTTTCAAGATTTGTTGGTATATAACCTGTGCTCCACGGATTAATATTGAATTGTCTGGTGGCAGTTTCATATTGTGTAATAATTGAATTTTGGTATCTATTGTCAAACTTATCAATCATATTGTTTATAAATAGAGGTTTTAACTTATTATTTCCTCCAAACCCGCTTCCTGAAAGACCTGCATTTCTTGGAGTAAAAAGATTTGATACTGCAGTTCCTTGACCAGTAAGTGACGATCCTTGTACATCAAAAATCATTTCTTGATTATTCCCATTATCAGCATCAAAAATTGAAACCCAATCATCAAGAGATGATGAAAGACTAAAACCTTGTCCAGAAATAGCAGCATCACATTGGTCTTTTGCGTATTGATAATAATTTTGATAGTTTTCAGGGAATTCTAGGTAAGGTTCATTTCCAAGAATTCCTTCACTTGCAGTTCTTTTACAAGATGCTATTCTGGTGTAAACTTTAGCCAGTAAGGCATGAGCAGCAGTATTAGTTGCTCTTCCTAAGTCATTGGTATAATTACCTCTTGATTCATTTCTGCCCCAACAATGTAATGATGCAAAGTTTAGATCATCAATAATTGAATCATAAATTTCAACAATTGATGACACTGCTAGACCTTGATCATCACCAGCTTCGACAGGCGTAGTTCTCAAAGGTACTTCCCCAAAACATCTTACTAAATTGAAATAATGGAGGGCTCTAAGAAATTTTGCTTCTCCGATAATTCTATTTTTTAATTCCTCGTCCATTTCAATATCTGGAACATTTGCAATCACATTGTTTGCATCCCTAATTCCTAAATATAACTCCTTCCATAAATTATTTAAACTTTGATTTGTAGATGTTACAATCCCTCTTTTAAATTCGCTATATAAATAGGTGGAGAGACCTTGATCAGAGGATGCAAATAGCGTTGGTAGGAATTGCTGTTTGTAATAACCAACACCACTTTTTAACCTTGCGTATGAAGCGGTCAGTGCTGATAATGCATCAGTTTCATTTTGATAAAAATTTTCAGTACTTGGCTGTGTAAATGGGTCCTCATCCAGCACATCACAGGAATTGACCGCAAAAACAATTAACAAAACTGATAAATAGTATTTAATGTTTTTCATAATCTAATAATTTAATTTCAATCCGATTAAAAATGTTCTTGTTCCTGGATATGTTCCAAAGTCAACACCTCTTTTTTGGGGATTTTTTGTGTAGGTTCTAACCTCTGGATCATAACCTGGATAATCTGTCCACACAATTAAGTTTTGACCAGCCAAATAAACCCTCATGTTTTTCCCTTCATTTAAATCAAAATTATATCCAATATTGATATTTTTTAATCTAATGTATGAACCATCAAATATATTTCTGTCAGATGAAATTGCTCTTGATCCTGTTTCTATCATTGCCCCAGGATGATTTGCTGAAGTTAAATTCCCAATTGATTCATCATAAACATAATTCCCGTTTTCATATGATAGCGGAGCTATCCAAGAATTTGAATAGGAAGAGCCTAAAATATTTGTAGTTTTTTGTAGTCCACTTAACTGCCATGAATCGACCCAGAATAAATCCCCTCCTTTTTGACCTGTAAATAAGATATTTGCATCCCAATTTTTATAGTTAAAGTTATTTGAAATGGAGTAGGTGAAGTCTGGATTAGGATCGCCGATTTTAACATAATCGTCAAAATTAATTTCTTGAATTTCTAACGGTTGGCCAGAATCATCAAGGTCTACATGATGGTTGATGTATTTTATTTCACCAGGGGCTGCTCCAGCAATTCCACTTGCATTTGCTTCTTCCCATGATGAGTACACGCCATCAGTTTCTGCACCCCAGTAAATTCCAAGTGGTTGATCAACCATAAATAGTATCGGATATGCCTGAGAAAATCCGATAGACGGACCTAACTGAAAGTCAAGATTTGAATTTAATTTTTTTAGCTTATTGCTGTTAACACCAATATTTGCATTAATAGTCCAGTTTAAATCTTCTTTATCAATTATCAAACCATCAATATTTAATTCAATTCCTTTATTTTCAACCTCACCAAAATTATCTACCCTGCTAGTGTATCCATTAGAAGGTGGCAGCTGTACATATTGTAGAAGGTCATGGGTTAGCTTGTGATACAAATCAACTGTTAAATTTAGCTTGGAGTCATAAAGACCCAAATCAACCCCAAAATTAAATTGATCTGTAGTTTCCCACGTTAAATCATCATTAGCTAAATTTGACTCATAAAATCCAGTAATTATTTCATCATTAAAATTGTATCTTATAGGTGTCATCAATGCAAGAGACTGATAAGGGTTGATAGGATTACTACCTATTTTTCCATAGGAAAACCTAAATTTTAATTCATCTAAGTTTTCATATTTCTCAAACAATTTTTCTTTTGATGCAAACCAGGAAAATGCGATAGAAGGGAAAATTGCACTCTTTTTATTTGTAGCAAATTTGGACGATGCATCAAGTCTTGCGTTGATGTCAACAAAGTATTTTCTCTTATAATTATATCCTACACGGAATAATGTGGAAAGTAAACCTACTTCCCTGAACTGAGTGATTGGGACTAAAATTTCTTCTGCAGAAGTAAAATTATAAAATGAAGTTGCGTCCGTTCCAAAACCTCTCGCTTTATTAAATATTGATCTAATTTCATTTTTTTCATAAGTACCTACAAGTGTTGCATCAATTCTGTGATTTTCAAATCGGTTTCTGTAACGTAGATTGGCTTCTGCGTATAATTTACTGTTTTCTAAGAACGCCTGAGATGCCTCACCATTTGTATTTCTTCCTCTTGTTGTATTTAGTGGATAATAATTATCTCTGTTACTTTTTTGAAAATTATATGATCCTTTTAATGTTCCAGTTAATTTTGGTGTGATTTTACCAATAAGCTGGATTGTTTGTCTAAAAGAAGTTGACTCCTTAATATCCACCACATATTTTGCTAATGTATAAGGATTTGAAACAACATTTCCTTCATTAAGAGCAGCGTAAATATCATCATCTTGTCCAGGTTCTAATAAAGAAAAAATTGGCTGAAATTGTAATGCTTGGGACACAACACCTCTTTGTTGGAAAATTTCACCGTTTCCAACCGAGGCAGCATTTCCTTTTTTATGTGTGAAATAAGTTTTGGAATAAACATCAATTTTATCATTAAATGCTTTCCTTTTGGCATTCATGTTATAGTTTATAGTCTTGTTATTAGAATTTATGATGACACCTTCTTGGTTGTTAATACCAAGACCCATAGAAATATTTCTCTTAAAATTTCCGCCTCTATAATTTAAATTATATCTGTTGCTTAATGCCACTCTGTATGTTTCGTCTTGCCAATTTGTATTAACTCCTGTTGATTGCGGATAGGGTAGTTCATATTCAATTATTTCAGGGAAATTACTAGCGTTTATAGTTTGACTTCCGTCAAAAGGTCCTCCGATTCTGTTAGGATCAGTTATTTCCTTAAAAATTTGATTTAGTACTCTTTGATTCATATAACTTTCAAATCCAAGGCCGTCTAAAACGTCAATATTATTTCTTACAGTTGTTGCATAGCTCTCG
>CABYFY010000018.1 GCA_902518355.1 uncultured Bacteroidota bacterium | reverse complement strand
ATAGTAAATTAAACGGTTCTGTTAACATTTATCAAAAAACAACTAAGGATTTAATTGCTTATACTCTAGTTGATCCGTTTACAAATTTTGGAAACAGAATTGATGCTAACATAGGTGATATGGAAAATAAGGGAATTGAATTGACTTTTAATGTTCCTTTGATGCAGACAGACGATTATGAAAATATAATTGATTTTAATATCGCGTTTAATGACAATGTTGTTACCAGATTACCAGACCAACAATTTATAGGTGGTATCTCGGGTGGTGTTGGTAATACTATTCAGACACATGTGGAGGGTGAAGCACCATATAGTTTCCTTGTGTATCAGCAAGTATACGACTCGAGTGGTAGACCTATTGAGGGTGTTTATGTTGATAGAAACGGTGATAATATTATTAATGACGACGACAGATACATTAAAGAAGATCCTTTTGCTGATATAATTATGGGTTTAACAAACTCTATAAGATATAAAGATTGGGACTTCTCTGTAACAGCTAGAGCTAGTATAGGAAACTATGCTTACAATAACTTAGCATCAAATGCTGTGTTTAATGCTGCTGCTAGTATAAATAATATCTTAAATAACATTCATTCTGATTACTTAAGTACTGGGTTTGTGGATTTTACTGAAAACTCTCTTTTAAGTGATCATTATATTCAGGAAGCATCTTTTGTAAAAATTGATAATATTTCAATTGGATACAATATGACTACTAATAGTGGATGTAAAATTAGATTCTTTGGCTCACTTCAAAATGTAGCTACGTTTACAGATTATGAAGGTATAGACCCAGAAATCTATGGTGGTATTGATAATAATTTTTACCCAAGACCTCAAACTGGTGTCTTCGGTGTAACATTCGAATTTTAAAATAAATTAAGATGAAAAATATATTTAAAAGTTTATTATACATTCTCAGTTTATCAATTGTAGTTTCATGTCACGATGATTTGAATCAGTCACCAATTGATCCAGATAGTTTTACTGAGGAAAATGTTTTTGCTTCAGTAAATGAAGCAAAAGGTGCTTTAGCTAAGTTATATGCTAGTTTAGCATTGACTGGACAGAATGGTCCTGCTGGAAGCCCAGATATTGCAGATATTGACGAAGGGTTCTCACAATTCTCAAGAATGCTATTTAATTTAAATGAAATAACTACTGATCATGCAGTTGTTGGTTGGGGTGATCCTGGATTACCTGACTTACATGGAATGTATTGGTCAAGCAGTAATGACTTTACAGAAGCTATGTATTATAGATTAGCTCAAGCTGTAAGTTTTAGCAACTCATTTATCAAAAATGCTTCAGAATTAAGTGGAGAAGAGGTAAATGTATTTATTGCTGAGGCAAGATTTTTAAGAGCCTACGCATATTACAACTTATTGGATCTATATGGAAATGTTCCGTTAACTACAGAGATTTCTACTGAGTTACCAACTCAAAGCAATAGAACAGAGTTATTCAATTTCATTGAATCTGAACTTATGGAAATTGAGTCTACACTTCTTGCTTCTAACGAGTATGGAAGGGTTGACAACATTGCAGCACATGCTTTGCTATCGAGATTATATCTTAATGCTGAAGCTTGGACTGGCCAGGACAGATATGCAGATTGTGTTACATATTCACAAAATGTTATCAATTCAGGTTATTCTTTAAATATGAATGATGCTAACGGAAATGGTACTGCATATGATGAGCTTTTCATGGCTGATAATGATGTTAATGGTGCTCAAAATGAATTTATTTTTACATTAAATTTTGACGGTATGCAATCACAAACATACGGTGGAACAACTTTTCTTGTTCACGCTGCAATTGGTGGTTCAATGAATCCTGGAAATTTTGGTGTAAATGGTGGATGGGGTGGTTTAAGAACAACTAAAAATTTAGTTAATCAATTTGCAGTTGATCTTGATGTTTTAAACTCTTCATTAGGTTCTCAATCTGATTGGGGATTAGTAGGAAGTGCTACTCCAAACGGTTGGAACGGTCCAGATTTAGAAATGTTTCAGACAGGTCCTCAAGAATTTTCGATTTATGCTGAACTAGTTTCAGGTGAGCTTAAATTCAGATTCAACGAAGATTGGGGCAATAATTTTGGAGATAATGGTAATGACGGAACTCTAGAATCAGGAGGTGCTAATATTCCTATATCTGCTGGAACCTATTTTATAGTTATGGATTTAGGTTCAGGAACATATACGATTTCTCCTTTTTCAAGTGATAAAAGAGGAATGTTTTATTCGGATGGACAAAATCTAGAAATTGAATCAATTCCACCGTTTGAAGATGGATATGCTGTTACTAAATGGACAAACATTGATTCTAACGGAAATCAAGGTAGTGATAGTTCAGGTAATTTTGTAGATACTGATATTCCACTAATTAGGTTAGCTGAAATATATTTGAATTATGCTGAAGCTACATTAAGAGGTGGTGGAGGTGATACAAATACTGCTGTTTCTTTAATTAATCAAATTAGAGAAAGAGGTTTTGGAGGTTCTTCAGGAACCATCTCTTCTGGAGACTTGACACTAGATTTTATCTTAGATGAAAGATCAAGAGAGTTATATTGGGAAGGACTAAGAAGAACTGACCTTATTAGATATAATAGATTTACTAATTCCTCATATCTGTGGCCATTCAAAGGAAATGAGCCAACAGGTGTTGGAGTTGACGAGTACAGAAATTTATTTCCACTACCTGCAAATGTAGTTGCGATAAATTCTAACCTAACTCAAAACGAAGGATATTAAAATATAGAATATGAAAAAAATAATATATAAACTTACGTATTTAACTGCATTATTTGCCTTTATTTTTTCTTGTGACGATGTTGAAAGAGTATACTATAATGATGCAGCAGAAACTGTATTATCACTCTCAGACGATAATCTTGTTCTTAACGAGGAGAATGCAGCCAATGAAATTTTAACATTAAACTGGACGGAGCCTGATTTTGGTTTCAGTGCTGCAGCACTTTATTCTGTTCAAATTGATGTCCTAGGAGGAGATTTTTCAAATCCACAAATAATTTCAGTTGGTGGAGCTTTTGATAAAACTTTCACTGTAGAGGAGCTTAATGCTAAACTTCTTTCATTGTCAATGTTGCCAAATGAAGAAGGTGTGGCAAGCTTTAGAATTAAGGCTACTTTAAGTGAGTATCAGGAAATTTATTCTAATACGGTAAATATTACCGTTACACCATACTCTTCTTTATTGGATTTATCAACTTCTCTAGGAGTTGTTGGTTCAGCTACACCAGGTGGTTGGGGTAATGAGAATATACTTGATTTACCTTTTTATACTACAGCTACAACTAATGTTTATGTAGCATATGTTACCTTGAGAAATGGTGAAATTAAATTTAGAAATAATAACGATTGGTCAGAGAATTGGGGAGATGATGGTGCAGACGGTACACTTGACTCATATGGTGCAAACATTGCTGTTTCTGCAGGAACTTATAAAATTGAGGTTAATTTTAGTTCAATGACATATACTATGGAAGAATATTCTTGGGGTATAGTCGGTAGTGCCACAACCAATGGATGGGGTGGACCTGATATGATGTTTCATTATAACTCATTCCAAGATGATTGGAGAACTGTTGTAACACTGGGAGACGGTGAAGTTAAATTCAGATTTAATAATGATTGGGGAGTTAATTATGGTGACGATGGAGCAGACGGTACAATGGAGGCAAATGGAGCAAATATTGCTGTTTCTGCTGGTCATTATTTAGTAACAATGAACCTAAACACTCAATCCTACACAATGGAGGAGATGGATGTATGGGGTCTTGTTGGAAGTGCCACAGCTAATGGTTGGGATGGTCCAAATGATAAATTTATGCCTGATTTTGGAATTAATGAAGGGTATTATTATATCAGTGGTGCAGTTTTAACTGACGGAGAGATCAAGGTTAGACAAAACGATGCCTGGGGTGTTAACTACGGTGATGATGGGAACGATGGAACTCTTGAATTGAATGGTGCTAACATTCCTGTTTCAGCCGGAACATATAATATAACCTTAAATTTAGCTGCGAATCCGCCAACAATTGCGATTCATCAGTGGTAATAAGATAATTATCAATAAAAAAACCTACAGTTTTAACGTAAATTGTAGGTTTTTTATTTTATTTAGATATGAAAGAAAAAATAGCAATATTATTAATGTTTTTTTCAACTTATTGCTACACCCAATTATCAACTAATCCAAGTCCTTTTGAAGTTAATCAATCTGTCACTATAACGGTTGATATTAATAGTAGTGATACAAATTGTAATAGTATTAGTAATCCAGATTCTGTATATATGCATGCAGGTATTGGTGATGATAGTAGTCCTTGGGGGTACTCTGTAATTGGTAACTGGGGACAAGATGATGGAGTTGGTCAAATGTCAGATAATGGTAATGGTACATGGAGTATTACAATTGTACCTGAGGAATATTTTAGTTTAACAGCTGGGCAAGCAGTTTCGGCTACTAAAATGGGATTGGTTTTTAGAAATGAAGACGGAACTCAAGAACTTAAAGATCAAGGATGCTCAGATTTCTTTATAAATGTTGGTTCTTTTCAGGTTGAAATGATAAATCCCGATAGCTCAGGAGTAATTTTAGTTGATTACAATGAATCAACTCAAATTTTAGCACAAAATACTAATGGTAATGCCGATTATGAATTATATGCAAATGGAGAGTTGATTGACTCACAAAGTAATATTAACTTCTATAATGGTTATCAATTTGATAATCTAACCGAAAATCAATATTGTGAACTTCATGTTACACAAAATGGAAGTACTGTTGAAAGGAAATTCACAATACTTATTAATAACACTTCGATTGAAAGTATTCCAGAAAGTTTAGAAGATGGAATAAATTATAACGATAATGATAATACCAAAGCAATATTAGTCCTCTCAGCACCTTATAAAGATTTTATATATGTAGCAGGTGATTTTAATTTTTGGTCTCCGACATCAGAATATGCTATGAAAAAAGATTCAAGTTCAGATAGATTTTGGCTTGAAATAGAAGACTTAGATCCAGATCAAACATATACATATCAATATTGGGTTTCTGACTTGTCACCAATAGATGAGTCACCCAGCTTAGTCAAAACAGCAGATCCTTTTTCAACGATGGTTTTATCGCCATTTGATGATCCATGGATCCCTGAGGATTCGTATCCAAATTTACCTGAATACCCGTATGAATATGGTATTGAAAGAGAAGTAACGGTTTTAAAAACCGGTCAGGAAGATTATAATTGGCAAGTAAATGATTTTGTTAAGCCAAAAAAGGAAGATTTAATAATCTATGAGGTTTTGATTAGGGATTTTGATTCTGAAAGAACATATCAAAATTTAATTGACAGAATCGATTATTTTAAGGACTTAAATGTAAACGCAATTGAATTAATGCCTGTGATGGAGTATGAGGGTAATGAAAGTTGGGGTTATAACACATCATTTCATATGTCAGTAGATAAATTTTATGGTCCTGAGGAAAAATTAAAGCAATTTGTTGACTTGTGTCATCAAAATGATATTGCCGTTATTCTGGATATAGCTTTAAATCATATTACAGGAAGAAGTCCATTTGTAAGAATGTGGATGAATGATCCCGATAATAATGGATGGGGTAGTGTAAGCGAAGAAAATCCATATTTGAATGAAGTTGCTAAGCACTCATATTCAGTTTTTGAAGACTTTAATCACCAAAGTTATTTAACGCAGTATTATACCAAAAGAGTTATCAAACACTGGGTTGAAGAATTTAAAATTGACGGGTTTAGATGGGATTTAACCAAAGGTTTTACCCAAAACTGTAATGCAGGTGATGATGGTTGCACAAATGCTTATCAACAAGATAGAGTAGATATTTTAAAATCATATGCTGATTATTCTTGGAGTTTAGATCCAGATCATTATGTAATATTTGAGCACCTTGGAGGCTCGAGTGAAGAACAACAATGGGCAAATTACAGATTAAATGAAGGAAAAGGTATAATGATGTGGGGTAAAGTCAACAACCCCTATTATCAACTATTAATGGGTTATGGATCTGACAGTAATTTTGGTGGTATTGGACACGAGAGTAGGGGTTTTCAGGGTAAAAGATTATTAGGATATTTTGAAAGTCATGATGAGGAAAGAATTATGTATAAGGCTCTACAGTACGGAAATAATTGGGATGGATACAATATTCAGGAACTAAATATTGCACTTTCAAGAATGTCTGCTATTGGAGCAATGAGTTTAACAATTCCAGGTCCTAAGATGATTTGGCATTTTTCAGATTTAGGAATGGAAAACTCCCTTTTTACATGTTATGATGGTAGTGTTAATGAACCTGATTGTAAATTAGATACAAAACCCCAACCTCAGTGGGCTAATAATTGGCTTAGTAATGATAACAGAAGAGAGGTTTATGATAATTGGTCAAGAATCATTGATTTAAAGATTAACGAAGATGTATTCGAAGGGAATTACAGTATTACTTCAGGAAGCTTAACACCAATAGTTTACATATGGGATGATAACATTTCATCTTCTGAACTTAAAAATGTTATTATCCTTGCTAATTTTGATGTTGTAGATCAGTCTGTAACTCCGTATTTTCCTTACACTGGTACTTGGTTTGATTTAATGGATGAGGATGGTGAGACAACCCTTAATGTAGCATCTACAACAGATCAGATTATTTTGCATCCTGGTGAATTCAAAATTTATGGTAATCAGGCTTCAACCACATTATCAAATACAGTTATTGATGATATAAATTTAATTTTATCACCAAACCCCTCTGTAGATTTCATTACAATAAATAAAGATGCTGATTTGATTGAGATATATGATGTTGCTGGTAAAAAATTATTAAGTTTTAATAATATTATTGAAAATCAGCAATTAGATATAAATCAACTACAGACTGGTTACTATATAGTTAAGGTTTACAATAATGAATCTGTTGAAAGCCGAAAACTTATTAAAAAATAGTTTTAATCACCCTACCATGGGTCAGGTGGAGTTGAAGAAGCCTGAGCTTTTTTAGGATTCAGTATAGCTCTTGATATAGATAATATTTATATGACATAATAATGGCTATTAAATTTTGCTAAGAATCTATAACAATTTTTAAATCCTTTTTAAAAATATAATAATCATCATCAACATTTATGTAAAGGCCTTTAATTGGTACTTGTTTGAATTCTAATGTGGGATATAATAGTGTATTTTCCCCATCGATTATTACCTCTAAAGGCATATCAAAACCATCAATAACATTATTCCATCTGTACATTAATACACCATTGGTAATTTCATATTCGAATATGGGAACCCTATAATCTCTTAGATATTGGTCAAATACTTTTGATAAGTCCATCTCAATAGTTTTTGAAATATATTCTTCAATTTCATCTGTAGTTACGGTAGAGTGATAAAACTCTTTATTCAATCCTCTCAATGTCTGTCTCCAAACTTCATCATCCTTAGCTAGTTGTCTAATAGTATGCAAAAGATTCGCACCTTTTGAGTACATATCTCCGGAGCCTTCACGATTTATATCGTATTCACCTATTATCGGCTTTCTATTTGAAATACCTCGTCTGGTTCCAATTACATACTCTGCTGCCGCTTCTTTTCCAAAGAAATAATCAACGTATAAATTCTCTGAATAACATGTGAATCCTTCATGAACCCACATATCAGCTATGTCTTTATATGTAATATTATTTGCAAACCATTCATGACCACCTTCATGAATTATTATGTAATCAAATTTTAATCCCCAGCCAGAACCCGATAAATCTCTTCCAAGATATCCGTTTTGATATTTATTACCATAAGTTATTGAACTTTGGTGTTCCATTCCTAAATAAGGAACTTCAACCATTTTGAAACTGTCTTCGTAAAAAGGGTAGGGTCCAAACCAATGTTCAAATGCTTCAATCATCATAGGTACTTGTTTAAACTGCTCTTTGGCTTTTTCTAGGTTATAGCTTAGAACATAGTTATCAATATCCAAATCACCTTTTTCACCTTTATAAACCTCTGAAAAACTAACGTAATCACCTATATTAATATTAACTCCGTAGTTATTTATTGGATTAGTAACAAACCAATCAAAAGTTTTAGTATTATTTTTATGTTCAGTTACT
>CABYFY010000017.1 GCA_902518355.1 uncultured Bacteroidota bacterium | reverse complement strand
GAAAAGTAATTAGGGGACTGGGTAGAGGAAAAAATTTAGGTTTTCCAACTGCTAATATTTTAGTTGATTCTGATAAAATAAAACCTGCTAACGGTGTATATTTTATAAAATCAGAAATAAATGGAGAATCTTTTTTTGGAATGATGAATATCGGACAGAACCCAACTTTTACAGACAAAGAATTTTCGATAGAAGTTAACTTTTTTGATTTTGAGAATAATTTATATGATAGGCATTTAACAATTAAAGTAATTCAAAAAATAAGAGATGAAATTAAATTTGATACACCTGAGTTGCTTTCATTACAGTTAGATGCTGATAAAAAAAAATGTTTTCATTTGATTAGAACTATTAAAAAAACGATTTAAATTTAGATAATATTAAAAATGCTGAAAACATCTTACATAATTGAGAACAAAGATGAAGTAATAAAATCTTTGGGTAAAAGAAATTTTAAATCTGAGGATTTAATAGATAAATTAATTTCCAAAGATGAAAAAAGAAAATTAATTCAGACCGAGTATGAAAATATGCTTGCTGAATCAAATTCTATTTCCAAAGAAATAGGTCTATTATTTAAAAGTGGTAATAAAGATGAAATTCCTAAACTTAAACAAAGAAGTTCTGAAATAAAAAAATCAACAAAGGTCTTATCCGACGATTTAAGTACTGTTAAAAATGAAATAATTGATATTTTATCTCAAATCCCAAATATTCCACACGAAAGTGTGCCAGCAGGTAACTCAGAGAGTGATAATGTAGTAATTTTTGAGTCAAAAATTAAGATTAATAAAAATGCTAAAACACCCCACTGGGATCTTGCAAAAAAATATGACTTAATTGATTTTGAACTTGGTACTAAAATCACCGGATCAGGTTTTCCTGTTTATAAAGGTAAAGGAGCTAAGCTTCAAAGAGCTCTTATTTCTTTTTTCCTGGATTCTAATATCGATTTTGGATATCATGAAGTTCAAGTTCCATACTTAGTAAATGAAAGTTCAGCATTTGGAACTGGTCAATTACCAGATAAAGAAGGTCAGATGTATTCTGTCCCTCAAGATAATCTGTTTCTTATTCCTACAGCTGAGGTACCCATAACAAATATATTTAGAGATGAAATAATTGAAGAATCTAATTTACCTATTTTGAAAACTGGCTATAGTCCATGCTTTAGAAGAGAAGCTGGAAGCTATGGAGCTCATGTAAGAGGTTTAAACAGGCTTCATCAATTTGATAAAGTTGAAATAGTTAGGGTGGAGCATCCTGAAAAATCTTATGACTCCCTAAATATTATGAAAGATCAAATTAAGACTATAATTGAAAAATTAGAATTACCCTTTAGGATTATTACTTTGTGCGGTGGGGACTTGGGGTTTACATCCGCTTTAACATACGATTTCGAAATATATTCACCTGCACAAGACAAATGGCTTGAGGTTTCTTCTGTATCTAATTTTGAAACATTTCAATCTAATCGTTTGAAAATCAGATATAGAAATTCTGAAGGAAAAACTAATCTTGCTCATACATTAAATGGTAGTTCTCTTGCATTACCAAGAGTTCTTGCGACTATAATCGAAAATTTCCAAACAGAAGACGGAATTAACATACCCAAAGTATTACAACCATATACAGGATTCTCTATAATCAAATAAAATATTTTGCGATTTGTAAAACCAAAAAAAGCACTAGGACAACATTTCTTAAATGATATAGTTGTTGCGGAGAGAATTGTTGAGTCTTTATCGCCATCACAAAATGTTTTAGAAATTGGTCCTGGAACAGGAATTCTAACCAAAATTTTAATCAAAAAAAAGATTGATCTTAAGCTAGTAGAAATTGATAAAGAGTCAGTTGATTTTCTGACCAATGAACTTGAGATAAATGACAGTCTAATTTATAATCAGGATTTTTTGAAGATGAATTTGGCTGAAGTTTTTAGTAAAAATAATTTCTCGATAATCGGAAACTTCCCTTATAATATATCCTCACAGATTGTGTTTAAAATTATAGATTACAGAAAATATATTCCTGAAATGTGTGGTATGTTTCAATATGAAGTTGCTGAAAGAATTTGTGAGCATGAGGGCTCAAAAAAATACGGTATAATTTCAGTCATAACCCAGGCTTATTACAAAACCAGTTTACTTTTTGAGGTGTCAAATAATTTATTTACACCTCCACCTAAGGTAAACTCTGCGGTAATCTCTTTGAAAAGAAAAAAAAATATAAACTTAAATTGTGATGAAAAATTATTTTTAAAAATAGTCAAGCTTTCTTTCCAACAAAGAAGAAAAACCATAAGAAATAGTTTAAAACAAATTAATTTAAGTGATAATTTAAGAGAAGATATTATCTTTGATAAAAGACCCGAGCAATTATCTGTGAATGAATTTATTGATTTGACCAATTTGGTCAGTCATGATTTAAATAATTAGAGTTGAAAAAAAACGAAAAACATACAAAATTTGTTCTTACAGATGAATTGATCTCTAAAATTTTAGACTTTATCAACTCATCTGACGATAATTCAATTTTAGAAACTTTTTCAAACTACCATCATGCTGATATTGCTGAGATTATTGAAGAATTAAATTCTGAAGAAGCTACATACATAATCAAGCTGTTAGACTCTGAAAAAACATCTGATGTCTTGATGGAATTAGATGATGACTACAGAGAAAAAATTTTAAAAAATCTTTCAATTAAAGAAATAGCTGAGGAAGTTGAAGAGTTGGATTCTGATGATGCAACCGATATAATTTCTGAGTTGCCTGAAGAAAAGCAAAAGAAAGTTATTTCCAAAATTATTGATGCTGAGCACAAAGCAGATATAAAGGAATTACTTAAATATGATGAAGATTCAGCTGGAGGCCTTATGGCCAAGGAGTTAATAAAGGTTAACGAAAATTGGACAGTTACAAGATGTGTTAAAGAAATGAGATCTCAGGCTTCCGAAGTTACACGTGTTTATTCCGTTTACGTAGTTGATAATGATGATATTCTTTTGGGAAGACTATCTTTGAAAGACTTATTAGTTGCAAATCCAAAAACTAAAATTAGATCTATCTATAAAAAAAATGTTGATCATGTATATGATACAGATTCTGCTGAGTCGGTCGCTAGTACAATGCAAAAATATGATTTGGGAGCTATTCCAGTTGTAAATAAAAAAAAGAAGTTACTTGGAAGAATTACTATTGATGATATTGTTGATCTTATAAAAGAGGAGGCAGAGGAGGATTACCAACTTGCAGCTGGTATTTTACAGGATGTTGATGTTGATGACACAATTTTTGAGTTAACCAAAGCAAGACTTCCTTGGCTTATTGTTGGCCTAATCGGGGGTATCGGTGCAGCTTTTGTTATGGTAGGGTTTGATGAAATTTTAATTCAGAATGAAATTTTATTTTATTTCACTCCACTAATTGCTGCCATGGCAGGTAACGTTGGTGTTCAGTCCAGTGCAATAATAGTCCAGGGATTAGCAAATGACGATATAAGAGGAAGTATAAATAATAGACTTTTTAAAGAGACTCTACTGTCCATTCTTAATGGTGTAATTTTAGCAATATTATTATTTCTGTTTATTTATTTCTGGAAAGGTGATACAAATATTGCGCTTGCCCTTTCTGTTGCTTTAGTTGCTGTGGTAATTGTTGCCGGAATTATTGGGACTTTTATTCCTTTATTTTTGAATAAAAGGGGTATAGATCCTGCGATAGCGACAGGTCCCTTTATCACTACTAGTAATGATATATTTGGAATCTTAATTTATTTTATGGTTGCCAAATTAATACTTCAAATCTGATAATGAAAAACATCTTAGTTTTATGTACAGGAAATTCGTGTAGAAGCCAAATGGCACATGGTTATTTTTCTAAAAAATTAGGTGGAAAAGCAAAAGTTTATAGTGCTGGCGTTGAGACTCATGGCCTTAATCCTTACGCGGTTTTAGTGATGAAGATGGATGGCATTGATATTTCTAATAATACATCTAATTTAATAGATGATTATATGCATATCAAATTTGATTTTATTATTACAGTTTGTGACCATGCAAATGAAGCTTGCCCATATATACCAGAGATTTCTGCATTAAGAATACATAAAAATTTTGAAGATCCGTCAAAATTAGAAATTACAAACGAAAACGAAAAAATAGATAAATATATTTCTTGTAGGAATCAGATTAAGGATTTCTGTATTGAATTTATCACTAATAATTTTTAAGATTATCCCCTGAGAGGTGAACAATACTCCACCCGTCAACAATTTTAGCGCCTCGATTTTCATAAAAATCTATTGCATTTTTATTCCAATCTATAACATTCCAAGAGATTCTTTTGGCGTCTAAATTTTTTCCATATAAAATCACTTTGTCAAAAAGTTTACTTCCGATTCCTTTACCGCGCATTTTTTTTGTTACGATTAAATCCTCTAGGTGTAATGTCTTTCCTTTCCATGTTGAAAACCTATTATAAATAATTACTGCTCCAACTATTTTGTTTTCAAATTCTGCAACAAAACACTTAAAAAGAGGAGTTTTATTTTCAAAACCCATAGTTTCCAAATCCTTAGAATTAATATCAACTTCTTCAGGTTCTTTTTCAAAAACTGCAAGTTCAACAATCAAATTATGTACTTGAAGCATGTCTTTTTTAACAGCATCTCTAATTTTAATTTTCATAACTTTAATGTAATTATTTTCTTTCGAAGAAAAAATATTATTAGAGATATGTTGAACAAAAATCAGACTTTAGGTGAATTCATAATTAAGAATCAAACATCGTTTAAGTATTCTTCTGGTGAATTATCAAGTTTGATAAATTCTATTCGTTTAGCTGCTAAGGTTGTTAATCACGAAGTAAATAAAGCAGGATTGGTTGATATTATCGGGTTTACAGGAAATGAAAATATTCAGTCAGAAAAACAACAAAAATTAGATGTATACGCTAATGAAAAATTTATAAGTACTCTGATTAATAGAAATATTGTATGCGGTATAGCTAGCGAGGAAGAAGAAAATTTTATAACCATTAATAGTAGCGATAGAAATAATCAAAATAAATATGTTGTTTTAATCGACCCCTTGGACGGTTCATCAAATATAGATGTTAATGTTTCAGTGGGAACAATTTTTTCGATATACAGACGAAAAACTAAGATTGGTACAGAGGTATCAATTGATGACTTTCTTCAAAAAGGAAGAAATCAAGTAGCAGCTGGATATATAATCTATGGAACTTCTACCATGTTGGTTTATACAACAGGAAGTGGTGTTAACGGATTTACATTAAACCCTGCTATTGGGACTTTTTACCATTCTAATTCAAGTATAAAAATTCCAAATGATGGGAACATATATTCTATAAATGAAGGAAATTATCTTCAGTTTCCTGAATTTGTAAAAAAATACATTAAATTCTGTCAAGAGGAAAAAGATGATAGACCCTACACATCGAGATACATTGGTTCACTTGTATCAGACTTTCATAGAAATATGATTAAGGGAGGTATATTTTTATACCCTCAGACTTCAAAAAACCCAAACGGTAAATTGAGATTATTATATGAATGTAATCCGATAGCATTTATTTGCGAACAAGCTGGGGGAGTAGCAACAAACGGAAAAGAAAATATTTTAGATATTATTCCTACAGAACTTCACATGAGAATGCCATTTTATTGCGGTAGTAAAAAAATGGTACAACAATTAAAAAAATTTATTTAAGCTTTTCTTTAATTTTTAGTTTTTCTGATATATTTGTCGAAAATTTATTTGGTGACAAATAAAAGTTTTTATTCACACTATGAAGGGTCTTCATTTATAAAAAGACTTGGGGATTCTATTGCCCAAAATCAATCTACAAAAATTAAAGGTTTCACTGGATCTTCTCTTTCTTTCTATTTCTCAACCATTATAAAAAGGCAGTTAAAACCAACTTTGTTTATTTTTAATTCAAAGGAGGATTCTTTATATTTTTTGAATGATATTGAAACTTTGAACCCGGATAAACAAATTTTTTATTTTCCTGAAACAACAAAAGAACCCTATTCTGATAAAGAACCAAACAACTATAATTTATTACAGCGAACTGAATTAATAGAGCATTTAAATTTTTCAAAAAATAAAAATTCAATTATTGTAACTCACTTACGAGCAATTTCAGAAAATCAAGTAAATAAGAATGAGCTTATAAAAAGTTCAATAAAATTAAAAGTAGATCAAAATATTTCATTCGATAAACTAAATGAACAGCTATTTGAGTTAAACTTTCGAAGAGAAGATTTTGTTGTTGAACCAGGAGAATTTGCTGTCAGAGGTGGTATTTTAGATATATTTCCTTATTCTAGTCAAACACCATACAGAATTGAGTTTTTTGGGAATGAAATAACCAGAATTCGCTCATTTGATATTGAAAGTCAGAGGTCTGAAAAAAATCATCAAAGCATTAAAATTATTTCAAATATCCAAGTGTCAAAAAAATCAAAAAATATTCAAAATATTTTTGATTTAATAAATGATGATACTGTAATATACCTTCAATGCATAAATTTATTTAATTCTGAAATTCAAAAAATTGTTGAAAATGCAAAATCAAAATTTGATAACTCCCTCAATAAAGAAGATTTAGTTAATCCAGAAAATCTATTTATTAACATACATTCGGTAAAAAAACAACTTAAAAAATTCAGGCAGGTTGAATTTGATTCAATGAGCTCAAAAATAAACTTCAAATTAAGTATTCAACCCCAACCATCATTTAATAAAAGCTTTAATCTTCTAATTGACGATTTAAAAAATAAAAGTTTAGCAGGATATCATGTAAGCCTATGTTGTACAAATAGTCAGCAAAAAAAAAGATTATCACAGATTTTTGAAGACTTAAATTATGAAGATGCTATTGATCCTGTAATATTACCCCTTTCCTCAGGTTTTATTGACATGAACGAAAAGATGGTTTTTTACACTGATCACCAGATTTTTGAAAGATATCATAAGTTCAGATTTCGTAAAACATTTAAAAACAAGCTATCAATTGCATTAAAACAAATTAACAGTTTGAGTAAAGGAGATTACGTTACACATATAGATCATGGAATAGGAAAATATGCAGGATTACAAAAAATTGAAATAGATGGAAAAATGCAAGAATCGATGAAAATAATATATGGAGAGAGAGATGTTTTATTTTTAAGTATTCATGCAATCCATAAAATTTCAAAATATAACGGTAAGGATGGTAAGACCCCTAAATTATATAAACTTGGAAGTAAAGCATGGGCGTTATTAAAACAAAAAACCAAGAAAAATGCTAAAAAAATAGCTTATGATTTGATCAAAGTGTATGCTGAGAGAAAACAAAAAAAAGGATTTAAGTATGAAAGAGACAGCTATTTGCAAAATGAGTTAGAAGCATCATTTATCTATGAAGATACCGATGATCAGTTAAAAGTAACTAAAGACATCAAAAATGATATGGAGAGTGAACAGCCAATGGATAGATTGATATGTGGAGATGTTGGTTTTGGTAAAACTGAATTAGCTATAAGAGCTGCTTTTAAAGCTGTTGACAACAACAAGCAAGTAGCTGTTTTAGTACCGACAACAATTTTGGCTTTTCAACATTATAAAACCTTTTCTTCAAGGCTAAATCAATTTCCTGTAACAGTTGATTACCTAAACAGGTTTAAAACTAATAAGGAGAAATCGTCAATAATTGAAAAACTACATAATGGAAAAATTGATATTATTATCGGAACCCATCAACTTGTAAATGACAAGATTAATTATAAAGATTTAGGCTTGTTGATTATTGATGAGGAACAAAAATTTGGTGTTGCCGTTAAAGACAAATTGAAATCAATAAGAAAAAACGTTGATGTCCTGACCTTATCAGCAACACCAATTCCAAGAACTCTACAATTTAGTTTAATGGCTGCAAGAGATTTATCATTAATCACAACTCCTCCACCAAATAGGCACCCAATTGAAACTTCAGTTATGAGATTTGATTCAAATTTAATCTCGCAATCAATTAGATATGAAATGGATCGTGGTGGACAAGTTTTTTTTGTTAATAACAAAATTCAAAATATTGAAGAGATTTCAAATTTGATTCAAAACTTGGTTCCAGAGGCACGTATTGCTGTGGCTCACGGAAGATTAAACGGAAAAACAC
>CABYFY010000016.1 GCA_902518355.1 uncultured Bacteroidota bacterium | reverse complement strand
TTGCTTAATATTTAAATAAGTGTGTCTTGGGACAATTTCTGTTGGTCTTAAAAAAAAACCTAACAAAGGGGGGTTTGAACCAAGATGTGTTATCGAACTAAATACAGCTAAATTCTTTACTCCTTTATCCGAAATTGTTCCGATTAAATTTGCTGACTTGTATCCTGAGCAAGAATTAATTAAATTAATTCTGAATATTTTATCAAGATTTTCAATTTGCTCTTCGTCAAAATGCATTTACTTAAAAACTTTTTTGTAAAGAAAAGATGCAAGAACTGAACCAATTATTCCTGTAATCAAAAAATAAACAAAAAAGTCACTAGAAGATACATTACTTCCAACTACTTGTGGGTCAATAAAACTTAATAAAGATGGGCCAAAGCTTACAGCAGGGTTAAAAACAGCTCCGGAAATATCACCAACCGAAAAAGCTCCAGCAGTAACTGTAAGACCTATTGCCAATCCATAAAACTGATTTCCTTTTAGACTTTCGTTAAGCGCCACATTAAGTATTACAAAGACTAATAAAAATGTAAATAAAATTTCTGCAACAAAAAAACTTTGTATTTCAGTAGTTTTAGAAACTACTGAAAATGAATCTTGTCCAAGTCCAATCATCGTGTATACTGCAACTACTGAACCTGTTAATTGACTTGCGATATATTTACCAGATTCTTTTAAATCAATTTGGTCGTTTATATACATTGCTAGGGTTACAACTGGGTTATAATGTGCTCCTGAAATATGAGCTCCCATGTAAACTAAAACTGCTAATCCAAGACCTATTGCTATTGGATTTTCCGTTAAGCCAATGATTAATACGAGAAAAAAAGTACCGATTAGTTCTATTATATATTTTTTCATGAATAATTTTTTAAATTTGAAAACTTAATTCGAATATAAAAATTATTTAAAGAACATGAGAGCAATTATTTTTACTTTATTATTATTCACAGTTAATTTGAGTTTTTCTCAAATTAACACACCTAGAGTTAGCCCAGCTTCTGAAGTTGAACAAATGGTTGGTTTAACTGAAATTGAGATTGAATACAGCAGGCCCTCGATGAGAGGAAGAGAAGTATTTGGAAATTTAGTACCTTTTGGTAAGGTTTGGAGAACTGGAGCAGATAATAGTACTAAGATTAGTTTTGATACTGATGTCATAATTTCCGGAAAAACAATTCAGTCAGGAACATATTCAATTTTTTCTATTCCTAACAAAGAAAGTTGGGAGATTATCTTTTACTCTGATGTTGAACTTTGGGGAGTTCCTAGGGATTGGTCAGAAAATAAAATAGTGTTTTCATCAATGTTTGATGTTAAAAAGTTAAAGAAAAGTAATACCGTAGAGACTTTTACAATTTCTTTTAATGATTTAACTAACAACGATGTAAATATGAGTATTTCTTGGGAAAATACTTCAGTAGATATCAAAATTGAAGTTCCTACAAGATCGATGGTTGAAAGTGATATAAATAAGGTTTTAAGTGATAACCCTAAATCATCAGACTATTATGCTGCAGCTGTATTTTACAGACAGGAGAATATAAATCTTGATAAAGCTTTAGAATGGATGAATAAGGCAATTGAAATGAATGAATCTCCGAGGTTTTGGCAATATAGACAACAATCCTTAATAATGGCAGCTAACGATAAATTTGCTGACGCGGTTGACGCTGCAAAAAAATCTTTAAATCTAGCGATTGAGGCTGACAATCAGGATTATATCAAAATGAATAGGGAATCAATTGCCGAATGGTCTAAAAAACTTTAATTTTTTTTGATAATTGTATTTATAAGGTACGATATCAGAATAACTAAAGTGCATCCAAAAACATTCAGCCAAAGGAAAGGCATCCAATCATAAAACCACGCGATAATTATTATTGCTTGTGTTATTATAGCTCCTGAAAAGACAGCATTTGATTTAATTTTATTCAAAAAGAAAGCAATTAAAAATATCCCAAGTACATTTCCATAGAATATGGATCCAATAATGTTTACAAGTTGAATCAGATTGTCTGCTAAATAAGCAAAACATGCAATAGTAATTGCACATAAACCCCAAAACAAAGTCATAAGTTTAGTATAATAGACAATATTTTTATCATCTACATGATCAAAATTCCTTTTTAAAATATCAACAGTTGTGGTGGTTGCTAAAGCGTTAAGTTCACTAGAAGTTGATGACATTGCAGCACTGATAATAACCGCTAAAAGCAACCCAATAAGTCCTTTAGGAAGATTTTCAAGAATAAAATGTATAAAAACATAATCTTTATCATTGGATTCAATTTTCTGTTTCTTTAATTCTGCTGCTTTACCGATCAAAATTTTGGCTCTGTCTCTTAAATATTGTTCTTGCTCACTGAGATTGTTAATTTTGTCTTTAAGTTCTTGGCTTTCAGAGATTAAAAACTCGTTAACAACTAACGTTTTCTCTTTGAAATTGTCTTCTAAACTTTCTTTCAGTTCAATGTATTCATTCTGATAAACTGTATTAAAAATAACTTCTTTACCTTGGGGATTGAAATTAATAGGGGATGGATTAAACTGATAAAATACAAACACCATCACCCCAATAAAAAGTATAAAAAATTGCATTGGAATTTTAAATACACCATTGAAAATCATACCCAATTGCATTTCTTTTAATGATTTTCCAGATAAATATCTTTGAACTTGACTTTGGTCAGTACCAAAATATGACATCATCAAAAATGTGCCTCCTAGAATTCCACTCCAAACGGTATATCTATTTTCTAAGTCAAATGAAAAATTCAAAACTTCCATTTTTGAATTTACAGAAGCAATTTTTATTGCATCACTAAAGTTTATATTTTCAGGCAATAAACTTAATGTTGTGAATAGTACAATTACCAAACCGACTAAAATAACTGCCATTTGATATTTTTGGGTGTAATTTACTGCCTTTGTACCACCTGAAACTGTATAAATGATTACCAAAGAACCAATAATAATATTTAAAGTTAACAAATCCCAGCCAAGAACTGTTGATAAAATAATCGATGGGGCAAAAATTGTTATTCCTGCAGACAGACTTCTTTGAACTAAAAATAATACTGCAGTTAAAGACCTTGTTTTTAAGTCAAAGCGACTCTCTAGATATTCATATGCTGTATAAACCTTTAACTTGTGATAAATTGGAATGAAAATCATACAAATTATAACAATTGCAATTGGTAGTCCAAAGTAAAATTGAACAAATCCAAGACCATCATTATATGCTTGACCAGGTGTGGATAAGAAAGTAATTGCACTTGCTTGTGTAGCCATAACAGACAATCCAATTGTCCACCATTTAGCATCGTTTCCAGCTTTTAAATAAGCGTTTGCTGTTTTAGCTCCGGTTGTTTTGATAGTACCATAAATTACAATGAACAACAGTGTAAAAATTAACACAAACCAGTCTAAACTTTGCATTGCTAAAACTTATTGGTTATGTATAAAAAAATCAAAAAATAAAAAAAGTTTAGAAGTAAAAGAATTGTGTATTCTTTATTCCATTTGATTTTTTTTAAATCCATTTATTTTGAATCTTCATTACTTGTTCAATAACATCCCTGACACAACCATTACCTCCATTTTTTTGAGAAACGTAATTAGCTGCAGCTTTTACTTCCGGAACGGCATCTTGTGGGCAGCAACCTACACCCGCTGCTTTGATTATAGGGATATCAGGAATATCATCACCCATAACCAGAATTTCTTCATTACTTAAACCGTACTTGTTTATAATATCGTTGAAGTGGATTATTTTATCATGGGATTTTAAATGTATCTCATCAATACCTAGATTATTTAATCTTTTTTTGACTGCTTCATTAGTTCCCCCTGAGATAATTCCAATTTTATATCCATTGTCTATTGCAAACTTCATAGCAAAACCATCTTTAACATTCATTGTTCTTAATAGTTCACCTGTCTCACTTATCAATAAACTACCGTCTGTAAGAACTCCATCCACATCAAAAATGAAAGCTTTAATATTGATTAATTTTTGTTTGTAATTAATTTCCATATTTTTCTTTTATCATCTTACTTATGACCATATACAGTGACTTAATTTCTTCATTCTCTAGCATATTTTCATGCATCTTCATTATGTTCATATCATTTCTACGTGCTGGTCCTGTTTGAGCCTTTATGGGGTCTAATTTATGAATTTTATTAACTGTTTCATTTATCAAAGGTTTCAAAATATTAAAATCTAAATTTTTTGAATCAATAATTTCTTTAGAAATACCAAATAAAAAATTTGTAAAATTATTTGAAATTATAGCAGCAAGATGTAGAGTTTTTCTTTCTTCAAAGTTTATCTCATAATGTTTAAAGTTAAGATCTATAGATAATTTTTTGAGGATTTCTAAATCTTTATCGTTTTCAGCTTCGATACAAATTGGAATTTCAGAGTAATTTAATTTTTGTGATTTAGAAAACGTTTGTAGAGGGTAAAATACACCTCTTCGGTTTTTATTATTAAGCGAGTTATATGGTGTACTACCAGATGTGTGAACTACAAGCTTATTTTTAAACTGAATTTTGTCACTAACCTCGGTAATTGATTTATCACTGACACATATGACATAAATGTCGGATTCACTTAGATTTTCAATTTCATTAATTACTTTAACCCTTTCATCAAAGTCTATAGATCTTGAACACCATTCGTTTAATTTTATTTTGGTTGATTTGTTGAATAAATTTACTAGATGTAACCCAACATTCCCTGAACCAATAATTGTAACTTTTATCATATAAAAAATGAATGTGTAAAATTTACAAAATAAATAATATAATTAGGTATAATAAAAGCTAAAATGGTATTAAATTTGTAAGCCATAAAAACCTAATGGATACACTTAAAAAAATTCTATTTTCTAACAGGCTAACAGGTGTCTTATTTATTGCATTTGCAGTAGCAATGGCTATTGGAACTTTTATGGACGCCGGTCAGGAAACTTCACCAACCCCGCTCACAAGAAATTTAATTTACAATGCATGGTGGTTTGAAGCGATTATGCTTCTATTTGTCATAAATTTTATTGGTAATATTTTCAAGTATAAATTACTCAACAAAAGAAAATGGCCAGTACTTGTTCTTCATTTATCATGGGTGTTTATTTTACTCGGAGCATTTGTTACTAGATACATAAGTTATGAAGGGGTCATGAGTATTAGAGAAGGTGCAACTGAAAGCTCTTTTCTTTCCGAAAAAACCTACTTGACAGTTTATATTGATGGTGATTATGAATTAGACGGTCAGTTAATGAGAAAAGTTGAGGAAAAAAAAGTTGATTTTTCTCCAAGAATGGAAAACAATTTTTCACTCAATACTGAGTATGGAGGTAGTCCTATTTCTATAAAATTAAATGAGTTTATTAACGGAGCTGAAGAAGATGTTGTATTTGATGAAAACGGAGATTACTATTTAAAAATTGTTGAGTCAGCAGGAGGAATGCCACACAATCATTTTCTAAAAGATAGATCTACAGAAAATATTCATGGAACTCTATACACTTTAAATAACTATATTGAAGGTGCTGTAAATATATCATTTGATGAAAATTATGACCTGTTTATAAATTCTCCTTATGACGGAGAATATATCGTAATGGCATCTATGACCCAAGGTCTTTTAGAAAAAAATATAACAGAGCCATTAAATTTGAGGGCTAGATACATAATTAACAATCAACAACTTGTTTTCCCTAAGCCAGTAATCAAAGGTGTTTTTGATATTGTTAAAAAATCTGAGCTTCTTAAATCTGATCAAGATGGCCTTGAACTTTTGGTGTCAACGCCTCAGGAATCCAAACTAGTTAGAGTAATAGGAGGTAAGGGTACAAATAACGCTTTCAAAACCTTTACTGTTGGAAATCAAGATTTTACAATTAGATATGGTTCTAAAGTATATGATTTACCCTTTAGCATAAAGCTTAATGATTTTATCGCAGAAAAATATCCAGGAACTGATAAGAGTTATTCATCATTTGCAAGTGAAGTTACTGTTCTGGATAAAGAAACTTTTGATTATAGAATATACATGAATAATATTTTAAATTATCAAGGCTATAGGTTTTTTCAAGCCTCATTTGATCCAGATGAACAAGGCACAATACTATCGGTCAATCATGATTTTTGGGGTACATTGTTAACTTATATTGGTTATATTCTCCTATACATAGGTCTTGTTGTTATTCTTTTTGCAAGATTCACAAGATTTGATTCCTTAAAAAAACAACTTGAGGTTGCTAGAAATAAAAAGACTAAACTTTTAACATCATTTTTAATCCTATTTACTATTTCTGTTAGCGGTCAAGGATTTGGAGTGCATAGCTCATCTTCTTCTGATATCGAAAAAATTGACTCTATATTATCAAAAAATATTGCTTCTAAAGAACAAGCTGATAAATTTGGCAGACTGGTAATACAGGATTTGGGTGGTAGAATGATGCCTATTAATACTTATTCCTCAGAGCTTTTGCGCAAGCTAAGCAAGAAAGATCATTATAATGATTTTGATGCGAATCAGGTTTATTTGTCGATGCAGGAAAGCCCATTGCTTTGGTACAGTGTTCCTTTAATATTTTTGAAAAGTAAAAAAGCAGATTCTATTAGGAGTATAATTGGAGTTCCAAAAGATTTAAAACATGCATCATTAGTTGATTTTTTCACTGAAAGGGGAGAATACAAATTAGGACCCTATCTAGAAGAAGCATACAGAGCAGCAGTCCCCAATGCTTTTCAAAAAGAATTCAGAGAAACCGATCAGCGTGTAAACCTGCTTTATAACGCAATTCAAGGTACTACACTCAAAATTTTCCCTATTCCAAATGATGAAAATAACGAATGGATTTCCCCAAGTGAAAATAGGTTTGATGTTGTACTTACCGACTCACTATATTCAAATTTTATTAATACCGGATTCAAAACGTATTTATATTTCTTAAACGAGGGTAAAAAATCAGGTGAATACAGTGGAGCTGATGATATCTTGTTAGCAATAACAAATACCCAAAATAGATATGGTTCTGAAGTAATGTTGACAAAAAATAAAGTAGATGCAGAAATTCTATATAATAAGTATGATATTTTTAAAGCTTTATTTAGTTGGTATCTATACGCGAGTACTATTTTATTTATCGCATTAATTATACAGATTTTTAACAGAAATAAATTAATTAATGGGCTTATTTCGATTTCAAAATTTTCAATTTACTTACTTTTCTTTATTCACGCAATAGGATTGATTGCAAGATGGTATATTTCAGGTCACGCGCCTTGGAGTGACGGATATGAATCTATGATTTATGTAGCTTGGGCTACAATGTTGTTTGGAATCTATTTTGGAAAAAAGAGTGAGTTAACCCTTGCATCTACAACTTTTGTAACCTCAATGATACTGATGATAGCCCATTGGAGTTGGATGGATCCAGCTATTGCAAACCTAGTACCTGTTTTAGATAGCTATTGGTTGATGATTCATGTTGCGGTTATTGTTGGAAGCTATGGTCCATTTACAATTAGTATGATTTTGGGTATTGTTTGTCTCCTACTGATGATTCTTGCAAATAAAAAAAATAATGAATTATTAAATATAAATGTCAATGAGCTTGTTTTAATAAATGAAATGTCAATGACAATAGGTCTTGTTATGCTTACGATCGGGAATTTTCTAGGGGGTATGTGGGCAAATGAGAGTTGGGGAAGATATTGGGGATGGGACCCCAAAGAAACTTGGGCATTGATAAGTATTATGGTTTATGCTTTTGTTATTCACATGAGATTAATTCCCGGGTTAAAAAGCAATTTTGCCTTTACTGTAGCTTCAATTTTATCATTTGGATCGATTATAATGACCTATTTTGGAGTTAATTTCTATCTAGCTGGTCTTCACTCTTATGCAAAAGACGATCAAGAGATAAGTGTAGTGTTTATTTCTATTACATTAGCAATTATTTTTATTCTTTCACTTTTAGCATACCCTAAGTACAAAAAATATCTAAAAAATAATCGTTAAATTACAACCCTAATGTCTGATAAAAATATATACAAGGGTGTAAATACTATATGTACGCATGTGGGTCAAGTTAAGGATGAACAATTTGGAGGTTCTGTTTCTCCAATTTATCCTGGTACATCATATGAGTATATTGACAAAGAAATAGACAGATATCCTAGATATAGCTCAACACCAAATCAGGAATTTCTTGCAAAAAAAATATCTGCTCTTGAGGAAACTGAAGATGCAATAATATTGGGTTCTGGAATGGCTGCAATAAGTACTTCATTATTAGCTTTTTTAAATTCTGGAGATCACATAGTTCTTCAAAATGATATTTACGGAGGAACAAGAAATCTTGTTGAAGCACAGTTTAAGAGATATGGTATACAGTATTCATTTACCGATGGATTAGATGTCCAGTCATTTGAAAAAGAAATAAAGCCAAACACCAAAGCTATATATATTGAAACTCCTTCAAATCCTCTTTTAAAGCTGGTTGATATTAAAAAAATTGCTGATTTATCTAAAAGTAAAAATTTAATATCATTTATTGATAATACGTTTGCAACTCCTTTAATTCAAAAGCCACACAAATTAGGAATTGATATAATTTTACATAGTGCTACTAAATACTTTGGTGGTCATAGTGATATTTGTGCTGGTGCAGTTGCCGCTCCAACTGAACACAGGGAAATTATTTGGAACCTTTCAAAAAATATTGGAGGTAGTTTAAGTGATTATACAGCCTGGCTTTTAGAAAGAAGTATGAAAACTTTATCAGTAAGATTTTTTGCACAGCAAAAAAATGCAGAGCAATTATCGAAATATTTAACCGAGTGTAGATTTATTGACAAGGTATATTATCCTGGTCTTGAAGAACATCCAAATCACGAAATTGCAAAAAAACAAATGACTGGATTTGGCGCAGTAATTTCATTTGAATTAAATAAAAAGGTTGATCCAAAAACTTTCTTAAAATCTCTGAAAATGATTAACCCATCTATGAGTTTTGCGGGTGTAGAAAGTACAATGTTATCTCCAGCTGAAACATCTCATTATCTACTTACTCCTGAAGATAGATTAGTGCAGGGTATTACTGATAATCTTATTAGATTCTCTGTTGGAATAGAAGATGTTCCAGATATACAAAATGACATAGAGCAAGCCTTTAATAATTGTAATTAACGATAATTATGAAA
>CABYFY010000015.1 GCA_902518355.1 uncultured Bacteroidota bacterium | reverse complement strand
GAAAGATTCAAACTATCTAAGCGTTCACTCAATAAGCTTTTTGAAAACAGTTCAATGGACGTTAATCGTATACTGGCGTACATTGATTCAAGTAATCTTTCATATAAAGACGAAAGTGATGTAATTAAAATGCTGGAATTTGCATTTAGTAAATAAGTTTTAAAAAAAAGGAGCTCAGCTCCTTTTTTTTTAATAAAAAATTATGATTTTAACTATTATAAATTATTTTTGTCTAACCTTTATTTTAAATGCATTATAACCAGAGAAAAAAAGCAATTATTTTACTAGAGGATGGTACTATTTTCCATGGCAAATCTATTGGTAAAGAAGGTTCAGCTTTTGGAGAAGTGTGTTTCAACACGGGTATGACTGGTTATCAAGAAATCTTTACCGATCCTTCTTACTTTGGGCAGTTAATGGTTACAACAAATGCTTACATAGGTAATTATGGTGTTAAGGAAGATGAAGTAGAATCAGATTCGGTTAAAATTGCAGGTTTAATTTGTAGAAATTTTACTTACAACTTTTCAAGATATGGGGATATTGATTCTTTATATAATTTCTTTGAAAAAAATAATTTATTAGCTATTTCGGATGTTGATACTAGAGCACTTGTTTCATACATAAGGGACAATGGCGCAATGAATGCTGTAATTTCCACTGAAATTGGTAATATTGATGATTTAAAAAAACAACTCGCAAAAATTCCAAGTATGGATGGTTTAGAGTTGGCTTCAAAAGTATCAACTAAACAGCCTTATTTTTATGGCGAGGAAAATGCAAAGTATAAAATTGCTGCTTTGGATTTAGGTATTAAAAAAAATATATTAAGAAATCTTGCCAAAAGAGATTCTTACATAAAGGTTTTCCCATATGATACTTCTTTTAATGAAATGAAATCGTGGAATCCTGATGCATATTTTATCTCAAACGGTCCCGGTGATCCTGAGCCATTGAAAAGTGCACAAAACGTTGCAAAGGAAGTTATTAAAAATAATTTTCCTCTTTTTGGTATATGCTTAGGTCATCAAATTATAGCTCTTGCTAATGGTATTTCAACATATAAAATGCATAATGGACATCGTGGAATAAATCATCCTGTTAAAAATCTAATTACAGGAAAGGGTGAGATTACATCTCAAAATCATGGCTTTGCCATTAATAGAGAAGAAACAGAGGCACATAAAGATATTAGGATAACCCATATTCATTTAAATGATGATACGGTTGCTGGAATTGAAATGAATAGTAAAAATTGTTTTTCTGTTCAGTATCATCCTGAAGCAAGTCCTGGTCCTCACGATGCTTCTTATTTATTTGATCAGTTCATAGAAAATATTTCAAAAACAAAATAGATAGATGGCTAAAATAAAAGATATTATCGCTAGGCAAATATTTGATTCTAGGGGTAATCCGACTGTTGAGGTTGATGTAATAACTGAAAATTTAATAACCGGAAGAGCTGCAGTTCCATCTGGAGCTTCTACTGGTGAGCATGAAGCCGTTGAGCTACGAGATGGAGGTAGTGATTATCACGGAAAGGGGGTTTTAAATGCAGTATCAAATATTAATAATATAATTTCTAAGGAATTAGTTGGTAGGTCTGTCTTTGATCAAATTTCAAATGATCATTTGATGATAAAAATGGATGGTACTGATAATAAATCAAAATTAGGAGCTAATGCTATTTTAGGAATATCACTTGCGATGGCTAAAGCAGCTGCCAAAGAAAAAAACATCTCTCTTTTCAAATATTTAGGTCCAAAATCTAATTTATTACCTGTCCCAATGATGAATATAATTAATGGAGGATCTCACAGCGATGCGCCAATTGCGTTTCAAGAATTTATGATTATGCCTGTTTCAGCTGAAAGTTTTTCTCATGCCATGAAAATGGGTAGTGAGATATTTCACTCTTTAAAAAAAGTATTAAATTCAAGAGGGTTAAGCACTAGTGTTGGTGATGAAGGTGGTTTCGCTCCCAAGCTGAATGGTACAGAAGATGCTCTTGAAACAATTCAGAAAGCTGTAACAGACTCAGGGTATAAATTTGGAGAAGATATTATGATTGCATTAGATTGTGCATCTGCTGAGTTTTATAAAGATGGTTTTTATGATTATAGAATTTTTGAAGGTTCAAAAGGAGAGTTAAGAAATAGTAGGCAACAAGCAGATTATTTGGCTGAACTTTCAAAAAAATATCCAATAATTTCAATTGAGGATGGAATGGATGAGAATGATTGGGACGGTTGGAAATATTTGACAGAATTGATAGGTGAAAATGTTCAGCTTGTAGGCGATGATTTATTTGTAACAAACACAAAAAGATTAAAAAGGGGAATCGATGAAAATATAGCAAACTCAATCTTGATTAAAGTTAATCAGATAGGTTCCTTGACTGAAACAATTGACGCAGTAAACATGGCCCACGAAGCTGGATATACAACAGTGATGTCACATAGATCTGGTGAAACTGAAGACAATACAATAGCTGACTTATCGGTGGCTTTAAGTTGTGGCCAGATTAAGACCGGTTCAATTTCTAGGTCTGATAGAATCGCAAAATATAATCAGCTATTAAGAATAGAGGAAGAATTGGCTGACACTGCTACTTTTCCCCAAACTAAAGCATTTAAAATTAACCTTTAGTTATTAATCAAATCTCTTAGCTTATAACTTTAATTTTTGCAAGATATTTCGTAATTTTGCAAAAGTTAAAAACAACTTCAAACTATTTTTCGTGTCTGACAAAGCAACTATAAATATTGATGGTGAAAGCTACGAGTTCCCAGTGTACAGAGGAGTAGAGGATGATGTATGTATTGATATAAAAACATTGAGAGGTGTTTCAGGTGCAACTACTATTGACCGTGGATTTAAAAATACTGCCTCTTGTGAAAGCAAGATAACTTACCTTGACGGAGAAAAAGGTATTTTAAGATACAGAGGATATGATTTAGATGAGTTAGCAAATAAAGCTTCTTTTTTAGAGGTAGCTTATCTTCTTATTTTTGGTGAATTGCCTACAAAAACAGAGTTAGATAAATTTCATGATGACATAGTTGATAACAGTATTGTTAATGATGATGTAAAAAAAATTGTTGATGCTTTTCCAAGCTCAGCACACCCAATGGGTGTACTTTCAAGTTTGACTAGTGCTTTAACAGCATTCAACCCAGACGATGTTTCCCTTGATTATGATAGAAGTAAGGAGGGTATGTATAATACAATAGTAAAGGTCTTAGGTAAAATACCAATATTGGTTGGCTGGTCATACAGAAAGATAAACGGTTTACCGCTTCAGTACTCTATGAAAATCAGGAATCTGGATTACACTGATATGATTTTACATTTACTATTTAAAAAGCCTAATGATGAATATCGTCCAGATAAAAATCTTATAAATGTATTTAACAAGTTACTAATATTACATGCTGATCATGAGCAAAACTGTTCAACTTCTACTGTTAGAATAGTTGGTTCTTCACATGCAGGATTATTCCCCTCAATTTCTGCAGGTATTTCAGCATTATGGGGCCCGTTACACGGTGGAGCGAATCAAGCAGTTTTGGAGATGCTTAAGTCCATTCAAGAAGATGGTGGTAACACAAAAAAGTATATAAGAAAAGCTAAGGATAAAAACGATCCATTTCGTTTAATGGGTTTTGGTCATAGAGTTTACAAAAACTATGATCCAAGAGCAAGAATTATCAAAGATGCAGCTCATAAATTTTTAAAGTCTTTAGGTATTGATGATCCTCTGCTTCACATAGCCGGAGAATTAGAGGAAAATGCACTGAAAGACAAATATTTTATTGACAGAAAACTATTCCCCAATGTAGATTTTTACTCTGGTGTTATTTACAGAGCTATGGGAATTCCCTCTGATATGTATACCGTAATGTTTGTTCTGGGTAGATTGCCGGGATGGATTGCACAATGGAGAGAAATGAGATTAATGAATGAGCCTATAGGTAGACCAAGGCAACTTTACACTGGTCCTGCCGCAAGAAAATTTAAATCCAAAAAATAATTTATTTACATATTTATTTTAAATGCTAAAGCTTAATGTAAATAATGAAACATCAAGGCTTTTAACAGTAGTATTAGGCACTGCAAAAAGTAACGGTTCAACTCCAGAATTAGAAGAATGTTACGACCCTAAGAGCAGACAAAATGTTTTAAATAATACGTACCCAACTGAAATCGATATGATTAATGAAATGAATCAGTTTGAACAAGTTTTATTAAAATATAAAGTTGATATCAGAAGACCAGAAACTATTAATAATTATAATCAGATTTTCTCTAGGGATATTGCTTTTGTTGTCGATGACTCTTTCATTATTTCAAATATATTACCAGATAGATCAAATGAAATTCTTGCAATTAATAAAGT
The DNA here is from genome assembly GCA_902518355.1 of uncultured Bacteroidota bacterium. Taxonomy (GTDB): domain Bacteria; phylum Bacteroidota; class Bacteroidia; order Flavobacteriales; family Flavobacteriaceae; genus MED-G13. Next base: position 15,295 of record CABYFY010000015.1, on the reverse strand, counting down.
CATTGATTTAATCCCAAAAAATAAAATAATTGAATTGCCAGAAGATTGTCATGTAGAGGGAGGTGATGTAATTCTTCATAATGATTATATTTTTATCGGCACATATGATGGAGATGATTATTCTAATTTTAAAACTGCTAGGACAAATTATAAGGCCATTAAATTTTTAAAAGAAAAATTTACTGAAAAAAAGATAATTCCATTTGACCTGATTAAATCTGATTTGGAACCAACAAAAAACGCATTACATTTGGATTGTTGTTTACAGCCGGTGGGTAATGGTAAGTTGGTGGCTTGCCCTGAAGCATTTTTGAAAAGAGAACAGTACAAATGGCTAGTAGATTATTTTGGAGAGGAAAATATTTTAGAAATTTCATTAAGTGAAATGAGTGAAATGAATTGTAATTTCTTTTCGATTGATACTAATATTGTAGTAAGTGAAAAATCTTTTACCAGCTTAAATTCTTGGTTAAGAGGTTTTGACATTGTAGTTGAAGAAATAAATTACAAAGAAATTTCTAAGCAGGGTGGACTGTTAAGATGCTCAACTTTACCTTTGATAAGAGAATAAATATGGATCAAGCTACAAATTCTATATTAATGATAAGGCCGATTAATTTTGGCTATAATGAAGAGACTGCAGGTGATAATCATTACCAGAATAAAGATTCAATTATAAAAAACTCAAATGAGACTGCTCAAAAGGAGTTTGATAATATGGTTAAGAATTTAAAACAAAATGGTATTTCTGTTCATGTATTTCAGGACGATGAAAACGATTATACACCAGATTCAATTTTTCCAAATAATTGGGTTTCCTTTCATCAAAATGGAGATGTAGGTTTGTTTCCGATGTACGCTAAAAACAGAAGGTTGGAGAGAAGACCTGAAGTTTTAGAATTTTTAGAAAGCGAAGGCTTTACCATTTCCAACATAGTCGATTATTCTAGTGCTGAGTCCGAAAATAAATTTTTAGAGGGCACCGGAAGTATGATATTAGATCGTGAAAATAGAATTGCATATTGTTCAATTTCTAATAGATCTAATGAAGATTTATTTATTGAATTTTGTGAAGACTTTGAATTTAACCCTGTAATTTTTAATTCATTTCAGTCTGTGGGCGACAAGAGACTCCCAATATATCATACCAATGTGATGATGTGTGTTGCTACAGATTACGTCATAATATGTTTAGATTCAATTGATGACAAAAAGCAAAGAAAAAATGTTTCTAATTTTATAATTGAGTCAGGAAAAAAACTAATCGAAATTTCTGAAAAGCAGGTTGAAAGTTTCGCCGGTAATATGCTGGAGCTTATAAATGAAAATGGTGAAAGTATTTTAGTAATGAGTAAGTCTGCTGAAGATTCATTAGACGAAAATCAAAGAAATACAATTGCAAACCATTCGAGATTTATTTCATGTGATATAAATACAATAGAGGTTTGTGGTGGGGGTAGCACCAGATGCATGATGGCAGAAATATTTTTACCAAAAAAGTAATATTATTAAACAGTATATTTACATCAGATAATTAAGAATGTATATTCAAAAGATAATAAGAGACAATATTAAAACTGCTTTAAATGAAATATTTCAGTTTAACACTGATAATATTGAGCTTCAGCAAACAAAAAAAGAATTTGAAGGAGACGTTACTCTTGTTGTCTTTCCTATGGTCAAAGAATTGAAATCGAGTCCAAAAGAAATTGCCGAAAAGATCGGTGATTACTTGGTTGCAAATAGTTCTGTTGTTTCTTACAATATTGTTTCTGGATTCTTGAATCTTTTAATCGCTGATGAACATTATTTAAGTTTTTTTAATTCAGCCAAAGAAAATTCAGAATATGGATTTTCTGACACTGTTTCTGACGAAGCTGTAATGGTTGAATATTCATCTCCTAATACTAATAAACCCTTACACTTAGGTCATATAAGAAATAATCTTTTGGGATATAGTATGTCTGAAATTTACAAAGCATCAGGAAAAAAAGTATATAAAACCCAAATCATAAATGATAGAGGAATTCATATTTGTAAGAGTATGATTGCTTGGTTAGATTATGGTAATGGTGAAACTCCGGCCAGTACCAATTTGAAAGGAGATAAGTTTGTTGGAGATTATTACATCAAATTTGACCAGGTTTATAAAAAAGAGGTTGAAGAGCTTATAAAAAGTGGAGTTACTGAAGAAGAGGCTAAGCAAAATGCCCCCATTCTACTAAGAGCAAAAGAAATTCTAATTCATTGGGAATCTGGAGATATGGAAGTGGTAGAGCTTTGGAAAAAAATGAATGGCTGGGTGTATGAAGGGTTTGAAGAAACTTACAAAAATTTAGGTGTTGACTTTGATAGTTATTATTATGAAAGTGACACGTATTTGTTAGGTAAAGAATTTATTTTTAGCGGATTAAAATCAGGAGTTTTTTACAAAAAAGATGACGGCTCAGTTTGGTGTAATCTAACCGAAGATGGACTAGATGAAAAGATTGTACTTCGTGCTGATGGAACTGCTGTTTACATGACTCAAGATATTGGTACTGCAGTGCAAAGAGTAAAAGATTGCCCTGATATTAACACGATGGTTTATACTGTGGGTAATGAGCAGGACTATCATTTTAAAGTTCTTTTTTTAATACTTAAAAAACTGGGTTTTTCATGGTCTGAAAATTTATTTCATCTAAGCTATGGAATGGTAGATTTACCAAGTGGTAAAATGAAAAGTAGAGAAGGTACTGTTGTTGATGCTGATGATTTAATGCAAGAGATGACTAGCACTGCAAAAGAGATTTCTAAAAGTTTAGGAAAGCTTGAAGGGCTTTCTGAAGATGAAAAAAATAATGTTTATAGCACTGTTGGTTTAGGTGCATTAAAATATTATATTCTTAAAGTTGATCCTAAAAAAAGAATTCTTTTCGATCCTAAAGAATCAGTAGATTTTCAAGGGAATACCGCATCTTTTATTCAATACTCTTACGCAAGAATTCAATCGATTCTTAGTGGAATTAATTTTGAGTTATTAAAAGATAAATATGATAGAAAATTGGAAGACAAGGAAAAAGAGTTAATCAAACAAATTGATTTATTTCCTTCAGCTATTGCTGCTGCTGCTAGCTCACATAATCCAGCATTAGTCGCTAATTATGTTTATGATCTAGTTAAGTCATTCAATTCATTTTATCAATCATTACCGATTTTAAAATCTGCTTTTGAAGACAAGAAAACATTTAGAGTTGAGCTTTCAAAATTAGTTGGAATAACAATAAAAAATGCACTATCACTTTTGGGTATTGGTGTAGTTGATAGAATGTAATTTTAATATGAGTTTTAAATTTTTTATTTTACAGTATGTTTAGTAATCTAAGTGAAAAATTAGACAAAGCCCTACAGGTATTAAAGGGTCATGGAAGCATAACCGAAATTAATGTTGCAGAAACATTAAAAGAAGTTAGGCGTGCACTTCTTGATGCCGATGTAAACTTTAAAACAGCCAGAGATTTTACCCAAAGAGTTAAGGAAAAAGCCATTGGTCAAGATGTTTTAACAAATCTTAAGCCTGGTCAATTAATGGTCAAAATCGTAAAAGACGAATTGGCCGAATTGATGGGTGGTGAGACATCTGAAATAAATTTAAAAGATAAGCCTGCCATAGTTTTAATGTCAGGTCTACAAGGATCTGGTAAAACCACTTTTACTGCAAAGCTTGCTAACGATATTAGAAAGAAAAAATCATTAAAACCACTAATGGTTGCCTGTGATGTCTACAGACCTGCGGCGATTGAGCAATTACATGTACTCGGTAAAGATTTAGATATCGAGGTATATTCTGAAGAAGAAAATAAAGATCCTGTAGCAATTGCTAAGGCTGGGGTTAAGCATGGAAAATCTAAAGGTCATAATTTAATCATTATTGATACAGCAGGTAGGTTGGCAATTGATGAAGAAATGATGAATGAAATTTCAAATATTAAAAAAGCTATAAAGCCAAGTGAAATTTTATTTGTTGTTGATTCCATGACTGGTCAAGATGCTGTAAATAGTGCTAAAGCATTTAATGATGTGTTGGATTTTGACGGAGTTGTTCTTACCAAATTAGATGGTGATGCTCGAGGTGGTGCTGCCTTATCGATAAAAAGTGTAGTTGATAAACCAATCAAGTTTATCGGAACTGGTGAGAAAATGGATGCTCTTGATGTTTTTCACCCAAGTAGAATGGCTGATAGAATTCTTGGAATGGGTGATGTTGTTTCTCTTGTTGAAAGAGCGCAACAGCAATTTGACCAGGAGGAAGCAAGAAAAATTCAAAAGAAAATTGCAAAGAACAAGTTCGGTTTAGATGACTTCATGAAGCAGATTCAGCAGATAAAGAAGATGGGAGACATGAAAGATTTAGTTGGTATGATTCCCGGAGCCAATAAAATGATGAAACAATCAGGTGAACAAATTGATAATGAATCTTTTAAACCAATAGAGGCGATTATTAATTCAATGACGCCAAAAGAAAGAGCACTTCCCTCAATATTAGATCAGTCTCGAAAAAAGAGAATTAGTAAAGGTTCAGGAAGGTCGGTTGAAGAAATAAATCAACTGATTAAGCAGTTTAATCAAATGAGTAAAATGATGAAGATGATGCAGGGAATGGGTCAAGGTAAAATGATGCAAATGATGCAAAACATGAAAGGTAGATGATAGTTTTAGACGGAAAAAAAACAAGTAGTGATATTAAAGCTGAAATTGCAGAATCTGTAAAAGAGATTGTTGCAAAGGGTTCAAGACCTCCGCATTTAGCCGCAGTTATTGTTGGAGATGACGGAGCAAGTTTGACCTACGTTGGCAGTAAAGTTCGTGCTTGTAAAAGAGTTGGATTTGAGTCTACTCTGATAAAACTTCCTGAAACAATTTCTGAAAATGAACTTCTTGAAAAAGTTAATGAGTTGAATAATGATGAAAATATAGACGGTTATATTGTTCAACTTCCTTTGCCAAAACACATAGACTCACAAAAAATATTAATGGCTGTTGATGCCGACAAGGATGTAGATGGTTTTCATCCAACAAATTTTGGTAAAATGGCTCTCAGTCTTTCAACTTTTATTTCAGCAACTCCTTTTGGAATCATGGAGCTTCTTAAAAGATATAATGTCGAAACCTCTGGAAAATATACAGTTGTAATCGGTAGATCAGATATTGTTGGTAGACCCATAAGTATTTTAATGAGTCAAAAATCTAATCCTGGGAATTCAACGGTAACACTTGCGCATAGCAGAACTAAAAATATTGAAGACCTGACCAAACAGGCTGATATAATAATTTCAGCATTGGGAGTTCCAAATTTTGTGAAAGAGGATATGGTAAAAGATGGTGCTGTCATTGTTGATGTCGGAATAACTAGGGTCGCAGACGGTTCTGAAAAAGGATATAAAATTGTTGGAGATGTTGATTATGAAAATGTTTCTAAAAAGTCTAGTTATATTACTCCTGTGCCTGGGGGTGTCGGACCAATGACAATAGCAATGTTATTAAAAAACACCTTGTTAGCATACAAAGGTTGATTAAGTGGCAAAGATTTGATTAAAGTCTTTTAAGGATTTAAACTCTAGCGCATTGCCAGCAGGATCCATAAAAAACATGGTTGCTTGTTCACCTGGCTTACCTTCAAAACGTATGTAAGGTTCAATTATAAATTCTACTCCTTTTTTCGTTAGCTCATTAGAGAATTTATGAAAAGTATCCCATTCTAACACAACTCCAAAATGAGGGACCGGTACATTTTTACCATCAACAGGGTTTGTATGAATTTCTTCGTTAGATTTTTCTTTGTAATGAATAACAAGTTGATGACCAAAGAGATTAAAGTCTACCCAGTGGTCACTACTTCTACCTTCTTCGCATCCAAGAACTTCACGATAGAACTTTCTACAAACAGGAATATTATCAACCGGGATGGCTAAATGAAATGGTGTGAGTTTATTCATAGCTTTCAAATTCTTGGTCCATAAATATTGCTAAATCAAAATCTTTCATTGTCAGTCCATCTTTATCGTGGGTAAAAAGTTCAATTTCTAATCTGTTATATACATTGGTCCACTTCGGATGATGATCCATTTCCTCACATTTCACTCCAACTTTATTAATGAAAGAAAGCGCTTCATTGAAATTTTTAAATTCATACTTACAATTCAAAAATTTATCACTAATACTCCATTTATTTGAAAGCTTGTTCAATTCATTTACAAGCTTATTTTTTTCCAATAATTCAGCCATGGTTTATTTTTTTAATCCTTTAATTTCTTGTTCATTCAAGAGTCTATATTTACCCTCAGGTAAATCTAATTTGATATTCATTATTCTGATTCTTTGAAGGGATACAACTTTATAGCCAAAGTGATCACACATTCTTCTAATCTGTCTATTTAATCCTTGAGTTAAAATAATTTTGAATTGATTTGTTTTTACTTTTTCAACAACACATTTTCTTGTAATCTTTCCAAGAATTGGAACTCCTTCACTCATTTTTTTAAGAATTGACTCAGGAATTGGTCTATTTACTTTAACTAAGTACTCTTTTTCATTGTTATTTGCTGTTTTTAGAATCCTGTTTGCAGTTTCTCCATCATTGGTAAGTAGAATTAATCCTGTGGTTGATTTATCAAGTCTACCTATCGGAAAAACCCTTTCATGGAAATTCAAAAAATCAATAATATTATTTTCTTCAACTCCTGTATTGGTTGTACACACAACCCCTCTTGGTTTGTTTAAGGCAATGAATATTTTTTTCTTTTTTGATTGATTGATTTTTTCTCCGTCAACTTCAATCATATCATCTTCAGAAACTTTCATACCCATCTTAGCTGGCTTTCGGTTTACATAAACTCTGCCTTGATCAATAAGTGCATCTGCTTGTCGTCTTGAGCAGTAACCAACCTCACTTAAAAATTTATTTATTCTTGTTCCTGAATCACTCATTATAAATATTTAATTATGTCGGTAAATATAGATATTAAGATTTTTATATTTGTTCTGTAATGGACAAAAAGACAAAGTTGCTTTTAGAAAAAGGTGAGTTACTTCCAATCATGGAGGCATTCTATACTATCCAAGGTGAGGGATTTCATAAAGGATTAGCTTCATATTTTATTCGAACAGGTGGTTGTGACGTGGGTTGTCATTGGTGCGATGTTAAAGAAAGCTGGGATGAAAATAGTCACCCAATTATTTCGATTGAAGAAATAGTAAAAAAATCAGCTGGGCTTTCAGACTTTGTGGTAGTTACCGGTGGTGAGCCTTTGATGTGGAATATGAATCCATTAACAAAAGCACTAAAAAAGCTTGGTAAAAAAACACACATTGAAACCTCTGGAGCATATCCCTTAACAGGAATTTGGGATTGGGTTTGTTTATCACCGAAAAAAGCTAAACTTCCGATAGAAGATGTATACAATCATGCTCACGAGTTAAAAATAATAATTTATAATAATCACGATTTTAAATTTGCTGAGCAAGAGTCAAAAAAAGTAAATAAAAATGCAATTTTATATCTTCAGCCAGAGTGGGGTAAGCGAGAAGAGATGATGCCTTTAATGGTTGATTTTATTAAAAAGAATCCAAAATGGAAGATATCTCTTCAAACTCACAAATATCTAAACATCCCTTAGCTTACAATAGTTAACCAGATTAATCTAGCATCATTTATTTTATTACATTTTTATTTTAATTTCAAATAATTAATTAATATTTGTAATCATTTTTAATAATTTAGTTTATTAATATAATATTATTATTTTTTTTTGTTAAAAATTTAAATTATGTGTGGTATAGTTTGTGCTTTTGAAACCAAAAACGATAGCTTATTAAGATCTAAGGTGTTAGAAATGGCTAAAAAAATAAGACATAGAGGTCCTGATTGGAGTGGCATCTATTCAAATAAATCTGCAATTATTGCTCATGAGAGATTGGCTATTGTAGACCCATCATCAGGTCAGCAACCATTATTTAGTCAAGATGCCAGATATGTTTTAGCAGCAAACGGTGAGATATACAATCACAAAGAATTAAGGCTTGAATTCCCTGAATATTGTTTTGCTACTAAGAGCGATTGCGAGGTAATTTTACCATTGTACGAAAAATATGGTCCTAACTTTTTAGATAAGCTCAACGGTATTTTTGCATTTACTATTTATGACTCCCTAGAGGATGAATATTTTGTGGCAAGAGATCACATAGGTATTATCCCATTATACATCGGCTGGGATAAAAATGCTGTTTTCTATGTTTCATCTGAATTAAAAGCTCTTGAAGGACAATGTGAAAAAATCGAATTGTTTCCCCCAGGCCAATTTTTGACCAGTTCAAAAAACAAATTTGAAAAATGGTATTCAAGAGATTGGGAAGATTTTGATAATGTAAAAGATGCTGAAACAAGCATAGATAATCTCAGAGATTCATTGGAAAATGCTGTTAAAAGACAATTAATGTCTGACGTCCCTTATGGTGTTCTACTTTCAGGTGGGTTAGATTCCTCAATTACGTCTGCGATCGCAAAAAAATATTCTGAAAATAGAATTGAGAGCGATGACAAACAAAGAGCATGGTGGCCTCAACTGCATTCTTTTTCGGTAGGATTAGAGGGCTCACCAGATCTGGCTGCAGCAAGAAAAGTTGCTGATCACATTGGTACAGTTCATCACGAGATAATATTTACAATTCAGGAAGGTCTTGATGCTATAAAAGATGTTATTTATAATTTAGAAACCTATGATATCACTACTGTTAGAGCTTCAACCCCTATGTACTTAATGGCTAGGGTAATTAAGTCTATGGGAATTAAAATGGTTCTTTCCGGAGAAGGTGCTGATGAGTTATTCGGTGGTTACTTATATTTTCACAAAGCACCAAGCTCGAAAGATTTTCATTATGAAACAGTAAGGAAATTAAAGAAATTGCATATGTACGATTGTTTAAGAGCAAACAAAAGTTTAGCTGCTTGGGGGGTTGAAGGAAGGGTTCCTTTTCTTGACAAGGAATTTATTGATGTTGCCATGTCATTAAACCCTAAAGATAAAATGATTAACGGCGAGAGAATGGAAAAATGGGTTTTACGAAAAGCTTTTAAAGATTATCTTCCAGATGATATTTTATGGAGACAAAAAGAACAATTTAGTGATGGTGTTGGATATAGTTGGATTGATACCTTAAAAGAAGTTGTAGAGGAAAGGATTTCTGATCAAGAGATGGCAGATGCAAAAATTAAATTCCCAATAAAGACCCCAACAACAAAGGAGGAATATTATTACAGAACTCTATTTTCTAGTCATTTCCCATCTAATACAGCAGCTATGTCAGTACCACAGGAACCTTCTGTTGCATGTAGCACTAAAATAGCACTTGAATGGGACGAAGCATTTAAATTAGTTAATGAACCCTCAGGAAGAGCAATTTCCAAGGTTCATCAAGATGCTTATTAACATTAAATTTTAGGCTAAAAATTGTTAATAACTTGTCCTTTATATCTGCCGATTTTTAATCTGTTGGAGCTTGTTTTTTTTGTATATTTGAATGTAATATTTTTCTAGTTCAATTTCATTTGTTTTTTGACTAGAATATAACTAACTATTTTACAATCAATTATGAGTGAAAATCAAGCTAAATATTCAGCGGATAGTATACAGGCGCTGGAGGGGATGGAGCATGTCAGAATGCGTCCTTCAATGTATATTGGAGATGTAGGTTCTAGAGGTCTTCATCATCTTGTTTATGAAGTTGTAGATAATTCTATTGATGAAGCTATGGCTGGACATTGTGATAGAATTTCGGTAACAATTAATGAAGATAACTCTGTAACAACAGAAGATAACGGTAGAGGTATTCCCGTTGGAATGCATAAGAAAGAAGGTGTTTCCGCATTAGAGGTTGTTATGACGAAGATTGGAGCTGGAGGTAAATTTGACAAAGATTCCTATAAAGTTTCAGGTGGTCTACACGGAGTTGGTGTAAGTTGTGTAAATGCTCTTTCTGAAAAACTTGTTGCTACTGTACATCGTGATGGCAAGATTTGGGAACAAGAATACCAAAGAGGAAAATCTGTAGAGCTAGTAAAAGAAGTTGGCACATCTGACAAAACAGGAACAATAGTTACTTTTTTACCTGATAAGACAATATTTCAAGATGTTAACACATATAGCTACGACATATTAGCAACTAGACTTAGGGAGTTATCTTTTTTAAATAAAGGAATAACGATAACAATAACAGACAAGAGGAATAAAGACAAAGATGGAAATGATGTTCATGAAGAGTTTTATTCAAAGGATGGGTTAGTAGAATTCATCAAATTCTTAGATGATACAAGAGAGCCGATAATGAAAGATGTTATCGCTTTTGAAGGAGAAAAAAATGGTGTTCCTGTTGAGGTAGCCATGATTTATAATACCTCATACTCTGAAAATTTGCATTCCTATGTAAATAATATTAATACACATGAGGGTGGAACTCATTTAAGTGGTTTCAGAAGAGGATTAACACATACTCTAAAAAAATACTCTGAGACATCCGGAATGTTAGATAAATTAAAATTTGAAATTTCAGGAGATGATTTTAGAGAAGGTTTAACTGCTATAATTTCGGTTAAAGTAGCCGAGCCTCAATTTGAGGGTCAAACTAAAACAAAACTTGGGAATAAAGAAGTTTCAGCTTGTGTAAGTCAGGCCGTTTCTGAAATGCTCAGGGATTATCTGGAGGAGCACCCTGAGGATGCAAAAACAATTGTTCAGAAGGTTATTTTAGCTGCTCAGGCAAGACACGCAGCTCAAAAGGCTCGTGAGATGGTTCAGAGAAAATCGGTCATGAGTATTGGAGGTCTTCCAGGAAAACTTTCAGACTGTTCAGAGCAAGATCCTGCTAAATGTGAGGTTTTCTTAGTTGAGGGTGACTCAGCAGGTGGTACCGCCAAACAAGGAAGAGATAGAGCTTTTCAGGCAATATTACCACTTAGGGGTAAGATACTCAACGTTGAAAAAGCTATGCAGCACAAAGTTTTTGAAAATGAGGAAATAAGAAATATTTTCACTGCTCTTGGTGTTACTATTGGAACTGAAGAGGATAGTAAGGCACTTAATATAGAAAAATTAAGATATCATAAAGTTGTAATTATGTGTGATGCCGATATTGATGGTAGTCATATTTCAACATTAATTTTAACATTTTTCTTTAGATATATGAAGGAATTAGTGGAAAATGGTCATGTGTATATTGCTACACCTCCACTTTATCTTGTGAAAAAAGGTGCAAAAAAAGAATATGCATGGAATAATGATCAGCGAGATAGTATTATGATGAAGTTTGGAGATGGATGTAAGGTTCAAAGATATAAAGGTCTAGGTGAGATGAATGCTGCTCAATTATGGGAAACTACTATGAACCCAGAATTTAGAACTTTAAGAAGAGTTGATATTGAAAATGGTGTTGAAGCTGATAGAATTTTTTCAATGTTAATGGGTGATGATGTCCCTCCAAGAAGAGAATTTATTGAAAACAATGCAATCTATGCTAATATAGATGCTTAAAATAATTTTATGAAAGTTACTGTAGTTGGAGCTGGAGCGGTAGGTGCAAGCTGCGCAGAATATATAGCAATTAAGAATTTTGCATCACAAGTTGTAATATTAGATATTAAAGATGGTTTTGCAGAGGGAAAAGCTATGGATTTAATGCAAACCGCTTCTTTGAATAATTTTGATACTAAGATTGTCGGAACTACTAATGATTATTCTAAAACTGCTGACAGTGATATTTGTGTTATAACATCTGGTATTCCAAGAAAACCTGGAATGACCAGAGAGGAGCTAATTGGAATTAATGCGGGAATTGTTAAGGAGGTTAGTGCCAAACTACTGGAAAAATCACCTAATACCATCATAATAGTAGTAAGTAATCCTATGGATACGATGACTTATTTAGTTCATAAAACAACTGGTATACAAAAAAATAGAATTATTGGTATGGGTGGAGCTTTAGACTCTGCTAGATTTAAATATAGACTTGCAGAGGCACTTGATGCTCCAATAAGTGATGTAGATGGTATGGTGATTGGAGGTCATAGTGATAAGGGAATGGTTCCTCTTATTTCAAAAGCTACAAGAAATAGCATAAAGGTTTCTAACTTTCTTTCAGCTGAAAGATTAGATAAAGTTAGAGAAGATACTAAAGTTGGTGGAGCAACATTAACCAAATTATTGGGAACGTCAGCATGGTATGCTCCCGGTGCAGCGGTGAGTTCTCTAGTTCAATCTATTGCTTGTAATCATATGAAAATATTTCCTTGTTCAGCTCTTCTTGACGGCGAGTACGGACTTAATGATTTATGTATTGGTGTTCCTGTTATATTAGGTAGAAATGGTATTGAAAAAATAATTGAATTAGACCTTGATTCAGCTGATTCAAATCATTTAACCGAAAGTGCTGAAGGTGTCTCAAAGACAAATTCTCTTTTGGGCTTATAAATTACCTACAAAATTCTTGAATCAATTAATGGTGTAATCTGTTGTCAGTTAATATCTGAAATTATATATTTGCACCACTTTTTTATAAAGACTATGTTATGCAAAATAAAGGATTAGTTAAGTTATTCGCACTGCTTTTTGGGCTAGTAAGTGTATTCCAGTTATCATTTACATTCAAATCTAATCAGATAGAAAACAAAGCAAATGAATTCGCTATTACCAAGATTAGTGGAGAAGAAATTGATTTTGATAAAAAAAGAAATCAAGAAAAAATAAACTATTTAGATTCTTTATCAAATATCCCTGTTTTTTACATTGGAATTGCTGAATATACTTATGACGAAGTGAAAGATAGAGCAATGAACCTTGGATTAGATTTAAAGGGTGGAATTAATGTAATTCTTCAAATTTCGGTTAAAGACATTTTACAAAACTTATCTAACAATAGTAAAGATCCAATTTTTAATAAAGCTCTTCTTGATGCTGAAGAAATTCAAAAAAATAGTCAAAATACTTATCTAGAAGATTTCTTTATTGCTTTTGATAACATTAAAGGAGATACCAAACTAGCTTCTCCAGATATATTTGCTAATAGAACCCTTAGTGAAGAAATTAATTTTGATATGTCTGATGACGAAGTTCAGCCAATCTTAAAAACAAAAATTGATGAATCAGTTACTTCAGCATTTGAAGTTCTGAGAAAAAGAATAGACAAGTTTGGAGTTACACAGCCAAATATTCAAAGACTTGGAAATTCTGGTAGAATTTTAGTTGAACTTCCAGGAGCAAAAGATGTTGAAAGAGTAAAAGGTTTATTACAAAGTACTGCACAATTAGAATTTTGGGATGCGTTTAAAGGTGAAGAGTTTTTATCATTTATGATTCAAGCAAATGAAATAATCAAATCTAAAACTTCAAATAAAACAGCAGATAAAACTGAATTAAGTGAAGTTGAAGAGTTATTAGGATCTGATAACGATTCTATTGCTATTGAAAAGAACCCAATTTTAGATCTTATTAAAGGTCAAGGTTACCAGGGTGGACCAATAATAGCTCAGTTTGATTCAAAAAACACAAACATAATTTCTGAATATCTTTCAGACCCTGATGTAAAATCTTTACTTCAGCCTTCTCAAAGATATGTTAAATTTTTATGGGGAATCCCTCAGATGTCTGAAGAAGGAGAGGAAATAGTTGCTTTATATGCACTTAAGGGAAACAGAGAAAACACACCTCAATTAAGTGGGTCTGTAATAACTGATGCGAGACAATCATATTCAGTTGACGGTGTTACACCCACAGTCAGTATGCAAATGAATACTAAAGGTGCAAAGATATGGGAAGAAATGACAGGAAATGCTTACAGTCAAAGCTCGCAAATTGCGATAGTTTTAGATGATATTGTTTATTCCGCTCCTGGAGTAACCAGTGGACCAATTTCTGGTGGAAATAGTGAGATTTCTGGTGCATTTGATTTAAATGAAGCTATCGATTTAGCTAATGTTTTAAGAGCTGGTAAGTTGCCAGCATCTGCTGATATTGTTCAAGCTGATGAGGTTGGTCCTTCTCTGGGACAAGAAGCCATCGAATCGGGTACAAATTCATTTATGATTGCACTTGTCCTTGTGTTGGTTTGGATGATGTTCTATTATGGAAAAGTTGGTTTATATTCTAATATTGCATTAGTACTTAATATTGTGTTAATTTTTGGAATTTTATCTGGTTTGGGTGCTGTATTGACCCTTCCTGGAATTGCAGGTATAGTTTTAACAATTGGTATCGCGGTAGATGCTAATGTTCTAATTTATGAGAGGGTTAGAGAAGAGCTGTATAGAGGTAAAAAGGAAAAACCAGCTATTTCTGACGGGTATCAAAATGCATTGTCATCAATATTAGATGCTAATATTACAACAGGATTAACCGCATTGATTCTTTACACATTTGGTACAGGTCCAATTAAAGGATTTGCTACAACTCTTTTAATCGGTATTATAACCTCGTTATTCACAGCAATCTTTATTTCAAGGCTACTAATTAACTGGGATGTTAACAGAGGATCAAGGCTTAGTTTTTCAACCCCATTAACCAAAGGTTTATTTAGAAACTTAAATATAGACTTCTTAAGTAGGAGAAAACTTACATATTTGATTTCCGGGGTACTTATAGCTTCTGGAATATTTTCTCTATTCACTACCGGGTTAGATGAAGGTATTGATTTTGTTGGAGGTAGAACATACACTGTTAGATTTGCAAATGATGTAAATACTGAAGAAGTCAAAAAATCTACTGATTTAGTTTTCGGAAGCTCTGAAATAAAGACCATAGGTAGTCCAAATCAGCTTAAAATTTCTACAAAATATAAAGTTGACGAAAATTCAGCTGCTGCTGACGAAGAAGTACAATCAAAACTTTTTGAATCCTTAGAAAATTATCTTCCTGATGGATATACTTACAAGCAGTTTTTAGATGCTGAAAATAATGTTGGAAAAATGATGTCTGGCAAGGTAAGTCCTACCATAGCTGATGATATTAAACAATCATCATTTTGGGCTATTTTAGGATCGTTAATCGTTGTTTTTCTTTACATATTAGTTAGGTTCAAGAAATGGCAATTCTCACTTGGTGCAGTAGCTGCTGTATTCCATGATGTGCTAATCGTTCTGGGTATTTTCTCACTTACTTATAAGTTTATGCCTTTTAGTATGGAAATAGACCAAGCATTTATTGCAGCTATCCTTACAGTAATTGGTTACTCATTGAATGATACAGTAGTGGTGTTTGATAGAATTAGAGAATTT
>CABYFY010000014.1 GCA_902518355.1 uncultured Bacteroidota bacterium | reverse complement strand
ATTAAACATTACGCTTGCAATTTCTCTAATATCTCTACTATAATATGATTTTGCTGCAAAATCAATTTGTGATATATTTTCAGCAGGAAGAATTTCAAGAATATTATAATTCTTTTCAAGAACTTTTATTTTTTGATATAAATTATTCCACCAAGCTTTATTGTAGCATTTTTCATCCGTTGCAAAAGTAAAAATTGAGATAACCGGTTTTTGATCTCTAAACATTGATTTTAATAATTTTTCACCATTTTTTATCTCATAATCTCGTAATTTAATATCCAGTTTTGGTATAATAATTTCAGATCTATTTATTTTGTTTTTAACCAGATATCTCAGGTTATATACTGGGTTTTTTGCATTGTGTGAATAATCATTTATTAATTCTGAATTTTCATTCAAAATATTATAAAATTTGTAATTAGATCTAGAAAATTTTGTAGCTAATTTTCCTGAAGAAGACACTCTATTGGCATTTATTGAAATATCATATTTTTCACTTAAAATTGAAAACCAGCATGAAAAATATTCAATTAAATTTTTGAAAGGTTTCCTTGGTAGTTTTATTAACCTTACTACATCTTTATAATTTTCAAATACAACATTAGCTAAGTCGCCTTTTGTGAAAATGTGTATTTCCGCATTTGGAAAAATTTCAGAAATTTCTGTGATTAAAGGAGTTAGTAACAAATTATTTCCAAGTCTATGATTAGGTCTTGAAACTAAAACTTTTTTTACCTGAGTAATATTTTGAGAAAAATTATCTTCTGAAAGCTTATCGCTTACAAATATTTTTGAGAAAAATCTTGTTGTTTTTCTTCTTAGGTTGTTTATTCTCCCCTTAGGATTCAATTTTAATCAAATTTTGGACCATATACCACCATATTTCGATCATATTTACAACACATAGGTAATGCATCATACGCTGTTTGATCTGCAGTTGTATTCATAGTTTCATAACCTGATTGATTTATTGCTGAATTTAATGCCTGCAAATCAAAATTAACCGAGTCAATAAATTCAACGTCTAAAATTTTTGTTTTAATCCCCCACTCTGCATTTTCTACAAAATCTAAGCTTTTGACAGCTTTTTCAATCGTGGATTTACACATGCCGCAATTTCCTTTTACACCAATACTATAATCAGATTGAAGTTCGCTTGTTATTTTAGTTTCAGTAGTGGGAGCCTTTTTTACAACGACTTGCTCGTTGCAGCTTACAAACCACATAATAATTGCCCCAAATATTAATCCTTTAATAAATGAAACCCATAATCCTTGATAATTAGATAGTCCAAACATATTTAAATTTTTTTCAACTTGTTTTTTATGCCATTTTAGAAAACTCATACTTAAAATTAATAAATTATTTTTTGTTTTTTATTTCCTCAAAATTTACCCTAATATTAGTTCTCAATCTTTTTTTGTAATCTTTAGTTAACCAGTCAAGAAAGTTATCTGTACTTTTGCTGATGCATTTTGAGTATCTTTTAATTACATAGTCTATATCATCATTTAATTCTTTTACCAATATTAAAGCGTCAAATTCATCCTCACTATTCTCTACGCACATCACAGAGTGATGATTAATTGCTTTTTCTAATACAGTTTTTGATGATTTTCCTTTTTTTATTGATTCTACATATGTTTTATCAACATCAAAATGAATATTTTCAGAATTAGAAAATAATTCTTTTAATTCATCAGGCATTTCGTATCTAAACCTTCCTTCAATCTCTTCATCAGATTGAATACTATCAAGATAATTCATTGGGTTTCTAAATATCTTATGCCAATCTATATCAGAACCCCATTCACCAAATCTGTAAAAGTTATTCCCTAAATCAATTACTTCAAAAGTGTTTTTATCTTTTAGTAATCTAGAACCTCTTCCTATCATTTGGTAATACAAAGTCAATGATTTAGTTGCTCGATTAATCATTATACATTTTACGGTAGGCTCATCGAAACCGGTTGTAAGGATACTAACTGAGGTTAAAATAGCATCTGGTGTTTCCTTGAACCATTTAAGTGTTTCTGATCTTTGTTTTTTTGTTGCTGTATTATCTAGATGTCTTGCATTGAAACCAGCTTTCTTAAATGTGTCATATACGATTAATGAAGTGTTAATCCCATTATTAAAGATTAAAGTCTTTTGATTTAAACATCTTTCCTCATAAGCAAGTAGCAATTTTGAAAGCATGTCATTATTTGTGTATAATTCTTCTGATGATTTAACCGTATAATCACCATTAGCTCCAACAATTAAACTTGTTAAACCAACATTGTATGTATATAAGTTTGCCCTAGCAAGAAAATTATTCTTTATGAGCTCACTTATTGATTCGCCTACAATTAATTCATCATAATTATCTGTCATCGGTAAATTTATATTTGAGCTAAGTGGTGTCGCAGTAACACCAAGAATGAAAGAGCTACTAAAAAATTTTAGTAATTTGGTAAATGAGTTATAATGAGCTTCATCGATTATAACCAATCCTACATCTGAAATATCTAGTTTATCATCTAATAATCGATTGTTTAATGTCTCTACCATAGCAACAAAACAACTATACTCTTCCTGGTCATCTAATGAAGCTTTACTATTAACAACCTTATTTAATACACCGAAGTCACTTAAAACTTTGGATGTTTGATTGCATAACTCTATTCTGTGAGTCAACACAACTACTTTTTTCTTTTTAAGTTTTAAATATTGACGTACAATTTCAGAAAAAATAATTGTTTTACCTCCTCCAGTAGGAAGTTGATACAACAGATGGTAATCACTTGGGCAATCTTCAAATCTTTCAAAAATTTTATCGATTGCACCTTTCTGATAATTATATAAATCTATTTCAGTTTTGATACTCATTTGAATAGCTCAGATTTGCAAAAATAGTAAGAATTCTAAGTTTATTTATATTTTAAGTTGATTTTATTAGTTTTAAGTATTAATTTTTAAATTTCTCATCAATGATGAATAAATTGTTGGTCAAAAAATTTTTATTAGTTTCATTACTAATTGTAATTTCTTTTTGGATATATACAAGTATGAACACCTATTATAAAGCTGTAAAAATTCATGATGAAGTGATAACAATTGATACTCATTGTGATATTGACTTGAAGAATTTTACAGATGAAAATAATTATTCAATGGATACTGAAAGTCAGGTTAATATTCCAAAAATTAAAGAAGGTGGTTTAGATGTTCCTTGGCTTGTTGTCTATACTGCACAAGATAGTCTTAATGATAATGGTTATAAGAAAGCATATGAAAATGCAATTAATAAATTTGATGCTATTCACAGATTAATTAATGATTATTCTGTTGGGCAATTGAGTATAGCTACTAGTTCATCAGATGTTTATGAAATAGTTAAATCTGGAAAAAAAGCTATCATGATTGGTGTTGAAAACGGTTATCCAATAGGTGAAAACATTGATATTATTGATGAGTTTTATAAAAGAGGTGCTAGATACATGTCATTATCTCATAATGGTCATAATCAATTATCAGATAGCAATACTGGAGAATATGAAGGATTTTATGTTCATAATGGTCTAAGTGATCTTGGTAAAAAAGCTGTAATGAGAATGAATGAGCTAGGTATGATAATAGACATTTCACATCCATCAAAAGAATCAATCAGAGAAACTTTAAAATTGTCTAAAGCTCCATTGATAGCCTCCCACTCCTCTGCTCGACATCTTTGCAACCACGCAAGAAATTTAGATAATGAATTATTAGATCTGATTAAGATAAATGGAGGTGTAGTTCAAACAGTTGCATTTGCAACATATTTAAAAGAAGAAAGTACTTATAATCCAAAAAATGTCTCTGTAAAACATTTAGTTGATCATATAGATTATATGGTTTCATATATGGGTATTGATCATGTAGGAATAAGTAGTGATTTTGACGGCGGCGGTGGTATTTTAAAATGGAAAGATGCATCAGAAACCTTTAATGTAACTTACGAATTAGTTAAGCGAGGTTATTCAAAGGAGAAAATTAAAAAACTTTGGGGTTTAAATTTATTGAGGGTTTTGGATGAGGTTGAAAATATTTCTAAAGAACTAATGGCTAATAATTTAGTAGATCTTTAATTTCTTCTTCAAATCTTTCAAAAGGCAAGTATTGTTTTTCTAAATTCTCTTCAAATGGAATTGGAGTATCAAGACTTCCTACACGTCTTACAGGTGCATCTAAATTTTCAAAACAGTTTTCCATTATAATTGATGAAATTTCTGACCCAAGCCCTCCAAATAAACTATCTTCATGTAATATGATGGCTTTTCCGGTTTTATTTACAGAATTTATTATTGAGTCCTTATCTAATGGAGATAGAGTTCTTAGATCGATTAAATCACAACTGATTGAATTATTTTCAATAACTTTTATGGCTTCATGCACTCCTGATCCATACGTAATAACTGAAATATCACTTCCGACTGTTAGTAGTTTTGCTTTACCTATTTCAATATTAAAATATCCTTCTGGCACATCTCCACGAATACTTCTGTATAACGCCTTATGTTCAAAAAATAGAACTGGATTTGGATTTTCTATTGAAGATATTAAAAGTCCTTTAGCATCATATGGGAATGCCGGATACACAACAATAAGGCCTGGTGTTTTTGTGAACCATGCTTCGTTGGTTTGTGAATGAAATGGTCCCGCCCCCACTCCTGCCCCACAAGGCATCCGTAAAACCACATCAGCATTTTGCCCCCATCTATAGTGAATTTTGGCTAAATAATTAACCACAGGATTAAATCCAGAAGTTATAAAATCAGAAAATTGAAGCTCTACAATACTTTTTCGCTTACATATTGATAATCCCATAGCAATTTCAATAATTGAGGATTCACAAATAGGTGTATTTCTAACTCTATCTTTACCAAATTTTTCAACAAAACCTTTGGTTATTTTGAATACACCTCCATATTCAGCTATGTCCTGTCCCATTATTATTAAGTCATCAAACCTCATCATTGACTCCTTAATTCCATCAGAAATTGCATCAACAAATCTTTTTTCAACTAATTTTTCTGTGGATTTAATTTTTTTAAAATCAAACTTTTTGAAGACATCTGAAATTTCATTTTCAATAGATGAATTGATTTTTTCTTCATTGAATGATATTGACAAGTTAGATTCTATTTCTTTTGAAATTTCCTGCTTGATATTTTCAATATCTTTTAAGTTTAAAATCTTTGAATCTAGTAGAAATTTTTCATAATTATAAATTGGATCTTTTTTATTCCATTCATCTATTAATTCCTTAGGAACATATTTAATTCCACTAGCCTCTTCATGACCTCTCATTCTAAAAGTTTTAAACTCAATCAAATATGGCTTAGGTTTCTTGGATATTTTTTTTCTAAGATTTCTTATCGTTGAAAAAACTTCAATAATATTATTGCCATCCAGCGTCATTGATTCAATTCCATATCCAACCCCTTTATCAGCAATATTTTTACAGTTGTATTGTTCATTTGTGGGTGTAGATAGGCCATATCCGTTATTTTCTATAATAAAAATTACAGGTAAATTCCATACAGAAGCAACATTTAAGGCCTCATGAAAATCACCTTCGCTAGTTCCACCTTCTCCGCTAAATACTACTGTGATTTTTTTATTATTTGATATTAGGTTATTTAGAGCGATACCGTCTGCCACACCCATTTGAGGTCCTAAATGAGAAATCATGCCAACTATTGAGTGCTCATTTGTCCCAAAATGGAAAGATCGATCTCTTCCTTTGGTAAATCCATTTGATTTTCCCTGCCATTGTGAAAATAGCTTGTACAATGGAATTTTCCTGCTGGTGAATACACCCAAGTTTCTGTGCATTGGTAGTATGTACTCATCATCCTTTAAAGCTTTCGTTACTCCAACAGAAATTGCTTCTTGACCAATGCCTGAAAACCATTTTGAAATTTTTCCTTGCCTTAATAGGATTAGCATTTTCTCCTCTATCATTCTTGGAATCAACATTCCTGTGTAGAGATCTATGTGTGTAGAGGTACTTATTTTTGAATTTGAATAATTCATGAGCTATTATTAAGCAAATTATTAATTTTTAGTTATAACTGACAATCTCAAATCATACTTAAAAATCTAAGTTATCAACATTTATTATCTTTGATTAACAAAAAACTAAATAAAATGAATCATATTCCTTCTGTAGATTTAAGAGACTTTTTAAGTGACGATAAAAATAAAAAGTCATTATTTGTTCAATCAATTGGAAAGGCTTTTCAAGATATTGGCTTTTGTGCTGTAAGAGGACATTTTTTAGATGAAGATTTAACAAAGAGACTCTATAGTCAAATAAAACTTTTCTTTGACCTCCCTGTTGAAGTTAAAAGAAAGTATGAGCATCCGGAATTTTCAGGTCAACGTGGATATGTGTCTTTTGGTAAAGAAAGTGCAAAAGGAAGTAAACATGGAGATTTAAAAGAATATTGGCATTTTGGTCAATATATTTCTGATGAAGATATAACTAAGTATAGCTATTTTCCAAATATTATTATTGACGAGCTTCCTGAGTTTAACAAGGTCGGTGAGGAAGTATATAAAACATTGGAAAAAACCGCAAAATATGTTCTTCGTGCTCTTGCACTATATTTAGATCTTGATGAAAATTATTTTGATAATTTTATTCATAATGGTAATTCAATTTTAAGACCTATTCATTACCCACCAATAAAAGAAGATCCTAAAGAGGCTGTTAGAGCTGCTGCACATGGAGATATTAATTTAATCACATTATTAATGGGTGCTCACGGAAGAGGGCTACAAGTTTTAAATACTAATGGTGAGTGGATTGATGCAGTTGCAACTGAGGATGAGCTAATGATTAATATTGGAGATATGCTTTCAAGACATACTAATAATGTTTTAAAATCGACTGTCCATAGAGTTGTTAACCCTGACAAAGAGTTACTAAGAAAATCAAGATATTCAATTCCTTTTTTCATGCATCCTGTTAGTGAAATGAAATTAAATGTTCTTGATTCATGTGTTAGTGATGAGTTACCAAAAGCATATGATGACATTACTGCTGGTGAATTTCTTGAGGAAAGGCTAATCGAATTAGGTTTACTTAAAAAATAATGGATTTAAAAGATCAATTAAAAAATATATTTCCAGATCATAAATTTTCAGAAAGTTCTACTGTTGAAACAAAAACATCAAATTATTCTCACAGTCAGTCCAATCCTTTAATTTGTAAGTACGAAAAAAGAAACGGCAGACCTACAATCATAATTGACGGATTTGAAAATATTAAAAAATCTGATATTAAACTACTAGCAAAGAAAATAAAACAAAAATTTTCTGTAGGAGGTTCTGTTAAGGATTATACAATCATTATTCAAGGAAATATTAGAGTTGAAATCATGAGTTTCCTTACAGCTGTAGGATATAAGGTTAAACGTGTAGGAGGTTAAAAATGAGTTCATCTGAAATTATTACCAATATTGATAATAGTATTTATCATCTTCATTTAAAACCAGGTCAACTTTCAACAGACATAATTTTAGTGGGTGACCCTAATAGAGTTGATTCGATTAGTAAGTATTTTGACACTATTGAATTTGTAATTCAAAATAGAGAGTTTAAATCTGTTACAGGTTCATTTAACAATAAAAGAATTTCAGTTATTTCAACTGGAATTGGTGGTAGTAATATTGATATTGTTATAAATGAAGTAGATGCTTTATTTAATTATGATTTTACTAACCAATGCTATAAAACTAAACATGAAAGTTTAAATTTTATAAGAATAGGAACTTCCGGATCCATTTCTGAGAATATTGAGGTTAATTCCCATTTGATAAGCGAATATGCAATTGATTTAAATTCTCAACTTTCATTCTATGATTTAGATGATTACAAAAGTGACAATATTAATATCATTTCTTTTGAAAATCTTAATTTAAATTGTTTTAAGTCTTCAAGGAAATTATTTGAAAAATTTTATTCTAATAATCTTGTTAAGGGATTGACAGCAACATGCAATGGTTTCTATGCATTTCAGGGAAGAAAAACACGAATACCAGCTGAAAGCTTAATTAATTTGGAAAAGTTAAATAGAATTTTATTTAAAAATCATAAGGTTACAAATCTTGAGATGGAGACAGCTATAATTTATGGTTTATCAGATTTTTTGGGTCATAATGCTATTTCATTAAATGCAATATTAGCAAATAGAGTTAATAATCTATATTCTAAAAAGCCGAATGAAATTATTGAGTCACTAGTAAGATATACATTAAAAAAAATATAGTCAACTCCATTTAATTTCTTTTATATTTTTTTCCTTAAAATATTTATTTGTTTTGCTAAAATGATTATTACCAAACCAATATCCTCTATTCGCACTTAGCGGAGATGGATGACCTGAAAGTAACACAAGATGTTTGTTATGGTCGATTAATTTGCTTTTATTCTTTGCATAATTTCCCCATAGCATAAACACTACATTTCTTTTTTTTAAAGAAATAACTTTTATTATTTCATCCGTAAAATCTTCCCAACCTTGATTTTGATGACTTCCGGGATTATTCTTTCTGACTGTAAGTGTAGAATTAAGTAATAGCACCCCTTGCCTAACCCAATGCATAAGATCACCACTAGCGCTATATTTAATATTTAAATCTTGTTCAATCTCCTTAAATATATTTATGAGTGAGGGTGGTTTTTCAATTAATTTAGGAACTGAAAAAGCTAGACCATTAGCTTGATTTGGATTGTGATATGGATCTTGACCAAGAATTACCAATTTAACATTTTCAAATTTACAATTATTCAGAGATGAAAATATCAAACCTCCTTTGGGATAACATATATGGTTTTGGTATTCACTTTTTACAAATGAAACGAGATTTTTAAATCCTTCTGAATTAATATGATGATTTAGATGCTTTTTCCACGTATCATCTAACTTTATTTTCATTTTTTTGAAACAATTTTATCAACAAACATAGACACAGTTGCGTCGCCAGTGATATTTACCACTGTTCTGCACATGTCAAGAGGTCTGTCAACAGCAAATATTAGAGCTAATCCAGCTTCTGGAATTCCTGCTTGAGCTAATACAATTACAAGAACAATAATTCCAGCACTTGGTACTGCAGCTGCACCTATTGATGCTAAAGTTGCTGTAACAATGATTCCAAGTTGAGCTGTTATGGATAAATCAAGTCCAAATGTTTGAGCAATAAATACAGCAGCGATGGCCTGATAAACTGCCGTTCCGTCCATATTTATAGTAGCGCCAATTGGTAAAACAAAACTTGACACCTCTTTTTTAACATTCAAGTTATTATGAACTCTATCCATAGTTACAGGTAGAGTCGCTGCGCTAGAACTTGTTGAAAAGGCTACTAGTTGTGCGGGTAATATTCCCTTAAAAAAAAAGTTAGGACTTTTATTTAGAATTAATCTTACAGCAATTGTATATATTACAATCAATGAAAATAAACCTATTATAAGTGTTATTGAGTAAAGTAATAAGCTTTTTAATAGGTCCCACCTGGGTGCTTCGACGATAAGTGTTGTAAGTAGGGCAAAAACACCATAAGGGGCAAAACTCATAATGAGGTCAATTATTTTTAATATTACTTCGTTCAGTGAGTCAAAAAAATCTTTTAGTGGTTTTGACTTATTCTCAGGAATGAGAATCATAGAAATGCCAAATAAAATAGAAAAGAAAATTATTTGAAGCATATTTTTGTTATCTGTAGCAGCACTAATAATATTTGACGGAACTATATCAATTATTGGTTGTAGAGGTCCAGATTTTTTTGTTTCAGCAGCAGCTTCTCTTTTTTTATCTGCATCATCTTCATATGCATTTAGCAACTCAACTCTAGTTTCATCAGAGATAGAATTTCCAGGTTTTACAATATTGACAATTGCTAAACCAACACTAACGGCAATTACGGTTGTAATTAAATAAGTAGTTATAGTAATACCTCCCATTTTTGAAAGTTTGGAAATATCTTTCAAATCAGAAATTCCTTTGATTAAGGATGCCAGAATCAACGGTATAGCAATTAATTTTAGGGCATTAATAAAAATAGTTCCAAAAGGCTTTATCCAATTTGAAATTAATTCTTTTCCTGTCGAATCAAAATTAGACATCAAAAAACCAAATAAAACCCCAAGAAACATTCCTAAAATAATTTTCCAATGTAGTGGTAGGTTTCTTAATCTCATATTGTTTTTGTTTTATTAATTAAATAATAATCTAAAATAACCATTGCAGCCATTGCTTCGACTATTGGGATAGCTCTGGGCACCACACAAGGATCATGTCTACCCTTTCCTTTAATAATTGATTCTTTCCCATCAGAATTTATGCTTTGTTGATCTTTCATTATTGTAGCTACGGGTTTAAAGGCTACACTAAAATATATATCCATTCCGTTACTGATTCCTCCCTGAATACCACCGGAATAATTGCTCAGTGTGGATTCGTCAGGTTGAATAATATCATTATGTTCTGATCCTTTCATTTTAGTACCATTAAAACCACTTCCATATTCAAACCCTTTTACAGCATTAATTGATAACATAGCTCTCCCTAACTCTGAATGAAGCTTATTAAAGACAGGCTCGCCTAAACCAACTGGTACATTTTTTATAACACATTTTACAATACCACCTAAAGTATCACCATTTTTTCGTGCATTTTTTATTTCAGCTATCATCTTATCAGATGTGGTCTTTTCTGGGCAACGAACTATACTATCTTCAATATTTTTGTGATTATCAAGTATGTAATTATCATCAAGAGAAACATTTCCAATAGATTTAGTGTATGCATTGATTTTAATATTATCTAAAATTTGTTTAGCTATTGCACCTGCAACAACTCTGCATGCTGTTTCTCTAGCTGAACTCCTACCTCCCCCTCTATAATCTCTAAAACCATATTTTTTTTCATAAACAAAATCTGCATGACTTGGCCTAAATGAATCTTTTAAATGATCATAGTCTTTACTTTTTTGGTCATTATTCTTAATTAAAAAACCAATTGGTGTACCCGTTGTTACTCCTTCAAAAATTCCAGAGAGAAATTCAACTGAATCTTCCTCTTTTCTTTGTGTAACAATTTTAGATTGACCTGGTTTTCTTCTTTGCATTTCATTTGAAATATGTTCAAGATTAATTTTATGTCCAGCAGGACAACCATCAATTGTTCCACCAATCGCCTTCCCGTGAGATTCACCAAAAGTTGTTAATCTAAAAATATTTCCAAAAGAATTATTCATAAAGTTAAATGAGTGGTTAAAAATATAGTTTATTAATAACTTCTAAAAATTATTAATAATATTTAAAAATAATGGTTTTAAATTTATGAATATATTTTAAGCCTAAATGAATAATTATCTTGATGTTCTTAATGAATTCAAATCAGTTATTGGTAATAAGTATGTATTGACCCATAAGTGGCAAAAACAACCATTTATAAACGGATGGAGATACGGAAATGGAGAAGCAATAGCTGTTCTAAAACCAGGAAATTTGTTAGAATTATGGAAGCTTATTGAAATATGTGTTTCTAATGATTTTATCATTATTATGCAAGCTGCTAATACAGGGTTAACTGGTGGTTCTACCCCTTATGGAAATGATTATGATAGACCAGTAATAATCATTAATAC
Source organism: uncultured Bacteroidota bacterium (assembly GCA_902518355.1). GTDB lineage: Bacteria > Bacteroidota > Bacteroidia > Flavobacteriales > Flavobacteriaceae > MED-G13. Next base: position 20,486 of record CABYFY010000014.1, on the reverse strand, counting down.
ATTACGTATAAATGATATTCATCTAATAAATAATGCTAATCAAATCATAGCTCTTTCTGGAAGTACATTATATGATTTAGAAACTAAATTGAAGCCTTTTAACAGAGACCCTCATTCAGTAATAGGTTCAACTTCGATTGGTGCATCAATTGTTGGAGGTGTTTGTAATAATTCAGGAGGATCTTTAGTTCAGAGAGGACCTGCATACACGGAATTGGCACTTTATGCCAGGGTTGATGAAAATGGAAAATTAGAATTAGTCAATGAACTTGGAATTAATTTAGGTGATAATCCAAAGACAATATTAAAGAATTTGCAAAACAAAAATTATAATGATAGAGACATTATTTACAATAATAAACTTGCGTCAGACGATAAATATTCTAAAATAGTAAGAGGAATTGATGAAGATACACCAGCTAGATATAATTCGGATAAAAGATTATTATATGGCGCGTCAGGAAGTTCAGGAAAATTAGTAGTTTTTGCTTTAAGATTAGATACTTATCCAAAACCTAAAAATAATAAGGTATTTTATCTTGGAACAAATAAACCAGATATATTTTGGAAATTAAGAAGGGAAATCTTGTCAAAATTCAAAAATTTACCAACCCTGGGAGATTATTTACATAGGGACTGTTATGATGCAGCAAAGAAATACAGTAAGGATAATTTCATTGTTATTGAAAAACTAGGTACAAACTTTCTGCCGACTCTATTTGAATTAAAACGAAATATTGATATTATTGCTGGAAAAATTAAATTTTTACCAGATAAATTTTCAGATAGACTTATGCAATTTTTAAGTCTGCTTTTTCCTAATCATTTACCAAAAAGAATGGAGCAATTTAGAGACAGATTTGAACATCATTGGATAATTGAAATGTCAGATGAGGGCATCAATGAGGCAAGGAAATATTTTAAACAGTTTTTCAACGAGCGTGATGGTGATTTTTTTGAATGTAGTAAAAAAGAAGGTCAAAAAGCTTCACTTCATCGATTTGTTTCAGCAAGTGCAATAGGAAGATACCATTCGCTGAATATTAATAAAGTCGGTGAAATGATGTCTTTAGATGTTGCATTTCCAAGAAATGAAAAATATTGGTTTGAACAATTACCCAAAGAAATCGATGATCAAATTGAAAAGAAATTTTATTATGGACATTTATTTTGTCATGTACAACACCAAAATTATATTTTAAAAAAGGGAGTAAATGCTGAAAATCTCAAAAATCAATTATTAGAATCCTACATAAAAAGAGGTGCTGAATTCCCTGCAGAACATAATGTTGGTCATGAATATAAGGCAAATGATACTTTAATGAATTTTTACAAAACACTAGATCCAACAAACACATTTAACCCAGGAATTGGTATGTCAAGTAAACTTAAAAACTGGAAATAATTTTAACTAATTATTTCTAGAGATTGAGTTTTTTTCCAATTACCCCTTGTAAAATCTGGAAATTTTTGAGGTTCTCCTCCACTGTTTACAGAATCTGCACTTAACGGTGTTACAGCACTCCAAAAGCATCCCTCGTACACGTTTTGATCTAAAGGTTTACCTTTTCTTAAACATTCAATAATTCTGTACCTCATCATAAAATCCATTCCTTCGTGACCTCCCATTTCCTTCGCTTTCGCCCCAAGTCTTTTGTACAGTGGGTGATCGTATTTTTCGTATACATGTTCTAAATCATTTCCTTGAACCCATCTGTGATGGTCTTTTGTTAATCCTAACATGCCATCCTCTAATGCAATTCTTGTTGGAAAACCTGCTAATATTCCCTTTGTACCTTGAATCAAATTATGTCTTGTATATGGTCTTGGGCTTGTTTCATCCCATTGAATCATAATTGTTCTACCAATATTTGTTTTTATAATTGAAGTATTCATGTCTCCGTTAGAATAATTTAACTTATTCCATTTATGATTTGAATCATAATTATTTTCTGCATAATATTTTCGTCCTAGTGCCGGAGTTGAATATGAAACTAAGGAGTTAAAGTTATCATCACCCCTAGCTAAATTCATATACTGGGCTACTGGACCAAGCCCATGGGTTGGATAGAGGTTACCTACACTTTTAGCATAATGATGAGTTCTCCAAGATCCAGTCCCTCTGTCTTCTTCTTTCATTTGAAATCTAAGTTCGTGTATGTAAGCCGCCTCAGCATGTAGAAAGTCACCAATTACTCCTTTTCTGCACATATTTAAATACATTAACTCATCTCTCCCATAATTTACATTTTCCATCATCATGCAATGCTTTCTTGTTTTTTCTGAAATATTAACAATTTCCCATAGGTCTTCAATAGTTGTAGCCATAGGAACTTCAACAAATGCGTGAGCACCATTTTTCATTGTTTCAATTGCCATTGGGGCGTGATTATCCCAGTTAGTTGAAATAAAAACAGCATCTGGCTTGACTTCTTTTAGCATTGTTCTCCATTTATTTTCACTACCAGTGTAAAGAGCTATATTTCTATGTCTTTCATTATTTCCTATTTCTTTACAGATATGAGACGATTTTTTAGCTAAATCTTGGTGCAAATCACTTATCGCAACAACTTCTGTACCCTCAATATTAGCAATTTGTTTGGCATGACCAATACCTCTTGCTCCTACTCCGATAAATGCAACTTTTACAATGTCAAGTTTAGGGGCTATAAAATCACCCATATATTGCGAGTTATTTTCAGAATAATTATAATTTAAATTTAAATCAGAGGGATTTATGCCGTGTGATTTTAAACCTGCTAAAAAAACCGATGCTGAACTTAATTTTAAAAAATCTTTTCTTTTCATAATCTCAATTAATCTAAATTATTGTAAATATTTTCATACTTAGGAACAATTTTATGTATATCAAAATCCTCGGCCCTTTTCCTTGCATTCATTTTAAATGTCTTATGAAGGTTTTTATCTGAAAGGATTTCAATTGCATCAGTTGTCATTTTTTCAATATCTCCAACATCACTAAGTCTTCCGGAAAAATTATTTATGTTAACTTCAGGAATACCACCAGTATTACTTGTAATAACAGGAACTTTTGCTGCCATTGCTTCTAAGGCTGATAAACCAAAACTTTCTATTTCTGAAGGAAGTAGGAATAAATCAGTGAATGAAAGTATTTTATTTGTCTCATTGCTTTTACCAAAGAAGATAACCTTGTCCTTTATTCCTAATCTCTTTGCTTTTTTCTCTGCCTTATTTTTTTCCGGACCATCACCAATCATAAGTAATTTTGCAGGAATTTCCTTTTGAATACCGTCAAAAACATCAATCACATCTATAATTCTTTTTACCTTTCTAAAATTACTTACATGTGTGATAATTTTGTGATTATTGTTAAGTAAATTTGTTTTTGAAGTAGTTGAATTATATTTTTCAAGATTTACAAAGTTTGGTATCACTTCAACATCTTTTTTTATTTCAAATAATGACAAAGTATCTTTTTTAAGGCTTTCTGAAACTGCAGTAACGTAATCAGAATTATTAATACTAAATTCAACAGCTGTTTTGTATGATGGGTTGCTTCCAACCAGGGTTATATCGGTACCGTGTAGTGTTGTAACAACAGGTATTTTAATTCCTATTGAATCAAGCATTTGTTTTGCCATTAATGCTGCATAGGCGTGCGGAATTGCATAATGAACATGAAGTATATTTATTTTATATTTTTTTACAATCCCGACTAATCTTGATGATAATGCGAGTTCATAAGGTGGATAATGAAATAATGGGTAATTTGGAACTTCAACTTCATGAAAATGAACTTTATTACTAAATAGTTCTAATTTGACTGGTTGATTATAGGTGATAAAATGGATTTCATATCCTTTTCTGGATAATTCAATTCCTAATTCGGTCGCTAATACACCACTTCCTCCAAATGTTGGATAACATACTATTCCTATTATCATACTCTATTTTATAATTGATTTATAAATAACTTCTTGAATTTTACTTCTTATATCTTCTTTTACAAGTTTAGATTTACCTGCTGCTTCACCACTTGGATAAGATCTATTTGATAAGAAGATATATATAATATCTAAATCAGGATCAGCCCATGCAAATGTTCCTGTCCATCCAGAGTGACCAAAACTATTCATGGAAACACAACCACATGTTGGACCTTCATCCTCTAGCTGAGGTTTGTCAAAACCAACTCCCCTTCTGTTATCTTCATCACAATAATAACAATTATTAAATAAATTAATTGTTTTAGATTTTAAAATTTGCTGATTAGCATAATTTCCATCTTGAAGATACATTTGCATCACTTTAGCCACATTAATAGCATTGCCAAATAATCCAGCATGAGATGAAATACCACCAAACATTGCAGCTGCCATATCATGTACGTATCCATTTATTTCCTTATATCTAAAATATTCGTCAATTTCTGTTGGGGCTACATTATAAGTTGAATTTTTTAAAAAAGGATTATATGTTAGATTAATACCTAGCTTTTTAAACATTAGTTCATCAATGATCTGCTCTAAATTTTTATTGTAATAATCCTCTATATATTCTTGTATTATTAAATATGATAAATCACTGTATTTATATTTGGTTTTAAGTAAATCACTTTCTTTAATTATGTCTCTAATGGTATCTATATAGTCAGCTCTTAAAAATAAATCAGGAGCAACCTTTAAACTATTAATTTTATTTCTTTTAAAACTGTAATATTTAGATGATGGTTTATTTTCTTCATCTAAAGTCATTCTGTAAAAAGGAATCCAAGCCTGTAGACTAGCATGACCTGATAATAATTCTTTTATGGAAATATCAGATTTATTAGAGTCTTTATATCTTGGTATTATATTTTTTAACTTCGTTTCTAAATCTATAACCTTTTTATCAAAAAGACTCATTATTATTGGAGTGGTTACCAAAATCTTGGTAAGAGATGCTAAGTCATATATTGTTTCTGAATTTGTTTCTAAAGTCTCTTTATATCTAAGTTTTCCAAAAGATTTTTCATAAATGACCTTTGAATTCTTAGCAATTAAAATTTGAGCTCCGGGTGTCATTTCATTTTCAATTGCATAGCTAATTATTGAATCAATTTCAGAAAGCTTATTTCTATCGATACCAACATGTTCAGGTGTATCAAAACTTAAAATATTTATATCTTCAGAAAGAAGGCCATTACCTTCTTGGTACTTTTCGTTGATACTAACTGGTAATACACCTTTAATTTTTTTTGCACCAAAAACTTGTTGTGCTGTAGTTTTTTGAAATTGAGGATTATTTTGAAAACTTATTATAATTGAATTATATGATTCAAGATTAATTTGCGACAAGGTGTATGGGTTTGTGAAAGAAACTAATATCTTATTTTCATGTTTCTCAAGTAATTCAATTAATTCTAGTTCATGGGAAGTAAACTTTTTATTCATATTTTCCCATGGGGTATTAGATTTCATGTGAAAACTCACAATTAATGTTTCATTCTCACTTATAAGAGAAATTAACTCTAAATTGTTGATATCTGAAGCATTTACTGACTTAATATTTTTGTATTTATTTAAATATTCATTGAATATTATACCATTGTCATTACCAAATTGTAGGTTTATAATGTTATTGCTATCTAGTTTAAGAGGGATAATATCATCCTTATTTTTAATAAGTACTGGAATATTTTCTATAGATTTATTAATCAAATTGTCTACAGAGGTATTATTAAGATCCTCGATGAGATTTTTAGTTTCTATTGATTTATAATTATGTAAACCAACCTTGTATTTTGCCTTTAATATCTTTTTTACTGATTTCGAAAGCCTTTCTTCACTTATTTTTCCCTTCTTATATGATTTTTTTATTTCCCTGATACCCTTAGAGATATTTGATGACATCAACAGAATATCATTTCCTGCTAAAAATGCTAAAAGGTCAACATTTTTTTTTGAATATTCAGAAACGCCTTTCATTCCTAAAGCATCTGTTATTACTAACCCTTTAAAATCAAGTTCATCTATTAGTATATTCTCAACGATGTTTTTTGATAATGTTGAAGGAAGCATTTTTTCTTTTTCCAAAGATGGGACATTCAAATGTGCAATCATCACTGATGATAATCCATTTTCGATTAATTTTTTAAAAGGATACAATTCTACTTCTTTTATCCTTTTTTTGTCAAAACTTATTGTAGGTAAAGTTAAATGAGAGTCTTTGTATGTGTCTCCGTGTCCTGGAAAGTGTTTTGCAGTAGCTAAAATATTTTTTGACTGTAATCCCTTTGTGAAATTAATTCCTTTATCAGAGACGTTAATTTTACTTTCACCAAAAGATCTATTTCCAATAATTGGATTTTTGGAGTTAGTGTTAATATCAATGACAGGTGCAAAATTCATATGAATCCCTAATCTATTAAATTGGTTTCCAATAGCAATACCTATATCTTCCAACAATGAATTATCGGCTACAGCACCTAAACTCATATTCCAAGGGAATTTTGGAACAGAATCTAGCCTCATTCCTATACCCCATTCAGCATCCATGCTTATCAGTAATGGCGTTGAAGATAAGTTTTGAAATTTATTTGTGAGATGTGCTTGAGTTGTTGGGTCACCGGTTGAAAAAATTAAACCTCCTATTTTAAAATTCTTAATATCATCAACTATCTTTTTAGAATTATTAGTTTTATTCCCAGTGGCCTGAACAAAAAACAACTGTCCTATCTTTTCATCAATAGAAAGTTTGTTATAAATTGAATCTACCCATTTATTTTGTGATTCTAAATCTTTAGATGCAAGCGGGTCAACAGATTGTGCTTGCTGATTTTGAAAATATAATAAAATGATAAAAACTGTTAATACCTTTTTCATATTAAGAATCTATTGTGCCAACTATTTCTGATATCAACTTTCCAATTATTTTCCAATTCATTAATGTTATTAATCAAATTATTATAAACGACTAATTTTTCATCTGATTTAAGCTTTTTACAAAGGATTTTAAAATCATTCAAATGAAGAGTATGTATTTCCCCGTTTTTAATAAATTTCACATGAAATTTATCAAGTAATTGCAGATCATGTGTATTTTCTAGTTCTTTTACAAAGTTCACGAGCGAATCAATTGAACATCCAGAGACCAAATTATTATCATCTACAGCGATAATAATAAAAGTGTTACTTATTATTTCAAATGATGATTTTACATTATTTTGGTGTGATTTCCACTCACCAAGAAATAGTGTTAACTTTTCTTTTATATTTTCAACTATGTAATCGTCAATTAAGGTTACTGATTGAAAAACCCATACTCTTGAATTTTTATTTAATGATTTGAAATCAACTAACATTTTATAAATCTTTTGCCCTAACAATAAGTTCTGCAATATCTAATACTTCAACCTGTTTTTCTTTTTCAAACGATTTTGTACCGTCTGTTAGCATTGTATTACAAAAAGGACAACCAGTAGCAACTATTTTAGAGGAATTTTCCTTAATTTCTTCTGCTCTCTCCAAATTAATCTCGGTTTTCCCTTTTTCTGATTCTTTAAACATTTGAGCACCACCAGCTCCACAACACAATGCTTTTGATTTACATCTTTTAAGTTCAGCTAGTTCCGCATCAATTTTCTTGATAAGATTTCTTGGGGCATTATATTCATTATTAGCCCTTCCTAAAAAACATGGATCATGATATGTAATCTTTTTACCCTTGTAAGAACCACCTTCAATTGAAAATCTACCTTCTTCCAACAGTTTATTAATAAATTGGGTATGATGATAAACTTTATAATTGCCCCCCAAATCAGGGTATTCATTTTTTAATGTGTTAAAACAATGAGGACATGTTGTAACAATTGTCTTTATTTCAAAAGAATTTAGAACTTCTATATTGGTCATAGCTTGCATCTGAAAAAGAAATTCATTTCCAGCTCTTTTAGCAGGATCACCCGTACATGATTCATCTTTTCCTAAAACTCCAAAACTAATATTTGCAGAGTTTAAGATTTTAACAAAAGCTTTAGTTATTCTTTTTGCCCGATCATCAAAACTTCCAGCACATCCAACCCAAAATAAAATTTCAGGGGAAATACCATCTCTTTGAAATTCTTCAATTGTTTTTATTTTAAGATCGTTCATCATTAAAAACTTCTATAGTAACTTCTTTTCTAACTAAATCTCCAAATGTACCATTATATCTGGTAGCTTTTACTAAATGGTTGTCGATCCAGTGATAATTTCCACCCCTTGGTTTGCCCATAAGCAATGAGTGATACTTAAATCCATGTTTATTTAACCATTTTTCTGTTACCTCCCGATGCTCTTCAACTCTGGAAGTAAAGAAACAAATCATATGACCTTCATCGTACCATCTATTACATGTTTTAAGTGCATCATCAAATGGCAAACATGTCTCCATTCTTTCAGGCTCTTCATTTGGAACATCCTCTGTTATCGTCCCATCAATGTCAATTAGATAGTTTTTGACACCATCAGCAAGAACAGGGCTTATTTTTTTCCCAGATTCTACTTTTTCGTTTAAAATTTTATCCATATAGTTTTTATCCATAATTATTTATTCATTCCAATTTAATCTATCTTGTTGATTGTATGGCCAAGGTGCTCCATTATTCTCTATATTACTCATCATATTATTCAATTCACTGGGGGCTGAAGAATCTTCCATTACCAAATTTCTTCTCATATCCATTATAATTGAAAGTGGATTGATACTTATCGGACACTCTTCAACACATGCATTGCATGAGGTACACGCCCATAATTCCTCCATAGAAATATAATCACCTAACAGCTTTTTATTGTCATTAATATATTTTCCGTTTGTATCAATGTTGTTACCAACTTCTTCAATTCTATCTCTGGTATCCATCATAATTTTTCTTGGTGATAATTTTTTACCTGTCATATTTGCTGGACACGCACTTGTACATCTACCACATTCAGTGCATGAATATGCATTTAATAATTGGAGCCAAGAAAGATCCATTACGTCTGAGGCACCAAAATTTATATCATCATTAACATCAGATTCACTTGACTTACCCATCATTATATTTACTTCATTTGTAACCGATTTCATGTTATTTAACTTACCCATGTCTGATAATGAAGCATAATAGGTGTTTGGAAAAGCTAGAATTATATGTAAGTGTTTTGAATAATATAAATAATTAAGAAAAATAAAAATACCGATAATATGAGACCACCAGAAAGACCTCTCAAAAAGGTGTAATGTTTCTTCAGAATAGCCACTAAAATAAGGGTAAATATAACCACTGATTACATTTCCATTATTCATATTTTGAAATTCTACATCTGTTGCATTCATCAATAGAAATAAACTCATCAGTATGATTTCGAAATATAAAATTAAATCCGCATCAAGTTTGGGCCACCCCATCATTTTTGTTTCAGAAAATCTCTTTATTCTTATAATATTTCTTCTTGACCAAAAAGCGATAACCGCAATCAAGACAAGGACTGCAAAAACTTCAAATGAACCAATTAGAAAACCATAAAATCCTCCAATTGATGAAAATACTCTGTGAGTACCAAATATACCATCAATCAGGATCTCAATCAGTTCAATGTTTATGATTATAAATCCTAAATAAACTATCAAATGAAGTATTCCTGGAATCGGTCTGGTTACCATTTTTGATTGACCCAAAGCAATTCTCAGCATATTCTTAATTCTTTCAGGTTTGTTTGTTATGGGATCCGTTTGCCCTTTTCCTAAGTTTATGTTTCTTTTAAGTCTCATAACGTTTCTACTAAAGAAACCTAAAGAGACAACCAATAGTATGACAAAAATTATGTTAGGTATAAATTCCAATTATTTATTTTTTTTTCCAAAAACGGAGAAATTAATATATCTGCTTGGATTGAGCTTAATATCTTCAATTAATCGATTCAATTGATTTGTAGCATTTTCAAGATTATCATATATCGATTTATCATTAATTAATTTACCAGCTGTACCTTCTGAGTTCTTTAAACTTGTTGTAATTGAATTTAAATTATTTACAAGTGAATTCAAGTTTGTTGTTATAGATTTAATATCATCTGAATTGAGAGAATCTGTTATGCTTTTTATATTGTTGCTTGCAGATCTGAAATCTGAAAGACTATTTGTCAAATTTTCTGAATTGTCAGCAATTAACTTAGAAATTTCATCTGATGTTTCTGAAAGACTGCTGGTTAAATTTGAAAAATCTTCAATACTAGATTTAAGCTCTTTTTTTGTTTCATCATCAAAAAGGGTGTTTATATTTTGTAATACTATTTCGGCGTTTTTCATTACTGCCTCAATCTGTAGTTGAACTTGTGGTAATATTTGATTTACCAACTCGGTAAGTCCCGGTTTTATTACACCTTTTAAATAATCACCATCGATTGCTATTGTTGAATCATTTTTATAATCAGGAATTATAGCGATAGCTTTCCCTCCAATTAAACCAGTCTCATATAATTCAGCTAAACTGGTTTTAGGAAAAATAACGTCATTATCTATTATTATATCTACGAGTAGTTCACGTGTATTTTTTGAATTAAAATTAATTTTCTGAACCTTGCCAATTTTGAAACCATTCATTGTTACGGGATTCGACACTGAAAGACCATCAACTTTTTCATATTTTACAATAAATTTTCTATTCTTATCAAATAGATTGATACCTTTTAGGTAATTGTATGAAAAAACGCTCATCATAATTCCTAACACGGCTAAAAAACCAACCTTTATCTCTTTTGTAAACTTCATTAATTATTTCTTATATATAAAATTAGAAATTTATGTTAAATAATAATTTAATCAACTTCAAATAATTTTCCGTTTTCAAATCCAACAATATATGCATTTGGAAAACCATTAGCTCTAGCATATTTTTTCTTTTTCTTGATTTCTAAAAGACTTTTAGAGCTTGAATAAAAGTATTTATAAATAGACCCTTGTTTAATTCTTGATAAATTTGATAATCCTTTAAAATTATAAGATTTTAATTCTAACCTCCTCTTACCAGCAGCTATTTGTACTTTATAAGTAATTGAGTTCTGAATATTTGGTTGAATTTCCAAATCACCAGAGTAATTTATGGCTTTTTTATATTTAATTATAGCATCGTAAATACTATTTGAAATCTCTAATTGTCCCTTTTTTGAATTTAAATAAGCCCCTTCTTTTGGGTTAGTCATAAAACCTGCTTCAATTAAAATACTTGGCATATATGTGTTATGCAGCACCCAAAATCCAGACTGTTTTACACCTCTATTTCTAATTTTTAAATTTTTAGTAAAGTTATTTTGAACGAAACTTGCAAGTAATATGCTTTGATCTAAATATTCTTCTTGCATTAAGGTTGTACCAATTAAAGATTCAGTAGATGTTGGGCTGTATGATTCTCCATCGTATAGATAGTGGTCGTCTAAAAAGTTAATTTCATTTTCTTTCTTAGCTATATTGAAATTAGCTTCGCTTACATGTAAACCATAGACAAATGTTTCTGAGCCATTGACTGAACTATCGTGAAAAGCGTTACAATGTATAGAAATAAACAAGTCTGCATCAACATCATTTGCAATTTTTGCTCTTTGTCTAAGGGTTAAAAAAACATCTTTATCTCTTGTATAAATTACTTCATTTCCACTATTTTCTAATTTTTTTCCTAAATCAAGTGCTATTTTCAATACAATATCCTTCTCTTTTATTCCACTTTTATTAGGTCGACCGGGGTCTTTACCTCCATGTCCAGCATCAATTACAATTTTAAATGGCTTTTGCGCAAAAGTTGATTCAGGAGAACCTGAAAACATTAAAATTATGATCAATAATGCTTTTCCTGTTAAACTCTGGTTAAAAAAAAGTGACTTTGAACAAACTTTAGTCATAAATTATGTATTATAGCCTTAAAATATACGTAAATTTATATCTGTTTCTAGGTAATACTAATATACATTCAATAGGTTGAAAACGCACTTCCCCAGATTATTTTTATTCTTAAGTTATACATTTTTTATAAACATTATAACTTTTGCGAATGAGTATAAATATGTCAATGATTCAATACAAAAAATTGATACCATAATTAAGCAGAATAATAATACTTTACTTGGTAAAATTACTTACGAGGCAACAGATACAACATCTATTAGCCCACAAGATAAACTAATAAGACTTTATAATAACGCTAAGATTACTTACCAGGATATGGAGATTACATCTGGAATTATAATAGTTGATTATGATAAAAATGAAATATATGCAGGTAGAATAAAAGATTCGTTAGGAGAGTATTCACAACTACCAATATTTAAGCAAGGACAAGATGAAATAAGACCAGATTCATTAAAATTTAATATGGATACCAAAAAGGCAATAATCTTTAATTCAAGAACAGAGGAAGCTGGTTTAAATATTCTTTCAGACAAAACAAAGAAAGAAAATGATTCTGTATACTACATGGATAGAGCAAAATTTACAACTTCTGCTGATATTGACAATCCGGAATATTATTTTTTATTAAGAAAAGCAAAAGTGATTCCTGGAAAAAAAATAATAACGGGTCCAACAAATATGTATATTGCTGATGTTCCTACTCCAATTGGTCTACCCTTCGCTTATTTTCCGATTTCAAATAAGAGAAGTTCAGGTATTATTTTCCCCTCATTTGGTGAACAAAATTCAAGAGGATATTTTGTTCAAAATGGCGGTTATTATTTGCCTATAAATGACAATTTAGATTTAACATTACTTGGAGATTATTACACAAACAGTAGTTATGGTTTTCGTGTTGAAAACACTTATTTGTACAGATATAGATTTAGAGGTAATTTGAGTTTTAGATTTGAAAATTTAATTCAAAGTGAAAGAGGTTTTCCTGATTACTCTAAAAGTTCAATCTATAATCTAAGATGGTCTCATAGTCAAGATTCAAAATCAAATCCAAATTCAAGATTTTCTGCTTCAGTTAACCTAGGTAGTAGTAAATATTATCAGCAATCAATAAATCAAATGAATGCTGCAAATTTCTTAAATAACTCTTTGTCTTCTTCAATTTCTTACTCTAAAACATTTCCAGGCGAACCACAGGTTAACATGAGTGTCTCCGCAACTCACTCTCAAAACACCAATACACAGGCTATAAATATGACATTACCTACTCTGCAAGGAAGTGTTTCAAGGATTTACCCTTTTGCCCCAAAAGTTGGTACAAAAAAGGGAATTATACAAAATATAAATTTTCAGTACAATCTGAGAGGTGAAAATAGGGTTTTAACTACTGATTCTCTATTTTTCAAAAAAGAAATGTTTGAGTCAGCAAAAACTGGGTTGCAACATTCAATACCAATAAGCACCAACTTTAAATTACTTAAGTATTTTAGTTTTTCAACCAGTGCAAATTTCCAGGAAACATGGGTTTTTAAAACGATTAGTAAAGATTATGATATTGAACTACAAGAAGTTATAACAAATGAAAACCGTGGATTTGATTCATTTAGAACATATAATGTTTCAACAAGCCTTGGAACTACTATTTACGGTATGTATAATTTTTCAGAAAAAAATAAGATACGAGCATTAAGACACGTAATGAGGCCTTCAATTAGTTATGGAATTTCACCATCTTTTGATAAATATTATGATAGTTATGAGGTTGTAAGTGCTGATGGATTGACAACTTCAGATATAGAATACTCTAGATTTGAAGGATCAATTTTTGGTTTACCAAATAAAAACTATGCAAGCTCAATTGCTTTATCATTAAATAATAATGTTGAAGCTAAGGTTGTTGATAAAGAAAGTGAAGAAAATGAACTTAAAAAAGTAGTTATTTTAAATAATCTTAATTTCTCAACTTCTTATAATCTTGCTGCGGACTCTTTAAGGCTGTCCCCTATTCGAATGAATGGTGGTACTCAACTATTTAAAAATAAAATGAATGTTAATTTTGGAGCAACACTAGATCCTTACACATTGGATGAAAATAATAATAGAATTGATGAATTTCAAATAAACAGTGGCGGAGGACTATTTAGATTAACCAGTGCAAATCTAACTTTTAATTATGCATTCAGCAGTGATAGTTCCGAAAAAAAGTCTGATAGAAATCAGGCATCAATTGATGAATCAGTTCGAAACGGAGGTAGAGATGATGATTTATTTGGAAGAGCTATGGATACCTCAACTGAGGAATTTTCAAGAGCAGATGACGAAAAAAAAGAAAAAGTTCCTAATAACCTATATAACTACAAGATTCCATGGTCATTAAGGATGGCATATGCAGTTAATTACAATAATTCTGTAGGTCAAAATGAAATTTCCTCACATTCTTTAATGTTTTCAGGAGACGTTGAGTTATCACCTAAATGGAGCGCTGGTATATCATCGGGATATGACTTTAAAAATCAAGGTATAACTTACACCCAATTAAGATTTGAAAGAGATCTACTTAGTTGGAGAATGAATTTTAGCTGGATTCCTTTTAGTGCTAATAAATCATGGAATTTCTTTATCGGAATTAAAAGTGGTATGTTAAGTGATATAAAATATGATAAGAGAAGACAGAGGGATAAAATTTTATAATTAAATTTATACTATGAAAAAAATAATAAAAACAGAAAATGCACCAAAACCTATTGGTCCATACAATCAGGCAGTAATAGCTGGTAATTACATGTTTATTTCTGGACAAATTGCTCTAAACCCTAAAAACGGTGAGTTAATCACAAGTGAAATTAAAAAAGAAACAACTCAAGTTATGGAAAATCTTAAAGCCATATTAAATGAAGCATCACTTGCATTTGAAAATGTTGTGAAAACAACAATTTTTTTATCAGATATGAATGATTTTTCTAGTGTTAATGAAATTTATGGGTCTTATTTAAATAATTCCACTGCACCTGCTAGGGAAACAGTTCAGGTTAGTAAATTACCTGTTGGAGTAAATGTTGAAATATCAATGATAGCTATGCTGTAGTTTCTTTTGATGGTATTGCAATAAACCATCAATTGGTTTCCTTATTACATTTCCAGCTTTTAGTCCATATGCATTTAAACATTGTTCAAGTTCTTTTTTGAGATAAAATGATATTGACCCTACAAAATGAATTGGGATTTCTTTTGCATTACTGAATTGTAAGATTTGTCTTTCAATGAACAGATTAAAACCTCTTTTTATTAATGATTGTCCATAATCAGAATCTTTATTGTTAATTAAAAATTTTGCAAAGGTTGCAAGATATGTATTTGGATTAGGTTGTTTGTATAAATTATTTTTTATTGTTTCCGCATCTAAGTCAAATTCTTCGTTGAATTTTTTTGAAGTTTCATCAGGAATTCTATTAAAATAATAATCTCTCAATAATTGTCTACCAAAATAATTTCCACTTGCATCATCCATCAGTATATACCCTAATGAAATTACTCTTTGATCAATATTTTCACCATCATAATAAGTACAATTTGAACCTGTTCCAAGAATACAAACTATAGATTTAGAGTTTTCATCTGCTGTCGAATAAATTGCAGCATAAGTATCCTCTTTTATTGAAAACTTATTACAATTTTTAAAAATATCACCAAACACGTTTTTTATGAGTACCCTAGGGGGCTCCGTTCCGCAACCAGCTCCATAAAAGTAAATTTCTTCAACTTCTTTTCTAAATTTATACAGTTCAAAATTATTAACGATTCTTTCTTTTAAAATGTGATTAGTTAAAACTTGTGGGTTTAGGCCTAGTGTCTGTGTTTCAAATAAAATCTTTCCTCCTTTATCTATAGCGATCCAATCTGTTTTTGTTGATCCACTGTCTACAATTAATATCATTTGAATTTAGGTTAGTTAGTTTGTTAGTTTGTTAGTTTTTTGTGGGTTAGCTATTGTGTATTTTATAAATTAATTCAACAAGCTTTGTGGAATAACCATATTCATTATCATACCACGATATTATCTTAAAAAATGTTGGACTTAGCTCAATTCCAGCATTGGCATCAAAATTACTTGTTAATGGACAACCTACATAGTCTTGTGAAACTACAGCCTCCTCTGTGTATCCAAGAATTCCTTTTAATTCGTCTTCGCTAGCTTTTTTAAACGTTTCTTTAATTTGTTCATATGATGTTTCTTTTTCAAGAATCACTGTTAAATCTACAACAGAAACGTTAGCCGTAGGAATTCTAAACGCCATTCCAGTTAATTTTCCATTTAACTCCGGAATAACCTTACCAACCGCAATGGCAGCACCAGTTGATGAAGGAATAATATTATTTAATGATGATCTTCCTAATCGATAATTCTTAGCTGGTCCATCAACAGTCATTTGAGTAGCTGTAGCTGCATGAACAGTTGTCATTAATCCTTCTTTAATCTTAAAATTGTCGTTTAATACTTTTGCAACAGGTGCTAAACAATTTGTTGTACAAGAAGCATTTGAAACAATTTTATGATCACTTGTTATTGATTCACAATTAACACCCATAACAAACATAGGAATATCTTTAGAAGGTGCTGATACCGCAACTTTTTTTGCTCCAGCATCAATATGTAAAGCTGCTTTATCCATTGTTGTAAATATTCCCGTACATTCAGCAACTACATCAATTTCTAAATCACCCCAGTTAATATCTAAAGGATTTTTTTCAGCAGTAACCCTAATTTTATTACCATTAACAACTAAATCATTACCAATTACATTAATTTCATCGTCAAGTTTTCCATGAACAGAGTCATATTTTAATAAATATGCTAAATGTTTAACATCTAATAAGTCATTTATTGCTAAAACCTCTACATCATCTCTTTTTAAGATTGCTCTAAAAGTTATTCTACCTATTCTACCAAAACCATTAATTCCTACCTTAATTTTACTCATTTTTATAGTTTAATTTATATTGACATTATATCACTTACTTTTAAAAGTTCAGTGTTTATTTTTGTTATCCCTTTTATAGCTTTTTGGAACGGTGTTAAAGTTACTTTGTTATTTTGTAACCCAACCATTGAGCAATTATTACCCTCTATTAAAGATTCAACAGATTTAACTCCAAGTCTACTTGCTAGAACTCTATCAAAACATGTTGGAGAGCCTCCTCTTTGCATGTGACCAAGTACTGCTACTCTTGCATCATACTCAGGCAGATGTTTTTCAATATAATCTTTTAGTTGAAAAACATTATCACCAGTTTTATCTCCTTCAGCTACAACAACTATACTAGATGATTTACCTGTTTTTTGACTTCTTTTTAGTGATTGAATTAACCTGTCGAGACCTAAATCTTCTTCAGGAATTAATATTTCTTCAGCTCCTGCAGCAACACCTGTATTTAAGGCAATATGACCAGCATCCCTACCCATAACTTCGATAAAGAATAATCTATTATGTGAGCTTGCAGTATCCCTAATCTTATCAATTGCTTCCATGACGGTATTTGTTGCAGAATCAAATCCGATGGTATGAGAGGTACCAAATATATCATTGTCTATTGTAGCTGGTATGCCAATAACCGGAAAGTCAAATTCTTTGCTAAATACTAATCCACCAGTGAAAGTACCATCTCCTCCAATTACTATTAATCCATCAATGTTATTGTTTTTTAAGGTTTCAAAAGCTTTTTTTCTGCCCTCTTTGGATCTAAAATCTTTGGATCTAGCAGTTTTTAAAATTGTACCACCCTTATTTATTATTCCTTTAACACTTCTAGCATTCATTTCAACCATTTTGCCAGAAATTAATCCATCATATCCCTTAGAAACTCCAACAGGAACAATTTTATGAAAAACACTTGTTCTTACAACAGATCTAATTACTGCATTCATACCTGGTGCATCGCCACCTGAAGTTAATAAAGCTATCTTTTTGAATTGATTTTTCACGGATATAAATATAATAATCTATATTCTTATTTATAAGCATTTTTTTAATTCTTTTTTTTTTGAAAAACTAGCTATAAATTTACATAATGATTAATGATGTGTATATTTTAGCGATTGAAACTTCATGCGATGATACTTCTGTTGCAATTCTTAAAAATCAAAAAGTTCTATCGAATATTGTATCTAGTCAAAAAATTCACGAGATATATGGAGGTGTAGTCCCTGAACTAGCTTCCCGAGAACATGACCGATTAATTATTCCAGTCTTAAAAAAAGCTATAAATGATGCTGGTGTGAATTTAGTAGATATCCATGCAATCGCTTACACAAGGGGTCCTGGGCTACTAGGCTCTTTACTTGTAGGAACATCATTTGCCAAATCCTTATCATTATCTTTGGATATACCATTAATAGAGATTAACCATATGCAGGCGCATATTCTCTCAATTTTTATAGACGATAATCCTGAAAAGCCAGAATTCCCTTTTATAGCTCTTACTGTTTCGGGAGGACATACACAGCTAGTTTTAGTTAAAGATTATGAGAATTTCGTTGAATTGGGAACTACATTAGATGATGCAGCTGGTGAAGCTTTTGATAAATCAGGAAAACTCGTGAACTTAAATTACCCCGCAGGTCCTAAAATTGACGAATTGGCATCAAAAGGAGATTTCAATAAGTTTAAGTTTCCAAAACCTAAAGTTGATGGGTTAAATTTTAGTTTTTCCGGACTTAAAACAAGTTTTAAGAATTTCATCAATAAACAGTCATCGGATTTTATTAAAGATAACTTACATGATATTTGTGCTTCTTTACAGTCAACTATAATTGAAATACTAATTGATAAAATTATTATGGCAAAAAACACACATAAGGTTAATGATTTTGTTGTATGTGGTGGGGTTTCGGTAAATTCCTTTTTAAGGAAAAAGTTAAAGGAAATTGAGAAAATTAATAGGATTAAGACCTATGTTCCAAAAATTAATTATTCAACTGATAATGCAGCAATGATAGGAATTAATGGTTATTTTAAATTTAAAGATTCTAAATTTGGTAAATTTTCTGACTACAGTTTATCAAAATACAAAGTTTAATGAATTTATTTTATTCTAAAAATACCACGATTAATCATAATGAAATTGTCATCAATGATCAAGAAAATAGGCACTTAACAAAAGTTTTAAGAAAAAAAACAGGCGATTTAATACATGTTACAAATGGAGAGGGTGTTTTATTTAAATGTGTAATAGAAGAATCAAATAAATATAAATCTATTTTAAGAATTCATGATTATTCGATTTTCAATAATGATTTTCCAAAACTTAAAATTGGAATTTCATTAACAAAAAAAACAGATCGATTTGAGTGGTTTTTGGAAAAAGCGACAGAAATTGGAGTTTCTGAAATAACACCAATTATTTCGGATAACTCAGAAAGAAATAGATTTAATCATGAGAGATCAACTAAATTACTACTTTCAGCAATGAAACAATCTTTGCAGTACAAACTCCCAATATTAAATAATCCTATCAGTTTTTTAGATTATATTTTAAAAAGAGATGATTCCTATGATTCATATATAGCAACATGTCTTGGTGACGGATTAGAATTATTTAATAAAAAATTATGTAAAGGAAATAATTCAGATATCTTAATCGGACCTGAAGGTGGTTTTAATTTAAGTGAAATTGATTTAGCAAAAAAAGCTAACTTTGTTCCTGTTTCACTTGGGGAAAATAGATTGAGAACTGAAACCGCAGGAGTTGTTGTTTGTTCAATATTCTCGAATATTAATTATATATGAATTCAAAAGAATTAGTAAAATCAGTATTTAAATTATCCTTTCTTGGTTTATTGGCATGGGTTTTATTTAAAATCAAGTTAGGATTACTGTATATTTTCATAGCTTTAATTCTTACTCTTATAATTAATCCATTAAATAAACTTTTTAAATGTAAGTTTAAAATCCATAACGCTTTATCTTCGATACTTTCTATTTCTATCCTAATTTCATTTTTTTCTTTAGTAGTAGGATTATTTGTTCCAATTCTTTCAAAACAAGGCAGAAATTTATCATTACTTAACACAAATGAATTCAGAGAAAAATTTGAGTCAACAAGAGTTAGTATTTTAAAGTATTTTGAAAGTCAAAATATTAGCTTATTAGATTTTTTTGCTGATTTGAACCTAATTTCTGAGATAGATTTAAGTTTTGTTACTAAACTATTTAATTCGATAATATCTCAAATTGGCAGTTTAAGTATAGGAATCCTATCAGTTCTGTTTATTACTTTTTTTCTTATCAAAGATGGCAACAATATTTTTAAATATTCATTATCTCTATTTCCTTCCTCCAAAAGAAAAAAATTATCACAATCATTTTTAAAAATTGAAAGCTTGTTGACAAGGTATTTCTCAGGTATTCTAATACAGATTTCAATTCTATTTATTTTTTACTTTTTATTATTATTAATTTTAGGAGTTGAAAATTCACTTGCAATAGCCTTTATCTGTGCAGTTTTGAATATCATTCCCTATATAGGTCCATTAATTAGTATCGTTCTCATGATCATTTTAGCTGCAACAAATAATCTTGATGTCTTTATTTTTGGTGAGTTTT
>CABYFY010000013.1 GCA_902518355.1 uncultured Bacteroidota bacterium | reverse complement strand
ATCTGATTTGTTAAGCCAGTATCGTAAAGTCTTTTGTACTTTGAAGAGTTGATTTTTACAAATGATAAATCTATGACAGTATCATTTAATTTATATCCTAAACCTAGAGAGAATCCATTAGTAGAGTCATCAATATTTTCAAATTCTGAAACGGCTGATGAGTTGTATGGTGAATCCTCAATCATATAACCTGCTCTAAAACTTAATCTGTCAGCAAGTATCTCCGTTCCAAACCTATATGTATTCACGTCTTCAAGTCTCTGTATAATTTCTTGATTTAAATTAGAAAAGTGTATATCATTTTGAGGTTTAAATTTAATAGAACTGTAATCTCTTCTAGAATAATCAAAACTGAATAAACCGAAATTCTTAAAAACTAATGCAGTACTTGCAGTAATCTTGGAAGGTAATTTTAATGTATAATCTTCATATATATTAATAGCATTTGGATTTGTAACCAACAAGGAAATATTATCTTCTTCGTCAATAATTGATGTTTCAAGATATTGACTTGTTTCTTCTGAAATAGTATACCATGTTGGTGTATCATATGTAAAACCAAATCTCAAAACATTCGAAGCTTTTGCTATCATACCAAATTGCGAAGAGAATCCCTCTCCAAACGTAGAAAGTCTATTCTCAAAATATATTCCATTTACTCTAAATTGACCAGTACCACCATTATTATTTGTTTCATTCAGAATAGTGTAATTATCATAATCAATAAAATGACTATTTAAATTAACTCCAAAATATAAATTATTGTCATATTGAAAACCCAAGTTGAACGAAAGTTTTCCATTGTAGCCTCTTGAAATCGAACTGTAACTCTGATTAAATGTTCCAGCCGGAACATTTGAATAATAGGAACTGTTACTGTCATTAAATTCTACAGGATCAATAATAAAGGACTCATATCCTAAAAAAGCTTGTTGATGACCGTAACCATAAACATTGCCAATATCAACATATGCATCAGTGATGCTTTCATTTTCAAAAGCTGATATTTGGTCTAACCTTAGTCCATCAGCATTATTTAAAAAATAACTATCAATCGAGTTGTTATTAGTTACATTAAAAACCGAATATTCATTAAAATTATTTTTCGACTGGTTGTATGAAATACCAAGAGAAATTTTTTTCCATTTTTTATCTCCGTCTAAATTTTCAAAATTTATAACTCCACCAATTTGATTTAATGTAAAGTTGCTTTTATCAAAATTGTTTGAAGAGCTAATTAAATTAGCCTGACCAGATTTGTTATCAGTTCCAAAACTTAAAGAAAAATAACCATTGCTAAGAATTGCAGATCCGGCAGGATTTACTGCAATTGAACTCAAGTCTCCACCTAGCGCCCCGAAAGCACCGCTCATTGAATTAAACCTAGCTGTTCCTTGATATGAATTGTCAGTATAATTTAGTGCATCATTAATATTTTGCGAATACATAATGCCACATGTAGTAAGCATAGAAATTAAAAAAAGATTTAATTTATAACTCATAAGAAAAAATTTAAATATTATCTACCAGATTTACCACCTCTAGATGAACTTGATCCTGACGACATACCTCCACCACCTCTTGAAAATGATGAGCTTGATGATGGGCTGTAACCAGAACTTGGTCTAGAGTAGCTTGGACTTGAATAATTTGAGCTTCCGGATGGTTTATAATTATTATTACTTGGTCTAGAGTAGTTATTACTTGGTTTAGAATAATTACCACTAGGCCTAGAATTATTATAATCACCACCGTCAGTACGGGGTTTTGATAAGCTATTTGAAGATCCAGCAGAGTTAAAAGGTTTATTGTACATATTTGGATTAACCCTAGCAGAGCTATTAATCCTGTCTATTCTTGATAACCTATCACTTAGGGTATTAGAGCTAGTTCTGTTGAATCTATCTCTAATATTTGAATTAGAAATATTATTTGATCTTGATGAAAGAGCATTTCTTGAACCTCTTCTACCACTGACAAATGATATATTAGTATTTAGATTTCTGCCATAGGGGCTGTAGTTATACCAAGAGTTGTATGGTCTCCACCAAGAATAATAACCGTATGGGTATCCATAACCGTATCCGTATCCGTAGTAAAAAGAATCGTAATATCCCCAAAAAGGATTAAATGGATCATAAAAACCCCCATAATATGGGTATGGTCTTGACCAAAAGTTATTATATCCGTACCCCCACACATTTCCATAGCCATATCCGTAATTCCACATCCAGTTAGGGTATCTCCATCTGGACCAAAAACCATCGTTGTGATAAGAATGAATATTTATTACAACAGAGTCCTTATAATCACCCCATGGGCCATAGTTTTCTCTGATAGAGTCATTATCAGAGGTTCTGTAGTTTTCAACATCTGTAAATAGTTGATCACTAGACTCTGACTCAGAGTATATAAGTGCTTTTTCACTAAATGCAGATTTATAATAATCGTTGTTTGCTTTATTGTTTACTTCTTTAGTTTCAACAACTATAGCATTTTCAGATGAAATATTTGAATTGTATATTCCATCATTAACATTTCCACTGTATTGGTATGTTCCACACGAAGAAATAACTAACGCGATTAGTATGAAATATATTGGTTTAGTTATGCTGTAAAAATTTTTAAGGTCCATATCTTTAATTTTAATTGTTGAACATTCTAAAATTAATTAGATTTGCAATCTATGCAATAAGAAGTCCAATTCTTATGCCAAGTTACAAAAAATGGATAAAAAATTAATTAGCAGAGAAGAAGATTATTCGAAGTGGTATAATGAGCTTGTAGTCAAGGCTGGATTAGCTGAAAATTCTGCTGTTAGAGGATGCATGATAATTAAGCCATATGGATATGCAATATGGGAGAAGATGCAATCACAATTAGATAAGATGTTTAAGAATACAGGTCATGAAAATGCGTACTTTCCACTTTTTGTTCCTAAAAGTTTGTTTGAGGCTGAGGAGAAAAATGCTGAAGGTTTTGCCAAAGAGTGTGCAATTGTAACTCACTACAGACTCCAAAATGACCCTGATAACAAGGGAAAACTCAGGGTTGACCCCAATGCTAAACTTGAGGAAGAGCTTATAATCAGACCAACCAGCGAAGCAATTATATGGAATACATATAAAAATTGGATTCAGTCCTACAGAGATTTACCAATCTTGATCAATCAGTGGGCTAATGTTGTTCGATGGGAGATGAGAACTAGATTATTTTTAAGAACAGCTGAGTTTTTATGGCAGGAAGGACATACTGCACATGAAACAAAAAATGAAGCATTAGAAGAAACTGTTATGATAAATAATTTATACGCAAATTTTGCTGAAAAATATATGTCTATGCCAGTTATTAAGGGAGTCAAATCTAAAAATGAAACTTTTGCAGGAGCTGAAAAAACCTATTGCATTGAAGCTTTAATGCAAGATGGTAAAGCACTGCAAGCAGGTACTTCACATTTCTTAGGGCAAAATTTTGCTAAAGCTTTTGATGTTAAGTTTGCTGATAGAGATGGACAATTAAATTATGTTTGGGCTACTTCTTGGGGTGTTTCATCAAGGCTTATGGGAGCTTTAATTATGACTCACAGCGATGATAGAGGTCTAGTTCTACCACCTAAATTAGCACCTCACCAGGTAATTTTTGTTCCTATTTATAAAAATGAAGAACAATTAAATTCGATAACCCAAGTTGTTGAGGATTTAAGAAATCAATTTAACGAAAGAGGTATCAGTTCTAAATTTGATAATCGTGATACAAAAAGACCCGGAGAAAAGTTCGCTCAACACGAAATCCAAGGAGTTCCTGTCAGGATTACAATCGGACCAAAGGATTTAGAAAAAAAATCAATTGAAATATTCAGAAGGGATACACTTGAGAAGCAATTTATAAAAATTGAAGAATCTTTAGATTTTGTATCAAAATTACTTGACGAAATCCAAAAAAATCTTTTTGATAAAGCCAAAAATTTTAGAGATAATAACATAACCGAAGTCGAAAATTTCGAAGACTTTAAAACAACTTTAGAAAATAAAGGTGGTTTTATATCTGCTCATTGGGATGGGACTGATGAAACAGAGAATAAAATAAAAGATTTAACAAAAGCTACCATAAGATGTATACCTGAAGAAAACAATATTCCTGGTAAATGTGTCTTTTCAGGAAATCCTTCATCCCAAAGAGTATTATTTGCTAAAGCCTATTAGTAATTATTTTACATTTTTCTTTCAAGAAGTTGTAACATTTAAAAATAGTTGTATTTTTGCACGCGCAACTATTGTTAAACAATAATTGGCCCGTTCGTCTATCGGCTAGGACGCCAGGTTTTCATCCTGGTAAGAGGGGTTCGATTCCCCTACGGGCTACAAAATTTAAATAATTATGGCAAATCATAAATCAGCTATCAAAAGAATTAGAAGTAGCGAAGTAAAAAAACAAAGAAACAGATACCAGCATAAGACTGCCAGAACTGCTATGAAAAAATTCTTTGAAATAACTAAAAAGAAAGATGCTGAAAAGGAATTACCTTCATTAACTTCAATGATTGATAAGCTGGCAAAAAATAATATAATCCACGATAATAAAGCTGCAAACTTAAAGGCAAATTTTGCAAAGCATGCCAGTGGCTTAAAGAAATAAACTAGACATTATTTTCAATTCTCTAGTAGAGTTTTTTTCATAAAATATTTGGAGAATTCAAACGCCCTTTTCCTGCTTTCAGGATTTCCGCCCAAGTTTACTCCTCTTTCAACACAGAACAAAAACCCAATTTTTTGCATAATTGGTGATGACATTGGTAAATGTAAGTAATTCATCAAAACATCCCCTTCCTTACTTAATTTAAAAAGACAGTTTTTAAAACTATACCCTTTTTCATTAAACGTAACTGGTTCTTCACTGTCAAAAGAGTGATGTGAATTTGTATATATAGTTAAATCTACATTTGACTTTTTAGAAATTTTATTGACAAAGTTACGGCATGGGTCTGCTGGCGTCCAATTATCTAGTTCGCCAATTAAAATATGAATAGGTGAATCTGTAAATTCAGTATTTTCAGGGTCAAAAAAACAAGGTGGATAGAAGGCTAGGTGAGATGCAAATTTTAAATCCGAAGTTATAGCTTCTTTCACTGGTTTCCAGGCTGAAAATAATGTAACTGCACCACCTAAACTCCAGCCGGTTATAGATACTTTTTCTACATCGATATTTGGATGTTTTGCTAATTTTTCAAAAGCCTTGTAGGCATCCAAAATCATTGTAGCTGTTGTTATTTCAACCTGAGAGCCAACGGTTGATACTATATTTCTGCTTTGAAAGCTATTAAGTTCAAAAGTTGCAAAACCATTTTCCTGATACATTTTCATGTACTCATAATGATGTTTTCTCCATCCTAAGCTTCCAGCAACCCCAATAATCAATGGGTATTTTTTTTTCACATCAAATGAATCATTAGGAAAGGTTAGTTTTCCAAAAACTTCTTGTTCTTGCTGGTTTTCGAGGTCTGTAATTATATCACTTAAAGCAAAGGGGTTTGCACTCTTAAAAACTATCTTCTCCGTTTTTTGTGCATTCCAATTATAAAAAATTAATAAGAAAGTAATAATAAATAAACGCACAGAAGCTATTATATTTCAGAAAAATTAGCCATTCATTGAAATCAAAAACTCCTCGTTATTAAGAGTTTGTTTGAACCTGTCATTTATAAATTCCATCGCCTCAACTGGGTTCATATCAGCAAGATACTTTCTCATCACCCACATTCTTTGAACAGTTTTTTCATCTAATAATAAGTCATCTCTTCTTGTACTTGATGATGT
Organism: uncultured Bacteroidota bacterium; assembly: GCA_902518355.1. Classification (GTDB taxonomy): domain Bacteria; phylum Bacteroidota; class Bacteroidia; order Flavobacteriales; family Flavobacteriaceae; genus MED-G13. Next base: position 35,095 of record CABYFY010000013.1, on the reverse strand, counting down.
AAGATCAATAGCTGGGAATATTCTTCTATTTGCAATATTTCTGTCGAGCTGAAGTTCCATGTTACCGGTACCCTTAAATTCTTCAAAAATAACTTCATCCATTTTAGATCCAGTTTCTGTAAGAGCTGTCGCTATAATTGAAAGTGAACCTCCATTTTCGATATTTCTTGCTGCTCCAAAGAACCTTTTTGGCTTATGTAAAGCATTTGCGTCTACACCACCACTAAGTATTTTTCCTGAAGCTGGTTGAACTGTATTATATGCTCTTGCAAGTCTTGTTATTGAATCAAGCAATATCACAACATCATATCCACACTCTACCAATCTCTTTGCCTTTTCAAGAACTATATTAGCAATTCTTACATGTTCATTAGCCTCTTTATCAAAGGTGGAAGCTATAACTTCACCTTTAACATTTCTCTGCATATCGGTAACCTCCTCAGGTCTTTCGTCAATTAATAATATTAATTGATATACTTCAGGATGATTAGCAGCAATAGCATTAGCTACATCCTTTAAAAGCATTGTTTTACCTGTTTTGGGTTGAGATACAATCATACCTCTTTGACCTTTTCCAATCGGAGAAAATAAATCGATTACTCTAGTTGAAATAGTGTTATTTTTATCGGCAAGATTGAATTTTTCATCAGGAAAAAGTGGAGTAAGATGCTCAAATGAGACTCGATCTCTTACTATTTTAGGATCAAGCCCATTAATTTTATTTACCTGTATAAGAGGAAAGTATTTTTCACCTTCTTTTGGAGGTCTAACATTTCCAAGTACAGTATCACCTTTTTTTAATCCAAATAATCTAATTTGAGATTGAGATACATAGATATCATCAGGAGATGATAAATAGTGGTAATCCGATGATCTTAAAAAACCATATCCATCTTGCATTATATCAAGAACACCTTCACTTTCAATTATTGCATCAAACTCAAAATCTGGTTCTTTATATCTATTTCTTGTATCTCTATTACCATTTGGTTCACCTTTTGGCTTACGATTTCTTTTATCTCTTGTATGGTTATTAGATTTTTTTTCAGGTTTATCATCATTCACCTCATCATTTGAATTGGAGTCATTATTCCTCTTTGTATTGGATCTATTTTTACGATCAAAACTTGGTTTTGGTGAATTTTTTTTATCCGACTCCTTTTCATCAGGGTTAGAAGCTTGATGATCTAAAATTTTATATACTAGATCTAATTTTTTTAAAGTTTTATATTTAGAGATTTTTAACTCTTCAGCAATCTCTTGTAACTCAGAAAGTTTTTTTTCTTTTAATTTTGAAATTTCAAACATTTTTTATTGTTAAATTATTTTTGAAAATTAGCTCATTTTTGAGCTTTTATTTTTTTGGAATGTAATCTTTGAAGATCGAAATTACCTCTGAACCAGTAAAATCTGCTACAATTATACGACATTATTTTAAAATCAACCTAATTTTTTTTTATTTCTGTTAAATTTGTACAATAAAATTAAAAAATGATACAAAGAGTTCAAACAATATTTCTACTTCTTACTTCGGTTTTTTACTTTTCTTATTGGCTTTTTGGCTTAGAATGGTATGAGAAAGGTTACCCTGTGATTATAAACATATTTAACGGCTCTGAATATATCAATACGGTTTTAATCTCTATTTCATTCATACCTTTAATTATTTCGGGAATTTCTTTTGTTTCGATTTTTATATTTAAAAACAGAAAATTACAGATTAAATTAACACAATTAGGTTTTAGATTTAGCCTAGTAATGAGTTTATTTACGATTTTTTATTTCTATAATTGCTTAAGTTATTTAACAGAGCTTATGCCTTCTAAATTTTTAGAATTATTGATGTATGCAGCGATAGTTAATCCGTTTTTATGTTGTTATCTTTTATTCTTAGCCTTGAAATATATTAAGAGAGACAACGAATTAATTAATTCTCTTGAAAGAATTAGATGATTATCTATTAAACTCAATAATTTCTAAATTTTCAATTTTTTTCCCGTTAATATTAAATCTTACCATGGTTCTTTTATTGTGAAATCCGTGTTTGCCAATTGCTCCTGGGTTTATATGAAGAAGATTGTGTTTCTTATCATTGATTACTTTTAAGATGTGAGAATGGCCACATACAAATAAATCAACTTTTTCTGATTTTAAGCAATCAGAAACTCTTCTACTGTAACGACCTGGATAGCCACCTATATGGGTTATCCAAACTTTAATATTTTCACAATTAAATTTATTATCAAGAGGAAACTCCTTTCTTATCAAATGATTATCTATATTCCCATATACACCCTTTACGGGTTTAAGCTGCTTAATTTTATCGATAACCTCAATATTTCCAATATCTCCAGCATGCCAAACCTCATCCACTGATTTACAATAGGATAATATTTTATCATCAATATATCCATGAGTGTCTGATATTAGAAGAATCTTTTTCAAATAAATTTTTAAATAATTATTAAGTATATATTTGTTAGACAAATTTACAAATAGATTGAGATACTTTATTGAACTTTCTTACAATGGCTCTGAATATCATGGATGGCAAAGTCAACCAAACGCAATAACTATTCAACAGACTATTGAGAATTCATTACAGTTAGTTCTAAAAAATAAGCAGTTAAAAATAGTTGGGGCTGGGAGGACAGATACAGGAGTTCATGCATTACAGATGTACGCCCATTTTGACTTCAATCAAAAATTTGATGTAAATAATTTAATTTTTAAACTAAACTCTTTTCTTGATAAAAATATTGTCATAAATAATATATCAAAAGTTCACAGTAAAGCTCACGCAAGATTTGATGCGAGCTTAAGGGAATATAAATATTTTTTAACAACCAAAAAGGATGTGTTTAGCTCTGATACAAAGTATCATTTTACAAAAAAACTAAATTTTGATCAGATTGATAAAGCAATAGAAATAATTAAAGAGAACACTAATTTTAAATCCTTTTGTAGATCCAGAACAGATGTGACAAACTATGAATGTACTATCGCTAATTTTGAATATGAAGCAAAAAATTCAGAAGTAATTTTTACTATTAGTGCAAATAGATTCTTAAGAAATATGGTACGTGCAATAATTGGAACAATTTTAGAGGTTGGGTTGCATAAAATATCTACAGATAAACTTAAAGAAATTATTGATAAATCAGACAGAATATATGCTGGGCCATCTGTACCAGCTCATGGTTTATTTTTAACAAGGGTTGAATACCCTAAAAATATTTTTGTAAATGAGTAATAAAATTAAAGTGTATAATTTAACTCTTTTTAAAAGATTATTAAGGTATATAAAATCTTACAGGAGTATTTTTATTACTTCAATTATTTCAGTTTTTGGCCTTTCTATATTTGGAGCGCTTAGACCTGTTGTATTAGAAAAAATAGTAGACGAAAATCTTACTGCATCCAACTACGATTTTTTTGTTGAATACATAATTCTCATGATTTCTTTATTACTATTAGAGGTAATTAGTAATTACTCGTTCATATTTAATGCCGGACTTTTAGGTCAATCTGTTGTAAAAGATATCAGGGTAAAATTATTTGATCATATTCAAGGTTTTAAGATGAAATATTACGATAAATCATCTGTCGGAATTCTTATCACAAGAACTGTAACAGACATGGAAAGAATTGCTGATATTTTTGGGCAAGGACTATTCATGATTATCAGTGATATACTTAAAATGTTGATTGTTGCGATTGTTATGATTTATATGAACTGGGAATTAAGTTTAATTGTTTTTATTTCATTACCATTCATACTTTTAGCAACTAAAATTTTTCAAAAATATATGAAGTTAGCCTTTGATGAAGTTAGAAATGAAGTGGCTAACTTAAATTCATTTGTTCAGGAGAGGGTAACGGGCATGAATGTCTTGCAATTATTTGCAAGGGAAAAAATTGAGTATGAAAAATTCAAAGAAATAAATGAAAGACACAAAAAAGCTTGGTTAAAAACAGTCTGGTACAATTCTATTTTCTTTCCAGTAGCAGAAATATTTTCTTCATTAACCTTGGGGCTAGTCGTATGGTATGGGGGTATGAATACGGTTCTCGATAATACTGCATCAATTGGTGAATTGACAGCATTTATAATGATGATACCAATGTTATTTAGACCATTAAATCAAATTGCAAATAAGTTTAATACCTTACTTATGGGAATGGTTGCAGCAGAGAGAGTCTTTAAGATATTGGATACAGATTCACAAATTTTTGATAAAGGATTAATTTCCGCTAATGAAATTACAGGACAAATCAAATATGAAAATGTTAATTTTTCTTATAACGAAGGGGAGAAGGTTTTAGTTAACTTAAATTTTGAAATAAGTGCAGGTTCAACAAATGCAATTGTTGGCGCTACGGGTTCTGGAAAGTCAACAATTATAAAACTTCTAAATAGGTTTTATGAATTAGACTCAGGATCGATTTATATTGACAATATTAATATAAATGACTATTCAATTTCATCTCTAAGAAAAAATATTGGATTTGTATCACAGGATATTCACCTGTTTTCAGACTCAATTTTAAGTAACATTACATTACAGAATACTAACATTTCATTTTTAAGGGTTAAGGATGCTGCAAAAGAAATAGAACTTGATGAATTTATAAGTTCTTTGCCGGATGGATACAATTATAATGTTAGGGAAAGAGGAGTTGGTTTATCAACAGGCCAAAGGCAATTAATTTCTTTTTTAAGAGCATACATAAAAAATCCCCAAATTTTAGTTTTAGATGAAGCTACTTCATCAATTGATACTGACTCAGAAATATTAATTCAAAAAGCAATTGATAAAATTACGAAGAATAGAACATCAATTATTATAGCTCACAGATTAAGCACAATTATGAAAGCCGACAAAATAATTGTAATGGATAAAGGAAAAATTATTGAGGTTGGTAAGCACAAAGAATTACTTAAAAATGAGCAAGGTATTTACTACAAGTTATATCAAGCTCAACTCAAAAAAGAAAATGAGTTAGTTATTTAAGAAATGTCTTTTTCTACTAATTTTAAAAGCTCGTCATCGGAATTAAAGCCGATAAATTCTCCATTTTTGATATAAGATATTTTTCCACTCTCTTCTGAAACTACAATAGCAACTGCGTCCGTCTTTTCTGTTATACTAACCGCAGCCCTATGTCTAAGACCATATTTTCCAGCAATTTTTGTTTCATTATTTATAGGAAGTACAACTCTTGTTGCTCTTATTATATTATTTGAAATAATTATAGCGCCGTCATGTAGAGGACTATTCTTAAAAAATATACTTTCTAGAATTGGCTGAGTCACAGTGATATTCATTTCATCTCCGGAGTCACCTAAAAAAGTTAAGTTATTACTTCTTTCAATAACAATTAAAGCACCGGTTTTTGATGCACTCATGTTAGAACATGCAGAAATAACCGATTTTATGTCAGTTGTATCTCTTTCTAAGTTTTGGTTTTTAAAGAATTTAATTCTTTCAAAAAAAGAGCCTTTTTTTGAAAGATTAGCTGAACCGATCATTAGTAGAAATTTTCTTATTTCAGGTTGGAAAACAACAATTAAAGCAATAATCCCAACACTCATAAAGCCGCCAATGATACTTGAGAGTAATTCCATTTCAAGAAATACAGTTCCTCTCCATAAAACGTAGATTAGAATAATCCCAGTAAAGATGTTAATCGCTACAGTCCCCTTAAGTAATTTATATGCATAATAGAGAAGTGTAGCAACAAGAAAAATATCTAACACATCTACTATTGAAAAATTGAGTATTTCTTTGAAAAAATCCATTTTAATTTAATACAAATATAGGATTAAAAAAATTTAGCCTTTTAATTGACCAATGATTTTAACACACTCTACAGCTTCTTTAACGTCATGAGTTCTTAAAATATTTGCTCCTTTCAAAATTGAAATTGTATGTAGGATTGAAGTACCATTTAATGCTTTTTCAGGGGTAGAATTAAGTATTTTGTAAATCATTGATTTTCTTGAAACTCCGACAAGTAATGGTTTTTGAAATTGCTTCAGGAAATCTAAATTATTCAAAAGCTCATAATTTTGTTCAGTTGTTTTTGAAAATCCAAAACCTGGGTCAATTATTAAATCATTGATTCCTTCAACTCTTGCTTTTTCAATTTTTTCTGAAAAATATTTACATATTTCATTTGTCAAATCAGAGTAATTTGAATTATCCATCATATTTCTAGGGTTACCTTTCATATGCATTAAAATGTAGGGAACTTTAAGACTTGCAACGGTTTTAAACATTTTGGGATCTAAATTCCCTGCTGAAATATCATTTATTATATCTCCTCCAGAAATTATTGATTCATATGCCACCTTACTTCTAAAAGTATCAACAGAGATTAATGCACTTGGAAATTGTTTTCTGGTAAGTTCTACTATTGGAATAACCCTTTTTAATTCTTCATCGACACTGATATCAGCCGCACCTGGACGCGAACTATATCCTCCAATGTCAATAATATCAGCTCCAGAATTTATCATTTTTTCAACTTGCTTTAGTATTTTATCGCTCGTACTATATTTACCTCCATCAAAGAAAGAATCTGGAGTTACGTTTAAAATTCCCATTATTTTTGGAGTGGAAAAATTCAGTAGATTACCCTTGATATTTATAGTCATTGTTATATGTTAAAAAATTTAAACTTGTTTCTTTGATGATTAAAGATATTTAATCGAAATTTACGTAAAATTACTCCGATTTATGCAAAAAACATTAGAGCAATACGATAATGTTACATCAAAATGTAAATCACTTTTTGAAAAAAAAATGTATGATTACGGATCTGCTTGGCGTATATTAAGATTATCATCATTGACTGATCAGATTTTCATTAAAGCACAACGAATTAGAGGACTTCAAAAAAATTCAATTCAAAAAGTTGACGAAGGTGAAGCTGATGAGTTTATCGGCATTATTAATTATTCGGTAATGGCATTAATTCAAATTGAAAAGGGCGTATCAGAAATCCCAGACCTTGAGGGAAAAGAATGTATGCAGCTTTATGACACAATGATTAACAAAACTAGAGACTTAATGATGAATAAAAATCATGATTACGGTGAAGCTTGGAGAGAAATGAGAGTTAGTTCTTTGACTGATTTAATTTTACAAAAATTATTAAGGGTTAAACAAATTGAGGATAATCAAGGAAACACTCTTGTCAGTGAAGGAATAGATGCTAACTATACAGATATTATTAATTATGCAATTTTTGCATTAATTCATCTCAAGATATGATTAAAATAATTGTTCATCTATTCAGATATTTTGTCGGAGTTCTATTTATTTTTTCAGGCCTCATCAAATTAAATGATCCTATTGGTTTCTCTTTTAAATTAGAGGAATATTTTGGCCCAACTGTTTTTAACCTTGAATTTTTAATACCAATCGTTTTACCGATGGCAATATTTATTGTCATTCTGGAGGTAGTTTTAGGTATATTTTTGATTATTGGTTTTAAGAAGAAGTTTACCTTATGGAGTTTACTTTTGATGATTATATTTTTTACTTTTTTAACCTGGTATTCAGCATATTTTAATAAGGTTACTGATTGTGGTTGTTTCGGAGATGCAATCAAATTGACACCATGGGAATCTTTTACAAAAGATGTAGTACTTCTTGTTATGATAGGTTTTATATTTTTTAAACAAGAAATGATAAAACCAATTGTTGGAAAGAATACTCAAAAAATTATCATAGGTCTATCCTTGGTTTCTTGCTTTTACATAACTTATTATGTTCTCAATCATTTGCCAATCTTAGATTTTAGAGCATATAAAATAGGAGATAATTTAATTCAAAATATGGCTATTCCAGAAGATGCTCCAAAAGACTTGTATGAGTATGAGTGGAAATTTATAGAGGATGGACAAGAAAAAACCTACGTAACTAACGGTGAATACCCAAATGTTTCTGGTGATTTTATTGAAGTTGAAACAAAATTAATTCAAAAAGGCTATGAGCCTTCAATATATGATTTTTCAATTGAGGTAAACGGTAATAATCTTACTAATGAAATACTAAGCGAAGAAAAATTACTTATTTATATATCATACAATATTGAAAATTTTTCTTCAAATGCGGTTGAAAACTTAAAACTCTCAGTACAAAAGGCAAAAAATAAAGGATATAAGATAATAGGTCTAACTGCTTCCTCAATTGAGGATAGAAATATTTTTATAAAAGAAAATAATCTATCTTTTGAATTTTACACATGTGATGAAACTGCATTAAAAACTGTCGTTAGGTCAAATCCTGGAGCAATAGTTTTAAAAGCAGGAAATGTTATCGATAAAAAACATTACAAGGATTTTTCTTATTTAAATTTTGATTAATTGTTGAACTACATTTTAGATAAGATCTTTTACTCTGCATTCACAATGTTTGGAGTAGTTACTGTAATATTTTTTCTATTTAATATTCTTCCTGGAGATCCCGCTCAGATGATGCTGGGACAAAATCAAAACTCGGCGCAGTTGGATGTTGTTAAAAAAAAATATGGTTTCGATAAGCCATTATCCGATCAATATTTTTTGTACTTAAATGATTTATCCCCAATATCATTTCACTCAAAAAAAGAGAGTGACTATTCTTTTTTCGATGAAAATTATTCAGGAATTGAACTGGTGAGTTTCAGTAAATTTTCCGTTAACCTTAAATACCCATATTTAAGAACTTCTTTTGTCAATCAAGGTAAAAAGGTATCCAAAATTATCTCTGAAATACTTCCAAATACATTTGTTTTGGCATTTTCTGCTATTTTGATAGCAATATTTATCGGATTAGTCTTTGGAATAATATCAGCACTTAACAAAGGAAATTATATTGATCTATTTATTCAGTTTATAAGTACAGTTGGAATGAGTATTCCTTCTTTTTTTAGTGCTATAATATTTGCATGGATTTTTGGTTTTTTGCTTAAAGATCTTACAGGTCTGGAAATGACTGGAAGCTTATTTGAACTTGATGATTATGGTGAATCATTTAATCTTAAATTAAAGAATTTGATTTTACCTTCAATAGTTTTAGGTATTAGACCTTTAGCTGTAATAAGTCAATTAGTTAGAAACGAGTTACTTCATGTATTGAATCAAGACTATATTAGAACTGCAAGAGCTAAAGGCTTATCTCAAATTGATATTATTAAAAACCATGCTTTGAAGAATGCTTTAAACCCTGTTGTAACAGTTATATCAGGCTGGTTTGCCTCTCTTCTTGCCGGAGCTGTTTTTGTTGAGTTTATTTTTGGTTGGAATGGAATTGGAAAAGAAATTGTAAATGCTTTAAATCTTCTCGATTTACCTGTGATAATGGGAGCAGTTTTGGTCATAGCATTTATTTTCATAATAATAAATATATTAGTTGATATTATATATATCAAATTAGATCCTAGAATTAAAATTAATTAAAATGAGCAGAAAAAAAATTGTAGCTGGTAACTGGAAAATGAATATGACAATTGATGAGTCAAATGATCTTATTAATGAACTAAAAGAAGTATCTGAAAACAATGTTGAAATTAAAATTGCACCAAGTTTTACTAATCTTTACAATGCAATTTCATTATTGACGAATTCAGGAATTGAAGTTATAGCTCAAAATGTTCACTCTGAAAAGAGAGGTGCATATACTGGTGAAATTTCTACTGAAATGCTTAAAAGTATTGGAGTAAATACTGTGATTATCGGCCACAGTGAGAGAAGAAAATATTTCAATGAAACTGATACTATTTTATCTAAAAAAGTTAAAGCTGCAGTGGAAAATTCATTAAATGTTATTTTTTGTATCGGAGAAGAATTATCGGAAAGGGAAAGTGGAAATCATTTTGATATAATAAAAAATCAATTAACAAATGCTTTAATCGATTTAAATAATATTGAAATAAAAAATATTGTTATTGCCTATGAGCCAGTTTGGGCCATAGGAACAGGAATGAGCGCAAATAATCACCAAATTCAAGAAATGCATGAGTTTATCAGGGAATTAATTAATAAAAAATTCGGTAATGACATTGCTGATAATATTCGAATTTTATATGGTGGAAGTGTAAAACCAAATAATGCAAAAGAGATATTTTCTTTAAATGATGTTGATGGTGGTTTGATTGGTGGGGCGTCATTAAATTTTTCTGATTTTCACAGTATTATCAATGCAGCTAATGGATGATTCTTATCTATCTATAAGTTTTAAAGTTTATCCCATTTCAGGTATTGAAATTCTTATTGCTGAGCTTAGCTTATTAGAATTTGACTTGTTTGAAGAAAAGCCGTACGGACTTATCGCTTACATTAAATCATCCGAATATTCACAAAATATTTTTGAAAAAGTTAAAATTTTAAATTCTAAAGAATTTGAAGTTGAATTTGAAGTTGAAAAAATTGAAAATAAAAATTGGAATGAACAATGGGAGAAAAATTATGATCCAGTTGAAATTAATGAGTATTGTACTGTAAGAGCTCCATTTCATAAAAGTTCAAAAAAAACTCATGATATAATAATTAAGCCTGAAATGAGTTTCGGAACAGGTCATCATGAAACAACTCAACTTATGATCGATTTTTTGTTTGAACAGAATTTAGAAAACAAAAAAATTTGTGACGTTGGATGTGGAACCGGTATTTTGTCAATTATTGCAGAAAAAGTTGGTGCAATTGAGGTTGATGCAGTAGATATAGTAATTAATTGCATAGAAAATACAATTGATAATATCAAAAGAAATAATTGTAAAAAAATAAACACAAAACTTTGTTCTTCTGAGGGTTTACTAGGAAAAACTTATGATTTAATTTTGTCAAATATTACATTAAATAATTTAAAAGATAATTTTAAAAATTTTGAAAATATTGCAAAAATAAACACGATATTGATAATTAGTGGCTTTTATAAAAAAGACCTGAAAAATGTTAACCAAATGCTTAAAGATTATGGGTTTGAATTAATAGAATTTAAAACAAAAAATCGTTGGGTTGCTTCTAAATATTGTTACAACTAGCTTCTAAAGATGTATTGTAACATTTTTCATTCAAATCAGATTTTAAAATCTCATTGAAGCCTTCTGTAATATTGATCATTCCACCATACCCCTTTTTTCTTAAAATTGAAATTGCTATGACAGATCTGTATCCACCAGCACAATGAACATATAAATTCTCATCAACTTTGACTTCTTGAAATCTGTTGCTGAGTAATCTTAGTGGTATATTGGTTGCCCCTTCGATGTGTTTACTTGAAAACTCGGATTCTTTTCTAACATCGAGAATATTTATTTTGTTCAATTTTAAAATATCAATAAAGTTTTTAGATTTTATGGTTTCTAAGGATGAGACACTGTTTCCATCTTTTTCCCATTTTTCAACTCCACCTTTTAAATAGCCCAAGCAATTGTCAAAACCAACTCTGGAAAGTCTAGTTACAGCTTCATTTTCTTTTCCTTTTGGTGTGATTAGTATAATTTTTTTATTGGTATCACCAATAATACTTCCTACCCAGGGGGCAAAACTTCCGTTTAATCCAATGAAAATCGAATTGGGAATGTGTTTTTTTATAAAATCTTTTTGATGCCTAACGTCAAGAAGGATGATATCAGGATTTAGAAGAAAGTTTTTGAACTCTTTAACTTCTAAAGCTCTATCACCCTGTCGAATGACATCATCAAAAGAGCTATAGCCGTGCTTATTCATCAAGGCATTTTCTTTAAAATATCTGGGTGGTGTAGGCATACCATCTAAAAGTTCTGAAATAAACTCTTGTTTAGACATATTTTCTCTTAATGCGTAGTTTGTTTTTTTCTGTATACCAAGTGTGCTAAACGTTTCTTTACTAAGGTTTTTACCACACGACGAACCAGCTCCATGTGCTGGATAGACAATAATGTCGTCATCTAATGGCAAAATTTTATTTCTTAAAGAGTCAAATAAAGTACCGGCTAAGTCTTCAGTTGTTACATTCGAGCTAGTGGCCAAGTCAGGTCTGCCTACGTCTCCAATGAATAAAGTGTCTCCAGTGAAAATTGCCTTATTTTTTCCATTTTCGTCAGAAAGTAAATAACATGTTGACTCTGGTGTATGACCTGGAGTATGGATGGCTTTAATTTTAATTTTACCCACATTAAAAATTTCTGAATCTTTAGCATTATGTACAGGATAGTCTGTTTGTGCATTAGGACCAAAAATAATTTCTGCACCTGTGTTTCTTGCTAAATCTATGTGACCAGAAACAAAGTCAGCGTGAAAATGAGTCTCAAAAACATATTTTATTTTAACTCCATCTTTTTTGGCTTTGTCAATATACTGTTGTGTTTCTCTTAAGGGGTCAATTATTACCGCTTCTTTCTCAGAAACAATATAATATGAACCTTGGGAAAGGCAGCTGGTATAAATTTGCTCAATTTTCATTTATTGCAAAATTATGAAATAATTAGCATAATTATTCCACCTATGGCCATTCCTTCAATATACGAGAGCCATAACGCATCAAAAGTTGATAATTTAATTGAACTCAATATTTGATCGATCTTTTCTTTATAAGGCTTTGTTATCAAATATAAGCTACCAGCTATTAGAATATAAATTGAAATAATTTTCATACCATAAATTTACAAATCTTTACTAATGAAAGTTTTAATATCTTTATGTAAAATATTCAGATGTATTCAATTGATTTTAATCAAAATCTAATTAAAGGTGTCATGTTAATAGATATTGACACACTTAATCCTCATGAAAAAATCATTGAAAAAAAGAAGACATCGCTAGCTAAGTTTATTAAGTCCTATGAAAGCTATTATATTATATCGTCGATCGTTTGTTGTCATGAAAGTTTATTGATAATTGATGGGCATCATAGGTATTTTGCTTTAAAGGAGTTGGGTTTTAAAAAAGCACCAGTTACACTGATAGATTATAAAAGTGATAGTATTAGAACGGGTAAAACAAATCCACTTGAAAAAAAATATATTATTGATATAGCTAAAAGTTCGGTTCTACTTGAGCCAAAAAGTACTGAACATGCCGTATATTGTAATAAATCAAAAAATTGGGAGCCAATAATTTTATTATCCTCGATGTTTAAGATTGAAACAAAAGAAATTATAAAATAGATTATATGATACTTTCAACTACCGAGTTTATTCCTGAAAGAGAAATTGAAAAGATTCTAGGAATAGCTAGAGGATCAACAGTAAGATCAAGAAATGTGGCAAGAGATTTAGTAGCTCAACTCAAAAATATTATTGGAGGAGAGATTGAAGAATACACAAAGTTACAAGCCTACGCCAGAGAACAAGCTCTAGAAAGATTAATTGTAGATGCTCAAAAATTAAATGCAGATGCAGTTTTAAATATAAGATTTACGACATCGGTTATAGCTCAAGGAACATCCGAAATATTAGCATATGGAACAGCCGTTTCACTAAAATAAATACTATGTTGAGTTTTATAATTGGTACAGGAGTAGTAATTTTATTTATATGGTTGATTATTAACAGAGTAAACCAAACTGATAAAGAAAAGTTTGATAAACGTAAAAATTAATTTATGGAAACATACAAATGTAATAAGTGTGGTATGGCGGTAAATGCCAGTTGTGCTTCATGTGATGAGCCTCTAAGAAATGATTATTTGACATTAGAAGATGGAAATAAGGTTCAAATATCGATTTGTCCTACCTGCGAAGGAAAGATAAAATCTCCACAATGTTGTGGCGAAGATATGTTGTGTGAGTTTTAAGGAAATTTAACTTTTGCACTTTTGAAATATAAATTTCTATATATATTTTTTATATCCCATATTTTATATTCACAGCAGTTTAGAAATATTACAAACATTTCAGATTTAAACGGAGTGGTTGGTAATAATGGAGTAGCTGTTGCTGATTATGATAATGATGGTGACCTCGATATATTTATTGTATCTGCCAGATCCCAAGATGGAGAAGAATACTGGAGTCGTCTTTTTGAAAACACAAATAATGGCAACTTTATCGATATTACAGAAAGTTCTGGAATCAACCAAAATCTTAATCATGACATTGATTTAATTAATTATGATGAAGAGGGTAATTTTAGTTTTGATACAATTGAACATGGTGATAGATTAGCGGCCTCTTGGGGAGATTTTAATAACGATGGATATCCTGATTTATTTTTAGGAAATGCAGTCCAAAGTGAATTGTATAAAAATAACGGAAATGGTACATTTTCAAATATTACTGAAACCGCCGGTTTTGAAACATATTGTGAGGAATGTTATATAGCAGGCGCATTATGGTTAGATTATGATTTAGATGGCTATCTGGATATTTTCTTATCCGATTATAATCAAGTATCCCAAAATAAATTATATAAAAATTTAGGTAATGAAACCTTTCAGCTAATCAATTTAAGTGAAACAATTGAAAATGCTAACAGCTTTTCAGCTTTACCTATATATGCAAATGATGATATGTATCCAGATATTTACGTTGCCAATGATTTTGACCAATTTAATCAACTTTTAATTAATCAAGATGGAAATGGATTTACTGAAATGGCACAAGAATATGGAGTTGAAGATCCTTTTGACGGGATGGGACTCACTACATGTGATTTTAATAATGATTTAGATATAGATTTTTTTGTTACAAACATTAAAGAAAACAGTCTTTATACAAAGGATGTTGTTAATGCAAGTACCCCATATACCAACTATTCTGAACAAGCAAATTTATATGACACCGATTGGGCTTGGGGTGTAACTTTTTCGGATTTCAATCACGACGGATATGAGGATTTTTATGTTGCAAATGGTTTTTTCAATCCAGAAGATGATAGGTTTTTCGTTAATAACAACGGAATAAATTTTACATATGGAGATTTTTCCGGAAATCCACCATTAATGTCTAAAAGTAGATCGGTCAATTCTTTTGATTATGATAATGATGGTGATTTAGACTTGTTAGTAACAGATTTTAATCTGAATGTAAATCTTTGGGAAAATAAATCTGTTGACACTTATTTTACCGATGAGGTGATGGGGTCATGGGTTAAAATATTTTTGCAAGGTACAACCTCAAACAGGGACGCACTTGGTTCAATAATTCAATTAAATTTTGAGGATGGAACTAGTCAAATTAGACAGTACACAGGTTCTGGTTATCAAAACCAATCTTTGCAATCGATACATTTTGGAGCTGCTGCGAATAATAATATTTCAAGTATTGTGATTACTTGGCCCAGCAGTGGTCAAGAAACATTCTATAATTTGCAAACAAACTCAACTTATAAAATTGTTGAGGGTCAAGGAATACAAACATTAAATAATAATACTGCAATTAAAATTGAAGGATGCACTGATGAATCATCATGTAGCTATAACCCAGAAGCAACATTAGATGATAATTCATGTCTCTATATTGATGCTCAATCAATTTTAGGCGAAGTCTTAGTACAACCACTGGAAACACATTTGTATGAGTATATTGACGAATCAATTATTTCATATGAGTGGGAAGTTGAAAACGGAACTATAATTTCCGGTAATGGTACCTCAACTATTGAAGTTTTGTGGGATGTGGCAGAATCTGGCGTGGTGTCAATAGTTGCTACTAATGACGATTGCTCCACAGGTCAGGTTGAGCTAGATGTTTCACTTCAACTTCCGATTTCTTATGAAGATTATAGTTTTTCAGTTGCAAGACTTTGGAATGAGGTCTTATTATTTTCAATAAGAAATGATTTAGCTAGGCCAACTGTGCATGCAAGAAATTTATTTCATGTCAGTGCCGCTATGTATGATGCGTGGTCTATTGTTAACGATAAAGGCTCAACTTACCTTATCGGAAACAGTTTACATGGTTTTACTTCAGAATTTGACGGATTTGTAAATGAAGACACAAATTATATAAATGATATAAATTCAATAAGTTACGCAGCATACAGACTTATAGTACATAGATTTAATAATTCACCTGGAAGTGACAGAATTATCGCAAAGGCTAATTCATTAATGAATATACTGGGACTAGATATAAACTTTCTAGAATCTGACGGCTACGAATCAAATTCTTCAAGTCTTGGAAACTTTATTGCTGAACAGTACATTCAATATGGATTACTTGATGGATCGAATGAGCAATCTGATTATATAAATCAGCACTATGAGCCTGTAAATGAACCACTTGCACCGATTTTTGCCGGCAATCCGACTGTAACAAATCCAAATAGATGGCAGCCATTATCACTAGATATTTTTGTTGACCAAAGTGGAAATATATTATCCGAAACTACACCGGAATTTTTGGGTGCAGAATGGGGAAGTGTGTGGCCATTTGGATTAAATGATGAAGATTTAACAGAATTTGAAAGGGATGGAAACACATACAAAGTTTATCACGATCCAGGGACTCCACCTTTAATTGATGATAATGAACAAACAAATGAATTATTTATTGAGTCATTTTCAATGGTTTCAGTTTGGGGATCCCACCTCTCACCAGAAGATGATACTATTTGGGATATTTCACCTAATTCATTGGGAAATGTAAATGATGACACTTATCCAACAGATTTTTCAGATTTCACAAGTTTTTATAATTATTATGACGGTGGAGACACAAGTCAGGGATATTCGTTAAACCCTGTTACAAACGATTCATATGAAATTCAGAATGTAAAAAGAGGAGACTATACCAGAGTACTTGCTGAATACTGGGCAGATGGGCCTGATTCTGAAACACCTCCAGGACATTGGTTTGTTTTATTAAATTCAGTAAGTGATAACCCCTTATTAGAAAAGAAATTTCAGGGTGAAGGAGATGAATTATCAGATTTAGAGTGGGATGTAAAGTCTTACTTTGTTTTAGGAGGAGTTATGCATGATGTTGCAATCTCTGTTTGGGGAATTAAAGGCTGGTATGATTATATACGACCAATTTCTGCAATAAGATACTTTTCTGAACAAGGACAAAGAACAGATTCGTCACTAGATAATTACAATGAAAATGGCTTTGAATTAATTGATGGGCTAATAGAAATTGTTCAAGCGGGCGATCCGCTTGCAGGAGATGATAATGAGAATGTTGGTAAAATAAAGCTTTACACATGGAAGGGACATACTTATGTGGAAAATACTGAAACAGATTTTGCAGGAGTCGACTGGATTTTAGCTGATAATTGGTGGCCATATCAAAGACCAACTTTTGTTACACCAAACTTTGCAGGTTACGTTTCTGGACATTCAACATATTCCAGAGCAGCTGCTGAAATGTTAGAAAATTTCACTGGAAGTCCATATTTTCCTGGAGGATTGGAAACACATTTGGCTAAACAAAAAGAATTTTTAGTTTTTGAAGATGGCCCGAGTCAAGATATCGAATTACAGTGGGTTTCGTATAAAGATGCTGCAGATCAATGTAGTCTTTCTAGAATTTGGGGAGGAATTCATCCATATATTGACGATATTCCAGGTAGATTGATTGGCCAAATCATCGGAAATGAGAGTTTTGAATTTGGTGCTCAGTACTTTCAAGAGAATCTTTCAAATCCTGAAATTCAAATTCCAAATATTAAACTAACTCAAAACCCTATTTCAAAAAATGGTATTATCAAACTTATAAATACCAAAGGTTATGAATCGTTTGAATTATTTACATTAACAGGTCAATCTGTGAAAATTTCTTCCAAATTTCACAGCGGAATAACCGAAATTTTTTCAAATAATTTAACCTCCGGGATCTACTTATTAAGATCTGGTGAAATTATCTTTAAGATTATAGTTAGATAATTTTTGTTTATTAAATTTGCTTGCCAAAAAGGCCTCGTAGCATAACTGAATAGTGCATCTGATTACGGCTCAGAAGGTTGGGGGTTTGAATCCCTCCGAGGTCACATTTGTAAAGACTCACTTTTATAAGTGGGTCTTTTTTGGATAGAGCTAAATTCTTAAATATTCTTAAAAAGAATCATACTTACTATTCCAAATACTTTCACTGAAATTTTTTCTTGTTAAAAAGAAAGTATAGAAGAAAATAAATATGAAGCCTTTTACCAAGAATAAAAATAGGATGAACACTTCTGAGGATGTTAGGCTAGGAATAAACAGCTTTCCAAGTAATGCAAAAAACACACTTACCAAAACCGAGAATATAGTTAGGTTGTCAATATTTTTGAATGGAAGAACTAATAATTTTCTAAGATAATTAAATTCTTCACCCCATTTGTGAATCATGTAATAATAGTTGTTTCCTATGGGAATAAAAAGAATTGGATCATCAGGACTTTTAATTTTGAATAGTTTCGATGGAGCCATTATCATAAAGTTATTGAGGTTGGTATCATGCTTCTTTTCAATATCACTTATTATTTTTGTAATATTTTTTGGGTATTCACCTTTGAATAAATTAGAATCTAAGAACCTTAACCTATATCTGACACATATGTTTTTTATGGTGTCTTTGTGAAAAATATTTTTTGTTTCCATCTCTTCAAATTTGAGTTGATTGAAACTTCCATTGTTTGTATCCTTTAATGATTGAGTTATTCTTTCTTTTTTAGAATCTTCTTTAGTCCAAATATTTTTAAGCAAAGAAGTAAGCTCATTAGTACTAATTTGCTTGTTTCTTTCTTGTAATAACTCTTCAAACAGGTTTACTTTTTTCATAATAATTTTAAATATAACTCAATACCAAAATTTATACCAAACAACACTAATTTTCAAGAAAACCACTTGTGTTTTCCAAAATAATTTTTTGGTACTATTTTTTTTGTTTTTAAATAATAATTTATTCCGCCAATTACGCTTTTTAAATAGGATTCTAGTGCAGGAATAACAATAAATTTATAAGGTAAAAAAGAAATAATTTTAGGCATATTTTGTAAGAAATAAGGGTAAACGGTTATTTTCAAATAAACTGATTCATTCTTTTTTGTTATTTCCCAAACAACATATGATTGCTCTTTTTCTTTTTCCCCTATTAATAAACTATATCCCTTCTTTTTATCCCATGATTTAAACTTTCTGATAAATGTAAGTCCGTTAAGGTAAATTAATTCGTCAATTGAATGTTCACCAGGCCATTTTATAATTTTATTGGATTTGCAAAACGGATGAAATATCTCAAGATTTGAGGGTGATGAAATTAAATCCCAGAGCGAATCTACCGAGGAGTTTATTTTTTCTTCGTAATATACTTTCCACTTATCCTTAATATTGTTTAAATCTCTCAATTAAATATTATAAATTTGAGTATCAAAAATAATGAATATGAAGCTTAATTTTTTATTAGTTTTTTTGACTTTATTAACAAGTTATTCATGTGATAAAAGCATTACTTATGTTAATTATGGAGATGATATTGATATTGAGTTAAGTTACTCTGAAAACATTGAAGATAATTTTGAGATAACTAATATTTCAGGTCGAATAATAGATGTTTGTCCCAAAAAGGGATGCTGGATGAATGTTAAAGTAAATACAGATACTGTTTTCGTAAAATTTAAAGATTATGGATTTTTTGTTCCTAAAACAGGAATTGAAGGTAAGCAGATTTTGATGTCAGGAAAGATTTTCAGAGATACAATTTCAGTAGATAGATTAAGACACTATGCTGAAGATGCAAAAAAATCAAAAGAAGAAATTGAGCTAATTACGGTTCCTGAATATAAAATTAATATGATTGCTAATGCTGTGGCAATTAGAGATAACTAATTGTATTCTATTTCAATCATAACCTCATTTCGTCTATTAAAAACTTTATATGGGCTGTTGTAAGAAACATAAAATAAATCTCCTACAGTCTTAATATTTAACTCTGACAACTTCTCGATTAACTTTTTTGAATGCATATTAAACTTTCCAGTATTTGAATATCCTCCATATCTAATGCATGCAAAATGTTTTGCTTCTGACTCGTAAATTATAACATTTTCGTCTTTTGGTTTTGAGATAGTTTCAATATCATATGATGCGGGCATAACAAATTCCATTGTATTAGAATTATCGTTATTTTTCATGTAGACGGGAGTAGTCATCGCTATCTTTTCACCCTTTGAGTTGTTACCACTAATAAATTGAAACAACTTATAAAAGTTACCATTAGCATTTCTTTGAGAAACAACTTTTGCCTTTAAAGAAGAATGATAAAATCTTATTTCAAAATCATCTTCAGAAAAAACCAGATCATATTTTTGGGTTTCATATTTAGTGGTACTTAAAATCATAAATAGTGTTAATAAAATATATTTCATTTGAGTTTAATTATAATTGCACCACCACGAGCGATTCCTCCATATCTATTTGTAGCGGAAAGTGATTTTAATATAGAAATACTTTTTACTTGTTGAGGATCTATATATGACGGAAAATCGGTTTGTAAAGAACCATCCACGTCAAAAATTGCATAGGCCTGGTTATTAATAGAGAGACTTCCTCCTCTGATTAATATTTTTGGATTTCCGTTAGCTACATTATCGCCAATAACTCTTATGCCAGGAAATTTACCAACAATTACATCCAGAAGTGTCGTTGCTGCAGGTGAAATTGATAAACCTGCTGAGGGTTTTGATATGTTATTATTTTGGCTTCCGCAAGAACAGAAAATAATAATGGCGGTTAAAAGTGTGTAGTGCTTTAGTTTCATATAATTTTAAGAACAAACCCTATGCCAGTTATTTTGTCAATAGTATCAGTCTAATATAATTTTTATTAGGCTTAAAAAATAAACTATTAAATGCATTATCTTTGACCAATGAGATATTTAATTATACTATTTGTTACATTCGTATCAAACATCTATTCTCAGTCAGATTTTGGATCCTCCTTTGATCCAACGTATGGTATAGTTCAATCAAGTATTCCTCAAGACTATTACCAAGAGGCTAATGGTAAATCATCTGAGCAACTTAAAGAGGCACTGCATCAAATAATTTCAAACCATACAGTTTTTCCATATACTTCATCATCAACTGATACATGGAATATTTTACAATTATCAGATCAAGATCCTGAAAATCATGATAATATGATACTTGTGTATACAGGTCGATCACAAGACAAGGGATACAGAGATGGCAGTGGGAATTATTCCCAGTATGAAAACGGAAATGGTACACAAAATAATTCTTGGAACAGGGAACATGTTTGGCCAAAATCTCATGGTTTTCCAGATGAGGACGATAATGCCTACACTGATGTTCATAATTTAAAGCCAAGTGATCGCTCTGTTAATTCATCTAGAGGAACAAAAGATTATGATTATGGTGGTAGTCAGCACTCTGAGGCTTCAGACTGTCTAACTGATTCTGATAGTTGGGAGCCATCTGACTTTGTAAAGGGAGATATTGCTAGGATATTATTTTACATGGTTGTACGTTATGACCCTGGTTATGACCATAATAACAATAGTTTTGATTTAGAATTAGTTGATTATACAACACCAGGGAATAATGACCCTATATTAGGGAAGCTTTCTTCCTTAATTCAATGGCATTTTGATGATCCAGTTGATGACTTTGAAATCAATCGAAATGAGGTAATTTTTGGATTTCAACAAAACAGGAATCCATTTATTGATCACCCAAATTTGGTTAATTTTTTATGGGGAGAAAATATTGGTCAAAGTTGGAACGAAAATTTAAGTGTTAACAATGTTAACCTTGATGAAGATTTAATTATTTTTCCAAATCCATCAAATGGTATTTTAAATTTTACGGAAGAACTTCAAAATGAAAAAATTGAAATATTTTCATTAACTGGTCAAAAAGTATTTGGCAGAGAAGCGACCAACACAAATTCATTAAAATTGAACTTAAATAGTGGTATTTATTTACTAAAAGTTTCAAATAATCATAGGGTTATAAATTCTAAAATTATTATCAAATAAATGAATATAATCTTCATTTTTTTAGGTTTTCTTTTGTTAGTCGTCGGAGGTGAATTTATCGTGAGATCATCCGTAGCATTATCATTGAAATTTAATATTTCCAAGTTTGTTATTGGAATGACAATTGTTTCTTTTGCTACATCACTGCCGGAATTAATAGTTAGTGTTAACGCTGCATTAAATAATTCACCGTCTATTGCTATAAACAATGTAATTGGTTCAAATATCGCAAATATAGGCTTAGTTCTAGGGCTTATTTCTATTCTTGGGAAAATCACGGTAGATAATTATTTTTATAAGAGGGACTGGCCGTGGATGTTCTTCTTTTCTTTACTAATGTGGTTTTTCATATCACAAGACAGTGTTTTGAAAAAATATGAAGGTCTAATCCTTTTCTTGATATTAATATTTTTTACTTTAACTATTATAAAAAAATCCAATAATCTTGACTTTAAGGGAAGTATCGACGATGAATTATTAAAAACGTCAAATTTTAAAATTTTTGTATGGTTAATTATCTCATCGATTAATCTTTATTTTGGATCTGAATTTCTTGTCGATGGAGCTGTAAATCTTGCTAAACAAATTAGTATAAGTGAGGCAGTTATTTCAGTAACCATTGTTGCCATTGGAACTAGTGTTCCCGAATTGGCAGCATCCTTGGTGGCAATTGCTAAAAAAGAAGAAGGTATCTCTGTAGGAAACTTAATTGGGTCAAATATTTACAATATCGGATCTGTCCTTGGGATAACAGCAATGATTAAAGAGATTCCAATTGCTGAGGAAATAATTCAAAGAGATATTATATGGATGTTAATTTTTGCATTAATTGTAATTATACTAGCCATAATCCCACGAAAAAATTATTTAACCAGTTTTAAGGGTTTGATAATGTTTTCAATGTACTTATACTTTATCTATATAGCATTTGTACAATAAAAAAAGGGACTATTATTATAATCCCTTTTTTAAAAATCTTAAACTGATTTTTTAAGCTGACTTGACAGTCTTAATAATTCTAGCGGCAACTCTATAAGGGTCAGCATTTGATGCTGGACGTCTATCTTCAAGCCATCCCTTATATCCCTTTTCAACCGTCATAATCGGAATTCTTATTGATGCACCTCTATCAGAAACTCCATAACTAAATTCGGTAATTGATTGTGTTTCATGATCTCCGGTTAATCTTTGATCATTATAAGCACCATATACCGCAATATGTTCATTAACAACAGGCCTGAAAGCTTCACATATTTTCTCATACGTTTCTTTAGAACCACATGTTCTCAATGTCGTATTAGAAAAATTAGCATGCATTCCTGATCCATTCCAATCAGTTGCACCTAAAGGTTTTGGGTGATATTCAATCGCTAAGCCATATTCTTCAGCAAGTCTTTCAAGCAAGTATCTCGCTATCCACATTTCGTCTCCCGCTTTTGCTGCACCCATTGCAAAGGTTTGAAATTCCCATTGACCAGCCGCAACTTCTGCGTTTGTACCTTCAACATTAATTCCTGCGTCTAAGCAGATATCAAGATGCCTGTCCATTATTTCTCTACCAAAGGTATTTTTCCCACCAACGGAACAATAAAATTGGCCTTGCGGGGTTTGATCTTTTGGAAATCCAAGAGGTAGGTTTGTTTCTGGATTCCAAAGAAAATATTCTTGTTCAAATCCAAACCAAAAATCATCATCATCATCATCAATGGTTGCTCTTCCATTTGATTCATGAGGTGATCCATCGGGATTTAATACTTCACACATTACAAGAAACCCATTTCTTCTAACTGGGTCAGGATGAATACAGACTGGCTTTAGTAGACAGTCAGAGGATCCGCCTTCCGCTTGTCTAGTTGAGCTTCCATCAAATGCCCACATTGGACAACTATCAAGTTTTCCGTCAAAGTCGCTTATTATTTTAGTCTTACTTCTAAGGCTAGCAGTTGGCTTAAATCCATCAAGCCAAATATACTCTAGTTTCGATTTGTTCATTTTTAAAAAATATAATAGTTAATTATTGCGTTAAAATAAATGCATAATATATCAATAAATTTGAAAATCGTTGAGAATTTTTTTTTGATTTTGAAATATTTTTATAAACATTTTAATTATTAAGTTTTATTCATATGAAAATCACAATTTTTAAGCATTTTATATATTTATTGTTAATAACGTAATTTTCTTTTTTTTTATTTTCAAAATCTTATCGGCTTCTTACTAAATTTTTTGTGTTTTGTTTAATACTTTTGTGTTCAAATTAATCAATGTCAAGCTCAAAAACATCAGATAAATATTTACAGCGTGGAGTGTCAGCTTCCAAGGATGATGTACATAATGCAATTAAAAACTTAGACAAAGGACTTTTCCCAAATGCATTCTGCAAAATTGTACCTGATTATTTAACTGGAAGTGATGAACATTGTATCGTTATGCATGCTGATGGAGCAGGAACTAAAAGTTCTTTAGCATACATGTATTGGAGGGAGACTGGGGACCTTTCTGTATGGAAGGGAATTGCTCAGGACGCTTTAATCATGAATATTGATGACTTAATATGCGTTGGTGCCACCGATAATATAATGCTTTCATCTACCATCGGAAGGAATAAGAATAAAATACCCGGTGATGTAATTTCTGCTATAATTAATGGCACTAAAGAATTAGTTGATGAACTTAAACAATGTGATATAAATATTCATATGACTGGGGGTGAGACTGCTGATGTTGGTGATCTTGTTAGAACAATAATTGTTGATAGTACTGTTGTAGCCAGAATTAAAAAAGAAGAGGTAATTGACAATTCAAAAATTTCTGCAGGAAATGTTATTGTTGGATTAGCCTCTCACGGAAAAGCTAAATATGAATCTAACTATAATGGAGGAATGGGTAGTAATGGGCTAACATCAGCAAGACATGATGTATTTAATAAAATCCTTGCTGAAAAATATCCTGAAAGTTACGATAATGATATCCCTGAAGAATTGGTTTACACTGGAACAAAAAAATTGACTGAAAAATTCACTGAAGTTGATATTGATGCTGGAAAATTGGTTTTATCTCCAACAAGAACTTATGCTCCTGTAATCAAAAAAATTATCAATTCAATTGGGAATAAAAATATAAATGGTATAATACATTGTAGTGGTGGTGCTCAAACAAAGATATTACATTTCATTAATGATAATTTACATGTCATTAAGGACAAGTTATTTGATGTTCCTTTTTTATTTAGGTTGATACAAAAAGAATCTAATACAAGTTGGCAAGAAATGTACAAGGTGTTTAACTGTGGTCACAGGATGGAATTATATGTAGAATCAGAGTTTGCAGACGAAATAATTAGCATTTCAAATTCTTTTAATATTGACGCTAAAATCATCGGAAAAGTGGTTGGCTCAGATGAAAAAAAACTTACAATAAAATCAGAATTTGGTGAGTTTAATTATTAAATTGGATAAGATCTGAAAAAATTAAGTAGTGGTAGAAAAATTAAAATTAGTCGAGAACAGATTTGCTGAATTAAGCGAACTAATTATTCAGCCAGATATAATTTCTGATCAAAAAAGATATATTCAGATTTCCAAGGAGTATAAAGACCTAAAAAAAATAATTGACAAGGGAGAAGTTTATAAAAATTTGATTGCAAATAAATCAGAAGCTCAAGAAATAATTTCAATTGAGAAAGATGATGAAATGATTGAAATGGCTAAAATGCAACTAGAAGAAGTAGAAGCTGAGCTACCAAAAATAGAGGAGGATCTTAAGGTTTTACTTATCCCTAAAGATCCTGACGATTCCAAAAATGTTGTTGTTGAAATTCGTGCTGGAACTGGAGGTGATGAAGCAAGTATTTTTGCTGGAGATTTATATAGGATGTATACTAAATTTTCTGAATCTAAAAATTGGTCTGTTAATTTGGTTGATTTGAACGAGGGGACCTCGGGAGGATATAAAGAGATTATATTTGAGGTAAATGGAGAGGATGTTTATGGAAACTTAAAATTTGAAGCTGGTGTTCATAGAGTTCAAAGGGTTCCTCAAACGGAAACACAGGGAAGAGTACATACTAGTGCAGCAACTGTAATAGTTTTACCCGAGGCAGAAGAGTTTGATGTTGAGTTAGACATGCAAGATGTTAGAATTGAAAGAACTACATCCACTGGTCCTGGTGGTCAGTCGGTAAATACAACCTATTCTGCTATAAAATTACATCATGAGCCAACCGGAATTATTGTAAGTTGTCAAGATCAAAAATCACAACACAAGAATCTTGATAAAGCGCTGAAGGTGTTAAGAACAAGACTATATGAATTAGAGGTTGAAAAAAGAAGGCAAGCCGATTCTTTGAAAAGAAAAAGTATGGTATCTTCTGGAGATAGAAGCGCAAAAATTAGAACATATAATTATCCTCAGGGTAGAGTCACGGAACATAGAATTGGTTTAACTCTGTATGATTTACCAAAAATAATAAACGGTGATATTCAAAAAATAATTGATGAGCTAATGTTAGCTGAAAATTCTGAAATATTAAAAGCAAATAACTAAATGAAATTAGAGGATCTAATAATTCAAATAAAAAATAAAAATTCTTTTTTATGTGTTGGTCTTGACACCGACATAGATAAAATCCCAAAATTTTTATTAAATGAAGATGATCCGATCTTTTCTTTTAATAAGTCAATTATTGATCACACAAATAAATACTGTGTTGCATATAAAATAAATACTGCATTTTACGAGTCTCATGGAGTAAATGGTTGGGAATCCATGAAAAAAACCATTGATTATATTAATGATAACCATCCAGAAATATTTACAATAGCTGACGCTAAAAGGGGTGATATTGGTAATACAAGTAAAATGTATGCTCAATCATTTTTTACAGAAATGAATTTTGATAGCCTAACTATCAATCCATATATGGGTTCGGACTCAGTGAAACCATTTTTGGAATTCAAAAATAAGATATCGATTTTACTTGGTTTAACTTCAAATATTGGAGCTGAGGATATTCAGCTCAAAACTTCAAATGGTGATTTCATTTTTATGGAAATGATAAAATCTTCAAAATTGTGGGGTAATCATAATAATATGATGTACGTTGTTGGCGCAACAAAAACTGATTTTATCAATAAGATAAGAAGTGAAATACCTGATCACTTTTTATTGATTCCAGGAATAGGTGCCCAGGGTGGAGATTTAATCGAAGTTTGTAAACATGCATTTAACGATAATATTGGGATAATTGTTAACTCATCAAGGTCAATTATTTATGCTTCTACAGACGATGACTTTGCGATTGCTGCTGCAAATCAAGCCATGATTCTTCAAGCTCAAATGAGTGCTATTTTATCAGAAAGAAAATAAATTTATGAAGTTATTTAATCTTTCTGTCTTTATAGTTTTGATTTACTAAAATGAATTGGTATTGTAAACATACTTGGAGTAAGGCATCTGTTAATACACTATGGTGTTTGTTGGGATGTAGCATTGGTGATTTTGGAACCATATTTTACTTTCAGAACATTGAACACACTTTGTTAACCTGGCAAGTAATGAGTTTAGCAATCGTCAATGGCTTAATAACAAGTATTTTATTGGAAACATTTATTCTTTCAAGACAAATGATTTTGAAAGAGGCTTTTAAAGTAGCAATTGGTATGAGTTTTATCAGTATGATAGCAATGGAAGTTTCCATGAATTTAATAGATGTTCTTTTAACGGGGGGTGCTATGTTAACTTGGTGGGTTATTCCAATTATGTTATTTGCTGGATTTATAACTCCACTTCCATATAACTATTACAGATTAAAAAAATGGGGATACGGATGTCATTAAAACCATTTAATCAGTTGGTACTGAAATATTATTGCCTAAAAATATTGCATTCAGAAATAATTTATTTGTTCCATACCAAGTACCCCTAAAGTTAGGATTGTCAGCAAATACTACAACCCGGCCAGCACCAATTTTCGAAATAACAATAGATGCGGCACCAGGTATAAAATTTTTTCTGTTTAATTCAGAAATATATCCATCAATGTGAAAGCCATCAGAATAGACAGCAACAGATGAGTATTCATCTTTAGTTTTATTTATAAACACATTATTATTCTTGTACACTGGAATAGAATTATCGTTGTAGCCAAATGAAATGGGGTGAGTTAAATCAAGATCAATACTTAGGATTGAACCTCCAATTTTTTCCCTTCCAATATATTCACTTGAATCAACATATCTTTTTCTTGAATAATTTGAATCTTTTTTTGACTCTACTAAACTTTCATTTATTAATTCACTATTGATTGCCCAACTTGAACCTCTGGCTATTGTAATTAGGGTATTTCCTTCCTCAACCCATTTTTTTATCTTTTTTACTTCATCTTCTCCTAATTGTTTATAAGAACCTGAAACCATTATCAGAGTCGTATATTTTTTTAATGATATGCCCGGAAATTGACTAAGTTTTAATTTAGTTAATGGTAAACCGATTCTTGTATCTAGCAGATGCCAAACCTCTCCAGCTTCATACGCATTGATTCCATCTCCAACTAATAAAGCAACCTTAACAGGCTTATTAATTCTGAAATTATTGCTTCCTAAATCAATTCCACTTACACTGTAGCCCGATTCTGAATTATAAACAGGAACTTCATATTTATTTTGCATTTCGATTATAATATCAAATAACTTATCAGGGGATATATTTTGCTTACTCACAGGAATTAAAACTGATCCATAATTAAATTTCTTTAATGAGGTTGTGTTATTAACTTTTAAGGTGAATGGTTTGAATGCTGAGTATGTTATAATCCCATTTTTTTGTAAGTGATTCAATGCGGCAGGGGAGTTATAATCATCCCAGTCTAGTATGTAAGCATATTTAGACTTTTTTGGCTTTAAATTTTTCACAAAGTCTTTAGCACTTCTAATTTCAGATTCACCAAAAAAACTTTTAAGTTCTTTTGATTTCATATTATACATATTTGAAACACTCCAAGCTGATGCGTCATAGAATACACTGTCAACGTATTTACTATGTGTCTCAAAGAAATTTTTGACCATTCTGGATTGTGGCTGATTGACAGGTACAACAAATTTTCCTTTGCTGTTATATACTTTGATATTATGAATTAATAATTTATCAATGAAAGCTTTGTTTCTGTTTTGATCATACATATCACCAAATTCATAAGCTTTAATCTTTTCATTTTTGAATTCATTTACTGATGAATTGAAAAATCTTTTCTGATAGTCTCTCAATAATAATTTATTATCAACAGCCGCCTCAACAGTAGCTATACTTGATAAATATTGGTTTCTTATTCCAAATTCAAATGACATTGTACCATAGTTAGTTTCTTGTAAATGTCCTCTTGAGCTTGCCTGTTCAAATAGTATTGCAACAGCACCTTGTACATCAGGGTATGAGGAACCATAACCAGGATAAGTTTCATCAAATGATTCTTTTGTGTAGTAAAAGGAACCAATACTATCAAGTGCTTTTACATAGTATTCTGCAAATATTGGACTTAAAACACTATAGTTTTCATCTGGTATCAATGGCTTTAATGATGCATTTCTTTTCATTGGCTCAAAGAAATAATTACTATTTGTTCCCATTTCATGAAAATCTCCAACAACGTTAGGATACCAGCTGTGATACCAATTCAATTTGCTTCTGCTTTCAGGATTAATTGCTAATAACCAATCTCTGTTTAGATCAAACCAGTAGTGATTCGTCCTACCCCCCGGCCAAGCTTCATTGTGTTCAGCATCATTACTGTCAGCTACAAGATTAATTGATTTGTACCTATTTGCCCACTGTGAATGTCTATCTCTGCCGTCAGGATTTTTAGTCGGATCAATAAAAGTTATGGATTTTGATATCAATTTTTTTATTTTGGAATTATTTGATGCAACTAGTGTATATGCTGCTAATATTGCAGCTTCTGATGTTGATGGCTCATTTCCGTGAACACTGTATCCTAAATTTATAATCACAGGAAGAGTTCCATCAACTTCGATTTTTTCACCTGGAATTGTATATTTAAGATGCTCTCTTTTTATTTTGTCTAGGTTTTTCAAATTTTCAGTTGATGAAATAGCAAGCATAATTAAATGTCTTCCCTCATGAGATTTTCCATATTTAATGA
Organism: uncultured Bacteroidota bacterium; assembly: GCA_902518355.1. Taxonomy (GTDB): domain Bacteria; phylum Bacteroidota; class Bacteroidia; order Flavobacteriales; family Flavobacteriaceae; genus MED-G13. Next base: position 5,044 of record CABYFY010000013.1, on the reverse strand, counting down.
GGTTGGCTTTTTCTGAAACATTTGATAAATAATTGAAGTAGGCTACAATCATATCGTGCCGTGTATGTTCAAATCCAATTTTATAACCAAGAAATTCTTCTGGACTTTGGATGTTTTCATCATATGGACCATTATTTTCTAAAAAATAGTCCTGGGCCGTAATTGTATTCAGGCTGATAATAAATGCAAAAAATATAATTGTAAATCTCATAATCTTAATTTTGAAGAATTATAAATTTAATAATTAAAATTAATTGATTTGTTTTTGAAGTATATTTTTAATTTTACGGAATGCGAATAGTGTTAATTTTTATCTTTTGTCTATTTTTTTCTTGCAGAGGTGAAAAGAGGTATGAAGATTTTAATTTGACAGATTATCAAAAGCAGGTTAATAATTATTTTAAAGATGCCTCTGTCTCACCATTAAAGCCAAGGGATTTGAAAAATTTCAGAGGACTTGATTTTTTTGAATTTGATTCGTTATATGTTGTTTATGCTAAAATTCAAGAAACCCCTGATAGCCCTCCTTTTAAAATGAAAACAACCACAGACACACCTGCTGACTTTAGAAAGTACGGTTCATTAATATTTAATCTAAATGATGAAAAATACACATTAACTGCATATGAAAACCTTGATTATTTGGATGTAGAAGAATATGATAACTATTTATTTCTTCCATTTTTAGATCAAACCAATGGATATGAAACTTATGGTGGAGGTAGATATATCGATTTATATCAATATGATAATGATTCAATATTAATTGACTTCAATCGTGCGTATAACCCTCAATGTGTTTATGATGAAAATTTTTCGTGCCCAATTGTACCTAGGGAAAACTTATTAAATTTCAGGGTAGAGGCAGGGGTTAAGAATTTTATTTCAAGCTATTAAAACTATCGATTGGTAAGATAAAAACCAATAAAAACAGCCAAAACCCCAACTAAAATGGAACCAATAGTATAAACGGAAAAATTCAAAATTTCTCCATTTTTTATTAGTTCCAAATTCTCATTTGCAAAGGCTGAAAATGTAGTAAATCCACCACAAAACCCAGTGGCTAATAAAAGTGTTTGATTAGATGTAAGTGTATTTTCCTTTTGAGCATATCCTAATATAAGCCCAATCAACAGACATCCTAGTATATTAACAGTAAATGTCCCAAATGGTAAAACTTTTGAGTATTGGTTCATTGCAATTGTCACTAAATATCTGAGACTGCTACCCAAACCACCACCTAAAAAAACTAAAAGAAAACTTTTCATAATTATTGTCTTAACTAATTTAAAATTAATTGTTTAATCATCGTTGATTATTATAAGAAATAATGCCAAAAAGCCCTATATTTACTAGTTCACTTAATAACCCTAATATGAAAAGACTAATTTTAATTACGGCCTTACTTTTTATTGTAAGCTGTCAACAAGAATCAAAGATGGATCCAAATATTAACCCATTTTTCCAAGAATGGAATACACCATATGAAGTACCTCCATTTTTAGACATCAAGGACGAGCACTATATGCCAGCATATGAACAAGGGATGAAAGAAAATCTTGAAGAAATTGACGCAATTGTCAATAATCCTGAAGCTCCAACATTTGCTAATACCATAGAGGAACTTGAAAGAACAGGACAATTACTTTCTAAGGTAGGACGTGTATTTTCAAATTTAGCTAGTTCTAATACCAACCCTAAATTACAAGAATTACAGCGTGAGTTAAGCCCAATGCTTTCAGCACACTATGATAAAATCTCTTTAAATGAAGGTTTATTTAATAGGGTTAATGCAATATGGCAAAACAGAGAAAATCTTGATTTGACCAAAAAACAAACTAAATTGTTAAATGATACAAGAAAGGGGTTTGTACGTAGTGGTGCATTATTAAGTGAAGATCAGAAAGAAAGAATATCTGAGATTAATTCAAAAATTTCTGGTCTATCAACTTCTTTTGGTCAAAACCTTTTAGCAGAAACAAATGGTTTTGAACTTATTTTGGAAGCATCAGATTTAGAAGGTTTATCCGAAGGAGTAATAGCGGCAGCAGCTGATGCAGCTTCACAGAAAATGGATGCAGCTGAGTCTGATGAAGAAAAAGATAAATACAATGACAAATATGTTTTTACTCCACACAGAAGTAGTATGTATCCTTTTTTAACAGAATCAACGCGAAGGGATTTGAGAGAAAAATTATATAATTCATATGTGATGCGTGGAGATAATAATAATGATACAGACAACAAGGAAATTGCTGCTCAAATTGCTAAACTCCGTGCTGAAAGAGCTCAAATCATGGGATATAAAACACACGCTCATTTTATCCTAGATGATAACATGCTAAAAACTCCAGAGGAAGTATATGACTTATTGTATAAACTATGGAAACCAGCTGTTAAAAGAGCCAAGGTTGAGGTTGCTGATATGCAAGCTGTTGCTGATTCAGAAGGCCATGATTTTAAAGTAGCTGCATGGGATTGGTGGCATTACTCTGAAAAAGTTCGTAAAGAAAAATATGATTTAGATGAATCCGCTATTAAACCCTATTTATCTTTAGATAATGTACTTCAGGGTGTTTTTAATACCACCAATAAATTATGGGGATTAAACTTTACTGAAATTTTTGACATAGATCTTTATCACCCAGATGCAAGAATATGGGAAGTTACAGATAAGGACGGTAGTCATTTAGGAATTTTTATCGGAGATTATTTTACCAGGTCTAATAAACGTGGTGGAGCTTGGATGAGTAGTTTTAAGGGACAGTCAAATCTTGACGGAAGAGAACGCCCAATTGTGGTGAATGTATGTAATTTCCCTGCGCCTGTTGGTGATGATCCAGCTTTATTAAGTTTTGATAACGTGGTGACATTATTTCATGAGTTCGGCCATGCGATGCACGGTACTTTAACCGATGTGAAATATGGAAGTATGGCAGGTACATCTGGTCCAAGAGATTTTATTGAATTACCTTCTCAGTTACTTGAACACTGGGCAAGTGAGCCTCAAGTATTAAAATCTTTTGCCACACACTATGAGACTGGTGAACCAATTCCTGATGAATTAATTGAAAAATTATTAAATGCTTCTAAATTCAATCAAGGATTTATTAATACGGAATATTTAGCTGCTTCATTATTAGATATGGATTGGCATACAATTTCTGCAGATGATGAGCTTAAAGACGCAAATAAGTTTGAATCTGAATCTATGAAAAAAGTTGGATTGATTGGAGAAATAGCACCAAGATATAGAACCACATATTTTGCTCACATATTCTCTGGTGGATACTCATCAGGTTATTATAGCTATGTTCACGCTGCCGTTCTTGATTCTGATGCATTTGAAGCATTTAAAGAAGCAGGAGATGTCTTTGATCCAAATCTTTCTTCAAAATTGAGATCTAGTATATACTCGATGGGTTCAACTGAAGAAGCTATGGATTTATTCGTAGATTTTAGAGGCAGAAAACCTGTCATAGAGCCATTGTTAAAGGTTAGAGGATTAGACGGAAGCGAATAAATTTTTCAACTAGCATTTCAACATGAAAGTTGTTAAGTTTTTTCTTTTTTGTTTTTTCTTTTTCTGCTGTTCTATCACTCATTCTCATAATCCTGAAGATTTCATGATTGCAGAAATTGAACGTGGTCAAATGTATTTTGAAAATGAGGAGATAGCTGCAGAATATGGAGCTGCTTTAAAAAGACAAAGGATTCGCCGCTTGGCAGCAATGCCATTTTATAAAAAGTTTTACATTTTTGTCAAAGCTGGTTTTGAACATATAATTCCACAGGGAATTGATCATATCCTTTTTGTTCTTGGACTATTTTTTTCATGTATAACCTTCCGTGCACTTCTTTGGCAAGTAACTGCATTTACAGTTGCTCACAGTATTACTTTGATTCTTGCAGCTCAAGGTTTTGTTCAACTCAGAGGAGATGTTGTAGAAGCAATAATTGCCTTATCAATTGTTTGGGTAGCTATTGAAAATGTTCTTTTCAAGGAAACTAGTAAATGGAGATATTCAATAGTATTTGCATTTGGTTTATTACATGGGCTTGGTTTTGCAGCTCTTCTAACACAATATGGGTTGCCAAAAGATAATTTTATTTCTATGTTATTGGCATTTAATATCGGAGTTGAATTTGGACAGTTGGCTGTTTTACTTTTAGCTTTTATACTCATAAAACTAATTATGAAAAAAAACTGGTACAGCAATGAAATAAAAATACCAGCTTCCCTAATAATTGCCGCCATTGGTTTATTTTGGTTTATTGAAAGAATAATTTGATAATAAATAATAGTATTTTTTTAATAACTAGATCATTACTTTAATCAAATTTTCTATAACATTTTATAGTTTTGAGATAGGATTGCTTGTTTTTTAAGGATGGTAATTTTTAAATTTTATATTAGACAAAAATAAATTTTATTGTTGCTATTAATCCTATAAAAGCTATGAAGGCTAATAGTACCCAAGCACTTCCTTTATAGTATTTTTTGTGAAGTTTAGCATCTTTCTTATACGCCATAAATAGTATTATAGAAAAACATATTGTGAACAATACTGCAAAAACTAATTGACCTTGTGAAAACATTTTTTTTTGCGAAACTAATAAATATTAAAATAATTTAATGTCATGAAGGATAAAATATTAGCTGTTAAAGAATTTCATAAAGCATTTAAACTTGATTACTTAGACGAACCTAAAGCTGATCTTGGTACAGATAAAAATAAATTAAGATTTAATTTAATGAAGGAGGAAAATGAAGAATATTTTGAAGCTGCAAACAATAATGACATGGTAGAAGTTGCAGATGCACTAGGAGATATGCTTTACATTCTTTGTGGAACCATAATTGAACATGGAATGCAACACAAAATCGATGAAATATTTAGCGAAATTCAAAATAGTAATATGAGTAAGTTAGGTGCTGATGGAAACCCAATTTACAGAGAAGATGGGAAAGTACTAAAGGGGCCTAATTATTTTAAGCCGAATATAAAGGGGGTTTTAGAGGGCTAAACTTTATATCTCCAGC
>CABYFY010000012.1 GCA_902518355.1 uncultured Bacteroidota bacterium | reverse complement strand
TTTTAGGGTATAATGCCACCATTCCTTTTGATAGTTTTTAAATCCATTATTAGACATGATTTTATAAAGAAGCAATCTATTTGCCTTTTGATCCTCTGAAAGTTCATCAAAAAAAGTATGAGACTCAACTCCGAAATAGTCAAAAATGGTACCCATATCAAGTTCTTTATTAGTAGATATTTCAACAATTGACACATCAACTGTACTTCCTCGCGAATGACCAGATTTATAGGCAATATAACCCAATTCAAATAATTCTGATTTATTGATATTGGGATAATAAATATCTTTAGAAATAGTGTCATTAATATCAGTAGACCATTCTACAAAAAAATCAACCGCTGATTGAGGTCTGTAGGCGTCATATAATATCAAAGAATAACCTAGTTTATTTAAATCCTCTTGCACTTTAGATAAAGCTATGGCTGCCTCATTTGTTAAAATAGCATTATTTGAATGATAACCTTCCACTAATCGACCAGTAAAATTTTTAGAGGAATAATACTTTAAATCAACAATAATGCTGTCATCGATATCCTTTAAATAAACAAATCCGTCTTCTAAATTATAATTAAAAAAAGCGGAAGAAAATACAAGAAGTATAATTATAAATAGCCTCATATAAAGTTTTGTTAAAGAATAAATATGTATAAATTTATTATATATTTTTGTCAAAAATAAAATCTTGAAAAAATTCCTCTTTATTTTTCTTTTTATTACGTCTATCTCGCTTATTTCACAAAATCTAAAGAAAGAACTGTTTGTGAAATACACAACTAATGAAATTAGAATTGATGGAATACTTAATGAAAATGATTGGGATTTAGCGACAGGTGTAAATGATTTTTATGAATACAGACCAGAATATGATGATAAACCTAAAAGTCCTGCTACTATCAAAATATTAAATGATGACCGGTTTTTGTATGTTGGAATTAAAATAGAAGTAAATAAAAATGATCAGAAAACAGGTTCTTTAAAAAGAGATTTTGATGCTACTGTTTCAGACTTTATTGCATTAGTTTTTGATACATTTAACGATGCTACAAATGCATTTGCAATTGGCAGTAATCATATGGCAATTCAAAGAGACTTATTAATCTTTAACGGGGGTAGTCCTCAGGGAAGATCTTATGATATGTCATGGGATATTAAATGGTTTTCTGAATCTAAAATTTACGAAGATTTTTACACAACTGAATGGAAAATACCACTTTCAGCGTTCAGGTACAGAGAAGGTGAAACAAAATGGAGATTAGGCTCATATCAAAGGGACGTAAAAAATAACGCCTGGTACATGTGGCATAAAGTACCACAAGATCAAGAGTTTTCAAACTTAGCATTCTTGGGTGATATGTTTTTTGAAAAACCATTAAAAAAATCTAAATCAAAAAAATCTTTTATTCCTTACATTAATAGCATTGCTATTAATGATTTTGAAAACAAAAAAAATAATAATGATTTTGAATTTGGAGGTGATGCAAAATTTGTGATTGATAATTCTCTAACTCTAGACTTAACCGTAAATCCTGATTTTTCTCAAGTGGAGGTTGATGATCAAATCACAAACCTAACAAGATTTGAAATATCACTTCCTGAGAAGAGACAGTTTTTTATCGAAAATAGTGATCTTTTTTCCAGTTTTGGAGATAGAGGTGACTCAAATCCTTTTTTTTCTAGAAGGATTGGTATAGCAAAAGATTTAAATGGTAATAATATTCAAAATAAAATTATTGCTGGACTTAGACTAAGTGGAAAAATAAATAATAATCTTAGAATAGGAGTACTTAATATGCTTACTGATGAAGATGTTGAAAATCAAATTGCATCAAATAATAATACTATTTTGGCTTTACAACATAAAGTTTTTAGCAGGTCTAATATTAGTTTTCTGTTTATAAATAGAGAGTCAATAAAAGATTATGATTTTCAATCTGATGAAGAAATATTTAATAGAGTTTTTGGAATTGATTATAATTTAGCATCTGAAGACAACAAATGGGTTGGTAAATATTATTATCACAAATCTATTTCGCCCAATGTTAGCGATAAAGATATATCAGCTGGATTTAGCACAAATTTTAACTCTAAAAAAATAAATTTCAAAGTTGGTGGCTTGTATATTGGTGAAAATTTTAATTCAGATTTAGGTTACATAAAGAGAAAAGGAATCTATAAAATAGATCCAAGAATAGGATATACTTTCTGGCCCGAAAATAAAAAAATAAATAATCATGGGTTTGAAATTGCACCTTTCATTACATGGGTGTCTAATATGAATAACCAGTTATCTGACTATTTCATTTTTACTAAATGGGATGCTAATTTTAAAAGTGGTGCTAACTTTAATATTTCTGTTAGAAATCAATACACTTATCTTTTTGAGACTTTTGATCCAACGGGAATTAATAACGGGAAACCATTACCTGCCAATAGTGAGTATTATTATACAAATTATGAAATCGAATTTAATAATTATTTTTCATCAGAAAAGTTTACTTATAGAGTCGAACAAAATTTTGGGGAGTTTTATAATGGCCATAAAACTTCATCACAAATAGATTTAGGTTATAGAATTGAACCTAGGTTTAGGGGATCAATTAAATTCAATTATGATAAGGTGTCTTTACCAGAATTATATAACAGTGCAAATATATTTTTAATTGCACCTAAATTTGAGTTCACATTTACAAAAAACATTTACTGGTCATCATTAATTCAATACAGTAATCAAAATGATAATTTAAGTTTTAATTCTAGGCTACAGTGGAGATTTGCTCCTCTTTCTGATTTATTTCTTGTATATAATGATAATTATTACACCGAAGATCGATATAATAGCATATTTATTCCACGAGTAAAGAACAGATCTATTAACCTTAAATTGACTTATTGGTTAGATATATAATGAAAAAGCTTCTAGTATTTATTTTGTTTATTTTTATTTCTGCATGTGAAATAGATAAAGATAATATGATTATTGAAGGTCAAATTATTGATTTAAAAAACTCAAAAATTTATTTGGCTATGGTTGATGAATGGAAAATTATTGATTCAGCAAATGTGATTTATGGTAAGTTTACTTTAAAAACATACATTAATGAACCAATAGAGATGAGTTTAATTCTAAAAGAAAAAATCTCAGGTGAAAAATTCAATTTTTTTTCTGAGCCTTCAAGTATATTATTTAGAAGCTCAAAGGAAAAATTCATATTTAATGCGCAAATACAGAACTCTAAATTATTTACAGAGTTTAAAAATATAGAAAATCAGATAGGTAAATTTAATGAGAAAGATTTAGAGCTATTAGCTGAACAAATAGAATTATCTGTTAGGGGGGGGTGATCAAAAAAAGTATGACTCCATTAACGTAGAAAGGATTAAAATAAATCAAAAAAAAATATTATTTCTAGTAAATTACTCTTTAAATAATAATTCTAGCCCGGTATCTGCTTTCATAATTCATAAATACAAAGAAAGTATTAACAAAAACTATATTACAAAAGTATACGAAAATTTTTCTGACGAACTTAAGAGTTCATATTATGGAAAAAAATTAATTTCTAATCTCTAGCGTAATCATCCTGCAACCTGACTATATCATTTTCATCTGACGGATTCGCTGGGTCAGTGTGGATCCATATTTCTGCAACTATTCCAAAATCTGATAAACCAATCAATCGATGTCTATCACCTTTCTGTAACTCAATAAGATCACCTACATTGAAAATCTTCATCTCTGTTTCATTATTATCGGTTGACTTTATAACTCCAACTTTATTTTTAAATACTTTCCAAATTTCTTTTCTTCTATAATGATATTGCCATGATAATCTTGAATTTGGTTTTACAATCAAAATTTTAGGACTTACTTTGTTTTCAATTTTTAAGTCTTCGTTTGAAATAAACTTACTGATAAATTCTTTTGACTGTGATTCATCAATCAATAAAAAACCACCCCATGGTCTATTAAAATCATGACCAATAATGTTAAAGCCCAGGCGCTCTATTTGTTTTTTTGTATCTAAAAATAGATCGTTCATTATACAGAATATTCAACAAAGTTTCGAGGAGTTTCATATAATCTTACTGATAATTTCAATTGAGAATCAATATTATCTCTTAAAATATCGTAAATAAAAATACATATATTTTCTGCAGAGGGTATAGTATTTGAAAAATGTGGAACATCTAGGTTTAAATTTTTGTGATCTAATCTCTCTTCAACTTCATTTTTTATTATTTTTTTTAGTTCACCCATATCTATTACATAACCAGTTTCAGGATTAATTTTTCCTGTTACACTTACAATTAATTCATAATTATGTCCATGATAATTTTGATAATTACATTTACCAAAAATCTTTTGGTTTTTTTCATCAGACCAATTTTTGTTGTGTAGCCTGTGGGCCGCATTGAAATGAGCTTTTCTACTTACTGTAATTTCCATTGTTTTAAAGTTTTTGAGTATTTATCTAAAATAATTCTAAACCAAGCTGTATATATTTCAGGGTTTTTTCTGAAATCTATGATTAATTCGTCAATATCTATCCATTTCCATTCATCTACTTCATCTTTGTTGGGGACAGGATTACCATGGAAAACTCCTAATAAAATATGATCTTTTTCATGTTCGATTAGGCCATTTGAGAACTCAACCTTATATATAAAGGAGTCAAAATTATATAGGTCTGTAACAAAACCCATCTCCTCTTTTAGACGTCTTTTTCCTGCACTAATATTATCCTCTCCTTCCCTCTGATGACTACAGCAAGTATTAGACCAAAGATTAGGGGTATGGTATTTAGTTGAAGCCCTTTTTTGAAGTAATATTCTTCCTCTACCATCAAAAATAATTACAGAAAAAGCTCTGTGAAGTAATCCTTTCAGGTGAGCTTCCATTTTTGGCATTAATCCTACTTGATTATCAAATTTATCAACTAAAACAACTTTTTCCTCCTGCATACTTCAAAAGTAAAAAGGTAAATTCAATAAACCTAATAAATTAAGCTTTGCCTGTTGGACCAAAATTTAATTGAAACTTTGGGTTATCATAGTCTTTAATAGATCCAAAATTATCCTCAAATCTACTAATATTATCGTTTAAGGCCTTAGCTAATTTTTTTGCATGCTGAGGAGTTATGATAATTCTTGACTTTACTTTATTTTTTGGAGATCCTGGCATTATAGAAACAAAATCTATTACAAACTCAGAAACCGAATGATTAATAATAGCCAAATTTGAATAAATACCTTCAGCGACTTTTTCATCAAGCTCAATATTAATCTTACCCTTAGAATCTTTATTTTTTTCCATCAAAAAATTAATTAGTATTCATTTCCTGATCCGGCATAGAAGTATCCATCAGTTCATCATAGCTTTCCTTTGAACCGACTAGAATATCATCATACCTCCTAAGTCCAGTACCAGCAGGAATTCTATGTCCGACAATTACATTTTCTTTTAAACCATCAAGATAGTCAACTCTTGCATTCACAGCAGATTCATTAAGAACCTTAGTTGTTTCCTGGAATGAAGCAGCAGAAATAAATGATTTAGTTTGTAAAGAGGCTTTTGTAATTCCCTGTAAAATCGGAGTCGCTGTAGCCGGTCTAGCATCTCTAGCAACAACCAAATTCTTATCCTCTCTTTTTAAGATTGAATTTTCGTCTCTGAAATCTCTAGAGGAAATTATTTGACCAACCTTGAATGTTTCTGAATCGCCTGCATCTTCAACTATTTTCTTTCCATATATACTGTCATTCTCATCAATAAAATCTGATTTATGAACTAATTGATCTTGTAGGAAAATAGTATCTCCCGAATCTTGAATTTTTACTTTTCTCATCATTTGTCTAACAACAACTTCAAAGTGCTTATCATTTATTTTCACACCTTGTAACCTGTATACTTCTTGGACCTCATTGACCAAATATTGCTGTACAGCGGAAGGACCTTTAATATTTAATATATCATTAGGAGTTATTGAACCTTCAGACATTGGAGTTCCAGCCTTTACAAAATCATTTTCTTGTACCAATATTTGATTTGAAAGTTTTATTAAATATTTTCTTACCTCACCAGTTTTAGCTTCAATTATAATTTCCCTATTACCTCTTTTGATTTTTCCAAAAGAGACCACACCATCAATCTCACTTACAATTGCTGGATTGGATGGATTTCTAGCTTCAAATAATTCGGTAACTCTGGGTAATCCACCAGTTATATCACCTGTTTTTGCTGACTTTCTTGGAATTTTAACCAATATTTTTCCTAAGTCAATTTTGTCACCATCGTTAACAACTAGGTGTGCACCTACCGGAAGGTTATATGATCTTATAATTTCATTCTTAGAATTTTTAACGTGTAATGTAGGGATTAGCTTTTTATTTCTAGATTCGATTATTACTTTTTCCTGAAAACCAGTTTGCTCGTCAATTTCAACTTCATAAGTCAGTCCTTGTTCTATGTTTTCATAACTAATTTTTCCAGCGTAATCTGAAATAATAACTCCATTATATGGATCCCATTCACAAACAAGCGTTCCCTTTTTGATCTTTTTCTTATTTTTCACATAGAGAAAAGATCCATAAGGAATATTATTATTACTTAAGGTTAATCCTGTATTAGGATCAGAAATTTTGATTTCAGAAGTTCTAGAAATTACAATCTCAACCTCTTCACCTTCATTATTCTTACCTTTAACAGTCTTTAAATCTTCTATTTCAATATTACCGTCAAATTTAGAAATAACGCTATTTTCTTCAGAAATATTCCCTGCAATACCACCCACATGGAATGTTCTAAGTGTTAACTGTGTACCAGGCTCACCAATAGATTGAGCCGCAACTACTCCGACTGCTTCCCCCATTTGAACATCTTTTCCTGTTGCAAGATTTCTCCCATAACATTTTGCACATATTCCTCTCTTAGATTCACATGTTAAAGCAGACCTAACCTCAACTGTTTCAACCGATGAGTTCTCAATTTTATCAGCAATCAACTCGTTGATTAGTTCCCCTGATTTTACAAGTAATTCACCAGTTATAGGATCATATACATCTTGTAGTGATGTTCTACCAACTATTCTATCTCCGAGTTTCTCAACAACTTCTTCATTTTTCTTTAAAGCCGAGACATTTATTCCTCTTAAAGTTCCGCAATCATCCTCGGTTATAATAACATCTTGAGAAACATCAACCAATCTTCTTGTTAAATAACCAGCATCAGCGGTTTTCAATGCTGTATCTGCTAGACCTTTTCTTGCTCCGTGGGTTGATATAAAATATTCTAAAATTGAAAGACCTTCTTTAAAATTCGAAAGAATTGGATTCTCGATAATTTCTCCACCTCCAGCAGTAGATTTTTTTGGTTTTGCCATTAGACCTCTCATTCCGGTAAGCTGTCTAATTTGTTCTTTAGAACCTCTTGCACCAGAATCTAACATCATATAAACAGAATTGAATCCTTGTTGATCTTCCCTAATCCTTTTCATTGATAATTCTGTCAATTCTGCGTTAGTGGAAGTCCAAATATCAATTACCTGATTGTATCTTTCATTGTTAGTAATTAGACCCATATTATAATTTGACCTAATAGCATCTACCTGCTTATTTGCAGAGTTTATCATTTCAAATTTCTCGTTAGGAATAATTATATCTCCAAGACTAAATGATAAGCCTCCTTGGAAAGCAAACTTATAACCTAGAGTTTTTATTTCATCAAGAAATTCAGCTGTTTCAGGAACACTAGTAATCTTTAAAATATCTCCAATTATATCTCTTAAGGATTTTTTTGTAAGTACCTCATTTATAAAACCAGCTCTTTCTGGAACTTTTTCATTAAATAGAACTCTACCAACAGTTGTGTCAATTATTTTATCTACTAATTCATTATTAGAATCTAAATCCTTTGTTTTTACCTTGATGGTTGCGTTTAAATCGACTTTATTTTCATTGTATGCAATTACGACCTCTTCAGGAGAGTAGAATGTAAGGCCTTCACCAATTACTTTAACATCATCAGTTGATAATTTTTGTTTAGTCATATAGTATAGACCAAGTACCATGTCCTGAGAAGGAACAGTAATAGGTGATCCATTTGCAGGGTTTAAAATGTTATGTGAAGCTAACATAAGAAGTTGAGCCTCCAATATAGCTTCTGGACCAAGTGGTAAATGAACTGCCATCTGATCACCATCAAAATCTGCATTAAATGCAGTACATACCAGCGGATGTAATTGTATCGCTTTACCTTCGATTAATTTTGGCTGAAATGCTTGAATTCCTAATCTGTGAAGTGTAGGTGCTCTGTTTAATAAAACAGGATGACCTCTTAAAACATTTTCTAGAATATCCCAAACTACAGGATCTCTTTTGTCAATGATTTTTCTTGCAGATTTAACAGTTTTAACAATCCCTCTTTCCATCAATTTTCTGATAATAAAAGGCTTGTATAATTCAGCTGCCATATTTTTTGGAAGACCGCATTCAAATAGCTTTAAATCAGGACCTACAACGATAACAGATCTTGCTGAATAGTCAACTCTTTTTCCTAATAAATTTTGTCTAAACCTACCCTGCTTACCTTTCAGAGAATCGGACAGAGATTTTAACGGTCTGTTAGACTCTGTTTTTACAGCAGACGACTTTCTTGTATTGTCAAATAAAGAATCAACTGATTCTTGTAACATCCTTTTTTCATTTCTTAAAATAACCTCAGGTGCTTTAATTTCAATTAGTCTCTTAAGCCTATTGTTTCTGATAATAACTCTTCTGTATAGATCATTTAAATCTGATGTCGCAAATCTACCACCATCAAGTGGAACTAAAGGCCTTAATTCGGGTGGAATTACCGGTATAGCCTTCATAATCATCCACTCAGGTAAATTTTCTCGATTTAAGTTACCCTCTCTAAATGACTCGACAACTTGTAATCTTTTCAACGCCTCAGTTTTACGTTGTTTTGAAGTTTCATTATTAGCTTTATCTCTAAGCTCATAAGAGAGTCCATCTAGGTCAATTCTAGATAATAACTCAATTAAACATTCAGCACCCATTTTAGCGATAAATTTTTCAGGATCACTGTCATCTAAATACATGTTTTCTGGCGGTAAAGAGTCTAAAACACTTAAATACTCCTCTTCTGTAAGGAAATCCATTTTATTTAATGGTTCTCCTTCAATATTTTTAGCGCTACCTGGTTGGATTACCACATATCTTTCATAGTAGATAATCATATCAAGTTTTTTGGAAGGAAGACCTAAAAGGTATCCTATTTTGTTAGGTAATGATCTGAAGTACCATATGTGTGCAACAGGAACAACTAAATTAATATGTCCTATTCTGTCTCTTCTGACCTTTTTTTCAGTTACTTCAACCCCACATCTATCACAAACAATCCCTTTGTATCTAATTCTCTTGTATTTACCACATGCACACTCATAATCTCTGACAGGTCCAAAAATTCTTTCACAGAATAAACCATCCCTTTCGGGCTTATGAGTCCTGTAATTAATAGTTTCAGGTTTTAATACCTCTCCTCTCGAAGCCGATAATATAGATTCCGGGGAACCCAAACCAATAGAGATTTTATTAAATTTAATTGCAGTATTATCTTTTTTTCTACGCATAATTCGTGTGTAAAATTTATTATTCTTCTAATCTTATATCTAGTCCAAGTCCTTTTAACTCATGCATTAATACATTGAATGACTCTGGTAATCCAGGTGTAGGCATCGATTCGCCCTTCACAATAGCCTCATATGTTTTAGCTCTTCCTACTACATCATCTGATTTTACAGTGAGGATTTCTCTAAGTGTACTGGAAGCACCGTAAGCTTCAAGTGCCCAAACCTCCATTTCTCCGAATCTTTGTCCACCAAATTGAGCCTTTCCACCCAATGGTTGTTGAGTGATTAATGAATATGGTCCTATTGATCTGGAATGCATTTTATCATCAACCATATGACCTAGCTTAAGCATGTAAATAACTCCAACGGTAGCGGGTTGATCAAATTTCTCACCAGTACCTCCGTCATGTAGATAAGTATGACCAAACTTAGGTAATCCTGCTTCATCAGTAATTTTATTAATTTCATCAATTGAAGCACCATCGAAAATAGGTGTAGCATATTTTTTATCAAGCTTTAAACCAGCCCAACCAAGAACTGTCTCGTAAATCTGTCCGATATTCATCCTTGATGGTACACCAAGTGGGTTTAATACTATATCAACTGGCTTACCATCTTCCAAAAATGGCATATCCTCTTCTCTTACAATTTTAGCAACAATACCCTTGTTACCATGTCTACCAGCCATTTTGTCACCAACTTTAAGTTTTCTCTTCTTTGCTATATATACTTTAGCTAACTTTAAAATACCAGAAGGTAACTCGTCACCAACTGAGATTGTAAATTTCTCTCGTCTTAATGAACCCTGTAGATCATTTTCTTTAATCTTATAATTATGAATAATTTGAGAAACAGTATCATTTGTTGACTTATCTGTAACCCATTTAGTTGATACTAGGTGGGCAAAATCGTCAGCTGAATTCAACATTTTTTGAGTAAACTTTTTTCCTTTTGGAAAAACTTCTTCACCAAGATCATTAAATACACCTTGAGAAGTTTTACCGCTTAAAACGCTGTAAAGTTTTTCAACCAAAATACTTTTAAGCTCAGAAAACTTAACATCATATGAGTCTTCAAGTAATTTAAGATCTTCTTTATCTTGGATTCTCTTTCTCTTGTCCTTAACTGATCTTGCAAATAATTTCTTATCAATTACAATACCATTTAGAGATGGTGGAGCCTTCAAAGATGCATCTTTAACATCACCTGCTTTGTCTCCAAAAATGGCCCTAAGTAACTTTTCTTCAGGTGTTGGATCACTTTCACCTTTTGGGGTGATTTTTCCAATCAAAATATCACCAGCATTAATTTCAGCTCCAATTCTGATCATTCCATTTTCATCTAGATCTTTAGTAGCTTCTTCAGAAACATTTGGAATATCATTTGTTAATTCTTCATTTCCAAGTTTTGTATCTCTAACCTCTATTGAGTACTCATCAATATGAATTGATGTAAATACATCATCCCTTACAACCTTTTCAGAAATAACAATCGCATCTTCAAAATTATAACCTTTCCATGGCATGAAAGCTACTTGAATATTTCTTCCAAGTGCTAATTCTCCGTTGTTTGTTGCATATCCCTCACATAGAACTTGGCCTTTTGAAACTTTATCACCTTTTGAAACTATAGATTTTAAATTTACACACGTACCTTGATTAGTCTTTTTGAACTTTGTAAGTTTATATGTAACTGTCTCAGAGTCAAAACTTGTTAAAACTTCAGCCTTATTTCTATTATATTTGATTGTAATCTCTTCTGCATCAACATACTCAACAACTCCATCTGCTTCCGCGTTAATAAGTACCCTAGAATCAGAAGCAACTTGCTTTTCTAATCCAGTACCAACAATAGGAGATTGTGGTAATAATAAAGGAACAGCTTGACGCATCATATTAGATCCCATAAGTGCACGGTTTGCATCATCATGTTCTAAAAATGGTATCAAAGATGCAGAAATTGATGCAATTTGATTTGGAGCAACATCAGTGTAATGAACATTTGTAGGCTCGGTTAACGGGAAATCACCCTCTTGTCTAGCAATTACCTTATCATCTAGTATTTTACCAAACTTATCAACATTTATATTTGATTGAGCTATCAGTTTGTTTTCCTCTTCCTCAGCACTTAAATAAATAGGGTCTGATTTTAAATCAACAACTCCATCTTTTACTTTTCTGTAGGGAGTTTCGATGAAGCCCATATTATTAATCTTAGCAAATACACCAAGAGATGAAATTAAACCGATATTTGGACCTTCGGGAGTTTCAATAGGGCATAGTCTTCCATAATGTGTATAATGTACATCTCGAACTTCAAATCCAGCTCTTTCTCTAGAAAGACCTCCGGGTCCTAAAGCTGATAATCTTCTTTTATGTGTTATCTCAGCAAGTGGATTCGTTTGATCCATGAATTGTGAAAGCTGATTTGTTCCAAAAAATGAATTAATAACAGATGATAATGTTTTAGCATTAATCAGATCAATTGGAGTAAATACCTCGTTGTCACGAACATTCATTCTTTCTCTAATAGTTCTAGCCATTCGTGCAAGACCTACACCAAATTGTGATGAAAGCTGTTCTCCAACTGTTCTTACTCTTCTATTTGATAAATGATCAATATCATCTATTTCAGCTTTAGAATTGATAAGTTCAATCAAGTACTTGATAATTGTAATTATGTCTTCAGTTGTTAAAACTTGTTTGTCCATTCCAATATCCAAACCAAGTTTTTTATTCATTCTATATCTACCAACATCTCCAAGATTATATCTTTGATCGCTAAAAAATAATTTATCAATGATACCTCTTGCTGTTTCTTCGTCTGGCGGTTCAGCATTTCTTAACTGCCTGTATATGTGTTCTACGGCTTCTTTTTCAGAATTTGTAGGATCTTTTTGCAATGTATTATGAATAATTGCGTATTCACCCTGCTGAGTAATTTCTTTGTGAATTAGAACTGTTTTGACACCTGCTTCAATAATTTCTTCAACATTGTCTTTATCGATTTCAGTATCTCTATCTAGAACTATTTCATTTCTTTCAATAGAAACTACTTCTCCAGTGTCTTCATCAACAAAATCTTCATGCCATGTATTTAAAACACGAGCAGCAAGTTTTCTTCCATAGTATTTTTTAAGATTTGCTTTTGAAACCTTAATTTCTTCAGCTAAATCAAATATTTCTAAGATGTCTTTATCTCTTTCGTATCCAATAGCTCTGAATAAAGTTGTTACAGGTAACTTCTTTTTTCTGTCAATATAGGCATACATAACACTATTAATGTCAGTTGCAAATTCAATCCATGATCCTTTAAAAGGAATAACACGGGCAGAATATAACTTAGTTCCGTTTGCATGAAAAGATTGACCAAAAAATACACCAGGTGATCTGTGTAATTGAGAAACCACAACTCTTTCTGCACCATTGATACAAAACGTACCACTAGGGGTCATATATGGGATAGTACCTAAATATACATCTTGGACAATTGTTTCAAAATCTTCGTGCTCAGGATCAGTACAATACAACTTTAATCTCGCTTTTAAAGGAACACTGTAGGTTAGTCCTCTTTCAATACACTCTTGAATTGAATATCTAGGTGGATCAACAAAGTAATCCAGGAACTCTAAAACAAACTGATTTCTAGCATCAGTAATAGGAAAATTATCCTGAAAAGTATTATATAAACCCTCCTCACCACGTTCATCTGATTTTGTTTCTAATTGAAAGAAATCTTTAAAAGATTTGATTTGTATATCCAAAAAGTCTGGATATTTACTTGCATTCTTTATTGATGAAAAATTAATTCTTTCAGCTAATCTAGTCGACATATAGTTTTGTTTTTAAAAAATGAATAATGAAAATCAGTTAAGTACACCAAAAGGCATAGTAATAAATTCTAATCTATAACTATGCCTTAATTTGAATAAAGTTAAACTTATTTAAGTTCAACCTCAGCTCCAGCTTCTTCTAAAGATTTTTTAAATCCTTCAGCTTCGTCTTTACTTACTGCTTCTTTGATTGTTTTTGGTGCTCCATCAACAAGTTCTTTAGCATCCTTAAGACCCAAACCTGTTAATTCTTTAACCAATTTTACAACTGCAAGTTTTGATCCACCAGCTGCTGTAAGAACAACATCAAATTCTGATTTTTCCTCAGCTGCATCACCACCCGCACCACCTGCTGCTGCAGGAGCTGCAACAGCTGCTGCTGCTGGCTCAATACCATATTCATTTTTTAAAATGTCAGCTAACTCACTTACTTCTTTTACTGATAAGTTCACTAACTGCTCTGCGAAAGTTTTTAAATCTGCCATTTTTCTATTTTTATATTACTTTATTATTTATTTGTTTGATAATGTATGAAGAATGCCTGAAAGCTTTCCTCCACTTGATGAAAGTGCAGAAATAACATTTTTAGCAGGTGATTGTAACAACATGATAATATCTCCAATCAATTCTTCTTTAGATTTGATTGCAAATAATGTTTCAAGATGATCATCACCAATATAAATATCTTCCTCAATCATTGCACCTTTTAAAATTGGTCTTTCAGATTTTTTTCTGAAATTCTTTATGACCTTAGCGGGTGCACTGCTTACTTCAGCAATCATAACTGAAGTGTTACCTTTTAGCGTTTCTTTTAATTCACCAAAATCTTTTTCGGAATCATCCATTGCTTTTTCAAGCAAAGTGTTTTTGACAACTGATAATTTTACACCAGCTTTAAAACACATTCTTCTTAGATTTGATGTTTCAAGAGCATTTAATCCTGAAATATCGGTCAAATAAATATTTTGATTTGACTTTAATACATCAAGAATTTCGTTAATCGCTACTGATTTTTCTTCTCTAGTCATGATTACAATTATATTTTAGGGTCAATAGCTAAACTTGGACTCATAGTTGATGAAATAAAAATGCTTTTAATGTAAGTTCCCTTAGCCCCTGTTGGCTTAAGTTTGATTAATGTTTGAATTAATTCACTTGCATTTCCAGCTATTTTATCAGATGAAAAAGAAACCATTCCGATTGGAGCATGAACAATACCTGCTTTATCAACCTTGAAGTCAATCTTTCCCGCTTTAACATCAGAAACTGCCTTTGCAATATCCATGGTAACAGTTCCAGTTTTAGGATTTGGCATTAAGCCTCTAGGGCCTAATATTCTTCCTAGTGGGCCTAATTTACCCATAACACTTGGCATAGTTACAATTACATCAACATCAGTCCAACCTCCTTTGATTTTTTCAACATATTCATCAAGTCCAACGTAATCAGCACCAGCATTCTTTGCTTCATCCTCTTTATCAGGTGAAACCAATGCAAGAACTTTCATGTCTTTTCCAGTTCCGTTAGGAAGAGAAACAACACCTCTTACCATTTCATTAGCTTTTTTAGGATCTACTCCTAATCTTACAGCTAAATCAACAGATGCGTCAAACTTTGTTGTAGTAATATCTTTTATCAAAGAACATGCTTCATCTAAATTATACAACTTAGTATTATCAATTTTTGCTTCCGATAATTTTCTATTCTTAGTTAATTTTCCCATTTTGTTTAAATTATTCAGGGGCTTTACCACCCTTAACATTTATACCCATAGATCTCGCGGTACCAGCAACCATTTTCATAGCAGATTCAACTGTAAATGCATTTAAATCTACCATTTTATCTTCAGCAATTGCTTTTACTTGGTCCCACGTTACCTTTGAAACCTTATTAATATTTGGCTCACCAGAACCTTTTTTTACCCTTGCAGCTTCTAATAGCTGAACTGCAGCAGGTGGTGTCTTAATTACAAAATCAAATGATTTATCTTTGTAAACACTTATTACTACAGGTAAAACTTTTCCTGGTTTGTCCTGAGTTCTAGCATTGAACTGCTTACAAAAATCCATAATATTCACACCAGCAGCACCTAATGCAGGTCCTACAGGCGGTGATGGATTTGCAGCACCTCCTCTGACTTGTAACTTGAGAACTTTATCTATTTCTTTTGCCATATTACTAATTTAAGTTTCAATGATTCTATTATTGGAAGCAATAAAATCATATATTATGTAACATTTATAATTTTTCTACTTGCATATAGCTAAGTTCTAATGGAGTTTTTCTTCCAAAGATTTTAACCATAACTTCAAGTTTTCTCTTATCTTCGTTTATTTTTTCTATTGTTCCGTCAAATCCGTTAAATGGTCCATCAATAACTTTAACATTCTCACCGTGAATGAAAGGAATTACTATATCAGACTCTTCCTGTAAGGATAACTCATCAACTTTACCTAGCATTCTGTTCACTTCACTTTGACGTAATGGAATAGGATCTCCACCTTTTGTCTCACCTAAAAATCCTATAACATTAGTAACAGATTTAATAATGTGAGGAACTTCACCTGTCAAGTTAGCCTTAATCATAATGTAACCAGGAAAATATGTTTTATCCTTAGTAACTTTTTTACCATTTCTAATTTGAACAACCTTTTCAGAGGGTACAAGAATTTGCTCAATAAAGCTATCCATACCAACTCTGGTAATCTCATTTTCAATATATGTCTTAATCTTGTTTTCTTGACCACTTACAGCCCTAACAACATACCATTTAAAAAGCGAATTTTTTTCAGACATAAATATTTAACTTATAAGATTAAAAAATTCTTTAATTACTCTACTGAACATAGAATCTAACCCCCAAATAATCAGTGAAAAAATCACTGAAAATACAGCAACTAAAACCGTTAAATTTAATCCTTCATTAAAACCAGGCCAACTCACATGTGACTTTAGTTCTTCAAAAGATTCTTTAACATATTTAACAATTCCTGTCATATTATATTTTTTTGCACGGGTTGAGAGACTCGAACTCCCGACACCTGGTTTTGGAGACCAGTGCTCTACCAACTGAGCTAAACCCGTAAACATAAGTCAAGGTATTTCGTTTGAAAACAAACAAAATACCTCAACATATATTATGGGTTTTTATTTAGTCTAAAATTTCTGTAACCTGACCAGCACCAACAGTTCTACCACCTTCACGGATAGCAAAACGTAAACCAACGTTCATTGCAATTGGCTGAATTAACTCAACAGTGATTGTTAAGTTATCACCAGGCATAACCATTTCAACTCCAGATGGCAACTCAATAGTTCCAGTTACATCAGTTGTTCTTACATAGAATTGAGGTCTATAGTTATTGTGGAATGGAGTGTGACGTCCACCTTCTTCTTTTTTAAGGATATAAACTTCCGCTTTAAATTTCTTGTGTGGAGTAACGGATCCTTGTTTACAAATAACCATTCCTCTACTAATGTCGGTTTTTTCAATACCTCTTAATAGGATACCAACATTGTCACCAGCTTCACCTCTATCTAAGATTTTACGGAACATTTCAACACCCGTTACAGTAGAAGTTAATTTTTCTGCACCCATTCCGATAATATCAACAGCATCACCAGTATTAGCAACACCAGTTTCAATTCTTCCTGTAGCTACAGTTCCTCTACCTGTAATTGAAAATACGTCTTCAATAGGCATCAAGAAATCCTTGTCAATATCTCTCTTAGGTAATTCAATCCATGAATCAACATTTTTCATTAACTCCATTACAGTATCAACCCACTTTTGCTCACCATTCAGAGCACCTAGAGCTGAACCAGCAATAACAGGGCTATTATCACCGTCATATTCGTAGAATGATAATAATTCACGAATCTCCATTTCAACAAGTTCTAATAATTCTTCATCATCAACCATGTCAACTTTGTTCATGAATACAACAATTCTTGGAATACCAACCTGTCTTCCAAGTAGAATGTGCTCACGAGTTTGTGGCATTGGCCCATCAGTAGCTGCAACAACTAGTATTGCTCCATCCATCTGTGCAGCACCAGTTACCATGTTCTTAACATAGTCGGCGTGACCTGGACAGTCTACGTGAGCGTAATGACGATTCTCAGTTGCATACTCAACGTGTGATGTATTGATAGTAATACCTCTTTCTTTTTCTTCAGGGGCATTATCAATAGTATCAAAATCTCTTTTTTCAGATAAACCAGCATCAGCTAATACTGTTGTAATAGCAGCTGTAAGCGTAGTTTTACCATGATCAACGTGTCCGATAGTACCGATATTTAAGTGCGGTTTCGAACGATCAAAATTTTCCTTTGCCATAATATAATATTTTAGTTGCTTTTAAAATGAGCGCAAATATAGAATTTTTATATCTAATTAACCAATTTATTTGTTAATTTTTTTTTGAAGAGCCTAATCAGTAAGAAAATCGTTGTTAATTTGTATGTGTAATTACATAAAAACCAACTAGTTATAATCTGAAAAAAAAACCTGGTTTTCAATAGATTCCCAAAGTAAAAGACATGCAATTGAATTATAAGGACTCCAGTTGCATGTTAATTTTTGTATTTCGTTTTTATCTACTTTATCAAGTGAATAGTTTTTTTTGATACTATTTATTAAGGCTAAATCCTTTGGAGAAAAGATGTCATTTCTAAATAAATTGAAAATTAAAAACATTTGAGCTGTCCATTCACCAACTCCCTTTATTGAACATAAGAAATCAATTACATCATTATCGGTCATGAATTCAAAATCTGCGTCATGAGTACTAAAAAAATTAAAAACATTTTTTATGTAGTCAGCTTTTCTGTAAGAAATACCGATTGATTGCAATTCTTGATTAGTCATTTGAATAATTTCTTCAGAGGTTTTTCCGTCAGTTAATTTTGA
Source organism: uncultured Bacteroidota bacterium (assembly GCA_902518355.1). Taxonomy (GTDB): domain Bacteria; phylum Bacteroidota; class Bacteroidia; order Flavobacteriales; family Flavobacteriaceae; genus MED-G13. The sequence continues at coordinate 22,642 of CABYFY010000012.1, read as the reverse complement.
AAATCTTTTTTTGACAGTGATGGCTGCCTTGAAGCTAATTTGCTGTTCAATAATTAAATTAGCAATTGATAGAGCATGGTTTGCATTATATCTGTTACCCCAATCAATTTTATACTGAAATTTATTAATTAAGAAATGCATTATTTTGTCATTGGACAAATGCTTGTATGCCCTTTCAAGAACTATTTTCATGGAATTTCTAATAATTTTCTTCAGCCAATTTGTATATCATAAGGATTATCAACCCAAAAACAACACCCAAAATGGTTAACATAATACTATATAAACCTTCTGCGCTAAAGGAAAGTCTAAGTAAAATTGTGGAGATAATGAAGCCAGTGTTTCTTATTAATTGCGAATACCTTTCGGTGTATTGGAAAGAGATAAGTAGAATAAAAACATCGACTAAAATTAAGATCGTGAAGAAATCAATAAAGAAAACTCCGTTAAGATTTTCCGTATAGGATTCAGAAATAAACACCTGAATTATCCATTCATAAAAATTAATAAAACATAAAACTATTAGAGTCGGAACTAAAAGTATTGACATAAGTTTTTTGTAGTTTATGAACTTTTTTAAGTTTTTATTTGTTTTGCGCTTTAGGGTATTAACCCATGTTTTTTTAAACAAATAAATCAGATAGAAAATCACTATTACGGCTAATAAATCATATAGTAACTGCATATTATTTTCATTAAAAATAGTTGAACTCTCTAAGCTAATTTCTGGAATATCTTTAAATATTTTTCTAATCAATACCAATGAAATAATTTCAAACTCTTTGGCAATTGATGTAGTAAAAGATCTAGGTAGATAATATATAAGTAAAAATGCCTCATATACCAGAATAAAAGTAAAAGGGGTGTATAAGGCGGATATAGGATTGCTTGATAAGTTAGTTTTTGACGAAAATATGTCTACTCCGTAATAATTTTCAAAGAATATCAACAGCAGGTGAATTATAAAACCACCAACAGCCAAAAACATAATATTTTTCTCAAATAACTCTACATTTCTTTGAGAAAAAACATTCGAGTGTAAATTTTCAATCCTATTCATAATCAGACACTTACAATATTTGTGCCGTTATGAGTAGAATTGATATTAAATAACTTAAAGTACTGGAACTCCGTTTGAAATTGCTGAGATTGGAGCAACACTATAAATATCTTTTTTGTATACATTAGTGTTATTATCACCTTCAAAACCAGTCCAAAGGTCTGATCCAAAATAATCATTAATGGCAGTCCTACTTGTAAAATAGTAGACTCCTCCGTAAATATTTCCGTCAATGCTATTTATCATAGTTTTACCGATCATACCTGGAAAATTATCGTTACTGAATACAGGTGCATATTGCTTTACCTGACTGGACATTTCCTCGTCAGATGGATTAACCTCATTGGTATAATTTACAACCAAAATATGTAAACCATCGGCATCTAAAGCATCTGATGATGTCTTTCTCATTGAATGATTTCCATTTGCTAATTCGGTACCGTCAAAAGTTCTAAAGATATCTGTTTTAAAATTGACAAGATTTGGATGTGCAACTACACCCTTCCAAAGATCTGATTCTAGAAAAATATTAACTGATTCAGAATCTGAAAAATAATAAACTCCTCCAAAAACACCTCTATCTGCATCTCCAACAAAAGACTTTCCTAAAAGACCTGTAACATTTTCAGAGGTGAAGTTAGGAGCCACAGCACTACCTAATTCAGCATGCTCATCCATAGTCATATTTTCAATTTGGTAGTTTACAATCAACACAGTCTCGTCAGCATAAATCGAAGTTTCATCATTAGAGGTTGAATTTTTACAACTGAATAGTGAAACGATACAAGCTAATACTAAAATTTTTTTCATTGTTTAAGTTTTAAGGATTATAATAAGTTAATAATTAATACAATTTAACAATAAAAAACAAACTATGTTAAAAATTGGGGTATTAATATTTTACAGTGGCACATGATTTGATATTTGAATGTAAAAACGTTTAAATGAAAAACTTAATTATTATCGGACACCCTTACAAAAAGTCATTTTGCTATAATGGAATCTTCAAAACGATTTTTAATGAGATTAATAAGTCCAATCAAGAGTTGGAAGTTATTGACTTATACAGGGATAGTTTTTCTAGGCCTCGAACAAAGCTAATTGAAAAGTATAAAAATCTAGTATTGTGGAGTGATAGAATATATATTATATCACCTGTTTGGTGGTTTAGATTAACGCCAAGAATGGAAGTTTTTTTTGATGAAGTACTTACCCCTGGATTTGCTTACAAATTTGTTAATGTTACAAAAACTTATGCATTTCCAAAACCATTTTTAAAAGATAAAAAAGTTCGCACATACATAACACACGGCGCACCTGCCCTGCCTGTTAAAACGCTTTACTTTAATTCGGTTAAGTTAAGGTTAGTTATGGGTGTATATTCTTTTGTTTTCGGATGGAAATTATCCCTTTGGTTTAAAACAAAACAATTTTGGTCAGTGCCTTTTGTTAGTGATAAAAAAAGAAAAAAATATTTATCAGTGGTTCTTAATGATATCAGAAATGATTTAAGAACAAAAAATATTTTTAGCCATAAGCCAGCTTTACAAAATAATTGACATGTTAAAGAGATTTAACACAAATGACTACTTAATTAGGATTCCTCTATTTATCATTTTCTTTTGGTTTGGAATACTAAAGGTACTTGATGTGTCTCCAGCAACAGAACTAATTATTGATACAGTTTTTTGGATGCCGTTTTTATCTGCTAAGACATGGTCAATAGTGATCGGATACTGGGAGATGGCAATAGGTATTTGTTTTTTAAATAAAAAAACAACTTTAGCCGCGGTAATTTTAATGTTTTTACAAATGACTGGAACATTCCTTCCTCTGGTAATATTACCAGATATTACATTTCAAAATGGAAATCCGTTGTTGCCAACTCTCGAAGGTCAATACATAATAAAAAATATAATAATCATAACTGCTGCTCTTATTATAGGTAGGAGTTATTTAAAATCAAATTAAAATGAAAAAGATATTAGAAGTTTACTACCCTATAATTTTAGCCTTTATATGCCTTGTTTACTCTGTAAGTTTAGGATTACTAGGTAATACAGCTGAGGCTCAATACACTGCTCATTGGCCAGGAACAATTCTACTATTTGCAATTGCAATTCGTCAAAGACGTAAAGACTATAACTCAAAAAAATAAATTATGCTAAGTCCGTTAATGTTTATAATTGGGTTTGTTATTTTTATCTTGTACATGTCTGGTTTATTATGGATGATTAAATCATCACATGATGATCAGAGAAGGAGAAGAGAAAGAGATGAAAGGTTTCGTCAGTCCGACGAAAATGATTATGACGGTGGTGGTAATTGGGGAAGATTCAAAAACGAATAAAAAAAGAATTGAGCCAATGCCGAGAATTGAACTCGGGACCTCTTCCTTACCAAGGAAGCGCTCTACCACTGAGCTACACCGGCTAGTGACTTTTTTGAGCGGGAGACCGGGTTCGAACCGGCGACATTCAGCTTGGAAGGCTGACGCTCTACCAACTGAGCTACTCCCGCATTATTGTGTGGGGAGAGCAGGATTCGAACCTGCGAAGGTAAAAACCAACAGATTTACAGTCTGTCCTCGTTGGCCGCTTGAGTATCTCCCCAAATTAAATATTTTAAAGAACTGAGCCGATGGAGGGACTCGAACCCACGACCTGCTGATTACAAATCAGCTGCTCTAGCCAGCTGAGCTACATCGGCTTACACTTTTTTTCAAAAAAAAGCCCGCTTTGAGCGGACTGCAAATGTAAATATTTATTTTTTCAAACAAAACAAATTATATTTTTTTTTAATCAGAAAACAAACTTATGTTAACCCTTATTTCTGGGATGTGTTTTTTTGAAAACTTTTTTGATTTCTTCGATTGATCTATTAGTGTAAACTTGCGTTGCAGCAAGACTGGTATGACCAAGTAAATCTTTTACAGAATTTAAATCGGCACCATTATTTAAAAGATGAGTAGCAAATGAATGTCTTAAAATATGCGGGCTTTTTTTAGATTTAGTTGAAAATCCAGCAAAATACTTTTTAGTGATACGGTAGACTAGATTATCGTATATGGTTTTACCCTTGGACGTCAAAAAAAGCTTATCGTTACTTTTAATATTTTTAAGCTCGTCTCTGTATTTTAAATATTTATCAATGGACTCTATTGTTGAGCTAATTAAAGGAATATATCTTTCCTTGTTTCTTTTTCCTAAAACCTTAATCCTTTTATTTGAATAATCGATGTTTTGAATTTTTAAATCAATTAGCTCTTGTCTTCTAATTCCAGTTGTGTATAATAGCTCAAGAATAAGATAGTCTCTGTGACCTTCAAATGATTTATCAAAGTTTAAAGGGTTTAAAACATTTGAAATTTCAGTTTCAGAAAAGGGCAGTTGAATAGTTGATTTAGTTTTTAAGGCCTTGTGTTCAATCAAGGGATTTATTTTAATATCACCTATTTTTAATAAAAACTTATAATAACTGTTTAGTGAAGAAATCTTTCGATTTATTGAATTATTTGAAATTTTATCTCCAACTAATGAAACAATCCAAGATCTAATTTGAGAATAATTTACTCCCTTTATATTCTTTTGGTCAAATTTACTGTAATTAAAGTCCTGAAAAGATTTTAAATCATTCTTATATGCAATAATAGTTTTTTGAGAATATTTTTTCTCAAGTTGAAGGTAATCAAGAAATGAAGAGAATTCCATACCTTAAATAAGTATAAATTTATAAATTATTAATAAGTATGAATTAGCAATGGAGATATAAATTAAATATCTTCTTGGTCTCTGAGTCTTTGTACGTGCTGAGCTTTTTGAATTACAGCTCTCCTTTTAATTGAAGGTTTTACAAATTCTTTTCTAGTTTGTAATGATTTCTTTGTTCCAGTTTTATCAAACTTTCTCTTGAAACGCTTTAGTGCTCTGTCGATATTTTCTCCGTCTTTAATGGGTATTATTAGCATATTACAAACCTCCTTTCTTTAAAATTTGATGCAAATATAAACTAAAATTAATCTTACGAAAGATTTTATCGTTAAAAAATTAATTTTTTATTGCTTCTAAATATTTTTTTAATTGTTCCTTAACAATAGGGAATAAAAAGTATAGACCAATCATGTTTGGAAATACCATCGCAAAAATCATAGCATCTGAAAATGCCCAGATTGAATTCATGCTAGCTGCAGCACCAATTACCACAAACATTAAGAAGAGTACTTTATAAGTTAAATCTGCAACTCTTCCTCTTCCAAATAAAAACTTCCAAGATTGAAGCCCATAGTAAGACCATGAAATCATTGTAGAAACAGCGAACAATACAACAGCAATAGTAAGAAATATGTCAGATCCAGGAATGTACTGAGCAAATGCCTTTTGAGTTATACCTGCACCCTCATACATAACGCCATCAATCATTACTCCTCCCATTCCATCTCCTCCATAAACAAATGCTCCGGTTGAATTGAAGGTTATGATTACTAAAGCAGTCATTGTACAAATTACTACAGTATCAATAAACGGTTCTAATAAAGCAACTAAACCTTCTGACGCTGCATATTTTGTCTTTACCGCTGAATGAGCTATTGATGCAGAACCAGCTCCAGCTTCGTTAGAAAAAGCAGCTCTTTGAAAGCCTACCATTAATACCCCAATTATTCCCCCAACTCCAACAGCTGTAGGATTAAATGCTTCTCGGATTATTAATGCAATTGCATCATCAATAAATGAAAAGTTTATTGTTAATATATATATGCACGCTAAAATATAAAGCAATGCCATAAATGGAACTACTTTTTCAGTAACAGATGCAATTCTTTTGATACCACCAATAATAATTACACCTACCAAAGTAGCTAAAACAATTCCTATCATTGCTCCAGCAAAAGTAGATTCATAGCCGAACAAGTTTTTTATAACTATTGTAGCTTGGTTTGACTGAGCAGCGTTACCACCACCAAATGAACCCCCGATGCAAAAAATAGCAAATAGTGAAGCAGCAATTGTGCCTAAAGTTTTAAAGCCTTTTGATTTAAGTCCTTTACTTATATAATACATAGGTCCTCCGTAAACTACCCCATCCTCATCAACATCTCTGTAGTATACCCCAAGTGTACACTCAACAAATTTTGTAGACATCCCTAATAATCCACAAACAATCATCCAAAATGTAGCACCTGGGCCTCCAAGTGCAATAGCCAAAGCTACACCAGCAATATTTCCATTTCCAACGGTTCCCGAGACAGCTGTTGCTAGAGCTTGAAAGTGTGATACTTCACCATCTTTAGAATCATTATCATTTTTTTCAAGTTTATCATACTTCCCTCTTACTACGTTAATAGCTGTCCAAAAATATTTTAGGTTAGGAAATCCAAAATAAATTGTAAAAAACAATGCACTACCTACAAGTAAATAAATTACAAATGGATAATCTCCAATTGGGTAAAAAACGTATTTACTAAAGAAATCTGAGATTGGTTGAAATGCCTCGTCAATTCGCTGATCTAAACCTTTTTCTTGGGCACTTAGGTTTATAGAACTAAGTAGTGATAAAAAAAGAAATATATATTTTTTCATGCTAAGTTTTTGAATGAAGATTACAATATGGGAAAAAAAATAGATTTTTAAAAATTAATTTACATGTAACCCATATCTTGCATCCAATCATCATTGTATATTTTTTTTAAATAACGACTACCATGATCGTGAAAGAGAACTACTACTAAATCATCAGGATTAAACTGGTCCTTCAACTGTAATACCCCTTTTATGGCCGCACCAGCTGAATTCCCCAAAAACATCCCTTCTTGTTTTAACAACTCTCTACAAAAGACAGCTGCATCTTTATCAGTAACTTTGGTGAATCCATCGATTATATCAAAATCAATATTTTTAGGAATCATATCTTCTCCAATACCTTCAGTTACGTAGGGATAGATTTCTGTCTTATCAAAAATACCTGTTTCATGATATTTTTTGAGAACTGATCCATAAGCATCGACACCCCAAATTTTTACATTTGGATTTTTTTCTTTTAAGAATTTACCAACACCTGAAATGGTACCCCCGGTTCCTACTCCAACAACAAAATGAGTAACTTTTCCGTCAGTTTGTTCCCAAATTTCAGGACCAGTAGATTCATAATGTGTCATTCTATTACTTAAATTGTCATATTGGTTTACATACCAAGAATTTTCTGTTTCTTTAGACAACTTCTTTGAAACAGAATAATATGACCTTGGGTCATCAGGCTCAACATCTGTTGGACAGACTATTACATCAGCACCAAAAGCTCTTAAAATATCTACTTTTTCTTGAGATTGCTTATCACTGGTAACAAAAATACATTTATAACCTCTAGAGATAGACGCAATGGCAAGTCCCATACCTGTATTTCCAGATGTACCTTCAATAATAGTTCCTCCAGGTTTAAGATGGCCTTTATTTTCCGCCTCAATAATCATATTTAAACCAATCCTATCCTTTACTGAATTTCCGGGGTTAAACGTTTCATATTTTGCCCAGACACTGCATGGTAGATTTTTAGTAATATTATTTAATATTACCATGGGTGTATTCCCTATTGATTCGGTTAAATTATTGAAGTAACTCATTCTGAGTTGCAAATATAATTTAATGTATACTATATAAAAGCTATTATTTAGTTAAATTTAATTGAATCTTTTGGGTTAATTCTTGAGACCAATAGACTTGGGATAAAAATCGACAAAACACATAAGAAAAAAGCAATTAAGTTTAAAGAGATTATGTGGGATAATTCTATATGAATTGGAACGCTATCAACATAATATATTTTTGGATCGAGAGAAATAATTTTATATTTCTCTTGAATAAAAAGAATCAGTAAACCAAAAATATTCCCAATAGTAATTCCCATAAAAATTAAATAAGAGGATGTATATATAAAAAATTTCTGTAATGAAAAGTTTGTGATTCCCAGAGCCTTTAAAACTCCGATCATATTTGTTCTTTCTAATATTAAAACAATTAAAACAGAAATAATATTTATAGATGCTACAACAATCATAATAAATATTATAGCATATATATTTTTATCAAAAAGATCTATCCATTCATAAACAGAAAAATATTTTTCCTTTGTTGTAATCACATCAAATTCTGATGGAGAATTTAAATATATTTCTTCACTAATTAATTCCAGATTTGATTGTTCATTCAATTGAATTTCAATTGAACTAATTTCATCATTATCCCATTTTAAAATCCTTCTAATTTGATTTATATCTCCAAAAATATATTTTGAATCAAGCTCTTGAAACCCTGAGTTAAAAACTCCAACAACTTGTAATCTCAGTATAGATGGTTTGGGATTTTCAGATTTTGAAAATAACATTTGAAAACTATCACCTAATTCTAAATTTAATTTATCTGAAAGTGTTTTTGAGATTAAAACATCATTTGAGAAACCGTCAGAATAAACAGGATAGGTTCCCTCAATAATATATCTTTTAATTCTGCTGAAATCATAACTCTTTTCAACCCCCTTGAAATAAAGCCCATCAAAATCATTTAAAGTTCTAACTATACCAAATTTTGAGATTATCTTATCAAAATTTTTAACATCTCGAAATTTTCTTAAATCTTCTAGGAATTCTAGCGAGGGTAATATGGGGTTAATAGAATTTTCATTAATTGTATTATTGAAGCTTTGGATTGAAACATCTCCTTCAAATGCGGAAATCTTATCCTTAATTTCCTTTTGCATTCCTATTCCAACACCTACCGAAACAATCATTACAATCATACCAATAGAAATTGCAGTAACCCCAATTTTTATTATTGGAGCTGAAATACTATTTTTATAAGACCTAGCACTTAAAATTCTTTTTGATAAAAAATGTTCAAAATTCAAAATTCAGTTCTTTTTTTATTTATATCCCTTTATTTTATTTTTTCAACCTATCCGATAAGTAAAACTAATAATATTAAATCTAATGTTATTGTTGGTGCAAACCAAATATCGAAATATGAAAATCTATTAAAAAATAAAAGGATTGGAATAGTTGCAAATCACACCTCAGTGATATTTAAGAAAAATCTAGAGTATACACATTTGGTTGATTCCTTAATTAAATTAGATTTTGATATTAGAAAAATTTTCGCTCCTGAGCACGGCTTTAGAGGTACTGAACCTAATGGGGCCAATATTAAAGACGAAATTGATATCAAAACAGGCTTAACAATCGTTTCATTACATGGAAAAAACAGAAAGTATGGTGAGATTGATGATTATGATCTAAATGAAATTGATATTTTAATTTTTGATATCCAAGACGTGGGAGTTAGATTTTACACACATATTTCTACACTACATTATGTAATGGAAGCATCTGCAAGAAATAATATCCCACTGATAGTGATGGATAGGCCAAATCCAAATGCTCATTATGTAGATGGACCTGTTTTAGATTTGGAAAATCAGAGTTTTGTGGGGATGCATGAGGTTCCCATTGTCTATGGTCTAACTATAGGTGAATATGCTACGATGATTAATAATGAGGGTTGGTTAAACAATAATATGAAATCAAACCTAACCATTATCGAATTAAAAAATTATAATCGAAAAGTGACTTATGATTTACCCATCCTTCCGTCTCCAAATTTACCTAACAGAAAATCAATAAATCTATATCCGTCTTTATGCCTATTTGAGGGAACCAATGTAAGTGCAGGAAGAGGGACTGAAATGCAATTTCAAATTTACGGCAGCCCTTATTTGAATAAAGAGAAAAATAATTTCAGATTTACTCCAAAAAAAAATAGTGGTTCAAAATATCCAAAACATGAAAATTTATTATGCTATGGTAAAAATTTATCGCAAAATAAAAAACTAGACAAGTTTGATTTATCGTTCTTATTGAATGCTTACTCAGATACAAATGATAAACAAAACTTTTTTAATAATTATTTTGATAAACTTGCTGGAACCAGTAGTTTAAAAAATCAAATTATAAGCGGGCTTTCTGAGAAGAAAATAATTCAATCCTGGAAAAAAAAGCTGGATATTTATAAAGAAATGAGAATGAAATATTTAATTTATTAGAAACTTATTATGATTAAAAAAATATTAGAATATAATAATGTTGAAGTAAAATTAGACTCTGATTTAAAGATATCAGATCTATCATTAACAATTAATCAAGGAGAATTTATTTTTTTAATTGGAAAGACTGGCTCAGGGAAATCAAGTATTTTAAAATCAATGTACTCAGAGAATAAAATCATAAAGGGTGAAGCCAAAATTTCTGATACAAATCTTAGAATAATTAGTGAAAAAGAAATTCCTTACTTAAGAAGAAAAATCGGTATAATATTTCAAGACTTTCAGCTATTAAAGGATAGAACTGTTTATAAAAATTTAGAGTTTGTTTTAAATGCAACTGGCTGGAGTAATAAAAACAATATTAAAGAAAGAATTAATTCATGTTTAGAAAAAGTTCATATTTCAAATCTAACTGACAAATATCCAAGTCAACTTTCAGGAGGCCAGAAACAAAAGGTTGCAATTGCACGGTCTTTACTGAACGAACCTGAAATAATTATTGCAGACGAACCCACCGGAAATTTAGATCCTAAAAGTAGTATTGATATCATGGATGTCCTTCAGGAAATAAATCATAATGGAAATACTATTGTGATGGCAACACATGATTTCATTCTTTTAAAAAAATATAAAGGCAGAATATTAAGATGTAAAGACGGAAAAATTGATGAAATACAGCCAAATGAGTTAAATATAGAAACTGCATACCAATGATTTCAATTTTAATTCCTTGCTACGATTATAATGCATACCCACTTGTGAGTAAATTAGAGAAGCAAGCATTAATACTTAACATAAATTTTGAAATAATTTGTATCGATGATGCATCATTTTCATCAAAGAATGAAACAAACCAGAAAATTAATTTATTGACAAATTCAAGATTTATTGAATCCAAAAAAAATCTTGGTAGAATTAAGAATAGACTTTTATTAGCAGAAAATTCCCAATATAATTGGTTATTATTTATTGATGTAGATACAAATCCAATTGGAGAAAGTTTTTTAAAAAATTACTTATACTATATTGATAAAGGAACGATGTTTTTTGGAGGCAGTGTTTATAAAAAATCTGAAAATCCTAATTGTAGTTTGAGATATAAGTTCGGAAAAAAAAGAGAAGAAATTAATTCAATTCAAAGAAATAAAAATCCATATAAATATGTCTCCTCAAGAAATTTTATGTGTAAAAAGGATGTAATAGTTGAAGCCTTATCTAAAATAGAGAGTGTTTCCTACGGAAACGATTATGTTTTTGGTTCAATTCTTAAAAGAAAGAGAATTGATATTATTCATTTTGATAATCCCGTTTTGATTGAGAATATTGAAGAAAACTCAATTTTTATTCGTAAAACACACCAGGCTTTAGACAATGTTATAAAATGTTACAAAGAAGGTAAATTACAAAAGCATAGCATTACCCTACTAAAAGTATATAGAATTTTAGAGGTACTTTTAATGAAAGGGGTTTTTATAAAATTAACAAATATTTTTAGGTACAAAATCGAACAAAATCTATACAAAAAAAATCCAGATTTATTTTTGTTTGATGTCTACAGATTAAGTTATATATGTAAAATTAAATGATTTTAGATTTTTGGAATTCACTATAATCTCTATAATAATCAGATTCTTCATAGTTTTCAGAAGCTAAAACCATGCATATTGCACCGGATGAAAAATTATCCATTTCCCTCCAAATACCTTGGGGAATTAATAAACCTTTGTTTGGCTTATTAAGCATAATTTTCTTCTTATTCATTCCATCATCCAATAGCACTTCAAAACTACCACTAAGTGGTATCATAAACTGAATTAAATTTTTGTGAGCATGCCCCCCTCTGTATGAATCACTTGGCACATCATATAAATAATATACCCTTTTTATGGAAAAAGGAATTATGTCTTTTTCTACAACTGAGAGTTTGCCTCTTCCTTTCGGATCAACAATTTTTGGAATATCAATTATTCGAACATCTTGTAATCTTGTTTTCATATTGATTTGAATTTTTTAATTCCCCTAAGTCCTGCTAAAAACTTATCAAATATTTGATTAAATTTTATAAGATTTTTTTTCCAAAGCAAATATATATGATGAACTAATTTTATGTATGATAAATATCCGTAAAACTTATAAAATATTGCAGCTCTTGCAAAAATATTTTCATCTCTGAATGCTAATTTTCCGGAACTCAACAAATCGTGTTTTAATATTACTTTTCTACAAAATATTAGATTCAAATTTTTATCTAAACAATTTCTTAAAAAGATATATTCATCTCCTGTTGCAAAGGTGCCTCCTAGCCCAAAAAGTGGATCGAACTGAATATTATTTTTAATAATAACTTCTCTTCTAAAAGCAATAACAACTGAATTAACTTCTCTTATACTTTTTTTATTGTGTTTGCTGATATTTGTGTAATCTTTAAAAAGATTACCTTTTTCATCCTCCATCATAAATGTGATAACATCAGCATATTTGTTTTGCTCAAATTCTTTTAGTACCAGTTCATAAAATCCTTTTTTATAAACTATATCATCATCAGCAAATAAACAATATTTTCCAGATGAATGTTCTATTGCAAGATTTCTACTATTAGAGATTCCTATGGAATCTGAATTTATAATTTTTATATTTTCTTTGGTACTATTTTTTAGGGGACCTTGAGATTGATTTATAATCAGAATTGGGAAATTTTCATAATTGTTTTCAAAAAAAATTCTTTCAATAAAATCTAAGTTGTTTTTTTTCGTTGTAGAAATTAATATTTCTAAATTATTTTTTTTGTTTTCGAGGTTCAGCATTAAAAATCTATATTTGAAACAAGTGATAACAATATAATGAAAATCTTACTCATCGGAGAATACAGCAACCTTCACAATTCACTCAAGCAAGGTCTTCAAAAAAACGGATTTGAAGTTACTTTATTGAGTACAGGTGATGGTTTCAAAAATTTTGATTCGGATATCGCTATAAAATCATCGCTTTTTGAGAATAAATTTTTAAAGTTAATTGCTAAGTTAATCGACCGATTAATCGGGGTAAGTCTAAATGAAATTGAAATTTTTATAAAAGCAATATTTAAAATTAATAAACTAAAAGGATTTGATATTGTTCAATTGATTAATGAAAGAGCATTTGGCACCTCTCCAAAGCTGGAAAAAACTATTTTAAAATATATTTTTAAAAATAATAAGAAAGTGTTTTTGTTAGCATGTGGGGTTGATACTGTTAGTATAAAGTACGCAAGTGAAAAGAAATTTAGATATTCGATTTTAAGCCCATATTTTAAAAATAAAAATTTAAAAGGAGAATTCAAGCACACTGTTAAATATCTAAATTCAAATTATTTAATGCTTGGAGAATATGTGAGAGACAATGTTAGGGGAATTATTAGTTCTGATCTAGATTATCACATACCTTATGAAAATTTCAATAAATATTTGGGTATGATTCCTAATCCTGTAAATATTGATAAACTAAAAAAAAGTGAAATCAATAAAAAAAATAAAATTTTCATTTTACATGCTATTAATTCAAAAAACAAAATAAAAAAGGGTAATGAATTTTTTGAAAAATCTTTGATATTGATTGAAGAAAAGTATAAAAATAAAATAAAAATTGTCAAAACAATTGACAGGCCTTATTCAGAGCACATAATTAATGTAAATAAATGTGATATTCTTCTTGATCAAGTGTATGCATATGATCAAGGCTATAATGCTTTGGAAGCCATGGCTCTTGGAAAGGTTGTATTTACTGGAGCAGAGAAAGAGTGGGTGGAATTTTATAATATAAAAGAAGATAGTGTTGCCATAAATGCTTTGCCAGATATTTCTAAAATAGTTAAAAAATTATCATGGCTTATAGAGAATCCCTTACAATTAAAAAGTATTTCAAAAAATGCAAGAAAATTTATTGAAGAGCATCATGATTACAAAAATATTGCAAACAAATATCTGAAAACTTGGAAAACAAAATAGAACACTTCAAGCCGGATTTTTTTGTCCCAGGTGCTGCAAAATCTGGGACTACAACCTTGCATGATTTATTGAGCACGCATCATGATATTTCGATGTCCAAGGAGAAAGAACCTGTTTATTGGAACAATAAATTATTTCGTCAATTTAAATTATTTGAGGTATCGAGATATGCTAATTTATTTGAAAAAAACAGAAAAATTAAGGGGGAATCAACTACTTCATATATGTACTATGATAGCTTTATTAGCAATATCAAAGCAAATTTTGAGTATTCTCCAAAATTTATTTTTGTACTTAGAAATCCAGTTGACAGATACGTTTCACATGTTAATTGGTTAAAAGGTTTGGGATTAGAGAAAAAAGATGTAAATCAAGTTATTAATGAGGATGATTGGGCAAATTTTAGTGAATATGATGATTACCCAAAACAATACTATCAATTTGGACTCTATAATAAATGGATTACTAGATTCATAAAAAATTTTGGAAAAAAGAATATTAAAATTATAACTTTTGAACAATTGATTAGTGATAGATTAAAAACATTAAATAGTTGCTATGAATTTTTAGGTGTGGAAAAAGTGGATAATTTAAAATTCATAAGATCAAATAAATCTAAGAAAATTATTTTTCCATTTATTTACCATTTTCTAAGAAAATCATCTGTGGGAAAGACAAAATGCACTAAAATTGTAAAATATGTATTACCGAAAAAAATTAGAGAAAAAATAAAAGGTCTATTGAAGTATACATTACAAAACTGGATAGCTGTTGAATCAAAAAATAATAAAATTACATTTGAAAACAGAGAAATATTAAGTAACGTTTACCAAGAGGACGTAAAATTATTAAGAGAAACATTTAAATATGATTTTTCCGAATGGGAAGACTTTAAATTATAATCCATGAACTTTATTAAAACCTCATTTTTATCTGGAATAAGTACAGCAATTAGCTTATTAGCAAGATTAATTTCAACAAAAATTGTTGCAGTATACCTTGGTACAAATGGAATGTTTTTAATGGGTCAGCTAAAAGATTTTTTAAGACTCGGAAACACTATTGGTTCATTTGGAATTGAAAATGGTATTGTAAAATATGTTTCAGAATATGAAAATGATAAACTGAAGCTAAGCAATATAATTGGAACTAGTTTTAAGATCAATCTATTCAGTGCACTAATTTTCTCTTCTCTTATTTTAATTTTTAAAAATAATATTGGCAATTTTCTTCAAATTAATTTTAGTGAAAATTTTTACTTTTTAATATTAGCATTATCAATTACATCTGCCTCAATTCATACATGTTTTTTGTCAATATATAATGGACTTAATAAAATTAAACTGTACGTATGGATTAATATTTTTTCAAATATAGCTTCCGCAATTATACTTGTCTTTTTGGTTTTAAAAATGGAAGTTATTGGTGCTTTCTATGCTCTTGCGATTAATCAGATTTTTTCTCTATTAATAAACATTTTATTTTTTGTAATCTATAAGCCTTTTGAGATAAATTGGATATTTAAAAAGTTTATAAAAGAAAATTTAAAAAAACTTTCAAGTTTTTCGGTTATGGCTGTAATAGGGCCAACTTGTTTAATCGTTTCAACTTTTATTGTAAGAGATTATATATTTGATGAGTTTGGTTCTGACTATGCTGGTTCTTGGGAGGCCATGTGGCGAATTTCCGCAATATATCTCTTGTTTTTGATTACAACCTTTAAATTTTATTTAATACCAACATTCTCAAAATTAAATGATAATGAATTAAAATTTGAGGTTTTTAAAATATGGAAGGTCGTAATCCCGATTATTATAATAATAACTTTTGGTGTTTATCTGACTAAGGACTTAATAATTAATATATTATTATCTAAAGAATTTATTTTAATAAATTCAATTATTTTCTTTCATCTTCTGGGTGATATTATAAAGATAAATTGTTGGGTACTAGGCAATATAATGATTGCAAAAGCAGATACTAAAAGCTTCATATTTTTTCAAATTGAATGGTCAACAATCTTTGTTATTTTAACCTATATATTTATTGGAAAATATGGTTTTGTTGGCGTTTCTATTGCATACTTTTTGACATACATAGTACATTTTAGCTTACTCAATATTTATTTTAGAAAATTGCTTTGGGTGAAAGATTAATGATTATGAAAGAATACTATCTAATTTTTTGAAATTGGAGGTTTCAATTTCATAAAAGTCATGGGTTAAAGATCTCGCTCCAAAACCTTCTTTCCAATAATTCAATCCTTGATTAATTTGCATCCCTCCATTCTCATGCGAATTTCCAAAGTCAAAATACCTGTGATTTACATAAATTTCCTTTATCAGTTTGTGAAAAAGAAAATCTAATGATCCAAGAGTGTTTTTTTCAGGTGTTGATCCGATATATTGAACATGAGCAACATTCTTTGTTTGAAAAATTGTAGCTCCAGCAACAATTTGATTTTTATGATACACATTAAACTGTTTAATATTATTATTGAAATTACTTCCCAATTGGTTTATTTCATCCAAATTATGTACGGGCTTTACTGAATGTCTTTTAGACAATGTTGGGATTAGTATGTAATTCCAAAATTCGTCAAAACAATCTACTTCTCTAATTTCTAAATTATTTTTTAAACCTCTCTTATAGCCTTGAATTCTATCCTTAGAAATTTTAAAGCTGTTTTGCATGTCAATCACTGAGATAATATCTCTTCTGTAAATATTACACCCGGTCATAAACGATAAGTAATCTAATTCACCATTAAAATTTGAATTATAAATCAAAGGAATCTGTTTGATAAAAAGCTTATCTACTGATTTCTTATTCAAGTATTTAAGTATTTGAATAAACAATTTTAAAAATTTTTGAAATTTAATATTATTCTTTACAATTAATCCACCATAAGAAAGGCCTTGATGAGAGTAAACTTTATTTTCAATAATGTTTAAAGGTAAGAGAGCAATAAGTTCAGATTTTTCATATACCATCAAAGAAAAGTCTTCAAATCTATCTGAATGATAGTCCATAAAATCTCTATTAAACAGAAAAGTTGAGTTTTTAGAGGAATCCACAAAGTTATTCCAATCAGCTTTGTAACTGTCTTTATAAGTTTCGATTGAAACCATTAAACGAATTTTTATTTATCCTTAACGAAATCCTTCATTATGAAAACATGAGGAAGGGTTAAACTTGAAATAACAATAAAAACAAATAATATTAAATTATCACTAGTCAGTAAATCATTGTTAAATTGATATAATAGGAAACCAAAAAAAATTGAAAGTATTGTGAATGGTAAGGTTTTTAAATAGAATTTTATGAAATTTTCAGTCTTAAATTCCTTAAACTCTAGCATAAGCATAGGCAATGAATGACAAAAACCAAAGTATAAAGCAAAAGAGGTTAATAAATCAGTATGGAAAAAGACCATGTAAAGTATGGTTATTTCTGCGTAAAGCGGAACCTTTCTTTTAATATCAAAATTTACAATTGATAACATTAAAATACCAACAGAAATAAGTAGGAAGAAAACACTATCAAAAGCCGATAAATCAAGTGTTGCAAACTGTGGAATGATATATAAAATCTCTTGTAATTCCACAATATTATTTAGGAATAAAGACAATAAAATATTTGCACCAATTACAAAATTTAAAATCTTATTATCTGTTGGATTGTAACCAATCACCTGTGTTTCACCAAAATGATAACAGGATATAATTAGAAAAACTAATAATCCTAGAAAAGGTGATAATACCCAGATAATGATATTAAAAATAATCAAAGAAAGATAGGTAGTATAAAATATAAGCTTGCTGTCAAATTTTCTTGCTTTAGGATTAATAAAAGCAATTATATGATCAACCGATCCATGAGGGATTCCAATTGATAACATAACAATAAGAAATAAAAGAATTGAATAGGAACTCTCTAGTCCAAAAAAAATAATTGAGAGAGCAAGAATTAATCCTGCAAGTTTTGATTTAACGACGACATCCATTGGTTAGTTTATTTAAAATAAATATAAAAAAAAAAGGTGAAGATTAATCTTCACCTTTTCTTATTAGTTAATAATTAACTAAAATTAGCTCTTAGCAGCATACCATACGGCCATACCGAAACCAATTTTGTTAATAGCATCACCTATGTTGTAAATGATATTCATAGCACCTTCATCGATAGCTACGAAAGAGTACCAACCTTCAGTTCCAGCCATATATCCAATAGGATAAATAGCCCAACCAACAAGTACAAACCATTGTAACATTCTACCAGCTTCTGGAATTTTTCCAGAACCACTAGTAAGTGCATTACCTACTGCACCAGAAGGACCTCCGAAGATAGATAAACATCCAACTTCATATGCCATCCAGAAGTAAGCAAGACCTGAGATAGCACCCCAAGTTTGAGCGTCTAACACTCCTGTTACACCTGATTCACCGAAGTAACCAGTTACTAACATTATAACTGATGCCCAGAATAATTTTCTCATTCCTACACCTGTTAAGAGAGCAAATTCAACTACCATTAATGGTACAGTAAGAATCCAATCGATGTACCTTAATTCAGTTGGAGAGCCTAAACCAGCTGTCCATTGTTCTCTCATGTAAAAATAATGCACAGCAGCAATACCAGTAATAAGTGCTGCAACAAGCATTGAATCTTTAAATTTCTTGTCAACTTGACCGTGTTGCATTAAAAACCACACAGTTGCTGCTAACATAGAAACAGAGCCGATAAAGAACGTGAATCCAGTGAAATCACCAGGCTCAATTGTTCCGGCTAAAATAAAATTTAACATTTCCATAATTATATAGTGTTTAATTTGTTATACACCAAAATTACACAAAATATATGCCAAATTGTTAAAAATTTCTTAAAAAATTGAGAATTCTACAATGATTTAAATCAATTATTGAAGATTTAACAGAGAAGAATAATAGAAAAATATAAAAATTAGCCAACTTCTAAAAAAGGCTCTAAAGTCAGATGATATTAGCTTTAATTTGATAAAAAACATAATTTCTGTGTTCTACCTTAAAAACAAGAGGCATACCAAACTTGATTATCTCTAAAAATTGATTTTTAGAAATTATTAACTAAAAACATTACAATGATTTAGAATAATATGTGATAAATTTGTAAAAATTGAGATTATGGATTTGAAAGCAATACCAAATATAAAATTTCTTGACTCTAATAATTTCTTTCTGATTGCTGGACCATGTGCAATTGAGAGTGAAGAAATGGCTTTACAAATAGCTGAGAGAACCATTGAAATTACTGACAAACTCAATATACCTTACATATTTAAAGGAAGTTTCAAAAAAGCAAACAGAAGTAGGATAGATAGTTTTACAGGAATAGGCGATGAAAAAGCATTAAGTATCCTAAAAAAAATAGGAGATCATTTTAATGTACCTGTCATCACTGATATTCATGATGTAAATGATGCTAATAATGCTGCTAAATATGTTGATATTCTTCAAATACCAGCATTTTTAGTAAGACAGACGGATTTATTAGTAGCTGCAGCAAAGACAAATAAGGTAATAAATCTTAAAAAAGGACAATTTATGAGTCCTGAAAGTATGCAATTTGCAGTGAACAAAATTATTGAATCAGGAAATCAAGATGTCATGATAACCGATAGGGGGACTATGTTTGGCTACCAGGATTTAATAGTTGATTTTAGAGGGATACCAACTATGAAATCTTATGCAACCACTGTGCTAGATGTAACTCACTCATTACAAAAGCCAAATCAAACTTCTGGAGTCACAGGTGGTTTGCCAAGTATGATTGAAACAATTGCTAGAGCTGGTGTCGTTAACAGAGTAGATGGGTTATTTATAGAAACCCATTATAATCCAAAAAGTGCACTAAGTGACGGAAAAAATATGCTTCCAATTGATAAACTAGAAGAAATTTTGGAACGTCTTGTATCCATTAGAAAAACAATAAACTCATTTAATTCTTAGAGTTTTATTTTATTGACGATACCATATTTATCTATTAAATAAACCAGTGCAGTCATGGTTGCTGCACCTAATTCAAGTTCTCTTTTGTGAATTGTTTCAAATACATCATTAGCGGAGTGATGATGATCAAAATATCTTTGAGAATCAGGTTTTAATCCGCTAAGCACATTGTATGGTGTTTTTAAGGGCCCTATATCAGCTCCACTTCCACCAAGTTCAAAAAAATGAATTAAATAAGGCTTAAAGAGCTCTTTCCAACCAAGTATTTGAGCATAATTACTTTCATCAGTATCAAAATAAAATCCTCTTGGGGTGAATGCACCTGCATCACTTTCTAGTGCAAAAATGTGATTTTCACCCTTTCTGAAAGCTTCCTCTGCGTATTTTTTACCTCCTCTTAGACCATTCTCTTCGTTCATAAATAATACTACTCTTATACTTCTTTTAGGTGTTATCCCTGAAACCTTTAGTAGTCTAAGAACATCCATTGACTGAACGCATCCAGCTCCATCATCGTGAGAACCATCACCAATATCCCATGAATCCAGATGTCCACCAACAAGTATGTACTCGTCTGGAAATTCAGAACCAGTTATCTCACCAATTACATTGTGAGATAGCACATCATCCATTTGTTTACAATTTTGTTTAAAGTAGAATTGAATATCATCATCCATCTTTAACATTGAACTTAGTAAATCCGCGTGCTGAGTACTTATAGCTGCTGAAGGAATTCTATCTTTAACAGCAATATCTCCATAAGTCATACTTCCAGTGTGAGGTAAATCATCAATTTTTAAATTCATTGATCTAACTATTACACCAACCGCTCCGTATTCAATTGCATGAACTGCTCCTTCATATCTTTGGTTTACACACCCACCATATGCCTTAAAAGTGTCAATTAATGTGGGGTCCATAGGTCTATTATAGAAAACAATTTTACCTTGAATTTTATCCTTTCCTAAACTCTCTAGTTCTTCAAAACTTTTAACTTCTATTAAATTTGCCTTAAGCCCGGTCACAGGGGTTGAAATTGAACCACCCAATGCACAAATATTGACCTGAGTTGTTTTTCCAGGCGCAGTTTCAATATATGCAAATTCAGGAGCACCTCTAACCCACTTAGGAACCATTACAGGCTGTAACCATACTTTATCCAAACCTAGTAGCTCCAATTCTGATTTAGTCCAATTTACAGCTCTTTCAGCATTAAGAGAACCAGACAACCTTCCTCCAATTTGATTTGATAGGTAGTCTAACCACTCATAACTTTTTCCCTGAGTTAAAGAATTTGAATATATGTCCCTAAAAACTTTTTCATCGGTTTGTGCAAAAGTTGAAATTGAAATAAGTAAAACTAATAAGTATCTCATCTTAAATCTTTATAAAATCTTTTACATTTTTAGGAGATATTTCTTTATCACCAAGAATAATCAACCTCTCAATCACGTTTCTAAGTTCCCTTACGTTTCCTGACCAATCATATTTTTTCATCAAATCAATTGCTTTTGCAGAAAATTTCTTTACTTCAGAGCCTTGAGAGTCAGCAATATTTTTACTGAAGTGCTCAATTAATAGAGGAATATCATCCTTTCTAGAATTCAAAGGTGGTACATCAATAATTATAACAGCCAACCTGTGATATAGATCTTCTCTAAATTTACCATCTTCAATTTCCTTTTTTAAATCTTTATTTGTAGCAGCAATTACTCTAACATCTATTTTAATATCTTTTCCGCCTCCAACTTTTTGGATACAGTTATTCTGTAGAACTCTTAAAACTTTAGCTTGTGCAGATAAACTCATATCACCAATTTCGTCAAGAAAAATTGTACCGTTATGCGCTGCCTCAAATTTTCCAACTTTATCTTTTACTGCCCCGGTAAAGGACCCCTTCACATGTCCAAATAATTCGCTTTCTATCAATTCGCTTGGAATTGCAGCACAATTTACCTCAATCAAAGGTTGATGGGCTCTTTTACTTAAATTATGAATTGATTTTGCGACAAGTTCCTTTCCTGAACCATTAGGCCCGTTTACTAATATTTTTGCGTCTGTTTCTGCTACTTTATCAATGAGATTTTTGATTTCATTAATTGCTTTACTTTTACCAATCATTTCAAAATTCTTACTGATTTTTTTTCTAAGCAGCTTATTTTCAACGACAAGTTGTTTTCTATCCAAAGCGTTTCTGACCGTAGTTAATAACCTATTTAAATCGGGTGGTTTAGAAATATAGTCAAATGCCCCTTTTTTCATTGAGTCCACAGCCAATTCTAAATCTCCATGTCCAGAAATCATGATAATTGGAGTTTCTGGTGTGTTTTTTTTAGAAAAATCTAAAACTTCCATTCCGTCTACCTTCGGCATCTTAATATCAGAAATAATTTTGATGTGATTAATAGCTTCAATTCCATTCTCAGCTTCATCAATTTCATGAGATTTATCTTCTTCAGAGAGGATTTTTACAAGAACCCTTCTAATAGCCGGCTCATCTTCTATAATTAATATTCTAGACATATTTT
>CABYFY010000011.1 GCA_902518355.1 uncultured Bacteroidota bacterium | reverse complement strand
TAAATGATACTGTTTTAAAAATTAGAGAAGATAAGAATAAGCTTGTTGTAGTTGGAAATAAAAAAAACTATCAAGCTAAACATATTTTTGATTCACGATTAGCGGGTGGTGTACATGAAGAAATAAAAAAATACACTTATTTAAAACAACATTTTCTTGGTTGGGTTATAAAAACTGATGAAAAAAAATTTGATAAAAATTCATTTGTTTTTATGGATTACAGAATTAGAGATAAGAATCATACAGCTTTTACTTATGTTTTACCCTTCAAAAAAAACGAAGCGCTTATAGAACATACATACTTTTCTAAAGACGAGTGTGATCGTGAAGTTTATGAAGAATATATTAGGGAATATTTAAGTAAATATTATAATAAAATAAATTATAAAATTATTAAATCGGAATATGGAGTTATCCCAATGACATCTTACCCATTTTATAAAGAATCAACTAAAAATATTACAAAAATTGGAACTGCTGGTGGATGGATAAAACCCTCTACAGGGTATTCTTTTAAAAGTTGTGAAAAATATTCTTTGAAAATTTTAAAGAATATAAAAGAAGGAAAAAAAATTGGAATAATTCCTGAGAAAAAATATTACTTTTTAGATAAAATCTTACTAGGAGTTCTATCGCAATATAATCATCTAGGAGAAACTGTTTTTTATAAGATGATAAAAAGAAATCCTACAAAAAGATTACTAGAATTCTTAAACGAAGAGAGTAAATTATCAGAAATACTAAAGATTATTATATCGATGAGATCAATTTATTTTGTTAGGGTTTTCATAAAAAGCTTATACAAGAAAGTTTTATAGATTTTCCTTCTTGATTAGGTTTAGTGCAGAACCCTCATCATACCAATCAATTTGTGACTGGTTATAAGAATGATTTAGTTTTATTATATCTTTAGAACCGTCAGAGTGTTTTAATTCTAATTTAATTTGATTTCCAGGTGAAAATTCATCTAAGTTTACAAAAGTGATTAAGTCATCTTCAAGAAATAAATCATAATCAGACTCGTTGTTAAAGGTTAGTGCAAGCATTCCTTGTTTTTTAAGATTAGTTTCGTGAATTCTTGCAAAAGATTTTACTATTACTGCACAAACACCTAAATGTCTGGGTTCCATTGCTGCGTGTTCTCTTGATGAACCTTCTCCGTAATTATGATCACCAACTACCACGGTTTTAATATTATTAGCCTTGTAATCTCTTTGTGTGTCAGGAACACCTGCATATTCACCTTTAAGTTGATTTTTTACAAAATTGGTTTTCATATTAAAACTATTAACTGCACCAATCAAACAATTATTTGAAATATTGTCTAGATGACCTCTATATCTTAGCCATGGTCCAGCCATAGAAATATGATCAGTAGTACATTTACCATGAGCTTTTATCAGAAGTCTAGCATCTTTGATTTCTCTGCCTATAGGAATAAAAGGGTCTAGAAGTTGAAGTCTATCTGATTTTGGATTGACATTTACTATCACATCTGTTCCGTCTTCTTTAGGTTCAATGTATCCTGAATCTTCACAATCAAAACCGTCAGAAGGCAACTCAACTCCCACTGGTGGATCAAGCATTACTTCTTGACCATCTTCATTGATAAGTTTATCTTTAGTCGGGTCAAAATCTAATTTCCCAGCAATTGCGATAGCAGCTACAATTTCAGGAGAACCAACAAAAGCATGTGTATTTGGATTTCCATCAGCTCTCTTAGAAAAGTTTCTGTTGAAGGAATGAACAATTGTATTTTTTTCTTGACCCTTTAAATCACTCCTATCCCATTGACCTATACATGGGCCACATGCATTTGTGAAAATAGTTGCATTAAGATCTTCAAAAATTTTAAGGATACCGTCTCTTTCAGCAGTATACCTAACCTGTTCCGAACCTGGATTAATTCCAAAATCAGATTTAGTAACCAGATTTTTATCAACTGCCTGTTTTGCTATGGATGCGGCTCTGGTTAAGTCTTCGTATGATGAGTTTGTACATGAACCGATTAAACCCCAATCTACTTTTAATGGCCAATCATTTTCTCTAGCCTTCTTACCGATTTCAGAAACAGGAGTGGCTAAATCGGGTGTAAAAGGCCCATTTAAATGAGGTTTTAATTCTGAAAGATTAATTTCAATTAATTGGTCAAAATATTTCTCGGGTAAATCATAAACCTCTTTATCTGCAGTTAAATAATCTTTAATTTTATTTGCTTCTTCAGCAACATCTTCTCTTCCGGTTGCTCTAAGATATCTTTCCATTGACTCGTCATAGCCAAAAGTTGATGTTGTCGCACCTACCTCTGCACCCATATTACAAATAGTACCTTTACCCGTACAAGAAAGGGCTTTAGCTCCAGGGCCAAAATATTCGATAATACATCCTGTACCACCTTTTACAGTTAAAATTCCTGCAACTTTTAAAATAACATCTTTTGCGGATGTCCATCCATTTAGCTCACCAGTCAACTTTACACCAATAATATTTGGAAATTTTAATTCCCATGGCATTCCAGCCATTACGTCTACTGCATCAGCACCTCCTACACCAATTGCAACCATTCCTAACCCACCAGCATTCACTGTATGAGAATCAGTACCAATCATCATCCCTCCAGGAAAAGCATAATTTTCAAGAACAACCTGATGTATGATTCCAGCACCAGGCTTCCAAAATCCAATTCCGTATTTGTTAGAAACATTTTTTAAAAAGTCAAAAACTTCATTACCAACTTTATTGGCTTGAATAAGATCCTGTTTTGCACCCATCTTAGCCTGAATTAAGTGATCACAGTGCACGGTTGTAGGAACTGCTACTTTGTTTTTTCCTGCCTGCATAAATTGTAATAAAGCCATCTGAGCGGTAGCATCTTGACAAGCAATCCTATCAGGTTTAAAATCAACATAATCCTTTCCTCTTTCAAAAGATTTTGATGCAGGATCCCATAAATGAGAATACAAAATTTTCTCAGAAAGTGTCAAAGGTTTATTAACAAATTTTCTGGCTTCCTCGACATTTTTGACAATGTTGGAATAAACTTCTTTTATCATGTTAAAATCAAACGCCATATCTTATTTTTTTAACCAATTACTAAAGAAATCACAATCACTAAAATCATTATTTATGTTGATATAGGTGTCGAATATCTTGTCATTTTGCCATTTCTCAATTTCTTTAAGCTGCTTATTTTGTAAAGCTAATTTTTGAATCTTTAAATAATCTTTAGAAAAGTCAGCGACATGCTCATCGTATCTATCGGAAACGGATAAAATTTTAAACTTAATAGGATTAAACCTGTCTTCATCTTGATAAACTATACTAACCTCTTTTTCTTTAAGGTTAGCGATTTGAGAATACAATTCAGGATCCATTTTAGTTAATTCAAATTTATAATCCTGAGTTTCAGGATTAATTAATAACCCCCCATCGTTCCTTGTCTCCTTTTCATCACTTGCTTCTTTTGCAGCATCAGAAAATGATATTTCTCCACTGATTATCCTTTCTCTAATCTCAACCAATCTTTTTCTTGTGTCATCAATTTCTTTCTGATTAATTTTTGGTCTTAATAATATAGTACGAATATCATATTCCTGACCTCTGATTTTTTCTAGATAAATAATAAAAAAACCATACTCTGTCTCAAATGGATCAGAAATCTCACCTTCGGTCAAAGAAAAAGCGACCTCATTAAATTTTTTAATCATTGGTGAATTTTTTCTGTTTATCGAATATTTACCTCCTCTAGTTCGAGATCCAGGATCTTCGCTATACAAAACAGCTTTTGAAATGAAGCTAGCCCCATTATCAATGACATCAGCCTTGAATTCTTTCAGACGATCTATGACCTTTTGCTTCTCAGATTGTGTAGTTTTTGGATATAAAACAATTTGTGAAACTCTAAGTTCAGTACCAAATACAGGTCTATCAGACTTTGGAATTGAATTAAAAAACTGACGCACCTCCTCTGGTGTAACTTCAATATCTTCAATTATAGCCTGTTGCATTTTTTTTGCTAATTCAGCATTTTTATTGAGTTCAAACATTTCTGATCGAAGATCTTGCTCAGAATCTTTTTTATAATATTCTAATAGTTTATCCATAGAACCAATTTGTTCAGCAAATGCATTAACCTGCTGATCAACATAAGATTGAATTTCTGCATTATTTACCTCAATACTATCTTGAATAGCATGATGCTGGTATAACTTATCCTCAAGAAGTTTTCCAAAAACCTGACACTTTGAGATATTCTCCATAGAAACACCAGAGACTCTCAACTGAGTAAATTGTTTTTCTATATCAGATTCAAGAACAACAAAATCACCAATAACTGCAGCAACACCGTCAATCTTTTGTCTTTCTTGGGAAAAAATGAAAGTAAAAGAAAAAAATACTGATATGATTATAAAATTTCTCATTCTAAAATATTTCTAATTTTTTATTTTGAAGTGCATCTCTTAAAATTTCAGACTTAATACTTAACATTAACTCTTTTTTTCTTTTATTCAGTGACATATACTCCAAAGTTGGTAAAACATGATCAATGGGAGAAATGTCCCCATTTTCTACTAATTCAATAATCTTAATCAAATATAAACTTAATGAATCTTTGAATTGAAAAAAATTATAATTTTTTAAGCTTTTGTAAGAATAATCATTAATAAATGGAAATTCTTTACGTAATTCCTTTTCTGTAATCCACTTATCATTATCCAAGGAGAAATTTTTAAATCTATATGAAATAGAATCCAAAAAAAACTTATCCTCAGATTTAAATCTTCTAATTTTTGAGCGGATTTGATATGTGTCAGAAAAATCTAACGGTAGTTCAACAAATGCTAGTTTAAAAATATCCTCATTTAATTTAAACAAAGTTTTATTTTTCTGGTAAAAAGATTGTATTTCAACAGAATCAATTTCAAGGTTGATTGTTGAATTTATTAAAGCTTCAAGATATGCTTCAGAAAGCAAGCTAGATTTGTATTCTTTGACAAGAGAACTAATCTTTTGAAGCTTAGCTTCATTTAAATTTAGCTCAGCTCTTTCTGTAAGAATTTTTTCAATTGCCCAATTATTAATGACAGAATTTGCCCTTAAAACAGAATCTTCTTTTTTAACCCCATCCATCAT
Organism: uncultured Bacteroidota bacterium; assembly: GCA_902518355.1. Lineage (GTDB taxonomy): Bacteria > Bacteroidota > Bacteroidia > Flavobacteriales > Flavobacteriaceae > MED-G13. The sequence goes on along the minus strand of CABYFY010000011.1, from coordinate 46,004 downwards.
CTTAACGAATTCCACCTTTGACAAATAAGTATCCCCGTATTTTGCAATATTCAAAGAATCTTGATCTGAAACAATATTACAGCTAGAAAAACATATCAAAAAAGTTAAAAAAAATAATTTATGGTTCATCAATTATATTTATTCCTTAATCGTTTAACTGCTTTTTTATTTAAAGTAACCTTATGCTTTAATTTTAGATTATTTAGCCAGATAGACTCACGAGACTGTTGAAAATCTCCAATTATTTTACCCCTATCCTCCTCAAAACCTGTGTACTTATCTTTATTATTATCAAAAAAACTTTTTAATTGGGCTGAATCAGATTCTTTGACAGTCCATATTTTTTCTTGCATTAAATTAAACAACAACAAACCTTCCCTGTATTCCTTCATTACAAATCGATAATCTGAATTCTCTTTTTCAAGATTATTTTTATAAACTTCTAAAGTATTATAATCAATAAACTTCTTATATAAATCATAAACTAACTGGTTAATAGGCATAGAGCTACCCCTCTTTTGGTTATCCTCTAAAAAGGTTGCAAAATCTATATTTTTTAAAATTTTATCATGAATGGTTATTAATATTTTTTCCTCATCAATATTTTCAGGAATACTCCATTCTCCTGTAAAATAACTAGAATCTAACATTGAAATAAAGTAGTTAAGATTTTTATTTTCATAACTTAAAGAATACCTTTTTAGTAGAGTGGAATAGAATGATTCTGAAACCATACTAAACCTCGAGCTTTTCTTGAGCCTATTGAGTAGTTGATACTTAATCTCATCAAATTCTTTTATATTTTTTTTATCATAAAGCTTAATAAGATGCCATCCATATTTAGTTTCTACAGGATCTGAAATTTGATTTTTTTCTAACAAATTAAAAGCTGCATTTTCAAAAGGAATGGAATTAATTTGCCCACTAGAAAAGGGATTTAATCTGCCGCCTTTGAATGAGGAATTTTTGTCCTCAGAATATTTTTTTGCCAGATACTCAAAACTAGTTCCCTTTTTAATAGAATCAGAAATGTTTTTTATTCTATCAAAAGCATCAGCTTTGTTTTTATAAGTCATAATGTGACCAACGGTTACCTCTCCTAGAGAATTTCTTTTATCATTAACTTTTAAAATATGAAAACCAAATCTTGTACGAAAAGGATCAGATACCTCACCTACAGGTGTAGCATATGCAATATTTTCAAAATTATAAATCATTTTAAAAGCTGAAAAGTATCCTAAATTTTCTACAATCATCTTATTATCCATATTGTATTTTTTATTAAACTCGTCAATGGATAAATTTAGAAAAGAGTTGGTTAATGATTTTAGTTTTTCAACGATTTGAATTGTATCATTATTGTTTTCTTCAACTCTTATTAGGACATGGGATACATTAACTTCAAATTTGGTTCTTTCATAAGCTTCTTTTAGAAACTTTTCTTCCGATTTTTTATCTGTTAAATAAGTATTTTGTAATTGTTTAGCGTATTTATTTAATTCGCTTTTATATTTTGGATCTTCGTGGAAGCCTAATTCATATGCTTCAGCTAGTTTAACTTTGTAGTTAACAAATAAGTCTAAATAAGTTTCAAAGTCCTTTTGATTATCTTCATCTATTAAGTCAATGTTTTTGTTATATACTCTATTAAACTCATCAATAGAAACAATACTGTCATTTACTTTAAATAACTCATCGTTTTTTAGTTGACCAAATGAAAAATTAAAACAGACAAAAAAAACTATTAAAATCTTCTTCATTTATGAATAATTAGAGTAGCAAAAATAGAAATATCTAGGAAATAATATCTAATTATCTAGAGTAATTTGGAGCTTCTTTAGTAATATTTACACCATGAGGATGACTCTCAACTATTCCAGACGATGTAATTTGAACAAACTTTGCGGTTTTTTGTAATGTACTAATATCCTTTGCACCACAATATCCCATACCAGCTCTCAATCCACCTACAAACTGGTGAATACTTTCAACCAAATCTCCTTTATATGGAACACGACCTACTATACCTTCAGGAACTAATTTTTTTATATCACTCTCTACATCTTGAAAATACCTATCCTTGCTACCTTTTTTCATAGCTTCTAAAGAACCCATCCCTCTGTAAGATTTAAACTTTCTGCCTTCATAAATTATTGTTTCTCCAGGTGATTCTTTTGTTCCAGCTAAAAGGGAGCCAAGCATAACACATGAAGCACCAGCAGCTATGGCTTTTGCAATATCCCCTGTATATTTAATTCCTCCATCTGCAATTACAGGCACTTTATTATTGATAGATTTACAAACATCTAAAATAGCGGAAAATTGAGGTACACCTACACCCGCTACAATTCTAGTTGTACATATTGAACCAGGACCAATACCAACCTTAATACCATCAGCGCCAGCATCTAACAAAAACTTTGCGGCCTCTGATGTAGCGATATTACCGACTACAATATCAACATCTTCATTATTTTTTTTCAACTCTTTTAATAATTCTACAACTCTTTCTGTGTGCCCATGAGCTGTATCGATAACAATAGCATCAACACCTGATTTAATCAGTGCTGTTGATCTTTCGACTGAATCATCAGTAACTCCAATTGCTGCTGCGACTCTTAGCCTACCATATTTATCTTTGTTAGCAATTGGTTTTAATTTCAACTTTGTAATATCACTAAAGGTGATTAACCCGACTAGCTTATTTTCTTTAGTAACAACTGGCAATTTTTCAATTTTATTTTGCTGTAATATAACTTCAGCATCTTCAAGGGAAGTTCCTTCCCCAACAGTTATTAGATTCTCTTTTGTCATGACCTCTGTGATTGATCTGTCATTTTTTTTCTCAAATCTTAAATCTCTATTAGTAACAATACCCTTTATGAAACCAGAATCATCTACAATTGGAATACCTCCGATTTTGTTTTCTCTCATACTTTTCTTAGCATCTAAAACAACAGAATTTAAAGGAAGGGTTACAGGGTCCATAATCATTCCGCTTTCCGCCCTTTTAACACGCCTTATTTTGTCAGCTTGTAATTTTATTGACATGTTTTTATGAATCACTCCAATACCACCCTCTTGCGCTATTGCTATAGCCATTCTACTCTCCGTTACCGTATCCATAGCAGCAGAAACTATTGGAATATTCAATGAAATATTTTTAGAAAATTTAGAATTTATATTTACTTCTCGAGGCAAAACATTAGAATATCCAGGAACAAGTAGGACATCATCGTAAGTAAGTGCTTGTGAAATAATTTTTTTCGGAAGGTTTTCCATGCAATTGACAATTAATTGCATGCAAATATACAACTTGGAACTTAAACTTTACTCTTTTTTGATAATGATTGACGTAAAATAATATAACAACTGATAAGAAACACTATTGCCATTATTGTGGATGAAATAAAAATTACATACTTCATCCAGGTTACCCCATTCCAAAGTAAATAGATTCCACCAAAGGTCATGAGAATTGATAAAAAAGGCTCAATAATTAAAAACATTTTAAAGTAATAGTTTAAATCTGTAATCAAAAGAAGTAATCCAGTGATAAAAAATATTATTGACATTGAAATAATATGAGAATGTATAAGATTATAAATCTGATACTTACTTTTCTTGAATTTGTATATAGCTTGTGTTTCCTGCGATTCATTTCCAAGATAATTTTCTTCAATTCCAGTTGGAGAGAGACTTGATGTATGATCAACTAACAAAATAGAAACAAAATAACCAATTGATAAAACAAGAATAAAAGGAACTACTAAGTTCTTTAATTCTCTAGGTAAAGAATAAATCAAGCCGTTTAGTTTCATTACAACACAGAATTTTGATTTAATTTATTAACCGAATCAAGAAAAAGATTTACAGTTTCAATCATAGATTTAACAGAAATAGTTGCTCCTGAAATGGCAGATATATCTTGCATATATTTTAAGCTATCATCTTTACCTTTATTCTTGAACTGCTTAAGCCATCTTTTAGATCCAATCTCGCCTCCCCAATTTTCTCTGTAAACTAAGACTTTTAAATCGATTATTTTTAAATCGAGGTCTAAGATAATCAAATAGTCGAACTCATAATGCATACTTGGTGCTTTTGACTCATATGAATAGCCAATTAATTTATAATTATGTATTATCTTTTTAAATTTTGAGTAATTGAATTGATTCCAAATTTCTTCTTTTACCGTATTGTCAATATTAATATTTGACAACTCAAAATTTTCAATATCAAATATTGCCTTAATCTGTTTTGCAACTTTCTTTTTGTTTCTGTCTTTTTCAGAAACTGAGAGAAATAAAACCGATAAAAAAAATAAAACTATTATTCTCATAATCTTTTCTAATGAACAGGGAGAAAATCATTTTAGATTTTCTCCCGTTCAAATATTGCTAAAAAATATTAAACTAAAAACAAAATTAGAACCAAACTCCTATTCCAAAGTTTAGTACTGATGTGTTTTCATCAGATGATTCGTTTCCAAGGATCTGATAGTCCATTTTGAAAGCAGCACCTGGTGCAACATGCCAACTAAGACCTGTTGTCAATACATTTCTATTATATGCATCATTTGCAACTAATGACCCAGCCACACCAGCATGAGTATCATAGTTTGAATAACGTGCAAAAAGATCAAGCTTTTCTTCTTTTTCTAAGGAGAATAAATTATAAGATGCCTCAATATACCATCCGTTCATTTTTGAGCCAAGATCAGAATCCCAAGCTAAATTATACTCCTCGGAACCATCGATGGAAGTTGTAACAAATTGTCCTCTCATACCAAACCTTTCCATTGCATAACGTGCGTCAAGACCAATCATTGAAATCCCAACACCAGGAACATTAGTATTTACATCAACATTTGTGTCTCCAAAGTAACCGGCAAGACCTAACTTTAATCCATCAATTCCATACCAGTCAACTTTGGCTGATATATTTGTTGTATTCCACATAGCTTCAGCACCTTTTGCTCTACCACTTCTAATACCGTGCGATCCACCCAAACAATCAGATTTGAATCCGTTAAATAGATAAAGTTGATACTTTAAAGAAGCATCATCAAGTCTGCCGTTTAATCCAAAACCAATTTCTCTCCATGTAGATGGAATTATTGATTTGTCCATCCCTGGACGTTCTACTCCATTAAACGTTGTCGGCTCATGAAATTCATTTACGATTCCCATAGGAATAAGCATCAAACCTGCTCTTAAACTTAAGTTATCTCTTAACGCATATGAAAGAAATGCCTGCTCCACATAAACTTCAACTACATGTTCAAATTCAATTTCTGAAACAAATTGAACTTTATCGTTAAAATTATAGCCTAAAAGAGTTACCAATCTGTGAACATCAACTTTTCCGTTTCCGTCCTCTGGAAGATTAACATGAACTTCTCCATATCCACCTAAAACAATACCTTGCCCTTTATTCATTAAAGTTTCAGCTGCATTTTGAGCAAAAACAAAAGAAGTACTCGCAATAATTAATATAATTATGTGATATAATTTTTTGATTATTTTTATTTAGATTAATTATTAATAAGACAAATATAGATGGTAAATTTCAAATAAAAAAATTATTTAGAATAATTATAAATAATGAATTAATGGTAATTTAAAAATATATCACTAGCATAGTTGTAGGCTGCTTCAAATTTCAATGGATTAATATTGGTTTCTACATCCTTCTCTTGACAATAGGAAATGATTTTTTCTGTTGGCATATTTCCGATTAGATTGTCCGAAGCCATTGGACAACCTCCAAAGCCCTGAATAGCACCATCAATTCTATTACATCCTGAATCAAAAGATGCACCAATTTTATCTCTCCAAAATTTTGGATGAGTATGTAAATGTAGACCAAACTCAACTTCAGGATATTTTTGATAAAAATATTGGTAAACCTTTTCAATTACTAAAGGAGTTGCTGAGCCAATTGTATCACTTAATGAAATAAGATTAAATCCGTGATCAACAAGCTTTGAAATAGATTTATCGATTATATCTAAATTCCACACCTCCCCATATGGATTACCAAAACACATTGATAAATAAACGACCAATTTTTTTTGACTTCCAGAAACTATTTTATTGATTTCAACAAGACTTGTGAATGATTCATTAATTGTCTTATTGGTATTTCTCATCTGAAAGTTTTCAGAAATTGAAAAAGGAAAACCTACATGTGAAATTTGGTTGTAGTATGATGTAATTTCAGCTCCCTTTATATTAGCGATTATCACAAGAAGTTCTGATTTCTTATTTGATAAATCTAAGGAATCAATAACCTCACCTGTATCTGATAATTGTGGAATAACTTTTTTAGATACAAAACTACCCACATCAATAGTGTCAAAACCAACCTCTAATAAACTTTGAACATATTTAATTTTTTTATCGGTTGGAATAAATTCCTTAATACTCTGCATAGCATCTCTTGGACATTCTATAATCTTGAGTTTTCGCATGTAACAGATTAATTGGTTAAAGTTAAATTATTTTCAGTAAATAAAATTAGCAGAGCGATGAATAACAACACAAGAATATTGAAATATTTAGCAAAAATTTTAAATCTATTATTTGAAGAAAATTTTTTGTGAATAAAATTAGAAAATAGGATAATCAATCCAAACACAATAAATGTCATAACAACAAAAATTAATCCTAACGATAAGATTTGAAATTTAAATGAAATTGTATCAGAATAAATAAAATTTGGGAAGAATACTGTGAAAAATAAAAATACCTTTGGGTTTAATAAATTCATTAAAACCCCCTTTTTAAAATTATTTTGAATTTCATCTTTATTTTTATCCAGATGAAAATTGGAAATCTCCGATTTGTAGGTCTCATAAGAGAGATACAAAAGATAAAAAACACCTGTATATTTTATTATCTCAAAAAAAATATAGTGACTAATTAACAATTCATTTAATCCAAATGCTAAAAATATTGTATGAATAAAAGAACCTATAATTAATCCTGCTAAAAATGAAAATCCTGCAACTTTTCCAGACCTTGAAGTTAGTGAAGCTAAATATATATTGTCAGGTCCGGGACTTATAGCTAATGCAAGACATGAAAAAATAAAAGAAATCAACATGAGCAGCTCTTAAATTATGCAGGGAAGATAAATTTAATTATTTTTGCACCATATATAATTATTCGAAATTTTAGATTCAAATGATAAAAAAAAATGATATACTGTTGATATTTCAAATATTTTTTATGTTTTTTTACTTTTCAATAGCCTCTCAAGAAATTCATACCGGTTTTTGTGGAACAGAGGTTCCTGATAATTTTTTTGAGACCGAAAATAATAATAAAGAAAACTTTGAATACTATTTAGCAGAATATTACAGTAAAGTTCAATCAAAATCCTCAACTGCTATCACGAATGTCCCTGCAAAAATTCACATTATTACTAATACAAATGGAGCTACAAATATTACTGAAAGTCAGATCTTAGACGAAATAGATGAAGCAAATACTTTCTTAGCTAACTCATTTTTAGAAATTACGGTTTGTGAGGACACAAATTATATTGCAAATAACCAATTGTATAATTATAGTTATGATGATATGTCTCTTTTATATCAAAATAATCAGAGCAATATATTGAATCTGTATTTTGTCGAATCCATAAACGATAATACTGTAGCCGGCTACACTCATTTCCCTCAAAATTCACAATATTATGATGTGATTGTAATGGATAATCAAGCTACAACGAATACCATCAGTTCTACTCTAGTTCATGAGTTTGGTCATCATTTTGTTCTTTTACACACTCACGGTACTTCTAATGAACCCGGCTCAACTGACGAATATGTTAACGGAAGTAATTGTGCAACTGCCGGAGATAGATTTTGTGACACACCAGCAGACCCGCTCATTAACGGCTCAAATGTAAGTTCTGTAAATTGCATGTACACTGGAAATGCAACTGATGCACTTGGACAAACATATGATCCTGATACATCAAATATTATGTCATATTCTCCTGATGCCTGTACAGATTTCTTTAGTCAAGAACAATACGCCTATATGTATGCTGGTTATCATGTTTACAGAGGAACATATTACAAATGCCCTTCATTTAACGTAGACTTTGATGCTGAAGTTATCGAAAGCTGTGATGATTATATGACAGTAAATTTTACAGATACCAGTGTTGGAGCAACAGCTTGGGAATGGGATGTAGATGGTGATGATATTGTTGATTACACCGATCAGAATCCATCGCATGTTTATACACCTGGTCTATATGATATAGCACTTAAAATTTACAATGGTAGTGAAAGTATTACAAAAGTATATCCTCAGTATATTAATTTCACATCAAATATTTACGAAACTTCTAAAGTTAATTTAAAACTGTTTATTGTTGATTTGAACGAAAATACATGGGAATTCAAAGATAGTGCTGGAAACGTACTGTATGAAGGTGGTCCATATGACCAAAATGGAGAACATAATCATGAATTTGATGTAGTACAATCTGAGTGCTACACATTCACTATTTACGATACGGCCGGAAATGGTCTGGATGGATATAATTGGACGGTTGGTAATGAATATTATGAATTAACAACTGAAGAAGGAGATCTTATTTATACTAATACTAATTTTGGCTCTGAGGAATCAAAATTAATCAGTACTGAATACTTAAGTGTAAACCAGAATAACATCAATTCTATTTCGATTTACCCCAACCCTGCAGATAATTTTATTTATATAAGATATCAGAATATTTTACCTGAATCATACAAGATTTTTGATATAAATGGAAGACTGATTAATTCAAAAATTATTAATAACGAAGATGATCTAGAAATTAATGTTGGTGCTTTTGAGAGAGGATTGTATTTCATCTCAATTAGTTCTGGTGAAAATATGGATAATTTAAAGTTCTTGGTTAAGTAACTTTTTGTTAATTTTTCTCACAATTCCTGGACCCTCATAGATAATACCTGTGTACAACTGTATTAAATGAGCACCTGCTTCAATTTTTTTTACTGCTTGTTCTGGTGTTGATATACCGCCAACACCAATAATTGGAAGTTTTCCGTTAGTTTTCTTGGAAATAAAGGAGATAACCTCATTACTTTTGTCATATAGTGGGGCTCCACTTAAGCCACCTGTTTCGTTTTTATTTTTAGACTTTAAATTAGGATAATCAATCGTCGTATTAGTTGCAATTATCCCGTCAATATTATTTGTGTCTATAACTTCTAGAATTTCGTGAATTTTTTCCTTACTTAAATCAGGTGATATCTTAATAAGAATTGGTTTTTTAATGGTTTCATTTGATCTAAGTTTATTCAGTTCAATAAACAAATCATTTAAAAATTCTTTTGATTGTAATTCTCTTAATCCAGGTGTATTGGGCGAACTAACATTAACAACAAAATAATCAACGTAATCATAAAGCTCTTTGAAACAAATTATATAATCATTTTTTGCTTGAGAATTTGGTGTAACTTTATTCTTGCCGATATTACCACCAATGAGAACATTATAATTTTTCTTTAATCGATTTTTGATCTTTGTTACTCCGTCATTGTTAAAACCCATTCGGTTAATTATGGCAGTGTCTTCTTTTAGCCTAAATAATCTCTTTTTTGGGTTTCCATCTTGGGGTTTTGGGGTAACAGTCCCTATCTCAATAAAACCAAAACCAAATTTTTCAAATTCTGAAATATGGGTTGCATTTTTATCAAATCCAGCAGCAATACCAACAGGATTTTCAAAGGTTAAACCAAAAAGTTTTCTTGCAAGTTTAGGACTCTCAACTTTATAAAAAGATTCGATTATAAAACCAAGAATTGGGATTTTAAAAAAAACTTTTATCAGAAAGAATGTAAAGGTGTGGATTTTTTCAGGATCAAATAAGAATAAAAATGGAGATATTATTTTCTTATACATTTTTTAATTAACTAAACTACTTGTTTAATTCATTTGAAGCATCCATTGAAATCATTGATTTATTAAATTTTAATTTTCCAGCTGTAGTTTCTATAATACATGTACCCTCTTTCTGGTTTATGTGGTTTACTCTTCCATGCATACCACTCTTCATGACAACTCTATCACCAGTTTTCAAATCGGTAAGAAATTTTCTCTCTTTTTTTGCCTTTCTCATTTGCGGTGCAATCATAAAAAAGTATATGACTGCAAACATTAGCAGAAAGGGGGTAAACTGTGAAAAATTTTCCATATTTACTGAATAATAGGGCCAGCAGGTGGTGCTACACCACCAGGCTTGTTAATAAAAGCCGATATCCTTACTGATTCCGTTCCTCTTTGCGTGTTGGCTTTAATTGTAACAGTTTTAGAAGTTTTATTCATGCCTTTTCCGTTAAATTTAACGGTAAATTGAGATGATTCACCAGGCAGTAAAGGTGCTCTACTCCAATCCTGAGGAACTGTACATCCACAAGTTGACTTTATCTCAGTAATAACTAAGGGAGCTTCACCAGTATTTGTATAGGAAAAAACTGTTTCCTGAGCCTCACCATCCATAATAGTTCCAAAATCATGAACCTTTTTGTCAAAAGTCATGACAGGAAATTTAGAAGGAGTATTATCTCTTACAGCTGCTTGCTCAACATTTTCTGTTTTTACTTTACTAAATGGATCATCTCCACAGGAAGTAAAAACTAATGTAATTACAAATAAATAAATTATGTTTTTCATCGAAGAATTATTAATTGTTCAAAAGTAAAAAAAAATGTTATTCTCTCAAACCTCTACCCTCTTTAATTAAAGAATTATTTTTCATTAAATCTTTTACTATTCTGTCTAGGATTCCATTAATAAAGAAACTACTTTTTTCGGTTGAGTAATCTTTTGAAATTTCAATATATTCATTTAATGTGACCTTTACAGGAATATCTCTAAACTCTTTTAGTTCTGATATAGCCAAATTTATAATTACCAAATCAACTTTTGCTAATCGGTCTATATCCCAATTTGCTGCATATTTATTTATCAATTCATTATTGGACTCAAAATTCCGTAAAGAATGGTTGGCTAAATCATCAGCATACTTTTTGTCTGATTTATTTGAAAATAACTTAAAGTAAAATGATTTTTCACAATTATTTCTTGTTGAATTTTTTAAATACTTTAATAACAAAGTGTTAACCAAAGGGAAATCGTCCATCCAATAAATATTTTTCTCCTCAATGAAAGACTGAAATTTTTCATCTGCTATAATTAGATCTTTGAAAATGTCGTAAACAAACTTTAAATCTTCAGCAAAAGAATTCATTTTACTTTTCATGTATGAATCATAAATTTCACTGTTAATTATATTATCATAGATCATATTAACATATTTATAATCAACCTCCCAATCAATAAAGTCATTAGACTTTAATAATTCAACTATTTTTAAGTTCGATGCGAGATCGTTTAAAAATATATTTTCAGATAATTTTTTATTACTATACTTGTCACTAACATTACCGGTGACACTCTGCTGTGAAATGTTATATTTATCCTCAGCTTTTTTTAAAATTTCAATCAGGAATGAAATTTGTAAGAGAAACAAATAATGTATAGAATGAATACTGCTGATAAGATTATTATAATGTTCTTTTGTATCTTCGAAATCGGATATTTCGGCAGCATATAAATATTGCATTATTTTAAGCCTGATGTGTCTTCGATTTAACATTTAAAAGAACATTTTAAAATTACCGCAAGATAATATTAATTATCTAAAAATATTTACATCATTGACTGAATTAAAATATTTAAATAAATATCTGTTCAAATATAAAACTAACCTGCTGTTAGGTTTCTTTATAATAATTATTGCCAGAATTTTATTGCTATTTACACCTGGATTAATTAGAGAATCAGTAAATGTAATTGATGAGTTCAGAAAAGGCAACATAGCATCCATTGAAACTGTTCAAACAGAACTTATTCAAAATATTTTTTTAATTCTTTTGGCTGCAATTGCTGCTGGTATATTTACGTTCTTGACTAGACAAACAATTATAAATGTTTCCAGAAATGTAGAATTTGATTTGAAAAATGAAATTTACACTCAATACCAAAAGCTATCGTTAAGTTTCTACAAAAAAAATCAAACCGGTGATTTGATGAATAGAATAAGTGAAGATGTATCAAGAGTAAGAATGTATTTTGGGCCTGCATTGATGTATTCCATTAATACAATCACCCTTTTAATAATCACTTTTTTTTACATGTATAAACAATCTCCTGAGCTAACAATTTATACAATTAGCCCACTTCCGATTTTATCATATACTATATTCAAGCTAAGTGGAATAATAAATATTAGAAGTAGAATTGTTCAGGAATCTTTATCTAAGCTTTCTTCTTTTAGCCAAGAAGTTTTCACCGGAATTCAAATTGTCAAATCATATGCAATTCAAAAAAACAAATCATTAGAATTTGATAATCTTTCAAAAAAAAATAAAGACAATCAGATTAGTCTTGTAAAAATGCAGGCCTTATTTTTTCCTCTCATGATATTACTAATTGGAATTAGCAACATCTTGGTTATCTATGTGGGCGGAAAACAATACTTAAGTGGAGAAATTGAGAATATTGGGATTATTGCTGAGTTTATAATTTATGTCAACATGTTAACTTGGCCAGTAGCATCATTAGGATGGATCAGTTCAATTATTCAGCAAGCTGAAGCATCACAAAAAAGAATAAACGAATTTTTAAAAGAAAAGTCAGAGATTAATTATAATCTCAACGGGCTAAAAAAAATAAATGGCTCAATTGAATTTAAAGATGTTTCATTTACCTACACCGAGTCAAATATTAAAGCTATTGATAAAATTAGCTTTAAATTAAATAATAGAAAATCACTGGGAATTATTGGTGTTACTGGTTCTGGTAAAACAACCTTAATTAAATTAATAACTAAAATTTATAACATTGAAGCCGGAGAAATTTTATTTGATAATAACTTAATTAATGAATATGATTTAGAGTGCCTTAGAAAACAAATTGGGGTTGTTTCACAAGATTCATTTCTATTTTCAGATTCAATAATTAATAATATCAGATTTGGAAAGGAAAAAGCAACTATGATGGAAGTTGAAAAAGTATGTAAAATAGCTGGTATTCATAATGAAATACTAAAATTTAGTAACGGATATGAAACGATTCTCGGGGAAAGAGGAATAAATTTAAGTGGAGGGCAAAAACAAAGAATTTGTATAGCTAGAGCATTGATCAAAGAACCTAAGATTTTAATATTAGATGACTGTTTATCAGCTCTTGACAATGAAACAGAGGAGAAAATCATACTTTCATTAAAGAGTATTCTCAAAGATACTACAACTATTATTTCAAGTCATAGATTATCATCAGTTCAAAACCTAAATGAAATAATTGTTTTAGATAAAGGTAAAATAATTCAAAAGGGTAATCATGAATTGTTGATAAATCAAAATGGATATTATAAGGATGTATATTCTAAACAGTTGACGAAAAAAGATGATAAGATTTAGCTGATTTATTAAAAAATTTTTTTACTTTATCTCATTAATCATAAAATTTATGAAGATGGAGAGAGAAGAAATTTTTTCAAAAGTACTAAGAGCTGGCAGAAGAACATATTTTTTCGATGTCAGATCTACCAAAGCTGGAGACTATTACTTGACCCTTACGGAAAGTAAAAAATTCACAAATGAAGACGGTTCCTTCCACTACAAAAAACATAAAATCTATCTATATAAAGAAGATTTTACGGAGTTTTCAAATATCCTAAATGAAATGACAGATTATGTGATTTCAGAAAAAGGTGAAGAAGTGATTAGCGAAAGACACCAAAAAGATTTCAAAAAAGAGGATAACACAGAATCAACAGAAAAAACAAATGATGAAAATGAAAAAGAGGATGATGGCAATGAATCATCAAATGAATTTACTGATGTTAGTTTTGACGACATTTAATCAGATAATCAGCATGAGGTTTTTTTACATTTTACTATTTATTAGTATAGGAGTATATGCTCAAAATCCAAAATACGATCTTGACTACTACTTCTCCGAATTTGAAACACCAAATTCAAGTATTCCAACTCCAAAAGAAGTAATTGGGCATGAAGTTGGTGAATGGCATGTCACTCATGACAAACTGGTTCAATATATGTATGCATTGGCTGACGCGTCAAATAGAATTACCATTGAAGACAGAGGTAAAACTTTTGAAGGAAGACCAATTTTACTTCTTACCATTACATCAGAAGATAATCATAATAATATTAATCAAATTATTGCAAACCATAAAAAAATTACTGAATACAATGAATATATTTCAATTGAAGATCAGCCGATAGTTGTTTACCAGGGTTTTTCAATTCATGGGAATGAGGCAAGTGGTTCAAATGCTAGTCTCTTACTTGCGTATTATTTAGCTGCATCTGACAGTGATTTTGTACATGAATTACTTAAAAATTCGGTAATATTATTAGATCCTTCAATGAATCCTGATGGATTACAAAGATTTGCTTATTGGGCCAATATTAATAAAAATATAAATTTAACTTCAGACCCAAATGATAGAGAATATAATGAAGTTTGGCCTGGTGGTAGAACTAATCATTATTGGTTTGATTTAAATAGAGACTGGTTACCAGCACAACTACCAGAATCACAAGCAAGGATAAAATCTTTTAATAAATGGATTCCTAATATTTTAACAGATCATCATGAAATGGGAACCAATGCAACTTTCTTTTTTCAGCCTGGAATACCTTCAAGAACTCACCCACTTACTCCTAAGTTAAATCAAAAACTAACTAAAGAAATTGCAAAATTTCATGTTGAAAGTTTAGATAAAATAGGTTCTCTTTATTATTCAGAAGAAAGTTTTGACGATTTCTACTACGGAAAAGGCTCTACATTTCCAGACATAAATGGGTCTATTGGAATTTTGTTTGAACAAGCAAGTTCAAGAGGACACGTTCAGGATTCCGATAATGGTTTATTAAGATTTCCCTTTACAATAAAAAATCAACTTACCACAGGCCTATCTACTTTGAAAGCAGCAAACAATCTTAGATTAGAAATTTTAGATTATCAGAAAAGTTTTTACAAAGAAGCTGCAAAGGAATCTAGTAAATATAAAAATGAAGCGATAATATTTGGTAACTCGAAGGATAGATACAGAACGAAAAAACTTGCTGAAATTTTAGAAAGACATGAGATCGAAATTTATTCGCTAGATAATGATGTTAAACACAAAAATAAAACATACAGAAAAGGATATGCCTATATAGTTCCAAAAAACCAGAAAAAATATAGACTTATAAATGCTATGTTTGAAACTAGGACTGAATTCTTGGATAGCTTATTTTATGATGTCTCATCCTGGACACTTCCCTTAGCATTTAACTTAGATTATGATTTAAATTTTAATGGTGATTATTCAAAAAAAGTTGAACAACTAAAATTCAATAAAAATATAAGTATTGAAAAAAGCAATTACGCTTATTTAATGGAGTGGCACGAGTATTTGTCACCAAATGCTCTAAATGAACTATTGTATAATGAGGTAATAGTCAAAGTTGCCACCAAAAAATTTAAATTGGAAGGTAAAGAGTATGACTATGGAACCATTCTGATACCTGTTCAGAACAACGATCATGTAAAATTAAATAAATTATTAAGCGATATCTCACGTGATTGTAATATTGAGATTAACCCCGTTAAAACGGGATATGCTGAAGGTCCAGATCTTGGTAGTAATAATTTCAGGAGGTTATATAAAAAAAATGTTGCAATGTTAGTTGGCGATGGTATAACAGCATATGATGCAGGGGAAATTTGGCATCTTTTAGATACCAGATTTGAATTAAGTTTAACAAAACTTGATATCAGAAATTTTAACAAAATTGATTTAAGTAAATACACAACGTTAATTGTTCCAAATAGTTCAATATCAAGTAAGCTTGTCACTGATAAAATAAGTGAATGGGTTAAATCTGGTGGTAATTTAATTGCCTATAAAAACTCAATTAATTGGCTTAAAAAAACAAAACTCATTGAAGTTAAAGAGTTAAAAAATGATATTTCGGCTAAAAATATTTCATTTGAAGAAAGAAGTGCGTTTTTTGGAGCTCAAAGAATTGGAGGTGCAATTTTCAATACTAAAATTGATAGATCACACCCAATAAATTTTGGCCAAACAAATACAACAATGCCAATATTTAGAAACTCTACGATTTTTATTGAGAAAGATAAGGAAAGCTATAACAATCCAATTTTATATACTGACAACCCTCTTTTGAGCGGATATATTTCAGAAGAAAATATAGATCTGTTAAAATCAACAAGTCCTATTAAAATTAACAAAATTGGTAAAGGTAAAGTCATCTATCTTACAGATAACACAAATTTTAGAGCGTTTTGGTATGGAACAAATAAAATTTTGATGAATGCTATTTTCTTTGGTAATATTATGTGAATCAAGCAATCCTAAGACCATTGTCTGTCTTTGACTCTGGTTTTAGCAATACAACTGAATCGTTGTCAACAACACCTAAAACTAAGCATTCACTCATAAAATTTGCAATCTGTTTTTTGGGAAAATTTACAACAGCAATAACTTGAAATCCTAACAAATGCTCGGGCGTATAATTTTTTGTTACCTGTGCCGAAGATTTTAAAATCCCCAGTTTACCAAAATCAATTTTAAATTTATAAGAAGGTTTTATGGCTTCTTCAAAACGCTCAACATGAATAATTGTTCCTACTCTGATATCTAAATCTTTAAAGGATTTAAATAAACTATTCAAAACAATTAATTTTTAGATCTGTTAGCAATAAAGCTCTTTATGAATACTACTAGCGCCATTAAGGTAGATAACATCATTAACCCTACCCTTGTAATCCTTATAGCACTTCCACTTTCTATTGTACTCATTAAGGGTTTAAAAAGTCCACCTAGTATTAAAAATGTTAGTAATACGACTATATGTGCAACCATTTTATTTTCTTTCTTCAATCCAGAATTTAATGCTAAAATTATAACACCAAAAACAACTGGAATCAGAGCAGTTGGAGAATAATCAACATCAATATAACCCCATAATCCAAAAGAAATTAGTGTTACTGCGTTAACAAAGCTTATTTTGTGTGGTTTCATAAAATTATTTTTTGTAAAATTACAACTAAATATTTTTTAAAAAAAATGGCAAGAACAACTTCAAATATGGTTAGCTTAGGAACTAAGGCGCCAGATTTTTCATTATTCGATGTAATAAGTGAAGAATCCAAAAACTTAAATGACCTTAAAGGGAAAAATGGTTCAGTGATAATGTTTATTTGCAACCATTGCCCATATGTTAAACATGTAAATAAAACAATTGTAGAATTAGCTAATAAATTTAAGGATGATGAAGTTAATTTTATAGCAATTTCTAGTAATGACGTTATTAATTATCCTGAGGATAGTCCTGAATTGATGAAATTAAATGCTAAGCAAAATAAATTTACATTCCCATATCTTTATGATGAATCTCAAGAAATTGCAAAAAAATATGACGCTGCATGCACTCCAGACTTTTATTTATATGACAATGAACTAAAACTCGTTTATAGAGGTCAACTTGATGATTCTCGACCTGGAAACGGTATCGAATGCGATGGTAAAGATCTTAATTACGCGATTAAATGTCTGATTAAAAATATCCAGAATGACAACATTCAAAAGCCAAGTATTGGCTGTAATATCAAGTGGAAATAAATATTAAAATTCAACAAGCTCTACATCAAAAACTAATGTTGCATTTGGAGGTATTACACCACCTGCACCAGATTGTCCATAAGCCAATTCACTAGGAATTATAAAAGTTGCTTTATCTCCTAAACCAAGTAGAGAAATTCCCTCATCCCATCCTTTGATTACTTGACCAATACCTAAAGTAAATTCGATTGGCTGATTTCTTTTGTATGAAGAATCAAAAACTGTCCCGTCGAGCAACATTCCTTTATAATGAACCTTTACTTTATTTCCTGAAACAGGTTTTTCTGAATTATTTTCTTTTTCGAATTTGTATAGTAATCCTGAAGAGGTTTTTGAAAAACCTTTGGAAAGGTCATTTAACATTTTAAGCTCTTTTTCTTTTTCCTTTTTAATTCTGTCAGCTTTTGATTTATTAAAATCTTCAAAAGCTTGGGCTGGATCAAACGCTTTGGCCTTTTCACCTACCGCATTGATGTCAACTGAAATAATTTCATCGTTTTGTGAAATAGAGTTGACAATATCCATTCCGTTAATAACATGTCCAAAAACGGTATGCTTATTATCTAACCAAGGGGTTTCAACGTGCGTGATAAAAAATTGACTACCATTGGTTGATGGTCCTGCATTGGCCATAGAAAGAATTCCTGGTCGATCATGTTTGAGATCAACATTAAATTCGTCATCAAACTTATATCCTGGATCCCCAGTACCAGTTCCTAGTGGACAACCTGCCTGAACCATGAAATCGTTAATAACTCTATGGAATTTTAATCCATTATAATAAGGCTCACCAATTGGTCTTATATCATTTTTAATTTTACCTGTTGCTAAACCGGCAAAGTTCCCAACAGTCCCTGGTGTTTTCTCAAATTCGAGTTGGATAATTATCTCGCCTTTACTGGTTAAAATTACTGCAAATAAACCTTCTTCCATGTTATTTTTTTTGCGAATATATCAATAAAAAAGGATTATTAATTAGCTAAATCACTTAAAAACTTAATTCTAAAAAGTTTTAACTCAAATTCATCATATTCTCCGTCAAATTCTGTAAGTGCTTGCTCAATATCATCGGATTCGGATTCAATAAAATAATCATATAACTCATCTTGTTGATCTTCATCAAGGTAATCGTCAATGCAATATGATAAATCTAATTTTGTTCCAGAATAAACAATTGTTTCCATCTCAGAAATAAGTTCTTCAACCTGCATGGATTTTGATTGAGCAATATCTTCGACAGAAAATTTTCTGTCAATACCTTGAATGATAAACAACTTTAATGATGAATTTTTACCAGCTGATTTTACTACCATTTCATCAGGTCTATCAATATTATTTTCATCAACATGTTTTGCAATCAACTCAATAAAATCCTTCCCATATTTTTTTGCTTTACCCTCACCTACTCCAAAAATTGACGACAATTCATCTGTGGAGATTGGATATCTGAATGTCATTTCATTTAATGAAGGATCCTGAAATATTACATATGGTGGAATTGATTTATCGTCAGCAATTTTTTTTCTTAATTCCTTTAGTTTATTCATAAGGACTTTATCTCCAGATTGAGAAATGTTTATTTTATGCACTTTTTCTGTAGCAGAATTATTTTCGTTAATTGAAATTAATAACTCTTTAGGATTGTTTAAATATTTTAATCCTTTTTCGTTAATCGCTAAAGATCCAAAATTTTCAACTTTTTTGTGTACCATACCTTCAGCTCTCAAATACCACAATAAACCATTCCAGAATTGTTCATTTTTTGATTTACCGCTCCCAAAATATTTATTATCAACTATGTTATGAGAGGCTAAAAGTGCATTATTTTTTCCCATTAAGATGCTAACTAAATCTTTCTGCTTATAGATTCCCTTTGTCTCTGAAATAATAGTTAAAACGTTAATTAAATTTTCCTTTACATCAATTTTTGGTTTTGGATTCTGCATATTATCGTCCATCAGTCTGCCTTCTCCTGACTGTGAATCAAAATATTCACCAAAGTAATTTAAAAGATATTTTCTTCTACTAATTGAGGTATTACAATAGGCAACAACCTCCTCTAAATGCATCGATGCGATATCTTTTTCAGTTTTATTTTTAGATTCCAAAAACTTTTCAAGTTTTTCGATGTCCTTGTAAGAATAGTAGGCAAGACAATGCCCTTCGCCACCATCTCTTCCTGCTCTTCCCGTCTCTTGATAATATCCTTCTAAGCTTTTTGGAACGTCGTAATGAATAACAAATCTGATATCAGGCTTGTCAATACCCATACCAAACGCAATGGTAGCTACAACCACATCAACATCCTCCATCAAAAAGGAATCTTGATTTTGATTTCTTACCTTAGATTCCAAACCAGCATGATACGGGACTGATCTAATGTTGTTAATAACCAATAATTCAGAAATTTCTTCAACCTTTTTTCTACTCAAGCAGTAAATAATTCCTGATTTTCCAGGATTTTTCTTAATAAATTTTATAAGATCATTATTTACATCTTCATTTTTGAATCGAACTTCATAATACAAATTTGCTCTATTGAATGATGATTTGAATACCGCTGCATCAACTATTTGAAGATTCTTTAAAATATCAGATTGGACTTTTGGAGTTGCAGTCGCTGTAAGAGCAATTATGGGAAGATTTCCGTTAATTTTATCTAAAATATTTCTAATATTTCTGTAATCAGGTCGAAAATCATGACCCCATTCACTAATACAATGTGCTTCATCAATTGCTAAAAATGAAATATTGATAGATTTTAAAAAATCAATATTAGAGGCTTTAGCTAAAGACTCTGGCGCCAAATATAGAAGCTTTGTTTTTTTACTTTTAACATCACTCTTTACCATATTCACTTCTTCACTACTTAACGAAGAATTAAGTACGTGAGCGATACTATTTTCATCTGAAAGACATCTTACCGCATCAACCTGATTCTTCATTAATGCAATTAATGGAGAAATCACAATAGCTGTACCATCGGATATTAATGCAGGGAGTTGATAACAAAGAGATTTACCCCCACCCGTTGGCATGATCACAAAGGTATCTTTCTTGTTAATTATGTTATCTATTATCTCCTTTTGATCTCCTTTAAATTCTCTAAACCCAAAAGTATTTTGCAGACAAGACTGAATTAGTTTATCATTATTCATTAAAAGTAAGACTCTAAATAAAGTAACTTTAAGTTAAAACAATCTTTTTTGATTTAAGAAATTCTTTAATAAAATTTTTGTTTTTTTGCATTATATATAATAATTCTAATTTGGACACAAAAGATATAATTGGATTTGGTAAAGAAGTTATTAAACTTCAATCAGATAGCATCAAAAATTTAGTTGATTTAATAGACGAAAACTTTGAGAATGCAATAAAACTTATACTTGATTCCAAAGGAAGAGTTGTTGTAACAGGTATTGGTAAAAGCGCTATCATAGCCAATAAAATTGTAGCTACTTTGAACTCAACAGGAACTCCAGCAATTTTTATGCATGCTGCAGATGCTATTCATGGAGATTTAGGAATCATAAAAAAAGATGACGTTATAATCTGTATTTCAAAAAGTGGTAATACCCCGGAGATAAAAGATTTAGTTCCATTCTTGAACATGAATAATAATCCACTAATTTCAATAACAGGTGATGTTAATTCATTTCTAGCTAAAAATTCAGCTGTTGTTTTGAGTAGTTATGTTGATATCGAGGTTTGTCCAAATAATTTAGCCCCAACAAATAGTACAACAGCTCAGTTGGTAATTGGAGATGCGTTAGCAGTAACCCTTGTAAAAATTAAAGGCTTTACATCTAACGATTTTGCAAAGTTTCACCCTGGTGGAAGCCTTGGTAAAAAATTATTTTTGAAGGTCAAAGATATTGTTGATACTGATTTAAAACCAATGGTCACTGAAAATGATAATATAAAGGATGTTATAATAGAAATTTCTAATAAAATGTTAGGAATAACACCTGTATTATCTAAAAATTCAATTGTTGGAGTAATTACCGATGGAGACCTGAGGAGAACATTACTTAATAATCAAGAAATTTCTAATTTAGTCGCAGGTGATATAATGTCAATAAAACCTCAAATTATTGATTTTGAAATTAAAGCTGTAGATGCGCTCAAGATTATGAAAAACAATAAAATATCTCAACTTATCGTTACCAAAAAGAATAAATATTACGGAGTTTTACATATTCAAAATATAATCAAAGAAGGTATTTCATAATGACCACAACTGCTCACGATAACATGTCTTTTTTAGAGCATCTTGAAGAATTAAGGTGGCATGTTATACGTTCTCTAATTGCAATTATTTCAGCGGGCTTTATATGTTTTTTAATGAAAGATTTCATTTTTGATACCATAATCTTTGGTCCTAAAAAAATGGATTTTCCAACTTATAAATTTTTATGTCAAGCAGCAACGTTTATAGGGGTAGAAACAACTTTTTGTGGAGATGAGTTCCCTTTTGTCGTCCAAAATAGAACAATGGCTGGTCAATTCTCAGCTCATGTTATGACTTCTGTGATTGCTGGATTTATTATCTCATTTCCATATGTTCTTCACGAGTTTTGGAAATTTATTAGCCCAGGATTACTTGCAAAAGAAAAATCTAAATCTAGAGGGTTTATTTTTATTTCATCATTATTATTTTTTATTGGGGTTCTTTTTGGATATTACATAATTTGTCCTTTATCTATTAATTTTTTAGGCACATACCAAGTTTCTAGTGAGGTGCTAAATGAAATTGATCTTGGATCATTTATCAGCTTAGTCAGATCCTCTGCCATTGCATCAGGAATTATATTTGAGCTGCCTATTATTATTTACTTTTTAACCAAAGCTGGGGTTGTTACCCCTAAATCACTGGTTAAGTACAGAAAATATGCACTTGTTTTAGTTCTAATTCTTGCAGCAATTATAACCCCACCAGATGTTGCTAGCCAAATTATTGTCGCTATACCTATTGTAATTTTATATCAGGTAAGTATTTTTATTTCTAAAATAGTGGTTAAAAATCAAGCAAATGATATTAAAGGCAAATAACCTAATCAAATCATACAGCGGAAAAAGCGTTGTTAATGATGTATCTTTAAACTTAAAGCAGGGAGAAATAGTTGGATTACTAGGACCAAATGGCGCTGGAAAAACAACTTCATTCTACATGATAGTTGGATTAATTAAGCCAAATTCTGGCTCAATATATTTGAATGATAAAGAAATTACCTCATTTCCAATGTACAAGCGTGCTCAAAACGGGATTGGATATCTAGCTCAAGAATCATCTGTTTTTAGAAAAATGAGTGTTGAAGATAATATACACAGTGTATTAGAGATGACTAATTTGTCCAAAAAAGAACAAATTAAGAAAGTTGAATCGTTGTTAGATGAGTTTGGTTTACAAGCAATAAGAAAAAGTCGTGGTGATTTGCTTTCAGGAGGAGAAAGAAGAAGAACTGAAATTGCCAGAGCTCTTGCAACAAATCCAAGTTTTATATTACTTGACGAACCTTTTGCTGGAGTAGATCCTCTTGCAGTTGAGGATATTCAGAAGATTGTTAGAGATCTTACAAAAAGAAATATTGGAATACTAATTACCGACCACAATGTTCAGGAAACACTTGCCATTACTGATAGAACATATCTGATGTTTGAAGGAAGTATACTCAAAGACGGAAAACCTGAAGAATTGGCAAATGACGAATTAGTAAGAAAAGTATACCTGGGGCAAAATTTTGAACTAAGGAAAAAAACTATTTAGTTTTAAATTTATAAAAGGTAAAGATTGAAATCAATACATACAGAGATAATATCAAAGGTATAGCATAAACACCTAATAAAACCAAAGAAGGTATTGAAATAAAAAGGATGAAAAATCTTCTTCGGTTTCCTTTAAATTTTAACGATTTGAATTTAAAGTTTAATAACTTTAGATTTGAAACTAATAAAATTCCAGAGACTACTGTAATAAGAAAAAGAATATTATAGTCAAGTATAATTTTTGAAAAAACACTACCATCTGCTGAAATAATTGATAATGAGTAAATGAGTACTGTGTTTGCAGGTGTTGCCAAGCCTTTAAAATATTTAGAGGAAGATTTTCTGGTATTAAATCGAGCTAATCTGTAGGCAGAACATAAGGTAATTAAAAATCCAGTGAACGGTACAAACGAAGATGATATTGATCCAACAGAAGATGAAGGTGCTGCATTAAACATATTGTACAATAGTATTCCAGGGACCAAACCAAAACTAACTAAGTCTGCTAAGGAGTCTAATTGAAGACCAATATCAGATTTTGCATTTAATTTTCTTGCAATAAACCCATCTAAATAATCAAGAAATAAACAAATAGACGAAATAATAAAAATATATTTGACCTCGAGATTATTTTCAACAAGTAGTAAAACTACAATACAACCAAGAAAAAGGTTTAAAAGGGTAATTAGATTTGGCAGAAACTTAAAATTCACAGAAATTATTTGTTGTAAATCTAATAATTTACCTCTAAATAAATCATAAATTTGCTACCAAATTCTTATTAAAACTACAATAAGTAACACCTAACCTTGTTATAATAAAATGAGAACTAAACTGTTGGTTATATTATTTTTTAGCTTGATTACAGCTTTTAGTCAGAACTCCTCTAAATACTCTAACGAGTTTTTGAATATTGGAGTTGATGCCAGGTCAATAGGGATGGCTAATGCAGTGGTTTCATCTGTTAATGATGTTAATTCAACATATTGGAATCCTGCCGGATTATTAAATATTGAGAGAGATGAAATTTCGTTAATGCACTCTAACTATTTTGCTAACATTGCAAACTATAACTTTATTTCATATGCTAAAAGTATTGACAATGAATCAGCAATTGGATTTTCTCTAATAAGATTTGCTATTGATGACATTATGGATACAACACAACTAATAGATAATCAAGGAAATATAGATTTTAATAGAATTGAATTGTTTTCAGCTGCAGATTATGCATTTCTATTTAGTTATGCAAAAAAGAATAATTTATTGAACATAAATTATGGTTTAAATGTGAAAATTATAAGAAGAATTATTGGAGATTTTGCAAGTTCATGGGGTTTTGGATTTGATTTAGGAATTCAACATCAAAGTAAAAATGGTTGGAAATTTGGTGTTATGGCAAGAGATATAACAACAACATTTAATAATTGGAGTTTTGACGAAGATAGATTAAATGATATACAGGACGCAATAGACGGTCAAAATCAAGAAATTCCTGAAAAATCTGAGATAACGATTCCTAAATTACAAATTGGTTTATCAAAAGACTTTGAACTAACAAACGACTATAGCTTATTGACAGCTTTTGATTTGTTTATTTTGTTTGAAAGAACTAATGATATCATATCATCTGATATTGCTAGTATAACTCCTGCCATTGGTATCGAGTTTGGATATATTGATTTAGTATATTTAAGGATTGGTGCAGGTAATTTTCAAAATGAGATGCAATATGACTTAACTGAAAAGTTAAGCTTTCAACCGAATTTTGGAATAGGATTTAATATGAACAATATTGAAATAAATTATGCTTTCACAGATATTGGAAATCAATCAGTTGCCTTGTATTCAAATATTTTCTCACTTAAACTTAATCTAAATATGCTGAGATGATAATTAAACATTTAAATAATTACATAATAACCTTTTGTTTAATATTATATTCAATTAATATCAATGCGAATGCAACTGAAAGTTTAAAAAGATATGAAATTAGTATTCTTTCAATTGGAGAAGGATCAAGTTTAGCAGATGCCTTCGGACATACTGGTATAAGAGTGAGAGACTCAGTTCTACAAAACGATATTGTTTTCAATTACGGAATATATGATTTCAATGCGCCTAATTTTTATTCAAACTTTGTAAAAGGAAGGCCTGAGTATAAATTAGGAATTCAAAACTATAAAAATTTTGTTCAGGGATATTTTAAAGAAAATAGATATATTATTGAACATCAACTTGATTTTGACAAGAATTCTACTTTGAAGATTATTGAATTATTAATTGACAATTTAAATAACCCATACTATACATACAATTACTTAAAAGACAATTGTGCAACTAGGGTAGCTGATATTATTATTGATAATACCAAAAATAAATTTAAAGATGACAAATTGAAGTCCGAAACTAATCTTAGTTACAGAGATTTAATTCGTGGAAAAATAAATGAAAATTCATGGGCAGCACTTGGAATTGATTTGTGCTTGGGAGCAATAATTGACAAAAAAATCAATACAAGAGAGACGTTTTTTCTTCCTGAAAATCTAATGAACTATTTGGATTCGTATGATGGTGATGTTATTAAGAGGAATATTATTTACAGTCCTGAATCTGAAACAAGTTATAGTGAAAATTTGCCGACCCCACTACTAATAAATTCCATATTATCATTAATCATAATAGCCATCACAATATTTAATTATAAAGTTGATAAATGGAATAAAAGTTTGGATACTTTAATTTTTTTAATAACTGGTTCAATCGGAATTCTAATTATTTATCTGTGGTTCTTTAGCAATCATTATGCTGGTGCTCAAAATTTTAATTTTCTCTGGGCTTTTCCCTTTAATTTTGCTTTGATTTTCGCAATTCACAAAAATAAAGTACCCAAGTGGTCCATCGGATATATCAAATTGTTAATTATACTAATTGTTCTCTTATTTTTACATTGGATTACGGGGGTTCAAAAATATAATTTAACTTTATTACCAATATTTGTTGCTCTTTTAATCAGATACTCATTTTTAGTGCATCGAATTAATAAAAACTAGTAAATGAAAATATATACCAGAAAGGGAGACTCAGGACATACTTCACTAATTGATGGGGATATAGTTAATAAGCATAACTTGTCTGTTGATGCATATGGAACCATTGATGAGCTGAATTCTTTTTTAGGATTATTAAAAGATTATATAAAAGATGACAAAATAAAAGATATTTTGAATAAAATTCAGATTAAACTTTTTTCTATTGGATCAATATTAGCATCTGGTAAAAATAAAAATATCTCAGAAAAGGTAAAAATTGAAAAAAAGGATGTTGAGTATATAGAACTTGAAATTGATCGATTAAACAAGGATTTACCAGAATTAAAAAATTTTGTTATTCCCGGTGGACATAAAACTTCCTCTTATAGTCACGTTTGCAGATCAATATGCAGGAGAGCTGAAAGAAAAATTTCTGAACTTAATAATAAAAGCAGCGTAGATTCAAATATCCTGGCATATGTAAATAGACTTTCCGACTTTTTTTTCGTTTTAAGCAGATTTCTAAAATATTCTGATAACGTTAGTGAATCCCATTGGTAATATTAATTGTAGATTAAAATTTCATCAAAATCTTGCGTAATTCCCACAAAAAATTATTTTTGCAAAAAAAAGTAATTAATCATGTATTGGACATTAGAATTAGCTTCTTACTTAAGTGATGCTCCTTGGCCAGCAACAAAAGATGAATTGATTGATTATTCTATCAGAACAGGTGCTCCCCTTGAAGTAGTAGAAAATTTACAAGCTATTGAAGACGAGGGAGATTTATATGAATCTATTCAAGAAATTTGGCCTGATTATCCAACTGACGAAGATTACCTTTGGAATGAAGATGAATATTAGTTCATCCTATATCTCTTTTAACGATTTCTTATATAATTTTCTTAAGTATATTAGATAAACATATCGTATATTTAACCTGTTTTTAAGAGTCACGACAAAACGAAAATGTTAGGAAAAATTCTAAAATTATTTGTAGGAGATAAATCAAAAAAAGATTTAAAACTAATCAATCCTATAATTGAAAAAATTCACTCATTTGAGCAAGTGATGAGTAGTTTATCAAATGATGAATTAAGAGCTCAAACTAATGAGTTTAAAAATCAAATAAACAACTCAATCGCTGAAATAAA
The DNA here is from genome assembly GCA_902518355.1 of uncultured Bacteroidota bacterium. Taxonomy (GTDB): domain Bacteria; phylum Bacteroidota; class Bacteroidia; order Flavobacteriales; family Flavobacteriaceae; genus MED-G13. Next base: position 18,295 of record CABYFY010000011.1, on the reverse strand, counting down.
TTCCCAGATTGATAAAATTAAAAAGGAAATTGAGGAAGTTACTGATTTTGATAAAAAAGAAGGGCTATTTAGTCAAATTGATAAACTAAATGAAGAAGCGTATAATGTAAGTGAAGATACTCTTAACGAAATCCTCCCAAAGGCTTTTGCAGTAGTTAAGGAAACAGCAAAAAGATTTGTTGAAAACAAAGAGGTAATAGTTGAAGTTAATGACAATGACATAGAACTTTCATCAAGAAAGGATTATATACAAATAAAAAATAATAAATCTTACTGGAAAAACACTTGGGATGCTGCAGGAAAAAATATAGTTTGGGATATGGTTCATTATGATGTTCAGTTAGTTGGTGGAGTAGCTATGCATCAAGGCAAAATAGCTGAAATGCAAACTGGTGAGGGTAAGACACTTGTTGCAACCTTACCTGTTTACCTAAATGCTCTAACAGGAAGAGGTGTTCATTTGGTTACTGTTAACGACTACCTTGCAAAAAGAGATAGTTCATGGATGTCACCAATCTTTGAATTTCATGGATTGAGTGTAGATTGTATTGATTATCACAAGCCAAATTCGGCAGAAAGAAAAAAAGCATATAACGCTGATATTACATATGGAACAAATAACGAATTTGGTTTTGATTATTTAAGAGATAATATGGCTAACTCACCTGATGACCTGGTTCAAAGAAAGCATAATTTTGCAATCGTTGATGAGGTTGATTCAGTATTAATTGACGATGCAAGAACTCCTTTAATTATTTCAGGTGCCATCCCTAAAGGGGATAAACATGAGTTTAATGAGTTAAAACCTAAAATTGAGAGAATAGTTTCAACTCAAAGAAAGCTCCTTATTAATACATTGGCTGACGCAAAAAACCTAATTAATTCAGGAAATGAGGAAGAAGGTTCATTTAATTTATTAAGGGTTTTTAGAGGAATTCCTAAAAATAAAGCATTAATTAAATATCTGAGTGAAGAGGGAGTAAAACAGCTTTTACAGAAAACCGAAAACTTCTATATGCAAGATAATAATAGAGAGATGCCAAAAGTTGATAAAGATCTCTATTATGTTATTGACGAGAAAAATAATCAAATTGAATTGACAGATAAAGGAATTGAGTTTATTTCCGGAAAAGATGATCCTGATTTTTTTATAATGCCAGAAATTGGTATTGAAATTTCAAAAATTGAAAATAAAGGTTTGTCAAAAGAAGATGAAGCTAAAGAAAAAGACGAATTATACAGAGACTTTAGCATAAAATCTGAGAGGATTCATACAATAAACCAATTACTTAAAGCATATGCCTTATTTGAAAAAGATATTCAGTATGTAGTTATGGATAATAAAGTAATGATTGTTGATGAGCAGACTGGTAGAATTATGGACGGTAGAAGATACAGTGATGGACTTCATCAAGCAATTGAGGCTAAGGAAAATGTTAAAATTGAAGCCGCTACTCAAACCTTTGCAACTATAACACTACAGAATTACTTTAGGATGTATAACAAACTTTCTGGAATGACCGGAACAGCTATAACAGAAGCTGGTGAATTTTGGGAAATTTATAAGTTGGATGTAATGGAAATTCCAACAAATCGACCAATTCAGAGAAGTGATAAAGAGGATTTAGTATTTAAAACCAAGAGGGAAAAATACAATGCTGTCATAGATGAAGTTACAGAGTTGTCCAGGTCTGGAAGACCAGTACTTATCGGAACTACATCTGTTGAAATTAGTGAACTTCTTGGAAGAATGCTAAAGATTAGAAAAATTCCTCATAATATATTAAATGCCAAACTACATAAAAAAGAATCAGATATAGTTGCTGAAGCAGGGAAACCTGGTCAAGTTACCATAGCTACTAACATGGCTGGTCGTGGTACTGATATTAAACTTTCTGATCTCGTAAAAGATAGCGGTGGATTAGCAATAATTGGAACCGAAAGACATGACTCAAGAAGAGTTGATAGACAACTTAGAGGTAGATCTGGAAGACAAGGTGATCCTGGTAGCTCCCAATTTTATGTCTCCTTGGAAGACAATTTAATGAGGCTATTTGGAACAGAAAGAATTGCAAAAATGATGGATAGGATGGGGTTAGAAGAAGGTGAGGTTATACAACATTCAATGATAACTAACTCTATCGAAAGAGCCCAAAAGAAAGTTGAAGAAAATAACTTTGGAATCAGAAAAAGATTATTAGAGTACGATGATGTAATGAATGCTCAAAGGGAAGTAATTTACATAAGAAGAAATAACTCTTTATTTGGTGAAAGACTTAGAATTGATATTTCAAATATGATATATGATACTTGTGAAAATATTGTGCTTGATAATAAGGCTGCGAATGATTTTAAAAACTATGAATTTGAACTTATCAAATACTTTTCTGTTACTACCGAAATAGATGCTAACTCTTTTGAATCGATGCCAGATAAAGAAATCATAGATAAGATTTATAAGGTTGTGCTGAGTCATTATATAAATAAAATTGAAAATAACGCCAAACTAGCCTACCCTGTTATCAAACATGTTTATGAAAAACAAAGAGAAAAATTTAAGCGGATTGTTGTTCCATTTACGGATGGAATAAAAAACCTCCAGGTAATAACTGATTTGGAAAAAGCATACAATTCTAAGGGAGATCAACTTGTAACTGATTTTGAAAAAAATATATCCTTAGCAATTCTTGATAATTCATGGAAAACTCATTTAAGAAAGATGGACGAATTAAAGCAGTCAGTACAACTTGCAGTCCATGAACAAAAAGACCCTCTTCTAATATATAAATTTGAAGCCTTTGAATTATTTAAATCACTTATTGACTCCGTAAATAAGGAAATATTATCTTTTTTATTTAAAGCCGAAATCGCAACTGATAGTAATAAAAATGTTCAAGAGGCAGGCTCAAGGAAACCTTTAAAAGTAAATACCTCAAAAGACGAAATCCCTAATACAGAAGAATTAAGGCAAAGAAATAGAGCAATTACAAACAGACAACAAAACAGCCCTGTTGAAACTATAGTAAGAACTAAACCTAAAGTTGGTAGAAATGACAAGGTTACAATTAAAAATATCAAAAACGGAGAGAGCAAAACATTAAAGTATAAACACGCTGAAAAATTGATTGAAAGTGGTGATTGGCTAATTACAGAAAATATTTAATCCGATCTTGGAAGTAAAAAGAAATATTAATCCACAAGAAATTTGTAATAAAATTAGAGAAGGAAACATTAGCGCCTTATCTAAGGCTATAACCCTTTGTGAAAGCAATAATGATTCTGACAGAGAAATATCAAGTCAAATTCTTGCTAATCTTAAACCTAAAAATAAAAATACAATCAGGATAGGTATAACAGGAGTTCCTGGAGCAGGAAAAAGTACATTTATAGAGGCCTTCGGGAACTTTTTAAGTAATCAAGGGATTAAAATAGCGGTTCTTACAATTGACCCATCAAGTAGAGCTACCAAGGGAAGTATATTAGGGGACAAAACTCGAATGGAAACACTTTCTACAAAGAATAATGTGTTTATAAGACCTAGTCCAGCTTCAAACTTTAAGGGTGGGGTTGGAAAAAATACACCTGAATCAATTTTTTTATGTGAGTCTGCTGGGTACGAGATAATATTGGTTGAAACGGTTGGTGTTGGTCAAAATGAAATTAGTGTTTCTGATATGGTAGATTTTTTTCTTTTACTAAAAATAACCGGGTCAGGAGATGAACTGCAAGGAATAAAAAGGGGAATTATTGAAATGTCTGACCTAATAGTCATTAACAAATGTGATGGAAATAATATTGAAGAGTCGATAAAAGCAAAAAATGAATTCAAACTTGCATTGCAGCTGTTTCCAATTAAAAGTTCTAATTGGAAACCAAAGGTTGTAACATGTAGTAGTATAAAAAAAGAAGGATTAGAAAATATTTGGGATTGTATTAATGAATACGTGTCACTGACAAAAAAGAATAATTATTTTTTTGAAAATAGAATTAATCAAAATAAAACTAACTTACTCAATATCATTAATGAATCTTTAAGAATATCATTTTTTAATAAGAAATCTGTTGATATTAATTTAGATAAATTATTCAAGGAAATAGAACAACAAAAAATCACAGTATTTGAAGCTAGTCAGAAAATACTTTCACAGATATAAAATAATTATATATGTACTTGAATAAAAATCCAGAAAATATCCCAAATGAGAGACCGAATATAGTATCAAGAGGATAGTGTACTCCTAAATAAATTCTTGAGTAAGAAAAAATCATTACCCATAAAATAAGTACTGGTTTCAAAAATTTTTTTACTGATTCATCAACACAATTAATTATAAATATGGTCACTGAAATGGAATTTGCAGCATGTGCCGAGAAAAAACCATACTTTCCACATCTAATATCAATATCTCTTAATAAACCTTGTAATTCATCTAATCTACAGGGTCTTAGCCTTTGTGTAAAGTCTTTAACTACATTAGTAAATTGATCTGTAAATAATATTAAAACAGAAATAAATAATAAAATTACTAACAGTCCTTTTGTTCCGTTTTTCTTAAAAAGAAAAAATATAATTAAAATAAATAAAGGAAGAAAAGTAAACTTATCTGTGATTGAAACCCATAAGGGATCCCAAGATTTATTTCCAAGGTTATTGAGAAAAATAAGCAGTTCAGTATCTATTTGTTTTATTCTATCAAACATTATGGATCTTGCTATTAGCTAAATAATTAAATCTTAAATATAGAAAAACAGCAGAAAATAAAAGACCACACAGCAACCCAATCCAAATCCCAATCTCTTGTAGCATATTAATATCACCAAAATAAAAACTAATAGGGAAGCCTATTACCCAGTAAGCTATAAACACAATAACTGTAGGTATTTTTACATCTTGCATACCTCTTAATGCTCCTAAAATGATTACCTGAGCACTATCAAACAACTGGAATAAGGCAACAATAATAAATAGTTTTGCAGATTTTTGAACTATTATAATATTTTTTTCATAGTTATAAACATCAGAAATATCGATATATATATAAGGCAGATATTCTCTAAAAATAATTATTAATAATGTAAAAATTAGTGCAAAAAAGATTCCAAGTAACAAAATAGATAATGATATCCTTTTGAGTTCTTTGTAGTTTTCTAAACCTTTCTGATTTCCTGATCTTATTGCAGCACTAACACCTAATCCGCTTGCAATCATAAAAGTCATAGAAGATATGTTTAATACAATTTGATTTGCAGACTGAGTTATCTCACCGAGCAATCCGCTTAACCAAATAGCAGAAGTAAAGATCCCAACCTCGAATAGCATTTGTAATGATGTTGGAAAACCTAGTGATAGAATTTTCTCTATCATTGATTTATCAATGATAAATCTAAAAATATTTTTAATATAATTCTTGATTATGTCCTTATTATACAGTAAAAAGAATAAAAAAGAAAACATAATGATTCTAGAGACTAATGTGCCAATGGCCGCACCAATTATCCCCATTGCTGGAAAACCAAACTTACCAAAAATTAATATGTAGTTGACCACAACATTAATAATATTTGCTAAGACAGTTGCGTACATAGGATTTGAAGTTAAAGACAATCCATCACTATACTGTTTTAAAGCCTGAAACATTAGTAGTGGAATCAATGAAGCAGCAACTATTTCTAAGTATGGAATAGCAAGATTTACAACATTTTTTGGCTGATCAAGCATAAAAAGTAAAGGTTTACATAATATAATTGCTAGAAATAAAAAAACTCCAAGAATTAAGCACATTAAAAACCCATTTACAAATGACTTTTTTAAATCAATGGTATGATTTTTACTATGAGCTTCAGCTACAACTGGAGTTATCGCTGCTGAAAAACCAATTCCAATTGACATTGCAATAAAAATAAAACTATTTCCCAATGAAACTGCGGCAAGATTTGTTGGATCTAATTTTCCAACCATTATATTATCAATCATTCCAACTAGAGTGTGTCCTAATAAACCCAAAATAATCGGGTATGAAAGTTTTAAATTATAAGAAATTTCCTTGGTATAATTATTTAAAATCAAGACTACTTTTTGTAAAAATTCATAGAATAATCAACAGAAACTTTTCCATTCAGTATGTTGTTTAGTTTAGCCTTAAGTAATTTCTTTTTAAATGGGGAAACTTTATCAGTAAATAAAACACCTTCAATGTGATCATATTCGTGTTGTATTACTCTTGCAATGATACCACTAAAAGTGTCTTGATGATGAACGAAGTTCTCATCAAAATAACTTAACGTAATTTCAGATTTTCTGTTAATGATTTCCCTTACATTGGGTATACTTAAACAACCCTCTTCAAATGGTTTGGTGTCTCCGGATTCATCAATAATTTCGGGATTTATAAATATTTTTTTTAAAGTGGCAGTCTTAAACCCTGACGTTTGCTCAAAATCCTCGCTGTCAAATATAGAGGTGTCAATAATAAACAGTCGAATACTTTTTCCAATTTGTGGAGCGGCTAAACCTACCCCACTGGCATAATACATTGTTTCAAACATATCACTAATTAACGCTTTTAAGTCAGGATAGTTTTTTTCTATTATCTGGGCTCTTTTCTTTAAAATAGGGTTACCATAGCCAACAATGGGTAGTATCATGAAAAAAATTTTTTCAAAATTACAACATTAAAACTTATGAATTAGAATTATAAGCTTGCAAATAATCTTGTAGAATAATAGTAGCACTAATCTTGTCTACAAGTGATTTATCAGATCTTGCCTTCTTTTTAATTCCAGACGAAATGATTGCCTTTTTAGCTATTTTAGAAGTAAATCTTTCATCGTATCGAAAGATTTGATTTTTATCAAAAATATTTGAAATTGAATCTATAAATTTTAATATCGAAGATTCTATTTCTGAATTCTGTCCAGAAAACCTTTTGGGTTGACCTATTATGATTCTAGAAATATTCTCATTTTCTATTAAGGTACTTAAGTGATTGATTAATTTATTAGTCTCAATTGTCTCCAAAGGAAATGCAAAGATTTTATCTGAGTCAGATATAGAAAGACCAGTCCTTAATAACCCATAATCAATCCCTAAAAACTTTGATATCATTTTAAAATCTAAAAATATTTTTAACTTTTATTCTCAATCTCCTATTATTTTCAAAATTCACAGAATATTTTTTAATCATATCAAAAATTAATCGATTATCACGATTTATCATCTCAGAATAGTATAAACTCACTTTTTCTATCAATTCATCATCCATTTTAAGTCTTCTAAAATTTCTACACCTTTGTTTGAAAGATAATTTTTTAAATTTCATTCTGTTAAGATCTATAAGATAAAACTTATAGTTATTGTTATTTTTTTTGATAATTGTATTACTTCTTGAATGATCAAGGAACATTACACCGTTTTCATGAAGTCTAAAGGTAAATTTTGTAAATTTTTTTATCAAATTATCTCTGTCTTTTAATTTTTTGTTAATAAAGATGTAATCTAAGTCAAAGTCATAATTTATATTTTTTGAAACGTAAAAACTTTGCTGAATAATTCCAAACTTTAATTTCTCATAGTAACAAATTGGATAAGGTGAATTAATACCCATATTCCTTAACTTATCTGCAAAGTAGTAAGATCGGGAAGCTTTACTTGATCTAAAAAATGTGTAAATAATTCTGTTAAAAAAATTAGGTTTTTTAAAACACTTAACATTTATTTTTAAATTATCAATGTTTACTTTTTTTACAGTGTTTCTAGAATCTTTCATAACAATACCATTGGAATCTATATTTTCAATTACATTGATGATTTCATCTTTGTACTTTATATACTTATCTCGAATTAAAAAAAATTTATTCAAAAGGTATTTATATTTTTGTTGTAAATATATTTATTAATGATCAATATTGTAAATAAGGAAGTCCTTAAAGCATTTAAATACATCCAAAAAGGTGGAGTAATATTATATCCAACAGATACAATTTGGGGGATAGGTTGTGATGCCACTAATTGTAAGGCCGTTGAAAAGATTTACAGGATAAAAAAAAGAAAAATAAAAACTCCAATGCTATCACTGGTAAAAAACCATAATATGATACAAAGTTTTTCAGATACTACACCCAATATAATTAGTGATGTATTAGATGGTTTAATAGAGCCAACCACAGTAATTTACCCAAAAGGGAAGAATTTATGTAAACATATATTATCAGAGGATAAATCTATTGGTTTTAGGATTCCAAATAATAAGTTTTGTTTAGAATTAATTTCTCTGATGAATAAACCTCTCGTATCAACTTCTGCAAATATTCACAAAGAAGCATTCCCAAATTCTTTTACAGAAATAAATAATCATATTTTAAAACAAGTTGACTATGTCGTAAATTTGCCGAGATATAACTGGTCAACCAAACCATCATCAGTAATTAAAATTGACGAGTTTGGTAACTATTGTAAAATCAGATAAATGGCATTCAAAAAAGCGATAAATAGCCCTATTTTTAGCGAAATATCAAATTATTGTTCTAACAATAATATTGAATGTTATGTTGTCGGAGGGTTCGTTAGGGATTTTTTTCTAAATAGAGAGTCTAAAGATGTAGATATTTTAATAATTGGAGATGGCATAAGTGCCGCTAAGAAAATAGCCAATACTATTGACCCTAATATTTCTGTTACAGTGTTTAAAAACTTTGGAACAGCATATTTTAAGTATAAAGAATATGAAATAGAATTTGTAGGCTCAAGAAAAGAGTCATATGTCTCTAGTAGCAGAAACCCAATCGTTCAGTCAGGAACCTTGGAAGACGATATAAACAGAAGAGATTTCAAAATTAATTCGATTGCAATTTCGTTAAACAAACATAATTTCGGAGAATTAGTTGATTTACACGATGGATTAAGTGATATCAATCAAAAGATTATCAACACACCGTTGGATTCTAATATTACCTTTTCAGATGATCCGCTAAGAATGCTAAGAGCTATTAGATTTTCATGTCAATTAGATTTTGAAATTCACCCTGAGCTGATAAATACTATGGCAAAACTCAAAGAAAGAATTAGCATCATTACCAGCGAAAGAATAATTGATGAAATCAATAAAATTATCTTAACCAAAACTCCATCTAAAGGTTTTAAAATTTTAGATAAAACGGGGCTACTAAAATTGATAATTCCGGAACTTACAAACCTTAAAGGAATTGATGAAATTGAAGGACAAAAACACAAGGATAATTTTTATCACACTCTAGAGGTTCTTGATAACATCTGCTTAAATACTAATAACCTCTGGTTGAGATGGGCAGCATTATTACATGATGTTGGTAAAGCACCTACAAAAAAATTTAATAAAAAAATTGGTTGGACATTTCATGGACACGAATTTGAAGGAAGCAAAATGGTATATAAATTGTTTAAAAGACTTAAAATGCCATTAAATGATAAAATGAAATATGTTCAAAAGTTAGTTTTAATGAGCTCTAGACCTATTGTTCTAGCACAAGAAAATGTTACTGATTCTGCTGTTCGAAGGCTGATATTCGATGCTGGTGAGGCTGTTGATGATTTAATGACGTTGTGCGAAGCTGATATTACTACTAAAAATAAAAATAGATTTAAAAAATATCATGACAATTTTAGAGTTGTCAGAGAAAAAATTATCACGGTTGAAGAAAAGGATAATATTAGAAATTTTCAACCTCCCATCTCTGGAGCGGAAATCATGAAAGTCTTTAACCTCAGTCCATGTAAAACAATTGGAACAATAAAAGAAAATATAAAAGAGGCTATTCTTGAGGGTGTTATTGGAAATAATTACGAGGAAGCATATAAATTAATGATTGAGGAGGGAGAAAAGCTAGGTCTGTCTGATGGAAAATAAATTTCATTTTTTTACGAAATTAGCGTTAATACTAGTTTATTTAGTGATAATTGCAGGTGCATTTGTTCGAATGACAGGGTCTGGGATGGGATGTCCAGATTGGCCAAAATGTTTTGGTTTTTACATACCTCCAACAGAAGAATCACAAATTTTATTTAAGTCAAATAACGACTATTCTAAAGGTCAAATGATTTTGTATAATGAAGAAGAACTATTAGTCGCTAAATCTAACTTTAAAAGTGAGAAAATAATAAATCTGAATAACTGGGAAGTTTATGAAAAACATGACTATGTTATATTTAACCCAGTCCACACATGGATTGAATATATAAATAGACTAATTGGAGCAATTTCTGGTATTCCAATTTTAATTTTTACTATTATTTCAGTACTATATTTCAAAACATTTCGTCATTTAACTGTAATATCAATTTTAACCTTAATTGCAATGGGTTTTCAGGCATGGCTTGGAAAAACAGTTGTAGACTCAAATTTGGAAGGTTTTAAAATTACTATTCATATGCTAATGGCATTATTCATTGTATGCCTTTTGATATATTTAGTCTTCAGCGGGGTTAAAAAATCTAGTATTAAAGAAAATGTTCAATTTAGATTTTTACTGATAATTGCAATTTTTTTGTCATTAATTCAAATTATCTTGGGTACACAGGTAAGGCAATTTGTTGATGAACAGGCTCAATTATTCTATTATGATAAATCAAAATGGCTTAACGAAATTCCTGTCATTTACGAATATCATAGATCATTTTCTATCGCTGTTGTATCAATTAATTTCTTCTTGTTTTATCTAAATAATAAGCTCTTACTTGGAAATAAATATGTTAATCATTTGATGATTTTATTATTAATTGAAGTAATCTCTGGTGTGCTGATGTTTTATTTTAATTTTCCTTTTGGGACACAAACAATTCATTTAGTATTTGCTAGTTTAATCTTTGGTGTTCAATTTTATATATTACTTAATAATTTTTTAATCAAAAAAACAAGCAATGATATACAGGTTTAGAGTAATACTAGATAACGACACTAAAGAAGATGTTTTTAGAGATTTAGAAATTGTCAAGGATTCAAGTTTAAAAGACCTGCACGAATTAATACTATTAGCTTTTGAATTTAGTGGGGAAGAAATGTCATCTTTTTTTACAGTTGATGAGGAATGGAATCAAATTGATGAAATTAGCCTTATGAACTTTGATAATTCAACAAAATCGATGGACTCAATCAATCTCTCTAGTTTAATTAATCGTGATAATCCAAAACTTTTATATATGTATGATTTTATGAAAATGTGGACTTTTTTCTTAGAATTAATTGAAGAAGGTGAAATAATAAATAATCTGAAATATCCAAGAATTATTTTTTCAAATGGAATGATGCCAAATGTAGCTCCAAAAAAAATATTTGACAAAAAAGATTTTGAAAGTGAAAGTGATTATGATGATGATTTTCTTATCTAATGGTTTTATGATATGAATTTTAAACTTAAAACTGATTTTACCCCAACTGGTGACCAACCCAACGCAATTCAATCGCTAATTAAAGGAATAAAAAGCAATGAAAAACATCAAACATTGCTTGGAGTTACGGGATCTGGAAAAACCTTTACTGTAGCTAATGTAATCCTAGAATTAAATAAGCCAACACTAGTACTTGCTCACAATAAAACTTTAGCTGCCCAACTTTACTCGGAATTTAAAGGTTTTTTTCCAGAAAATTTAGTAGAATATTTTGTTTCATATTATGACTATTATCAACCAGAGGCATATATCCCAACAACAGGTGTTTACATAGAAAAAGATCTTTCTATTAATGACGAAATCGAAAAACTAAGACTTAGTGCAACCTCTGCTCTTCTTTCGGGAAGAAATGATATCCTCATAGTTGCATCTGTTTCTTGTATATATGGAATGGGTAACCCTCAAGAATTCAAAGAAAATACAATTGAAATTAGTGAGAATTCTAATTTGTCAAGAACTCAATTACTAAACAGATTAGTTCAAAGTTTATATTCAAGATCAATCTCCGATGAATTTAAGCAAGGTAAATTTAGAATCATCGGAGATACAATTGATATATTTCCTGCTCACACCGATTTTGCTTTTAAAATACATTTTTTTGGAGACGAAATTGAAGAAATTGAAAAATTTGATCCATTTACTAACAAAATTATTAGCAATGAAAAATCTATTTTAATTTATCCAGCAAATATTTTTGTTACCTCTCCGAATAAAATTCATGATGTAATAAAATTAATACAAGATGATTTACTAAAGCAATATGAATATTTCAATGAAATTGGTAGTACACTAGAAGCAAATAGGATTAAAGAGAGAACTGAATTTGATATGGAAATGATCAAAGAATTGGGTTATTGCTCTGGAATAGAGAATTACTCAAGATACTTTGACGGAAGAAAACCCGGTACAAGACCTTTTTGTTTGTTAGATTATTTTCCAAACGATTACCTAACAATTATTGATGAAAGTCATGTCACAATACCTCAGGTTAGAGCGATGTATGGTGGTGATAGAAGCAGAAAAGAAAACCTAGTTGAATATGGTTTTAGATTACCTGCTGCTATGGACAATAGACCTCTAAAATTTGAAGAATTTGAACATTTACAAAATGAAGTTATTTATGTCAGTGCTACCCCTGCGGATTATGAATTAGAAATGAGCGAAGGAATAATAACAGAGCAAATTATAAGACCAACTGGTCTATTAGACCCACTAATCGAAATTAAACCAACTAAACATCAAATTGATGATTTAATAGATGAAATTCAAAAAAGAGTTGATAAAAAGGAAAAGATTTTAGTTACAACTTTAACAAAAAAAATGGCCGAGGAACTTTCATCTTTTTTAACCAAAATTGAAGTAAGATCTAAATACATTCATTCAGATGTTGACACAATTGAAAGAGTTGAAATAATGCAAGGTTTAAGAGAAGATAAATTTGATGTATTGATTGGAGTTAATTTACTGAGAGAAGGTCTTGACTTACCTGAAGTTTCATTAGTCGCTATTTTAGATGCCGACAAGGAAGGTTTTCTTAGGTCTCATAGGTCATTAACACAAACAATAGGAAGAGCTGCTAGGCATGTTAACGGGATAGCAATTTTATACGCTGATAAAATTACGAATAGTATAAAGAAAACAATCGATGAAACAAATTACAGAAGGACAAAGCAAATTGAATACAATAAAAAAAACGGAGTCGTACCCAAACCTATAGTTAAGAGTATTGATAATCCTTTAACTAAAAGATTATTAAGGAACGATAAAGAAGAAATAACTGAAACAATTATTGATTTTAAAATTCCAAATAATTCTAAAGATTTTGATAAAAAAATTAGAGAATTAAGAAGGGAAATGGAAAAAAGCGCTAAGGAGCTAGATTTTAAGTCAGCTGCACTTTACAGAGATCAAATAAAAAAATTAAAAGAATTCAAATCAAGTGGTTTCTAAAACTTTCTGAACTTTATCAGCAGCTTCTTTAAACTCAGCAGCGCTGTGAAAATTCAAGCCTGAGGAATCAATAATTTCTTTAGCAATTTTAGAGTTTGTTCCCTCTAATCTCACAATTATCGGAACAGAAATTTCATCTTTCATGTTTTTACATGCATCAACAATCCCATTTGCAACTCTGTCGCATCTTACTATTCCTCCGAAAATATTTACAAGAATTGCCTTAACATTTGGATCCTTAATTATAATTCTAAATGCTGTTTCAACTCTCTCACTATCTGCAGTTCCGCCTACATCTAAGAAGTTAGCTGGCTCACCTCCAGCTTGTTTTATCAAATCCATAGTTGCCATTGCTAGTCCTGCTCCATTCACCATACATCCAACATTTCCATCTAAATCAACATAATTTAAGCCAACTTCTTTTGCTTCAACCTCAATAGGATTTTCTTCTCTTATGTCTCTTAACTCTAGATAGTCTGGGTGTCTAAATAAAGCATTATCGTCAATTGTCACTTTTGCGTCTACTGCCAAAATTTTATCATCACTTGTTTTGATCACTGGATTTATTTCAAAAAGAGAAGAATCTGACTTGTCATAAGCATCATATAGAGCTTTAACAAAAGAAACCATTTCTTCTTTGGCATTTCCTTTTAAATTTAAATTTGAGGCTATTTCGTTAGCATCTTTTAAAGTTAAACCAGTTGAGGGACAAACATCCAATGTGTGAATTAATTCTGGGGTACTCTCTGCAACAGCTTCAATATCCATACCACCCTCAGAAGAATACATTATCATATTTTTTGCGGTTGCTCTATTTAGTAATACTGAAATATAGTACTCTTCAACTTCAGAATTTCCTGGATAATAAACATCTTCAGCTATTAATACTTGATGAACTTTTTTTCCTTCTTTTGAAGTCTGAGGAGTGATAAGATTCATACCAAGGATTTTATCAGAAATGGAATATACTTCATCGATAGATTTTGCAAGCTTTACACCACCACCTTTACCTCTTCCTCCAGCATGTACTTGGGCTTTTATAACAAAAAAATCTGAGCCTGTTTCTTCATTTAATTTGTTTGCAACTGCAACGGCATTTTCTGGGGTTGAAGCAACGTATCCTCTTTGAATCCTTACTCCAAATCCACTTAAGATTTCTTTTGCCTGATACTCGTGTAAATTCATGTTAATTCATTTGTAAACAAATTTAATAAAGATAGCTAGTTGATAGACCCAAATTTAAATTATTTATCAAATTTTTATTAATAAATTTATAGATTATGAAAAAGTTAATTTTTATAGTTCTAATCATAAATTTGAGTTGCACTAACTCAAGTGACCAACAATTCATAAATAGATTTGTAGCTGGTAATGCAAAATTATTAAATACAATTAAGAGTAATGATATTCAAGTCAAATTAACTGTTATCGATAGTATAGAAAATTTTATTGAATATGAATATAATATTGACACAAACAGATACTTTTACCCAGCCAGTACAGTTAAGTTACCAATTGCATTATTTGCACTAGAGAAATTAAATGAAAATAAAGTTTTATCTATCAACACTCCTTTTATGCTTGAAGATGACACATTAAAAACAACTTTTAAAGACGAACTTGAAAAAGTTTTTGTTTTGAGTAACAACCAGGCTAATAACAGATTTTTTGAATTTACAGGACAAGATTACTTAAATAAAAAATTTACATCTAAAGGTTTTTTAAATTCAACAATATTTCACAGACTCTCAACTTCAAATTCCTCAAAACTTAAAGGCAAAAGAGTTAATTTTTTTACAAATGATACAATAATTTCATTTCAAAACAATAACAAGGAACCAAAAAAACTAAAATTAGAAAATATAAAGAAAGGCAAAGGTTATATCAACTCTAACGGTGAAATGATTAAACAAGAAATGGATTTTTCAAAAAAAAATTACATTTCTATCACAGATTTACATAGAATTATGAAAATTTTATTTTTCCCTAAAAAATTTAAAGAAGAGGAAAGATTTAATTTAACAAATGAACAAAGAGAAATTCTTTTTAATTATATGTCAGGAAACCCTAGAGATTTTGGTTACAATCCAGATGAGTTTCCTTATTACTTTACTAAATTTTTTATTTATGGTGATAAAGAATTAGAATTCGATGAGAATATTATAATTCATAATAAGGTAGGTTTCGCATACGGCCAATTGTCCGATGTTGCATATATAAAAAAGAAAAATGTTTCAATTATTTTAACAGCAACCATTGATGTAAATACAAATAAAATATACAATGATGATAAATATGATTATGATTCAATTGGCTTTCCTTTTCTCGCAGAAATCTCAAGGGAGATAATTAATAGATTATCTGACTAACCTGAAATTTTAATATTTCTTTCACATAAAGACTCTCAATAAAGTATATATTTGTTACGTTTAGACTATGCATGTATAATAATATGTTGAAAAAGATATTTGTAATTTTTTTGTATCTGTTTGCATACAGCATTTTTGGACAGGATAATCAACCTCCTGTGATCTCATCTGAGGGTAATTCAGTTTATTGTCCACAAACTCAACAAAATATTGTTACATCCTTCAGTATTGAAGACCCCGATGATGATACTCTTGAAGCTTTATATATCCAAATTTCGGAAGGCTATTCTCCAGGAGAAGATCAATTGATATATAACGGTTCAAATCCTGATTTAAATACCTCGTGGAATGTAACTGACGGTAAACTAGAAATTTCAAGTTTATCAGGAGAAAATCTTCCCATTTCAGATATCATTGATGCTGTTTATGAAGTAGTTTTCTTCTCAAGTAATCCTAACCCATCTTACAAGTCATTTTCATTCACAATTGGTAATGCAAATTATCTTCCTTCCACGGGACATTATTATGTTTATTTTGAACAAAATGGAATTACATGGATTCAAGCACAACAGGCTGCTGAGAACTCAAATTATTATGGGTTGCAAGGATACTTAGTAACTATTCTTTCTGAAGAAGAAAATCAAATATCAGCAGAACAAGCTGGAGGTGCCGGATGGATTGGTGCAAGTGATCAAGGAGTTGAAGGAAATTGGAATTGGGTTACCGGTCCCGAGGGACTTGAGAATGGTGGTACTGGTATTCCATTTTGGGTTGGAGAAGGGCCAGAAACTGGTGGTGGTCCTGTGAACGGAATGTATAGTAATTGGAATAACGATCCATCTGAACCAAATCAGGCTGGAAACGAAGATTATGCGCACATTACAGACGATAGTATTGGATTAGTTGGTTCATGGAATGATTTAACAAATACCGGTGCTTCAAGTGGACCATATCAACCTAAAGGTTATGTAGTAGAGTATGGAGGTATGCCAGGTGACCCTGAATTAAACCTATCATCCAGTACAAGCTTATCAGCACCAGCGACAGTAACAGTTGAACCATTTGTTGGAGTTGACTGCGCATTAATATCTTTAAGTGCATCATCTGATGAGGGTGATGGATCAGTATATTGGTTTGATGAAGAAGGAGGAAGTGATTCTGTTTATTATGGAACTTTGTTTGAACCTGGAACTTTGGAAGCAGGGAATTATTCATATTGGGTTTCACCCTTCGAAAATGGAGAATGTGATTCATATAACAGAATAGAATTACCTGTTGTAATTAACTCGGGAATGCCAGAAATTGTAAATCCAAATGTAACTGTTGATCAAGAATGCTTTACAGTTGAAGAATTGGTAACTGATGTATTGATTAATAATGAATGTGCAAATGTTTCAAATATAACTTGGAGTAGTGGAAATAATTTTGGTGATGTGAATGGTATTGGTCATTTTTTAGAACCAAGTGGTGGATTCCCGTTCAGCGAAGGAATTATTTTATCATCTGGTAATGCACTACTAGCTACTGGTCCTAATGAATCTATGGGAGGAGCTTCATCTGGTAATTTTGATTGGCCTGGAGATTCAGATCTTGATAGTTTAATCGAAGATGAAACTAATAATGCTTCAGTGATTGAATTTGATTTTGTACCAATTTCAAATAAACTAAGTTTTAGATTTATTATGGCCTCTGAAGAGTATGATATGGGTAATTTTGAGTGTAATTATTCAGATGTTTTTGCCTTTTTATTGACTGATCAAAACGGAGTCACGACTAATTTAGCGGTATTACCAGAAACCGATATTCCAATTGCCATTACTAATATTCACCCAGATAACGATGAATGTGGAGCTGCAAATCCTGAGTATTTTCACGGATATACACCTGTTGGACAACCAGATATTGGTTATGATGGAAGAACTGTTCCTTTTATTGCGCAAGCAAATGTTAATATTGGTGAAACTTATCATATTAAGCTGGCAGTTGCAGATGCTTCAGATGCTCAACTTGATTCAGCTGTTTTTCTGGAAGCAGGAAGTTTTGATTTAGGAATAAATTTAGGTGAGGATATACTGATTGGTTCTGGAAATGAAGAGTGTGTTGGAAATGATATTATTCTTAATACTCAAATTGATGACAGCCTTGAAGAAACAATTTTTAATTGGTATAAAGACGGAGCTATTTTGGATGATGAAAACTCATCAACCTTAGTTGTTTCAGAAACTGGAACCTATTCAGTTGACGTGATTATTTCAGAAAACTGTACAACAGCAGATGAAATATTAGTCGAATTTTATATCCCTGAAGAAGTTGAAAACTTACCTACACTAAATTCTTGTGATAATTTTGAAATTGATGGCAATGGTATTTTTGATCTTGATCAGCAAAATGATAATATAATAAGCCAATTAACCTCTAATGAATTTACAATAACATATTATGAATCTGAAGAAGATGCTATCAATAACATTAATAATATTGAAAATCAATCAGCATATAGTAATATTGTTCCATTTTCTCAGCAAATTTTTGCTAGAATTGTTCCAGATTCAAATCC
>CABYFY010000010.1 GCA_902518355.1 uncultured Bacteroidota bacterium | reverse complement strand
CATCCAGTGATGTTATGTCTACAAATGTTGTTTCAATCTTTAGTTGTGGGGTAAAATTCTTTAGAAATGCGTATGTACCCCCGTAAACCGTTCTACTAGAAATAATATGGTCTTCGGACTTACATAACTGTAAAATTGTAGCCGTTATTGCTCCCATTCCAGATGAAAAAACATTTGCAGCTTCAGTGCCTTCTAATGCTGCACAGGCTTCTTCTAAATAAAGATTACTTGGTGAAGAGTTTCTAGAATAAAGATAGCAACCTTCCATATTACCCTCAAAAGTCTCACTCATTGAATTTGCAGACAAAAATGTGTAAGTTGAAGAATCTGAGATTGAAGGATTGACGCCGCCAAATTCTCCAAAAAACTGAAGGTCTTGAATATTATTTGCTGGTTTAGATTTCATTAAATTTAAGGGTATATTTAGTTTGTATTTTTCACTAATTTACCAAAATCAATTTTAATAGTTTAAAAATTATTTTAACATTTAAATATTTGTATTTTTGAATCCTAAATATATGTGGTATGAGTTCTTTTGATGTCATTGTTATTGGTTCTGGTCCTGGCGGTTATGTTTCAGCAATCAGAGCTGCCCAACTTGGAATGAAAACAGCGTTGGTTGAAAAATATTCAACTATGGGTGGAACATGTTTAAATGTCGGTTGTATTCCTAGTAAATCTTTATTGGATTCATCTCATCATTATGAAAATGCTCTTCACAATTTTGATGACCATGGAATTTCAATAGAGGGCAAGATTAAACTTGATCTTGATAAAATGATGTCTAGAAAATCATCGGTTGTTGAACAAACAACAAAGGGGCTAGAATATTTAATGAACAAAAATAAAGTCACTGTTTTCAATGGATTAGGTTCATTTAAAGACTCAAATACTGTTGAAGTTAAAAACAACGGTAAATCCAAAGTTATAAATGGTAAAAATATCATTATTGCAACAGGAAGCAAACCAACTAAATTACCGTTTGTAGATTTTGATGGTGAAAGAATTATCTCTTCAACTGAGGCTCTAAAATTAAAAGAGGTTCCAAAACACTTGGTTATCATTGGTGGTGGAGTTATAGGTCTTGAGCTAGGGCAGGTATATAATAGGCTTGGTTCTAAAGTCACGGTTATAGAATATCAAGACAGAATTATTCCAAATATGGATTCTAGCTTATCTAAAGAATTAACCAAAGTTTTTAAGAAAAGTGGAGTTAAAGTTAATACCTCTCACAAAGTAACTTCTATAGAAAGAAATGGAGATGATGTGATTATTTCGGCTGAAAATAAGAAAGGAGAAAAAATAACTTTTGAAGGAGATTATTGTTTGATTTCTGTAGGAAGAAGTGCATATACTAAAGGTTTAAATTTAGATAAAGTTGGCATTACTACTGATAAGTATGGAAGAGTAGAAGTTGATGTTAATTTAAAAACAAACGTACATAACATATATGCAATTGGTGATGTTATTAAAGGAATGATGTTGGCTCATAAAGCCGAAGAGGAGGGGGTTTATGTTGCTGAACATATTGCAGGTCAAAAACCACATATTAATTACAACTTAATTCCAGGTGTTGTTTACACATGGCCTGAAGTTGCTTCAGTTGGTCAAACTGAAGAAGAATTAAAAGTTAATGGTAAAAATTACAAGCTAGGTCAATTTCCAATGAGAGCATTGGGACGAAGTAGGGCTAGTTCTGATTTGGATGGTTTTGTCAAAATTTTAGCTGATGCTGAATCTGATGAAATTTTAGGAATCCACATGATTGGTGCAAGGTGTGCTGATCTTATTTCTGAAGCTGTTGTAGCTATGGAATACAAGGCATCTGCTGAGGATATAGCCAGAATATCCCACGCGCATCCAACCTTCTCAGAAGCTATCAAGGAGGCTGCACTTGCTGCAACCGAAGATAGAGCGATTCATATATAAACCTTATTCTGTACATTTCTATATCTTTGTTTTAAACAAGTGAAATGCTATCAAAATTTGAATCTTACATTAAAGATCAATTTCCTTATCTGTTAAAGGAAAAAAGCATTGTATGTTGTTCTGGCGGTGTAGACAGTGTTGTGCTATTTTACTTAATGCTTTCTGTAAACAAAAACTTTGTTGTTGCTCATTGTAATTTTAAGTTGAGAGCAGATGATAGTGATGGAGATGAAGAGTTTGTAAAAAAACTTTGTAAGCAAAATTCCATTGAATTCTATTCAAAATCTTTTGATACAAAAAAAATTAAGAAAACTTCAAAAAGTTCAATTCAAATGATTGCCAGAGATTTGAGATACGATTTTTTTGATGAGATATCCTCACGCTTAAATATTAAACATATTTTAACCGCACATCATCTAAATGACTCATTAGAGAGTTTTTTAATCAATATCTCCCGAGGTTCTGGTTTAGATGGTTTAACAGGTGTGCCCATGTTAAATGGTAAAATTAAAAGGCCTTTAATTGAATTTGAAAAGGGAGATATTTTAGAATTTGCTACAAATAAAAAATTAAGTTGGAGGGAAGATTCTTCAAATAAATCAAATTCGTATTTACGAAATAAAATTAGAAATAAAATCATTCCAGAGTTTGATGGATTGGAGGGTAATTTTCTTAAAAATTTTAGAAATACTTTAAAATACTTAAAAATGTCTAATTCATTAATTCATCAGAAAATTAATGAGCTAAAAAGTGAATTACTTGAATACAATAAAAATGAGGTTTCATTAAATATTTCAGATTTAGAGCATATTGATAAAGATTCATTTCTTTACTACTTCCTAAGAGATTATGGATTTGTTGATTGGGATAAAATATTGAAATTAATTGATGGAGAATCAGGAAAAAAAATTTTTAGTAAATCACACCTATTATTTAGGCACAAAAATAAGTTGGTATTAAGAGAGATTAATCAAATCAGTGACAGAAAATTTATTATTGAAAAATTGATAAAAAATATAAGTTTTGAAAACGGAACCTCCTTGTCTTTTAAAGATGTAAGTAAAATTGAAAAGAACAATTTAAATATTATTACAGTTGACAAGGATAAGCTGATATTTCCTGTAGTATTAAGATGTTTTAATCATGGTGATTATTTTTATCCTTATGGGATGAATGGGTCAAAAAAAGTTGGTAAGTTTTTAAAGGACAATAACATAGGTGAGATAGATAAATCATCTAAACTAATTTTAGTCAATGGTGATGATAAAATTATCTGGATTGTTGGAATGAGGTTAGATGACAGGTTCAGTATAAATAATGAATCAAAAAACTTGTTGAATATTGAATATCACGAATAATATAAGTCAAAGATTAAAAAACTAGGTACTTCATAAGCTTTCTCACTAGACTTAATTTATTTTTATATGGTGCATACCTAAGGTTATTATCAAACCAAGTTGATCTGTTAACAATCGATTTTTTGTGAGAAAATAATTCGAAGCTTAATTTTCCGTGATAAGAGCCAATACCGCTGTTACCAACTCCTCCAAAAGGTAATCTAGAATTAGCCAGATGAACTATTGTATCATTAATTGAACCTCCGCCAAATGAGTAGCGATTGATAACAGTCTCGGTAAATTTTTTGTTATTTGAAAAAACATAAAGTGCTAGTGGATTTGGATTTTTATTAATTATGTTATCAATATCTTCCAATTTTTCAAAACTCAATACTGGAAGAATTGGTCCAAAAATTTCTTCTTTCATTATATTACTGTCCATTTTTGGGCTATCGATAATAGTAGGAAAAATATAGCGATTTTCTCGATCTGATTTACCACCGTAGATAATTTTGTTTTCTTTGATTAACTCTGTTAGTCTATTAAAATTTTTTTCATTGACAATGGCAGTAATATCTGATGTGTTATCAAAATTTTTATCAAAAGTTAGTTCAATTCTATCGATTAATTCTTTTATTAATGTACCTTTTATTGATTTATGAACAATTAGATAATCAGGTGCAACACAGGTCTGACCAGAATTTAAAAACTTTCCCCATACAATTCTTTTACTTACTAATTTTAAGTCAGTATTTCTGTCAATTATTGCAGGGCTTTTCCCACCTAATTCTAGAGTATAGGGTGTTAAATTTTTTGCTGCGGAAACAGCCACAATTTCTCCAATATTTACACTTCCAGTAAAAAAAATATAATCCCATTTTTTCTCTAATAATTGAGAAGCTATTTTTGCATCACCCTCAACAACACACATTAGTTCACTTGGAAATACTTTTTCGACAATTTTTTTATTAAACTTGAGGTGTTTGGTGTGTGTTCGCTAGGTTTTAACACAACATTATTTCCTGCTGCAAAAGCTGACATTGCTGGAAGTAATGCTAATTGAAATGGATAATTCCAAGGTGATATAACCAAAACCTTCCCATATGGCTCGTAAATAATATAATCCTTGGAGGGAAAATTAATTAATGCAGGAGTAACATTATGTGGTTTTGCCCAGGATTTTAACTTTCTTATGAATAAATCTATTTCATTAATTAAAAAACCAATTTCAGTGGCATAAGTTTCAAATCTAGGTTTACTTAAATCTAAATCCAGTGCATTATAAATATTTTCTTCATTTATATTGATTTCATTTTTCAATTTTTTTAAATACTTCAATCTTTCTTCAACACTTATTTTTTGGTTAGTATTAATTAAATTTAGTTGATTATCGTATAATTGATCAATATTCATAATAATTTATTTTATTGCACTCCAAATTTTTGTATTTCTTAAGGGCGCCTCTATTGTTGTTAATTTTTTAGTCACTGGATGTTCAAAAATAATTTTTTTTGCATGTAAATCTATTCCTCCGTCACTATTACTTCTTTCATAACCATACTTAAGATCTCCTTTTATAGGACAACCAATTGCTTTTAATTGACATCTTATCTGGTGGTGTCTTCCTGTTTCAATTTTAATTTCAAGAACAAAATACCTGTCTAATTCTTTTATTAGCTTGTAGTGCATTACAGCTTTCTTTGTTCTTTCTGTTTCATTAATAAAATGAATTGATTTATTACTTTTTTCGTTCTTTTTTAACCAGTGTATCAAAGTGTCTTCACATTTTTTTGGTTTATTTTTAGTAATAGCAAGGTAATATTTTTCAATCTTACCCTCTTTAAACATTTTATTTAATCTTGTAAGTGATTTAGAAGTTTTGGCAAAAATTAAAACTCCTGATGTTGGTCTATCTAATCTATGAGGAACACCCAAATAAACATTTCCTGGCTTTTTATATTTTTGTTTAATAAATGACTTGATAATATCTGATAGGGGAGTATCTCCAGTTTTATCACCTTGAACAATATCACCACATCTTTTGTTAATTGCAATGATATGGTTGTCCTCAAAAAGAATTTGTAAGTTATTTTTATTGGAAACTATTTTTTCCAATTCTAATACTGTTCGTTTTCATTTGGAAAATTACCTGATTTAATATCATCAGAAAAATTTGAGATTGCATTAACAATCTCATCATGAAGATTCATGTATCTTCTTAAAAATCTTGGATTAAACTCTTTTGTCATTCCAATCAAATCATGTAGAACTAGAACTTGACCATCAACATTGCCTCCTGCGCCTATTCCTATTATCGGAATTTTAACTTCTTTTGCGACTCTTTCTGCTAATTTGCTTGGTACTTTTTCTAAAACAATAGCAAAACAACCAATTTTTTCTAATAAATGAGCATCTTCAATCAGTTGATTAGCTTCTTTATCCTCTTTAGCCCTTACTGTGTAAGTTCCAAATTTATATATTGACTGTGGTGTAAGACCTAAGTGGCCCATGACTGGAATACCTGCTTTTATAATTCTTTTAATGGAACCCTTAATCTCTTTACCACCTTCAAGTTTAACAGCATGAGAACCACTTTCTTTCATAATTCTGATAGCAGATTCCAAAGCAGCTTGTGAATCACTTTGATAAGTTCCAAAAGGCAAGTCCACAACAACCAAAGCTCTTTCGACCGCTCTAATTACTGAGGATGCATGATAGATCATTTGATCCAATGTGATTGGAAGAGTTGTTTCATGTCCAGCCATAATGTTACTAGCTGAATCACCTACTAGAATTACATCAATTCCAGATTTATCAACAATACCAGCTAAAGTAAAATCATAAGAAGTTAGCATAGAAATCTTCTCTGCATTATCTTTCATTTCTTGAAGAGACTTTACTGTAACTCTTTTGTATATTTTTTTATTCATTTATGAATTTAAAAAAGTAGTTTGTAAATGTAATAAATTAAATCAACTGCAAAATATTTTTTTATTTCTAAATCTAATTAATCTGTAAATCTACATATGACAAGACATTTTGTCATGAAATTTTACATTAAACTGACAAAAATGTAAAAAAAACCAAATGGCACAATCATTGACATTTATAAAACGAATTTAAAATTAAAAGTTATGAGTAAAATAATCGGAATAGATTTAGGAACAACAAATTCATGTGTTTCAGTTATGGAAGGAAATGAGCCAGTTGTAATCCCTAATGCAGAAGGTAAGAGAACTACACCATCAGTAATAGCATTTGTTGAAGGTGGAGAGATTAAAGTTGGTGATCCTGCAAAAAGACAGGCGGTAACAAATCCAACCAAAACTGTTTATTCTGTAAAAAGATTTATGGGTAATAAGTTTTCGGAATCTAAAAAAGAAACTGAGAGAGTACCTTATAAAGTTGTAAAAGGGGACAACGATACCCCAAGAGTTGATATTGACGGTAGGTTATATACCCCTCAGGAACTATCAGCGATGATTTTACAAAAAATGAAAAAAACCGCTGAGGACTATTTAGGAACCAGTGTTGAGGAGGCTGTAATTACTGTTCCAGCATATTTTAACGATGCTCAAAGACAAGCAACGAAAGAAGCCGGAGAAATCTCTGGTCTAAAAGTCAAAAGAATTATCAATGAGCCAACCTCAGCTGCATTAGCTTATGGTCTAGATAAAAAAGGTCAAGATCAAAAAATCGTTGTATTTGATTTTGGTGGAGGAACACATGATGTTTCAATTTTAGAATTAGGAGATGGAGTTTTTGAGGTATTATCAACTGATGGAGACACTCATTTAGGTGGTGATGATGTTGATGAAAAAATTATCGATTGGTTAGCAGATGAGTTTAAAAAAGATGAGAGTATAGATTTGAGAAAAGACCCTATGTCTCTACAAAGACTTAAGGAAGCAGCTGAAAAAGCAAAAATTGAATTATCATCTTCAGCTCAAACCGAAATCAATCTACCATATATTACAGCAACTGATAGTGGACCAAAGCACCTAGTAAGAACTCTATCTAAGTCTAAATTTGACCAATTAATAGATGACTTGGTTAAAAGAACTATAGATCCATGTAAAACTGCTTTAAAAGCTGCAGGGCTAAGCAAATCAGATATTGATGAAATTATTCTTGTTGGAGGATCTACTAGGATACCTGCGGTACAAGATGCTGTTGAGAAGTTTTTTGGTAAAAAACCTAGTAAAGGTGTAAATCCCGATGAAGTTGTTGCTGTAGGTGCCGCAATTCAGGGGGGTGTTTTTACTGGTGATGTTAAAGATGTCTTGTTATTAGATGTTACTCCATTATCTCTTGGTATTGAAACTATGGGTAATGTAATGACAAAGTTAATCGAAGCAAACACAACCATTCCGACCAAGAAATCACAAGTTTTTTCAACTGCAGCAGATAATCAACCAGCTGTAGATATTAGAATTGCTCAAGGTGAGAGACCTATGTATCCTGATAATAAGGAAATAGGTAGATTCCAACTTGCAGATATACCACCTGCACCTAGAGGTGTTCCTCAAATCGAGGTTACCTTTGATATCGATGCAAATGGTATTCTTAATGTTACTGCAAAGGATAAAGCAACAGGAAAAGAGCAAAACATAAGAATTGAAGCTTCTTCTGGGTTAACTGAACAGGAAATCGAAAAAATGAAGAAAGATGCTGAAGCAAATGCTGAAGCAGATGCAAAAGCTAAAGAAACAGTTGATAAATTAAACAGTGCAGATGCTATGATTTTTCAAACTGAGAAACAATTAAAAGAGTTTGGCGATAAATTGTCTGATGACAAGAAGAAACCGATTGAGGAGGCACTTGAAGAGCTAAAAAAATCATTTGAAAGTAAAGATTTAGACAAGATTGATCCTGCTCTTGAAAAGATAAATGAAGCTTGGAAAGCAGCAAGTGAAGAGATGTATAAAGCTCAACAGAATCAACAGGGTCAGTCACAGCAGCCTGCAGATGAGCAGTCAGCTGATAGTTCTGACAATGTGGAAGATGTAGATTTTGAAGAAGTCAAGGAATAATTTGTATTCAACAAAATTAGAAAAGGGTGCTTTTGACAGCACCCTTTTTTTGTTTAAATTTGAAAAAATCATATTATTTTGAATAATTCTGAAATTCTTGATGAGGTAAATAAAATGAGTTCCAATACATTAATGGAAACCTTGAAAATTGAATTTACTGAAATTGGTGACAACTATGTTGTTTGTAAAATGCCAGTAACCCCTGAAGTACATCAGCCAGCTGGTATACTTCACGGAGGAGCAACTGCTGCATTAGTTGAAACTGCTGGAAGTTTTGCTTCCAGATATTTTATAAAAGATAGAGAAATGGCAATAAGAGGTGTTGAGATTTCGACTAATCATGTTAAAAGTATCAGCGAAGGCTTTGTGTATGCAAAAGCAACCAACATACATATGGGTAGAACAATGCAAATATGGGAGGTTAAAGTTTTAGATGAAAAAAATAATCTGATTTCTCTCGGAAAACTTACTACATTGGCAATTAAAAAGAAATAAAATGTACATAAAACAAGTAATAGATAACAAAGAAAGTTGGTGGGGATACATAGTAACGGTTGTATTAATAGTGCCTTTGGCCGTTTTTTTATTTTCTATTCCTCATGGTTTAATTTTAGCATCAAAAGCATTTGGTGATGAGGAGTTAATGGCAAAAATAGCATCTAATAATATTGTCGCTATTATGAGTGTATTAGAGCCTAATCAGAATCTTTTTTTAATGTTATTACCATTTGTTGGGATGATTTTAGCAGTTTTTTTTGCTACAAAATTTATACACAAGAATTCTTTAAGAGATTTAAGCACATCAAGAGAAAACATTGATTGGAGTAGAGTATTTTTTGCTTTTGCCCTTTGGGGATCCATAAGTGCTTTTATGATTGGTATAGATTATCTGTTTATATCACCAGAAAATTATGAGTGGAACTTTAAGTATGAACAATTCCTTATTTTATGTCTGATAGTAATCACATTGCTACCCATACAAACATCTGCTGAAGAATACTTATTTAGAGGTTATTTAATGCAAGGAATAGGAATAATAAGCGGTAATAGGTGGTTGCCATTAATTTTAACATCAATAGCCTTTGGTTTGATGCATTATGCTAATCCTGAAATTGCAAAGTTTGGTAACGTTGTTTTTGTGTTTTATATAGGCTCTGGATTATTTGCTGGTATAATGACATTAATGGATGAAGGGATAGAGCTCGCTTTGGGTTGGCATGCAGCAAATAATATGATAGCAGCACTGCTTGTCACAGCTGATTGGACAGCTCTGCAAACACATTCAGTACTAAAAGATATTTCCAATCCTGAAACTATGCCATTAGGCGAAGTTTTAGTACCTGTATTAGTCTTTTTCCCGGCTATTTTACTTGTTTTTGCCAATAAATATAGTTGGACAGACTGGAAGGGGAAACTACTTGGAAAAATTTAAATTTTTTCTAATTGTATGCAAGATTCATAAAATTTTGCAGCTGCATTTATGACTTCCCTAAATTCTTGATATCTTTTTTTACTGTACCTCAATTCTTTGTAGTACTCTTTAATATTAATATTTAATACGTTTCCATTTACAGTTGCTTTAGACAGAAATTTAGCAGTAGAATTTCCATCAACTGAAATGTATTCTTTAGATTTATTTAATACACTAAAATCAACGATTTTATATCCACGAGGTATATTTACTTTTATATTATAATCATATGAATTTGGAAAGTTAATTTCAATGGGGTTAATTCTTTCTTTTTCATCAAATAAATTACTCTGTAGCCCTATTACTTTTCCGATTTTTAAGTAGGTTAATCCCTCTTTTTTCTCAATTAGGTCAGAAGTTGATATGGTTGAGGTTATTTCGAGTGGTGTATTATAGGTATTATGTGAAATATCAAAATTTTTGATATCGTAATTACTTACCTTTTTATTATCAAGACCATTTACAGTAAAAAAATCAACCAAAAAATCGGTTTTTTCATTCTCAGATAAATAAATATAGTTTCTGTTTGTAATAGCCCAATATCCGCTAAATAACCTACTTTCATTAATTTTTATTTTATTTAAATTTCTCGAAATATTGACCTCAATGTTCTTTTTTATCTGACTGAAATCTTGATCAAACAGTGTGATTTCACTAAAATAATAATCCAAGTCTTTATCGATAAATACTCCATAGTTTCCCAATAGATCTTCAGGAGCCTCAGAAACTCGATATTCAACTCTATTGGG
The DNA here is from genome assembly GCA_902518355.1 of uncultured Bacteroidota bacterium. Lineage (GTDB taxonomy): Bacteria > Bacteroidota > Bacteroidia > Flavobacteriales > Flavobacteriaceae > MED-G13. Next base: position 51,476 of record CABYFY010000010.1, on the reverse strand, counting down.
ACTAATGTATTTTTCTTGATTGGGTAAGAAAATTAAAAACTCTCTTAATTGATTTGGATCAAAAAGTTCCGGATCAAATTTTAAAAAATATCTGTTACAACTTATTGCAACCTCATATTCAATATCTGCCTCCTTAAAAAGACTTGAATATACCTGAATTATACTAAAATCATTAGAAATTTTATTATTTAATATGTATTCAATATCGTTAAGCTTTGGATCATCTTCATCTGAAATAGCAAAATTGTTTTTTATATATTCATCAATTGCATTAGCAATTTTAAGTTCATTCCAGGGAATTTTCACATACCCATCTTTGATTTCTCTTAAAATTTCTTTAGCCTTTTCATTAACTGTTTTAGGAAAAAATAATTCGCTTACATTTTGAACCAAATTACCCCAGTATTCAATTTGAGACACATCATCTCTATTTTCGTAACACTGATAAGAAATCTTAATTTTATTTGCTATCGGCGTAGAATATTGCTCATTAGCTGTGGCATTAAGATTATTAAAAATTATTTGTTTACTTTTTTTTCCGTCAAAAATTATATCAGAGACAAAAGAATTATTAGAATTATAAATTTTAATATTTGATTTAAAATTATTTTCAATTAAAATGAACTTAGAAATTAAAATAGGGTATGATTCTTCAATTATTTTATTACCGTTGAAGTTAAAATCTTTTTTAACGGTATACATAATTTCAACTATGTCTCCTTCATCTAAATTTGGTAGTTTGTAATTATTATAATTTTCATCAGAATCATCACTGTTAATCATTTTTTTCATTTCGTCAAAACCATAGCTAATGATGGTGTCTTGATTTATAATTTTTGCCCTAACATCAACAATTTCAGAGACATTAATCTTGGATATAATAATTTCTTTGTCCAACTGGTTATTTATTCTATTAATTTTCGTTTTAGTGTGACGTGTTTCATAAACATAAACTTCCTCAGTAAATTTGGATTTAAAATACTCTACATAGTGATTGTTAAAGATTCCGTATAAGTCATTATCAGAAGGAAATGAAATTGTTTTGTCACTGTCCCAATCAATATTTAAATAGCTCTGGGAATATGTATTAAAGTAAGATACAATTAATAAAATTTTTAACATTAAAAACTTTTTTTTCATGTGGATAATAATTTTTCTTGATTGATAATGTTTAAATTTACTAAGCTTATAAATATACTTTAATAATAGATTATGAAAAAAATTATTATTTTATTTTTTCTCACAACATTTTCTTTGAATTCCCAAATTTTAAGCGAAAAAAACCGTGCAGTAAAAATCAATGAAATTTTAAAAAACAGGTTTGAAAATGTACTACCTGAACTAATGGATAAAACTGGTATTGATATGTGGATTTTAATTTCAAGAGAGTATAATGAAGATCCAGTGTTAAAAACAATGCTTCCTGCAGAGTGGCTAAATGCAAGAAGAAGAACTATATTGGTTTTTTACAGGGATAAAGAAAACAATTCTTTAGATAAACTTGCAGTTGCTAGGTATAATTTTGGAGAAAATATAATTTCTGCGTGGGATAAAGAAAAACAACCAGACCAGTGGAAAAGATTAAATGAAATTATTGATGAAAGAAATCCAAAAAAAATAGGATTAAATTATTCTAAGTATTTCAATATTGCTGACGGATTAGATAAAACTGATTTTGAAGAATTTACTCAAAATATTTCTGAAAAGAATAAAGCAAAAATTGTTTCTGCACAAAAGCTTGCAACAGCATGGATAGAAACAAGAACCGAAGCTGAAATGGAAATTTATAAGCAAATTGTTACAATTACTAAACAAATCATAAATGAAGCATTTTCTCTTGATGTAATTCAAATAGGTAAAACAACTACAACTGATTTAGAATGGTGGATGCGTCAAAAGGTTACTGACTTAGGTTTAAATACCTGGTTTCATCCATCAGTTGATATCCAGAGGAAAAGTGAAATCAGTGGTGATCATTTAAGATCATTTTCAAATAGGCCTGCTGAAAATATCATTATGAAAGGTGATTTATTGCATTGTGACTTTGGTATTACATATCTAAGACTTAATTCTGATTGTCAGCAAATGGCTTATGTATTAAAAGATGATGAGAAAGATATTCCGACTTTCCTTAGAAAAGCATTTTCAGACGCTAATATTCTTCAAGATATACTAACTTCTAATTTTGTTCAGGGAAATTCAGGAAACGAAATTCTACTAAATTCATTATCGGAAGCTAAAAGTAGAGGTCTCCGACCTTCAATATATACACATCCACTTGGTTCATATGGTCACTCTTCAGGACCTACAATTGGAATGTGGGATTCTCAAGGTGGCGTAGTTGGAACGGGTGACTACCCACTAAATTATAACACGGTTTATGCTATAGAATTAAATAACACTTCCTTTATTAAAGAGTGGAATAGAGATATAAGAATTATGCTAGAAGAAGCAGGTTTTTTTGATGAAAATGGTCATTCCTATGTTAACGGCAGACAAACTGGAATTAAAATTATAAATCCAAAACAGTAAATAACTAAATTATTTTTAAATTGCAGCACTTTTATTAAGATGAAAAATATATTTCTATTTTTTTTACTTGTTTTTAGTTCAAATATGATAGCTCAACAAGTCTATGGGGTTCAAAGAGGACAAAGAGGATATATACCTCCACCAAAATATGAAGCATCTGTATACGTTACAACTATAAATGCCTATGAGGAGTTAGAAAAGGTTCTTCCAAAATCTGTTGAAACATTTAATCTTGATGACTTTGAAAGGGAAATTTTTAAAGGCTTATTACTTGAAAAATACGATAATTACAACAGAATTGTTGAAAATACAGACTCATCTAAGCAAGCTAGACAAGAAGCATTAAAACAACTAGAAATTGATTTTGTAAAGGGATTAGCTGTAATTCTTACACCAGATGAAATTTCAATGTTTGTTGATATGGATTTTTCAGGAAAGGAAGAGAAGAGAAAGAAGAGAAAGAAGAGAAAGAACAAAAAAAATGATGAATAAAAATACTGTATTGGGTTGGGCTACTTTTATTATGATCTTCTTTGGAGTCGTTTTAATAGCACTGGGTGTATTTAAATATAATGAAATTGCTGGTTGGGGTTTTGTTTCTGTAGGTCTAGGGTTCTTTGCAATAGCTTGGGTATTTAATGCTCTAAAAGGAAGAGTCTAGTTAAATTTCTTTATCATTTTAATATTTGCTCTTGAGTAGGGAGATTTTATTTCCATTTTAATTTCTTCAAAACCAAATAATTTATATAAATGAATAGCATTTTTTAATTTCTTATTTGAATAAAGAATAATAGATTCATAACCATTATAATTTGAAAATTCAATACATTTATTTAATAACTTTTTTCCAATACCTCTATTTCTGTATTTAGGTTTTACCGCCATTTTCGTTAGTTCACATGTAAGTTCATTTTCAGTAGGCATTAGTGCAACTGTAGCAATTATTTTATCTCCTAAAACTGCAAAGAAGATTTTACCACCTTTGTCAATAATATATTTTTTAGCATTTGATAATATTTTATGGTCATATTCCTCAACTTCAAAAAAGTTATTTAACCATTCAATATTCAAATCATAGAAGTGTTTTTCATACTCATTTTTAAAATTTATAATATTTACTTCCATGTCCTTTATTATTACTTAATATTAATATCTTTAAGAAATATTACAAAATTATAATGAAAAAATTAGTTGAATGTGTTCCAAACATTTCTGAAGGAAATAACCAGTCAATTATAAAAAAAATAGTTGAAGTAGTTGAAAAATATCCTGGTATTAAATTATTAAATGTTGATCCTGGAAAAGCTACAAATCGAACTGTTATCACGTTTGTAGGTGAGGCTGAAATTATTGTTGATGCAGCATTCAAACTGATTTCAAAAGCAAAGGAATTAATTGATATGAGTATTCATCAAGGTGAGCATCCGAGAATGGGAGCTGTAGATGTTTGTCCATTAATTCCCATCTCTGGAATTTCAATGGATGAAACGGTTGAATTAGCACGTAGACTTTCGGAAAGGGTTGGCAATGAACTATCTATACCGGTATATTGTTATGAATATGCCGCAACAGAAGAAAAAAGGAAGAATTTAGCTAATTGCAGAGCAGGGGAATATGAGGGTCTTGAAAACAAATTTAATGATGATGCATGGAAACCAGATTTTGGGCCTGCTGAATTTAACGATGAAGTTAAAAAATCGGGTGCAACAGCAATCAGTGCTAGGTATTTTTTAGTGGCTTATAATGTTAATTTAAATACTACATCAACAAGAAGAGCAAATTCAGTTGCTTTTGATTTACGTGAAGCTGGTCGAATTAAAAGAGAAGGAGGTAAGCTGACCGGAAAAATAATAAAGGATAATAAAGGTAATCCCAAGAGAACACCTGGATTTTTTAAGAATTTAAAGGGTATAGGATGGTTTATTAAAGAATACGGAATTGCTCAAATTTCATATAATATTACAAATATAAACACTACTCCTTTGCATGAAGTTTTTGATAAAACATGTGAAAGAGCCCAAATAAGAGGTATGAGGGTCACTGGCTCCGAGTTAATCGGATTGGTTCCAAAAAAAGTATTGATTGAAGCTGGAAAATATTACTTAACTAAGCAAAAAAGATCAAATGCAATTCCAGAAAGTGAAATTATTCATATCGCTGTAAAATCCTTGGGATTAGATGAATTAGGAAATTTTGATCCAAATACGAGGATTATTGAATATATGATTGATGAAAAAAACAGAAATTTATCAAATAAATCATTAGTTGATTTTGCTAATATTACTTCTAGCGAATCACCTGCTCCAGGAGGTGGGTCAATTTCTGCATATTGTGGTGCTCTTGGTGCTTCATTGGCGGTAATGGTTTCAAATTTGTCTGCTCATAAAAGAGGTTGGGATGATAAATGGGAATATTTTTCAAAAATAGGTGAAAAGGGAATGTTAATTCAGAGCAAACTTATAGATTTAGTTGACGAGGATACAGATGCATTCAATTCCATAATGCAAGCTTATTCAATGCCTAAAAATTCTGATGAAGAAAAAAAGATTAGAGACCTTAATATTCAAGCCGCAACAAAAAATGCAATCGAAATACCCTATGAAATTATGAAGGTTTGTTTTGATTCGCTTGAGATTATAAAAAAAATGGCAATCAAAGGAAATCCTAATTCAATAACTGATGTTGGTGTTGCTATGCATTGTGTAAAAGCTGCTATAAATGGTGCTTTTTTAAATGTGAAAATCAATTGTAATGAATTAAATGATAAGTCCTTCGTAAGAAATATAATTAAAAGCGGAAAAAATATAATAAGTAATACGAACTCAGAGGAGAAAAATATTCTAGCAATAGTTGATAAAGTTTTATCTAAATAATTTCTTCACCATTAATTAGTATTTTATCAACTAAATTATCTCCGTAAAAGTAGGGAAGATCATTAATTGATTCAATTTCACTTGTAATAACAACATTGGCAATTTTCCCTTTTGTGATCGAACCTGTTTTATATGATAACCCCATGGCATAAGCTCCGTTTATTGTTGCAGCATTGATTGCTTGTTCAGTAGTTAACTTTAACTTATTACACGCCAGAGATAAAATAAAATTCATATTTCCAGATGGAGATGATCCAGGATTATAATCACTTGCGATTGCAAATGGGATTTCATTTGATAATAATTTTTTTGCATCTGCATATTCTATTCCCAAGAAAAAAGAACAGCCAGGCAGCAGTATTGGAATTGTTTTACTTTGCTTGAGTATATTAATGTCACTTTTATTAATTACTTCAAGATGATCAACAGACAATGCGCCACAATCAACAGCGACTTTAACACCTCCAATTGAATTAAACTGATTTACATGAATTTTAGAGGCAATTCCTAACTCTGATGCCTTATTACAAAGAATTTTTGTGTCTTCAGCAGAAAAGTAGTTCTTTTCACAAAAAATATCTACAAAATCAATTAATTCATCTTTGGCAAAATCAGGCAGCATTTCGTCTAAAACTAATCTGAAATATTCTTCTTTTTTGTAATTTTTTGGAATTGCATGTGCTCCTAGAAATGTCGATTTTATTTGAATAGGTAAAGATTCCTTTAATCTTTTAATGACTTTGAGCATTTTTAATTCTCCATCATAGCTTAAACCGTATCCGGTTTTAATTTCTAATGAACCCGTTCCATATTTGATTAATTTTTCAATTCTATTTTTTGACTCAAAAAATAATTCATCCTCAGAAATGGAGTTTATTTGTCTTGAAGACTTTAAAATACCTCCACCATTATTAGCAATTTCCTGATAAGAAACTCCATTTATTCTTTGCAGATATTCATCAGACCTATTTCCAGTGTAAACAGAATGAGTGTGTGAGTCACACCAACATGGTAAAACAATTTTATTTTTTGCATCAATGGTTTCAACATTGTCAATTTTTGAAATTTCAGACATTTTACCAAACTCAGATATTTTTCCGTTTTCAATTAATAAATATGCATTATTAATTGAAGGTAAGGTGTCCATTTCTTTAGCAGATAGAAAGGAAATATTTCTATCTCTTATCTGAATAAGTTCTTTAATGTTGATAATTAGTTTAGACATGATTAAACAAGTGTTAAATCATTTTTTTTGGATCTACTAACTTATCATATTCTTCAGCTGTCAAATATCCAGATTTTATCGCTTCTTCCCTTAAGGTAGTGTCATTATTATAAGCATTATTTGCTATTTCAGCTGCTTTATAATATCCAATTTTAGGATTTAACGCTGTAACTAGCATCAATGAGTTGTCCAATTTAATTTTAATCGATTTTAGATTAGCTTTAATACCTTCAATACAATTTGAATTAAAGCTATTGACCGCATCTGCAATTAAAATTGCTGAGTTAATAAAATTATATATAATTACTGGCTTAAAAACATTAAGTTGAAAATGACCCTGACTTGCGGAAAATGTAATAGTAGAATCGTTTCCAATTACTTGGCTACAAACCATTGACAATGCCTCGCATTGGGTTGGGTTTACTTTTCCTGGCATAATTGAACTGCCTGGCTCATTGGCAGGTAATATTATTTCACCAATACCACTTCTTGGCCCAGAAGCTAAAAGTCTAATATCATTTGATATTTTATTTAATGAGACTGCAGCTTTTTTCAAAGCGTTATGACTTCCAACTATTGAGTCATTAGATGATAGAGCTTCAAATTTATTTGATGCACTGACAAAAGGGTACTTCGTTTCTTTAGCGATTATTTCGGCAACTTTTTTTGCATAACCATCTGGTGTATTTAAACCTGTTCCAACCGCGGTACCTCCCAAAGCTATTTCTAAAATAAATTTTAACGAATCTTCAATACTCTTTATACCATTTTCTATTTGTTTTGAAAATGCAGAAAACTCTTGGCCTAGAGTTATTGGCGTTGCATCCATTAAGTGTGTTCTACCGATTTTTACTATATCTTTAAATTCATTTGTTTTTTTATTTAAAGCATTTAACAAGTTATTTAGTGCAGGAATAGTTCTTTTAGAAATTACCTCGTAAGCTGCCATATGCATAGCTGTTGGAAATGTGTCATTGGAGGACTGTGATTTGTTTACATCATCGTTAGCTTTGACAAATTTTTCATCACTCAAATCTTTACCTGCAAGTTGTTGACATCTGTTAGAAATAACTTCGTTGATATTCATGTTTGTTTGGGTTCCAGAACCTGTTTGCCATACAACTAGCGGAAACTGATTGTCGTGTTTACCCTGAACTATTTCATCGCAAGCCAGTACGATTAATTTCATTTTTTCATCAGAAAGAATTCCACATGAATTATTTGTTATTGCAGCTGCTTTTTTGAGAATAGCATATGAGTGAATTATTTCAATCGGCATTGAACCACTTGGACCTATTCTGAAATTATTTCTTGACCTTTCAGTTTGGGCACCCCAAAGTTTATCAGAAGGAACTTTTACTTCACCAATTGTATCCTTTTCGATTCTATATTCCATACTAACATTAATTATACTACAAATTTACACATAATATGTAACTATACATAAAATGTAATTTCAACGATTAAAAAAATATAAATGTTGAAAATTATTTTAATTTAAATTAATGATAAAAGATTCTATGTGTTATATTTGCAACAACTGTTTGAAATATGTTTGAATTCGATCAATATTTAGGTTTTTTAGCTTTCTTAACCATTCTAACTATAGGTTTTTGGTTATTTTTTGTTCTCCTTCTTTTTGTAATACCTTATTGGGTTTTTGGAGCTCTAAAGGAAAGAATTGAAGAGTTTATACAAGATAGAAAAAAGTAGTTCTTTAAGAACCAAATCCTCCTTCATCAAAACCTCCGCTTCTCATTTGTCTTCTGTTTTGATTTTTCTTTTGATTGAATCTGTATGTAAAGTTTAATGTAGCAGATCTTTGACCCCATCTATATTCATAATCATTGTAGAAGTTTTCATTAAAAGTTTCATTTCTCCAACCTCTTTGGTCTAATAAGTCTTTTATATTTAAAGTTAATGTCGCATTATCTTTGAAGAGCTCTTTACTGAATGCTAAGTCAATTGAAAAGTCACCATCACTCTTACTTACTGCAGTTTCATTGGGCCCTCTAACGTTCATTCTAGTTTGCCAGTCTACTTTCCCAGGCAGAGTTATTTTATTATTGAGTCTAAAACTCCAACTGATATTTTCATTATCATAAACTATATCATTGTAGGTGCCCTCAACTTTATTTTGGAATAGATTAAAATTTGAATTGATGTTCCATTTTCTCCCTTTTCTGTATGAAAGGTTTAATTCAAAACCAAATCTTTCATTTGTAGATAAATTAATAGGAGTTCTGACCACAATAGGCACATCAACTCCGTTAATATTTGCATATTCACCTGTTTCTTCAATAATTGTATTAATAGAATTGGTTGATTTTTGAAAATAAGCTGAAGTATTTACAGTTAACGATGACTTATATTTTTTTATATAACCTAAATCAAGATTGTTAGAGTAAGTAGGATCGAGATAAGGGTTTCCTTGCCAAATAAGAATTGGACTTATTTTGGTTGGAAATGGATTAACAAACCTTGACCAAGGTCTTCGAATTCTTCTATTGTACCCAAAAGTCAAAGTTTCATCATCATCAATTTCTAGCCCAAAATTAAAAGTAGGAAATAAACCGGAGTCATCGATTTTTGTAAAATCCTGAATTGTAAGTTGATTAACATTTTTTAGGGTATTTTCAATTCTAAGTCCCAAAAGAAAAGAATATTTTTCTTCAACTTTAACCCCGTATTGTGTGTATAAAGCACTAATTTGTTCTTTGTATTGAAATAAATTACTTTGATTTAGGTCTTCAACAAAAACATTATTAATATTATCAAACACTTTATAATCCGTAATATCGTCTTCACTTTCAAACCTTATTCCAGCCTCAAATTGTCGATTTTCACCAATAGGTAAAACAAAATCTGAGCGAATCAAATATGATTCAGATTGTATGTTTTCGACTACACTTTCATTTATTATACTATTTTCGTCAATAATTGAATTTTCCCATTCTTTTGAATTTTCATATTGCAAATCAATAGTAATTAATTGACCATCATCATCTAATTTCTTTTCAAAGTTTAAATTGTATTCACGATTGTTGTCAACATCATCCTCCATATCATTTTGAATAATAGTATTCAAGATGTTGGAATTAGCATCTAATTCTCTTATTGTGTTAGACTCGAGATTATCTGAGGAGTAATCATTATAAAAAAATGAACCCAGAAGTGATGTATTATCGTCAATGTACCACTCGAATCCATTATTAACAAAATAGCCGTTAGAAACTCTTTCTCTTTCTCTGTCCTCACTAAAGAAGGTACTAGGTTCAGAACCGTTAAAATACTCTGTTATACCACTGGAGCTGCCTGGCCTTAATCTATCATATAAACTTGAGGAGTTAAAGAAATTTATTTTCCCATTTCTGTAATTAATATTTGTAGAAATTGAGTTAGACTTAGGATTTCCTGTGTTAGCACTTATTGAGCCATTTAATCCAAGCTTTTTGCTTTTTCGTAGGATGATATTTATTATTCCACCACTTCCTTCTGCCTCATATCTAGCCGAGGGTGAAGTAATTACTTCAACTTTTTCAATTGCGTCAGCGGGCAATTCTTTAATAAATGATGAATTTACTCCAACTAATCTGGAAGGTTTTCCGTTTATCAGAATTCTTGCTGCATCGTTTCCTCTTAAAAGAATATTTCCATCAATATCAGTAGAAACAGATGGTATATTATCAAGAACATCCGTTCCAGTACCACCACGTACCGTTAGGTCTTTACCTACGGTATATATTTTTTTATCTAACCTTATCTCAACAGATGTCTCTTCTGCGATTATCTCTATTTCACCTAATGATTCATAATCAAGTTCAAGTTTAATTTTGCCTAAATCTAAATCCTTATTTAAATCTACGCTATTAAGGTTGTAGTTTTTAAATGATATGAACTCTATTAAAATATTGTATTTCCCAGCCTGAGCCGGAATAGAAAACTTACCAGAGTTATCGGAAATACCACCAGTTATTATACTGTTATCATCTGGGTTAAGTAAGGTTATAGTTGCGTATTCTAGAAGTTCTTTATTGTCAAGACTTGAAATGGTACCAGAAATTATATACTCTTTTGGTTGTCCGTAATTATAAGATTGAGAAAAAACAAGGTGAGTTGATAATACAATTAATAGATTGATAAAGAATTTTTTCATAGTTTGTTTTAGCGATTACAAACTAATCAAACGGTATGCCATCGGGGTCTTAAAGAAAAGTTAATTTAAAGTTAAACTTTATAACAAGTTGTCGATATTCTCCTTAGGTCTTCCGATAACCGCTTTATTTTTATGGACAATAATAGGTCTTTCTATTAATTTGGGTTCTTTGCAGAGAATACTTATTATTTGTTCTTCTTTTAATTCTTTTCCTTTAAAATTATCTTTCCAAATTTTTTCATTTTTTCTGACAAGCTCTATTGCAAACATATTAAGCTTCTTGAGAATTGATTTTATATCATCCTCAGAAACACCTTCTTTCAAGTAATCAAAAATTTCAAAATTAATTTTTTTATCAGTTAAATACTGAACACCCTCTCTTGATTTTCTACATCTAGTATTATGATATATTTTCATTTTTATTTTGATTAGAATTAAACATAAGAAATGATTTTAAAAAATCTTCAAGGTTTCCATCTAGAACTGATTCAACATTTCCGGTCTCTGTTCCTGTTCTCAAATCTTTAATCAATTTATATGGATGGAGAACGTAGTTTCTTATTTGACTTCCCCATTCAATTTTCTTTTTTTCGGATTCAATTTCAGATCTCTTTTCATTTTTTTTATTTATTTCAATTTCATAAAGCTGAGATTTTAACATTTGCATTGCTCTAATCTTATTATCTAGTTGTGATCTGGTTTCAGAACAGGTTATTTGTATTCCAGTAGGTTTGTGCGTTATCTGTACTTTCGTTTCGATTTTATTAACACTTTGTCCACCCGCACCACTAGAACGAGATGTGTTAATCTCCATATCGGACTGATTAATTTCTATATTAATAGTATCATCAACCAAAGGATATACATATACTGACGCAAAACTTGTATGTCTTTTTGCATTGGAGTCAAAAGGTGAAATTCTAACTAGTCTATGTACTCCATTTTCACCCTTTAACCATCCAAATGCATAATCCCCCTCAAATTTTAATGTTGCAGTTTTAATACCTGCTGACTCTCCATCTTGTTCATTTAATTTGGAAACTTTAAAGTCATTTTTTTCACCATACATGATGTACATTCTCATTAGCATCTGTGCCCAATCACAGCTTTCAGTACCGCCAGCACCTGCAGTTATTTGCAAAACAGCATCCATGTTGTCTGACTCGTCAGATAACATAGTTTTAAATTCGAGCTCATTTAAAAATTTTTCTGTAGAATTAAATTGTTTGGATAATTCTTCATCACTGCATTCATTATTTCTGTTAAATTCCAATAGAATTTCTAAATCAGAAATATTTTCGTCCAGTTTTTCAATATTTTCAATCCAGCTTTTTAAAAATTTAACTTTTTTGAGAACGATTTGAGCGTTTGAAGAGTCATCCCAAAAGTTACTTTGTAAGGTTTTATTTTCTTCTTCTTTTAAAGCAATTTTTTTTCCGTCAAAGTCAAAGATACCCCCTTAACGCATCCAGGCGATTTCTAAATGAGAGTATATTTTCTTGAGTAATCATGACTCAAAATTAACACTAATTAAACAAGTTGAGAATATTTTTTTATTAAAAATTTTTATTGTGTAGATTTAGTAAATAATTTTATGTAATGCTAAGTAGTAGATTTATCCTGATATTATTTCTGTTTATTGTAAATTTCTCTTTCTCTAAAGAAGATAAATTAAAAGAATTTAATGGTTTTTTTAACTTTTCATATGATGAATCAAGGGATAAGATTTTTCTAAAAGTTGATAAGCTTGATTATGAGTTTTTATATGTGGGATCCTTAGCATCCGGAGTTGGTTCAAATGATATAGGACTTGATAGAGGTCAATTAGGCTCTGAAAAACTTGTCAAGTTTATTAAAAAAGGAAATAAACTATTACTTGTTGAGCCTAATCTATATTACAGAGCAGAGACAGAAAATAAAAGCGAAAAAAAGAGTGTTGAACAGGCTTTTGCTAAAAGTGTAATATTTGGGTTTGAAATAATTGAATCAAAAGATCAATATCATTTAGTAGATTTCACTCCTTTTTTGATGTTTGACAGGCATGGAGTTGCTAAAAGACTTCGTGATTCAAAACAAGGTGCATATAAAATTGATAAATCTAAGAGTGCAGTTGAGCTAAACAATACAAAAGCATTTCCAGAAAATGTTGAATTTGAAGCACTTTTAACATTTAGCGGTGAAGCAAAAGGAAATTTAATAAGAAGTGTAAGTCCAGATCCAAATAACGTTACAGTTATTCAACATCATTCGTTTATTAAATTACCTGACAGTAAATATAAACCTAGAAAATTTGATCCGAGAAGTGGAGCCATTTCTATATCCTACATGGACTATTCAACCCCAATTGATGAGCCAATTACCAAGAAGTATATAATTAGGCATAGATTAGAAAAGAAAAATCCAGAATTGGAAATTTCTGAAGCTGTTGAACCGATCATATATTACCTTGATCCAGGTACACCAGAGCCTGTAAAAAGTGCACTTCTGGATGGGGGAAAGTGGTGGAATCAAGCATATGAGTCTATAGGATTTAAAGATGCTTTTCAAGTTAAAATGCTTCCTAAGGATGCAGATCCCTTAGATTGTAGGTATAATGTTATCCAATGGGTACATAGATCGACTAGAGGATGGAGCTATGGTGCTAGTGTAGTTGACCCAAGAACGGGTGAAATAATTAAAGGTCATGTAAGTTTAGGAAGTCTTAGAATAAGACAAGACTATATGATTGCACAAGCATTAACCAAAGATCCTTTTAGTACTGATAATCAGAAAAATAAGATGTTAGAGTTAGCAATTGCAAGGATACGTCAGCTAAGTGCCCACGAGATAGGTCATACAATTGGATTTGCACATAATTTTGCTGCAAGTTCCAATAATAGAGCCTCTGTTATGGATTATCCCCATCCTTTAGTAAACGTTCTAAACGGTGAAATTGTTTTTGATGATGCCTATGATACTGGAATTGGGGAATGGGACAAAGTTACTGTAGCTTACAGTTACAGTGATTTCAGATCAGATCAAAATGAAAATGATGAGCTTAATAAAATTTTGGAAAATGCTACAAACGATGGTTTAAGGTTTATCAGTGACTATGACGCTCGTTCATTAGATGGCTCTCATGCATATGCTCATTTATGGGATAATGGGGATACAGCTTACTCTGGTTTGGATGATGTTATTGACATAAGAAAAATAGCAATTGATAATTTCTCAAAAAACAATGTGCCTATTGGAACTCCAAATTCAGTACTTGAGGATGTTTTTGTTCCATTATACTTTTTTCACAGATATCAAACCGAAGCCACTGTTAAGATAATTGGTGGAATGGATTACAATTATTCACTTGTTGGAGACAATCAAAGCCAATTCTATTACCTAGATAAGAATACTCAAATACAAGCATTAAATTCATTAATGAGAACTCTTTCACCTAATTTTTTAGCGATTCCAAAAGAAAAGTTAAATCTATTCCCCCCAAGAGCATTTGGATACCCAAGAACTAGAGAGTCTTTCAAATCAAACTTAGGGATAGCTTTTGACCCCTTTTCAATTAGTGAAACATCTGCTGATATGACTTTAGGCTTAATATTGAGGCCAAAACGACTTAATAGATTAATATTACAACATTCATTAGATAATTCTAATCTTAGTTTAAATGATTTATATGATTATATATTCAAAAGAACAATTCTTTTAAAAACAAATGATATCTCATCAATTAATGATTCTTATCATGAAGAAGTTCAGCATGTTGTTAATGTGAGCTTATTAAAAAATATTTTCAAGGTTATTAATGATTCTAGTACTTTTTCACAGGTTCAAAATATTAGTAATGATTACTTGTCAAAAATTATACTTGAGCTATCTTCCAAAAAAAGAAAGGATTACAAACTTTCAAAATATTCAACTTATTATGTTAAAATGATTAATGATTTTTATGAGGACCCAGAAGAATATAAAATAAAAGATTCTTTAAAGATACCTGATGGATCCCCAATTGGATCAGATAATTGTAGTCATAATCCTCAAAGATGATAGATTTAAGAAGCGATACTATAACCAAGCCTTGTGATAAAATGCTTAAGGCTATGATTAATGCAACCGTTGGGGATGATGTTTACGGAGAGGATCAAACAGTTTTAGAACTGGAGCAAACAATTGCTAAATACTTTGGAATGGAAAAAGCAATGTTCTTCCCATCTGGTACTATGGCAAACCAAACTGCAATTAAACTTCATACAAACCCTGGAGATCAGGTTATTACTCACAAATATTCACATGTATATAATTATGAAGGTGGCGGGGCGTCATTTAACAGTGGTGTTTCATTTAAACTTCTTGACGGACAAAAAGGTTTTTTTGATTCAGATCAAATAATACAAGCAATTAACCCCAAGAATTTTTATCATTCTCCAATGACAAAGCTGGTATCCCTTGAAAACACCAGTAACAAAGGGGGTGGATATTGTTGGGATATTAGTGAATTTGAAAAAATACAAAAGGTTTGTAAAGAAAATGAACTTGGTTTGCATATGGATGGAGCTAGAATATGGAATTCAATTATTGCTATGAATAATGATCCAAAAATATATGGTAATTTTTTTGACACCATTTCTGTTTGTTTGAGTAAAGGACTTGGTTGTCCAATTGGGTCAGTTCTAGTAGGCAAAGGGAAAGTGATGGAAAAAGCGATTAGAATTAGAAAAATTCTTGGTGGTGGTATGCGTCAGGTCGGGTACTTGGCAGCCGCTGGATTATATGCTTTGCAAAACAACATTAATAGGCTTTCAGATGACCACAGAAGAGCAAAAGAAATCGCAAAAAAGTTTTCTTCAAAAGATATTGTTAATAAGATTAATAGCGTAGAAACAAATATTATAATTGTTGAATTAAATAAATCAGTTAATAAGCAACAAATCATAAACTACTTTACCAATCATAATGTGATTTTCGATTGGTATTCAATGGGTGTTCAAAAAATTAGAATTGTTACGCATTTAGACTACACAGAAAAAGATCATGAAGATCTAATGAAAATTGTCGATAAATTATAAATACATAGTTTAATATTAAGCTCAAAAACTCTTATTTTTGTATTGCTCTTAATCTATTGTTTTTTCAATCTAAATGAAAAAAAATAAAAATGTTGTTAATAATTTATTGGAGCTTGTGGGAAATACTCCCATGGTTAAAATAAATAAACTAACCAAAGATTTTGCAGGCACTTTCCTTGCAAAGCTTGAATCAGCTAACCCTGGGCATTCGTCAAAAGATAGAATTGCTTTACATATTGTTGAGTCTGCTGAAAGAAAAGGTATTTTAAAGCCTGGTGATACAATTATTGAGACAACCTCAGGGAATACTGGATTCAGTCTGGCAATGGTCTCTTTAATCAAAGGATACCAATGTATTTTAGCTGTTTCCTCAAAGTCTTCAACTGATAAAATTGACATGCTTAGGGCAATGGGAGCAAAAGTTTACGTTTGTCCTGCAAATGTAGCTGCTGATGATCCAAGGTCTTACTATGAGGTTGCTAAAAGATTGCATAGTGAAATAAAGGGGTCTATCTATATTAATCAATATTTTAATGATTTAAATGCTGAAGCACATTATGAAACTACTGGTCCTGAAATATGGAGACAATCAAACGGAAAAATAACTCATTTAGTAGTTTGTAGTGGTACTGGTGGTACTATTTCAGGTACGGCTAGATTCTTAAAGGAGAAGAATCCAAAAATTAAAATCATCGGAGTTGATGCTTACGGTTCTGTTTTAAAAAAATATCATGAAACAGGTGAATTTGATGAAAATGAAATATATCCATACAGAATAGAAGGTTTAGGTAAAAATTTGATTCCATCTGTTACAGATTTTGAAATAATTGATAAATATGTAAAGGTCTCCGATGAGGATAGTGCTCATTCGGCCAGAGAAATTGTAAAAAATGAAGGTATTTTTGCTGGATATACTAGTGGTGCTGCTTTTCAAGCTGTAAAACAGCTTAGTCAAGAAAATGAATTTAAAGATTCAGATTTGGTGGTTGTAATATTTCCAGATCATGGCTCAAGATATTTGAGTAAAATATACAGTGATAAGTGGATGGAAAATCAAGGTTTTTCTGATTCAAAACATGAAATTAATAATAACGATATACAATACATTAGAAAATAATGATAGATTTATTCGATAGAATGCGTCAAGATAAAGGACCTTTGGGTAAATGGGCTGACATTGCTGAAGGATATTTTGCATTCCCTAAGTTAGAGGGTTCAATATCTAACAGAATGAAATTTAACGGAAAGGAAGTAATCACTTGGAGTGTAAATGATTATTTAGGCCTAGCAAATGACCCTGAAATAAGAAAGGTTGATGCTGAGGCAGCTGCAAAATATGGTTCAGCTTATCCAATGGGTGCAAGGTTGATGTCAGGGCACACGGATTTACACGAAAAGCTTCAGACTGAATTAGCTGAATTTGTCAATAAAGAAGCTGCATATGTACTTAATTTTGGTTATCAAGGTATTTTATCAACTATTGACTCTTTAGTTAGTAAGAATGACGTCATTGTTTATGACATCGATTCTCATGCTTGCATAATTGATGGTGTTAGACTCCATCTTGGAAAAAGGTTTACTTACCAACATAATGACATGGCAAGTCTCGAGAAAAATTTGACAAGAGCAACAAAAATAGCCAATGAAACTAATGGTGGAATATTAGTAATCTCAGAAGGTGTTTTCGGAATGCGAGGTGAACAAGGTAAGTTAAAGGAAATAGTTGAGCTAAAGAAAAAATTTAATTTCAGACTATTGGTTGATGATGCTCATGGATTTGGAACCCTGGGTAAAACCGGTGGAGGGGCAGGAGAAGAACAAGGGGTTCAAGATGAAATTGATGTCTATTTTGCAACTTTTGCTAAGTCTCTAGCAAGCACTGGTGCTTTTATAGCATCTGACAAAGAAATTATAGATTTTTTAAAATATAATATGAGGTCTCAGGTTTTTGCAAAATCCTTACAAATGCAATTAGTTGAAGGTATACTGAAAAGGTTAGACATGTTAAGATCTAGACCTGAGTTTAAACAAAAATTATGGGATAATGTTAATAAGCTTCAGTCTGGTCTAAAAGAAAGAGGTTTTGATATAGGTACAACCCAAAGCTGCGTTACCCCTGTGTATTTAAAAGGATCTGTTCCAGAGGCCATGGCACTAGTAAAGGATTTGAGAGAAAATTATAGAATTTTTTGTTCAATAGTTGTATATCCAGTAATACCAAAGGGATTAATCTTACTGAGATTAATTCCAACCGCTTCACATAACTTTGATGATATTGAGGAAACCCTAGAAGCATTTTCCTCAATTAGGGAAAGGTTAGTAACTGGTGTTTATAAAAGGTTGTCTGAAAACTTGGGTTAGTTTATTTCAAATCTGTAAGTAGAACGTGTTTTTATCAATTTTGGATTAAAATTCTTCCAGATTTTATCAATTGAAATATTGTCTGTAAGTTCAGGTGTTCTTCTGCAAATTTGTATCCCCTTGTTTTTTAAAGTTTGAATAAAAGCGTTAAATATAATAGCTGTTACACCTAATTTTTGATACTCCGGATCTATTCCAATTAAATAAAGTGTAACATTTTTATTAAATCTTTTGGCCCATAAAAGGTTTAAAAAACCAAATGGAAATAATTTTCCGTTCATTTTCTGTAATGCTTTTGCAAATGAGGGCATAATTATTGCAAAGGCTACAATCTCCTTTTTTTCGTTTTCTACAAACTTTATATACTCTGGATTTATGAACTTAATGTATTTTTCTTTCATAAATTCCTTTTGTTCTTCGTTTATTTTTACAAAAGAAGATAGCTTTTCATAAGATTTATTAAAAAGATCAAACATTTCATTTGTTCTTTTCATGACTTCAGAAGTTGAATTGAAGTTTACCTCGCTTAACTTATTTCTGGTTTTTACAATTCTACTCATTTTTTCGTAATATCCTGTATCTATATCATCAAACATAAATGTTTTTTCATGAAAGTTTTTTTCTGGGGTCAATCCAAAGCTTTCATAATGATCTTTGTAATAGCTATGATTATATGATGTGATCATGGTGCCAATAACATCAAATCCACTGGTTAAAACTCCAACTTTATCTAAGTTGCTAAAGCCCATAGGACCTTCCATGTATTTTAATTTATTTTTTTTTCCTGCTTCGATAACTTTTCGTAAAAGCAGTTCACTTACTTCAAGATCATCAATGAAGTCAAACCAACCAAATCTGATTTTACTAGTTTTTTGTTGCTTTACTTCGTACCAATTAATTATTACGGCAATTCTTCCTGCAATTTTATTATCTTTTAAAGCTATAAATAAATCTACATCTGAGTTTTTAAGATTCGGGTTTAAATCTTTATTAAAATTATTAATTTCTTGATCTATAATGGGTGGGACCCAATATTTTGATTCCTTATACAATTTGAAAGGAAATTTCACAAAATCTATCAAATCTTTTTTATCTGAAACTTTTCTTATATCAATCATTATTCCCTGTATAAATTAAGTCTGTAGCTCACCCCTAGGCTTATTTGAAATATTGTTGGTGTTTCTTTAAAGTTAAAAATCGTACCAAAATCTAGCTGAAGATTATCATTCAATAGATATGCTATTCCAAAACCCAATTTATTGTCAGCATAAAAATCACTTTTAATTCCATGTGTTTCTATAAATCCAATAAAATTTTCGTTAAATGCATGGGTTAATGATATAATATATTCAAAATCATTTTGATTAGAACCAATTCTTTCCATTATAAGATTTGTTGTAATAACAGATCTATATGTAAAGTTACTTTGGGTATAAATCGCAAATGATGGACTCAAGCCATTAACATCAGAACGAATAAATGGGTTGTTTTTTGAATCAATATTAAATCCTGCGTATACGGAAACCGCAGGAATTAGATTTTTCCATTTGAATTTTTTGTCAGCAAAATAACTATAGACATTAGGTTTTTCAGAAATTCCCTTTTTAGGGTCATAAATTAAGTATTTAGCTCCTATTTTAAACTTTTTGAAATTTTTCCTACCGATGTCATTTACAGGTGTATATCTGTTGTCAGCAAAATTATCGTTTTGATAAACTCCACTTATAATCATTTCAAGTTTATCATACAGAAAACCATATCTAATTCTAAAATCTGATCCGTAACCTTTTACATCATAATTTAATAATTGATGTTTTTCATCTGTATAATAAAAACCATTTTCAAATTGAAGTATATTTTTACCTACTGCAAATGCACCTGAAGAATTCCCAGGCCTGTTCGAATTTATTATTTCAGTGAATTGTGAATATCCTAGATTTACCTTGAAAAGAAAACTCAAAAGAAAAAAAACTAACAGCCTATTCACATCAATTATATTAATTCAAAGATAAATCTAATAATTTAATAAGATATTAACTTTTTTTGAATTCTTATAGTTGTAAATTTGTCAAAAATTACAGAGATGAAATTTATTTTTTTTCTTATTCTATTTTATTTTGGCTTTAAACTGATATCTAGACTTGTTTACATATTTTTACTAAGGAATATTACTAAAAATCAAGCTAACTATACTAAACACTCAAGTAAAAAAGAAGGAGATGTATCAATTGAAAAGATGCCTAAAAAAAATAAATCCAAGTCGGATAAACTAGGTGATTATGTTGATTATGAAGAAATCGACTAAAATTAATATTGCTAAACACATAACGGTAATTATTTTTTTTATAATCACCGCTGTCTTATTTTTTTCTCCTGTACTTAAAGGAAAAAAAATTCTTCAGAATGACATTGTCCAATATTCAGGAATGTCAAAAGAACTTAAAGATTACAGGTTAAATTACGAAAAAGAAACATATTGGGTAAATAATGCTTTTTCAGGGATGCCCACTTATCAGCTAGGTGCTAAATACCCTCATAATTACATAAAAAAATTAGATTTGCTAATAAGGTTTTTACCAAGACCTGCTGATTACCTTTTTCTGTATTTTATTGGTTTTTACTTTTTAATGTTAAGCCTTAAAATAGAGTACAGGCTTGCTGTTCTTGGCGCTTTGTCATTTGGTTTTTCAACATATTTAATCATTATAATTGGTGCAGGACACAATGCAAAAGCTCATGCAATATCTTACATGCCATTTGTTTTGGGGTCAATCATATATGTAGTTAGAAAAAAATACATAATTGGTTTTATCCTTACTGCAATATTCTTAGGACTTCAATTAACTGCAAATCATTTTCAAATGACATATTACTTGATGTTTATAGTTATTGTTATGGCTGTATGGTTTGTGGTTAAATGTATAAAAGAAAATGATAGAGTTCATCTGATTAAAACGATCGTTGTTTTGTTTACATCCTTAGTTTTTTCTCTGCTAATGAATTCTTCAAATATTTTGACTACCATGGAATATTCTAAAGAGTCCACCAGAGGTAATTCATCTTCTCTAACCATTAACTCAGACGGTAGCCCAAAAGAGAATTTTTCCAAAGGGCTTGACAGAGAATATATAACACAATGGAGTTATGGGGTATTTGAAAGTTTAAACCTATTTATCCCGAAAATAGTGGGTGGTGGTTCCTCCGAGAAATTGGATAGTAATTCATCCTTTTATCAGATATTGAGAAAAAGTGGATATAGCCCCTTAGAATCTAATCAAATTGTCAAAAATAGTCCTACTTATTGGGGTAATCAACCTTTTGTTGAAGCTCCAGCATATGTTGGAATAGCTGTATTTTTTTTATTTGTATTTTCAGTTTTTTTGTATAAAGGAAATCATAGAAGTTGGCTATTGGCATCCATAATCCTATCACTCTTATTATCATTTGGAAAGAATTTTAGTTTTTTAACAGATTTATTTATTAGCTATTTTCCTATTTATGATAAGTTTAGAGCAGTTTCTTCCATTCAGGTAATTCTAGAATTGTGTATTCCTATAATGGCAATTTTGGGTTTGTCAAGTCTGTTTAGTGACAAAATAATGACTAAATCCAAGATAAGAGCCTTAAATTTTACTGGAATGGTATTTCTCCTAATTTTAATTGTACTCTATCTAATCAAAGGATTTTTACCGTTTTCTGGTATTTCAGATCAATATATGGATGAAACCATTGTTGAAGCGCTAATCGAAGATAGAAAAGAAATATACGTTAGTCAGCTTTTAAAATCTTTCATCTTTATCTCAATAATATTCTCTCTTATTTTCTTGTTTATTAAAGAGAAATTAAAGAAAAATTATTTTATCGTTTTACTAGCTATAATTATTTCAACTGATTTGATTTTATTTTCAAAAAACTATGTAAATGACGAAAATTTTGTTGATGCCGTTAATGTTGAAAACCCATATAATCTAGATGAAGTTTATAAGTCTATTATTGATGATAAATCAGATTATAGAGTCCTTGATTTAACAGAAAACTCCACGAAACCTAATTATTTCTTTAATTCGATAAATGGTTATCATGCAGCCAAACTTGGCAGATATAATGATGTAATGGATTTTTATTTGAATAAAAACCATTTGAACACTCTCAGTATGCTCAATACTAAATACATAATTTTTAATCAAGAAGGTGAAAAACAAATTTTCAAAAATGAATTTTCATCTGGAAGTGCATGGTTTGTAAAAGAAAATATAAATGTTTTTGATGATGACCAAGAAATTAAAAGCTTAGATACTTTAAATTATAAAGAGATTTCAGTTTCACAGTCATTTGAATCCAAAAAATATTATAATAACACTTCCTCTATAGTTGTTGCAGAAAAAAAATCTGATTATATCAGATACGATGTTAGTTCAGATGATACCGGTTTGATAATTTTTTCAGAAATATTTTATCCAAAAGGGTGGAAGGCATATATTAATGATCAAGAGGTAACAGTGGAAAGATTTAATTATATTCTTAGAGGCTTAGAAGTACCGAAAGGCAAACACAGGTTAGAATTTGTATTTGACCCAACAATAGTCAAATTAAGTTCAAATATTAGTTTATTTAGTACGCTAGGCTTTGTGTTTATAATCTTGGTTATGATTTTAAAAAGAAAAAATTGAAAAGGGTACTGATTATATCCTATTATTGGCCACCATCGGGGGGGCCAGGTGTTCAACGCTGGTTGAAATTTGTAAAATATCTTCCTGAATATAATATTGAGCCAATATTATTTGTTCCAAAAAATGCAAATTATCCTCTAATTGATAATTCTTTGGAAGATCAGGTTGATACATATCTAAAAGTTATAAGTTATCCTATTACTGAAATCTCTAAATTTTTACCAAAATTTGAATTTTTAAAATCAGCTAGAGCTGGAAATATTTCTATACCTGCTAATCAGTCGTTTTTTCAAAAAGTATTTTTCTTTATTCGTGGTAATCTTTTTATACCCGATATGAAAATATTTTGGAAAAATAGCTCGGTTAATTTTCTTTCAGATTATATTTCTAAAAATAACATTGATGCAATAATTACCACTGGACCACCTCACAGTGTACATTTAATTGGTTTAGAGTTGAAAAGAAAGCTTGATGTTAAATGGATTTCTGATTTTAGAGATCCTTGGGTTAATCTAAATTATTTAAATAGATTTCATCTTTTATCTTCTTCAAAAAAATCTCATAAAAGTCTCAGAAATAAAGTTTTAATTAATTCAGATGCAGTGATCGTAACATCTGAAAAATTAAAAAATCTTTTTTTAAATATAACCACCAATGTTTTTAAGATTACAAATGGATTTGATTACATCAATAAAGAAATTAATTTAGATAAAAAGTTTTCAATATCTCATGTTGGATCACTTTACCCGGAAAGAAATCCTAAATTTTTATGGGATGTATTAGAAGAACTATTTGATGGTTCTTTATTCTCTGATTTACAAATAAATTTTATAGGAAATACAAGTGAAAAAATAAAAAAGGAATTAAGTAAGAGAAAATTTAAAAAATCAATAAAGTTTTATGATTATGTAGATTATAATAAAGCTACAGAATTGATGTGCTCTAGTCAGGTTTTACTAATGGTTGAGGTTAATGATGAGGAATCATCATATGCAATACCTGGAAAACTATTTGACTATTTAAATTCTAAGCGTCCAATTATATCAATCGGCCCCACCGATTCTGAAGTTGCCCAGATATTAAATAATACCGCATCAGGGAAATTTTTCAATTACCATGAGGCACATTCTTTAAAATCACACATAAAAAAATTATATGATAGATTTAAAAATGGTTCAAATAATTCTAATACTAATCAAAGCATTGAAAAGTATAATAGAAAAAACTTAACAAGAGGATTGAGTGAAATAATAGGGTTAGTTATTAGAAAAAGCTAAGCCCTGTAATAAAGGAAAGATACAGGGCTTAAAACTAACTATTCAATAAATTAAACTAACCGGTTTACTTAAAACAAACGGCGTGCCAAACTTTTATCTCAATGATTTTTTTAAACTTTCTGCTGTGATAGTACTTGATTTTAAAAGTTTATCAAGATTTCCCTGAAAAACTATTTCTCCACCATTATTTCCCCCCAAAGGACCTAAATCAATTACATGGTCTGAAGATTTTATAATTTCAAGATTGTGTTCAATTATTATTACTGAATTACCATTATCAATTAATTCATTAATTGATTTTAATAATTTTTTAATATCGTCAAAATGTAAACCTGTAGTTGGTTCATCAAATAAAAATAAACCACTCTTTGATTTATTTTTTGCGCTCAAGAAAAAAGCTAATTTAACTCTTTGTGCTTCACCCCCAGAAAGTGTGGAGGAACTTTGCCCAAGTTTGATATATCCTAGACCAACTTTTTGTAATACAACTAGCTTCTCAGCAATTTTATTTTCCCCTAAATCATTGAAAAAAATTATAGCATCGTCTACTGTAAGATTCAAAATATCTGAAATATTTTTATTATTAATCCTGATTTCCAAGATCTCATTCTTAAACCTTTTACCGTTACAACTATCACATACTAAATTAACATCTGGCATAAATTGCATTTCGATTGTGATTGTTCCTTCGCCTTTGCAAGTTTCGCATCTGCCTCCGTCAACATTGAATGAAAAATGTTTTGGTTTGTAACCTCGAATTTTACTTTCTCTTTGTGAAGAAAAAAGTTTTCTTATATCATCATATGCCTTAATGTAAGTTACAGGATTTGATCTTGAAGATTTTCCTATTGCTTTTTGACTAATATATTCCACAAAACTAATCTGGCCTAAATCACCTGAAAGATTGTCAAATTCTCCCGGTTTTAGAGAGTAATCATCCAAATGGTTTAAGATGGATGGGTACAGAATTCTATTAATTAAAGTACTTTTTCCTGATCCGGAAACACCTGAAATAGTCACAAGTTTGTTTAACGGTATTTCAACATTGAAATTTTTTAGGTTATTTTCTCTACATCCAGAAATTTTAATTTTAGATTTTGAATCACGAATACCTTTTGATTCATTAATCTTGATTTTTCCATTTAAATATTTTGCAGTAAGGGAATCAGAATTGAGAATTTTTTTAAAACTACCTTCAGCTACAACCTGCCCTCCAAAAGTACCAGCTTTGGGTCCAATATCAATTATATGATCAGCAGATTTAATAATTTCATCATCATGTTCAACAACCAATACAGTATTTCCTAAATTTTTTAATCTTTTTATAATTTTAATTAGCTGCTGTGTATCGTAAGAGTGTAGCCCAATGCTAGGTTCGTCAAGAACGTAAAGTGAACCAGTAAGATTACTTCCAATACACGTAGCTAAATTTATTCTCTGACTTTCACCACCAGAAAGCGAACTTGATTTTCTATTTAGTGTTAGGTAACCTAAACCTAAGTCATTTAGACACTTGACTCTTGAAATTATTTCATTTGTAATCCTATCAGTTATTTTAACGGACTCAAAATATAGCTGTAATTCATTTAAAGGCATGTTAATTAAATCAAATATGTTTTTATTATTAATTTTTACATAACCAGCTTCTTTCTTTAATCTGTTTCCATTACATTCATTGCAGGTCGTTTTACCTCTATATCTTGATAATAAAACCCTGTTTTGTATTTTATACAGCTTAGCTTCTAGTTTTTGAAAAAAATTGTTAATACCAATTAGCTTATCGTTACCATCCCAAAGCAATTTCTTTTGGTCACTTGTTAGTTCAAAATATGGTTTGTGGACAGGGAAGTTGTATTCAACAGAATTCTTGATGAAAAGGGATTTGTATTTCTTTAATTTTTTTCCTCTCCATGGAAAAATCGCATCGTCAAATAATGATAATGATGTATTTGGAATGACCAGTCTTTCATCAATACCAACTATATCTCCATAGCCTTCACATTTCGTACACGCCCCATATGGATTATTAAAACTAAAAAAATTAGTATCTGGTTTAGTGAATTTAATTCCATCAGCCTCTAAGATTGTGTTGTATTTTTTAATCTTAGACTTGGTTAGATTATTAACCAAGCATTTTCCTTTCCCTTCATAAATAGCTGTTTCAAGTGAGTCAGCAACTCTGCTTAAAAATTCATCTGACTCTCCTCGAACAATTCTATCAATAACAAGAAATAAATTGTTGTATTTTGATATTCTATCAAACTTAACATCGTTTAGTTTAATTATTTCATTTTCATAAAAAATTCTGTTATAATTCTGATTAATAAGGGATTCAATTTTTTGTTCAATGTTACCTGAATTGATATCTTCTAATTTTGTTAATATGATTAATTTATCTCCTACAGATTGTTTTTTTATATCGTCAATTATTTCAGAAACTTTATTCTTTTTGACTTCTTTACCTGAAATGGGCGAATATGTTTTTCCAAATCTGGAAAATAAAATTTTTATGTAGTCATATATCTCTGTTTTGGTTCCAACGGTTGATCTAGGATTTGAAGATGAAATTTTTTGCTCAAGTGCTATAGCAGGACTCAGACCAGAAATTTTATCAACTTTTGGTTTTTCAATTCGTTCTAAAAATTGTCGTGCGTAACTTGAAAGACTTTCTACGTACCTTCTTTGACCTTCTGCGTAAATTGTATCAAAAGCTAGTGAAGATTTTCCGCTTCCAGAAACACCTGTTATAACTACAAATTTCTTTTTAGGTATATCTACATTAATTCCCTTAAGATTGTGCATTCTAGCCCCTTTTAAGCTTAAATATTCAGTATTTTTTTTAGTAGAATTCATTTTTTTGAATAGATACAAATATAGTGCTAAACTTTGCTAAATATTATTAGACTTATCATACTTTGAATATTATTAAATTAAAATGTATATTTGACTTATAAAAATCACGCCTATAGAATAACATTACTCTAAAAATTTTAATAAAACTCAGTTTTAGAAATAAGTAATGTTATGAAAAAACCAATAATTGCCGATTCTACTTTAGTATCAAAATATATTTCTGGAGATGAAAAATCCTTAGAAATATTAATCAACCGTCATAAACAGAGGATATATAGTTTTATTTATTCTAAGGTGTACGACAGAGATTTAACTGAAGATATCTTTCAAGATACCTTTATTAAAGTTATTAGAACTTTAAAACTTGGAAATTATAATGAAGAGGGGAAATTTATCTCATGGGTAATGCGTATAGCACATAATCTGGTTATTGATCATTTCAGAAAAAATTCAAGAATACCAAAATTTGAAAATTCTCAAGATTTTGATATTTTTTCGGTACTTAAGAATACAGATATAGATATAGAAAATAAAATGATAAAGGATCAAATATTGGGTGAGGTTAAGAAAATTATAGAGTTTTTACCTGATGATCAAAAAGAGGTCTTGATTTACAGATATTATAATGATCTTAGTTTTAAAGAAATTTCCGAAAAAACAGGAGTTAGCATTAATACATCACTGGGAAGAATGAGATATGCCTTGATTAATTTGAGAAACATTATTAAAAAGAAAAATATAATTTTAACAACCTGATATAATATTCTAAATTTTTTCCCGTTTTCATAAAAAAATAATGAATGGAAAAAAACTACTTTTTTCAAGAGCAGATAGCTCTTGAACCAAAAAGAAAAACTATCAATTTTATTTTAAATTTTTCAAAATCAATAAAAGCTCAAAAGACAAGTTTGGGTTCAGTGATTATTGACTTAAATTAATTTATTAAGAATAGATTTTCTACCTATTTTCTTCATGATAATATCATTATCAATATTCCATCCCCTGGCTGGAGAATACTTTCTTGCATAATAGATTATTTGTAAGTGAAGTTTATTCCATTTTTTCTCTGGAAAAAGTCTTTTAGCATCCTTTTCTGTTTGAACTACACTTGACCCATTACTCAATCCCCATCTATACATTAATCTGTGAATGTGTGTATCTACCGGAAATGCTGGAATACCAAAAGCTTGAGACATAACTACACTAGCTGTTTTGTGGCCCACTGCAGGTAGTTCTTCAAGATGTTCAAATGTTTTTGGAACATAGCCGTTATGCTTTTCTATTATTATTTTGCTCAACCCATAGATTCCTTTACTTTTCATAGGAGAAAGTCCACAGGGTTTAATAATTTCTTTGATTTCCTCAACTGAAAGCTTAATCATATCATATGGGTTATCAGCTTTTTTAAATAAAATAGGGGTAATCTGATTAACCCTTTCATCTGTACATTGAGCTGACAAAAGAACAGCGATAAGTAATGTATAGGGGTCTTTATGATTTAAAGGAACGGGAACCTTGGGGAATAAATTTTCTAATTCCTCAATTATATAATTTACTTTATTGACTTTGTTCAAATTATATTATTTTTGAACTCAAATATAATAATTATGAATGTTTTAAAAGTAGGCGATATTGCTCCAGATTTTAGTTGTAAGAATCAGTATGGTGAATTAATTAATTTATCAGATATGAAAGGAAAAAAAATTGTTGTTTTTTTCTATCCCAAAGCTAATACTCCAGGCTGTACCGCTGAAGCTTGTAATTTAAATGATAATTATAGTAGATTTAAATCCGATGGTTATGAAATTATTGGTGTTTCGGCAGATAATGAAAAACTCCAGAAAAATTTCAGTGATAAATTTAATTTTGGTTACAGTTTACTATGTGATGAGGATAAAAAAATTATCAATGACTATGGGGTATGGGGTACGAAAAAAATGTACGGTAAGGAATACATGGGCATAATTAGAAAAACCTTTGTTATTGATGAAAATGGAAAGATTTCACAAATTATTGAAAAAGTAAAAACGAAAGAACATTCATCCCAAATATTAGGATAACGATTATTTATTGTATCCGAAAAGATTAAATTTTTTGATTTTTGCAGCAACTGCCTTGGGTAGAAGCGTTTCCCATCCTTTAGAATTTTCCTTAATTTGGTTTAAAACTTCATGAGAATATATTTTTAGGGATTTCAGGTTGTAATTATTTAAATCAACCACTTTACCATTAAATTTTAAAAACTTATAAAGTTCTTTCATTCTTGGATGAACTTTTAAATTATCACTGTTTATAATTTCATCTTTCTCATTTAGCATGGGATAGAGATAGACTCTCATATTTTTGAAAAATAATTTACCAAAAGCCTCTAATATTCCTCCACTGAGATGGGTGTAGTATTTTGGGTCGAATATTCTTACAAGATTGTTAACCCCCATGGTTAATCCGATTTTCTTTTTAGTATACAATGAAAAATATTCAACTAATTTATAATACTCTTTAAAATTTGTAATCAAAACTGTTTCACCTAAAGATCCTAGGAGTCTTGCACGATCCATAAAGTCCTTTTCATCTATTTCCCCATCAGTAGTTAAATCCACCATTGTTATTTCAAATATAACTATGGTGTCTTTTTTATCTACATGTCTCTCGTTAACAAACATTTCCAATGAATTTTCATACATTTCTTCGTTTACTTTAGTAACTGGCCTGAATCTTCCACGAAGAGCTAAAATATTTTTTTTATAAAGAACGGCAGCAGGTAATAAATTATTTCCGTCAGGTCCAAACATTACGGCGTCTGTCATCCCATTTTTAACCAATTCTAAGCTTAATATCCTATTGTCGACTTCTTTAAAAACGGGTCCCTCCAAATTAACGGTGTCGATTTCTATTTGGTCATTGTTAAGATGATCATAAAGATATTTTATGATTTTTTTAGGGGTTTTAAAATGATAAAATGCACTATATATTAGGTTTGTACCAAGAACTCCAAGAGTTTCTTGCTGTTGACTAGCTGTATTTTCTTTAAATCTGACATGAAGAATTATCTCGTTATATTTTTCTTTTGGATTTATTTGAAATCTGATACCAACCCATCCATGCCCATTGTATTTTTTCGCAAAATCAACAGTAGCGACTGTGTTTGCATAACAAAAGAACATTTTATTTGGTTGGTTTTTTCTTTGGATTCTCTTTTCGATTAAATTAGTTTCATGTTTAAGCATTTTTCTTAAACGATTCTCAGTCACATATCTTTGGTCATCTTCAATCCCATAAATATCATCGCTGAAGCTTTTGTCGTATGCAGATATTGCTTTGGCAATTGTACCAGAGGCACCACCGACCCTAAAAAATTGTCTGACAGTTTCCTGTCCTGCACCAATTTCTGCAAATGTTCCGTAAATATTCTCGTTTAGATTAATTCGTAAAGCTTTCTGCTTTATTGTAGGAATGGCTTCTATGTGTGAATCACCATTTAGAGATACCTCATTCATAAGGTGTGTTTTTACATTAACAAATGTATTAAATAACTCTAATTAGATGAAAAAAAATAGTGTATTTTTGAATTTAGTAGATTATGAAAATTACTTTTTTAGGAACAGGTACATCACAAGGCATTCCAGTTATTGGAAGTAATCACCCAGTTTGTCATAGTGATGATAAAAAAGATACAAGATTAAGGACATCTGCACTTATTCAATGGGATAATAAAAATATAATAATTGATTGTGGTCCTGACTTCAGAGCTCAAATGCTAAATTCCAAATGTAATAGAGTAGATGCAATTTTTTTTACCCATGAACATAATGATCATGTTTCAGGGCTCGATGATATAAGACCTTTTTATTTTAAACAGGGTAGCATTCCTATATATGCGAGTGATAGAGTAGTAAGTGCGTTAAACAAAAGATTTGAATATGTCTTTAAAAAAGATGGTAATATACCAGGAACACCTAATGTAATAACAAACATTATTGAAGACAATTTTATATTTAATAGGCATGAAATTATAGTTTTAAATGCAAATCATGGAAATCTTCCTATTCATGGGTTTAGATTTAATAATCTTGCTTATTTTACCGACGTTAAAACCATTCCACAGCAAGAATTTTATAAATTAAGAGATTTAGATGTATTGGTTATTAATGCCTTAAGGATTGAAGAACATTATTCACATCTAAATTTAAATGATGCTTTAGAAATAATTTCTAAAATAAAACCAAAAAGAGCATATTTAACTCATATTAGTCATAAGTTAGGATTTCATCAGGATGTGCAAAAGGGATTGCCTGAGAATGTGTTTTTAGCTTATGATGGCCTTCAGGTTGAATGTGATTAATTTTTATTTAACCAATGAGTCATTTGTTCAAAATTCTCTGCATTTATTCCGTGAGCAGAATCAAACTCTAGGTATTTGTGACTGATTTTATTTTTTGACAACCATTTATCAGATTCTCTTCCAATTTCAATTGGGATAACCTGATCGTAAATACCATGGGAACAAAAAAAGTTGTGATCTGTGTAATCTTCCTTTTCATCATATTTTAGTATTTCATATGGGATTTTACCACTTAAGCCGATTACTTTTTTGTATTTTTTAGGATAATTAATTGACAGGGTATATGAAATCATGCAACCTTGACTAAAACCTACTAGATAAATTTGATCGGAAATAAAATTATATTTTTCACACAAGTCTGTAGAAATAAATTCGTCTAATTGATTTACTGTTTTTAGGGCCTCTTCAGCATTCATCGTTAATCTCATATTATCGTCATACTGTAATGACCACCAACAATATGAATTATAATCTAATTTTATAGGTGCTTGAATTGAGATTATTAAATAGTCTGAATCCATAAAATTAGAAAATGAAAATAAATCAGATTTATTACTCCCATACCCATGAAACATTAATATAACCTTGGTATTCTGATTGTAGGATGAAGGCTTTTTTATATCATATTCTAAGGAAAAACTATTCATTTAATGAAATTTTTCCATTTGAGATTATCCCGTATACTATTCCTTTCAATGAAGTATTTTTAAATATTGAATTTTTTGAAATTGATAAAATATCCTTTTCATCAAAAACATAATTTGTTAGGGGGTTAAATAAGGTTAAGTCAGCTTGTGCTCCAATTTTAATACTTGTGTTTTCAATATTAAAAATTTTTTTTCCTCTAGTTAATATGTTTACAACAGTTTTTAAAGGAAAAATTTTGTTGAGAGCACCAAAGAAGGACTCTAATCCGATTGTTCCAAAATCAGCATTATCAAATTCTAAATTCTTTAATTCTATATTCAAAGGATTGTGATCGCTTGTAACAATGTCAATAGTACCATCTTTAACCGCCGCTATTAATTCATCTATATCATTTTGAGTTCTTAGCGGAGGTAATACTTTATATTTAGTGTCAAAGTTGTTAAGAGAGCTATCGTCAAAAAATAAGTTGTGAATACAAGTGCTACACGAAATATTTAAACCTTTCTTCTTAGCTTCCCTGATAAGTTTTACTGAGTTTGATGTTGAAATATAAGGTATATGTAAATTTCCACCTGTATATTCAAGAATTTTTATATCACGCATTATCTGAATTTCTTCTGCTATATTTGGAATACCTTTTAGGCCAAGCATTGTACTGCTCTTACTTTCATTCATAACTCCATTATTAGATATCTCATCATTTAGCGGAAAAGAAAATATGGGTGTATTAATATCTCTAGTATACAAAAGAGCTAATTTCAATAAATTTGGGTTTCCAATCGGTTGTTTATAATCACCAAAACCTATAGCACCTGAGTTTTTCATTTCAAAAAGTTCTGCTAATTCAAAAAGTTCTGATTTTTTGGTTAATGCTCCAATAGGGTGTATGCTTACGGATGAGTTTTTTGAAGCTGATTTTAGAAATTCTATCTCAGTGTTTTTCTCTGTTACTGGAAATGTATTAGGTTGTAAACCTATTGAGGTAAAGCCGGATCTTGAAGCAACATATAGTGTATTTGAAATATTACCTCTTTCTTCATAACCTGGCTCGCCAGTGCAAACACTATAATCAAACCACCCTGGAGAAATATGAAGGTTTGGTAAGTTAATTTCCTTAAGATTTTTAGGATTTTTGATATTTTCAGAAATATCAGATATTATTCCGTTTTGGACTAATATATCAACCTTTTTGTTATGAAATTCACTTTTCTTATCAAGTATTATAGCTGACTTTATTAGTGAATTCATTTATAAAATTTGAACAAAAATAATAAAATAAAGGTATATGTTTTTAATATTTCGCAGGCATTCCTTTAGTGGAAGAGTTTTTTATAAAATCTCTTAAATCATCATTGGATTTTTTTAGATCTTCTGACCTTAAATACATCATATGACCACTTCTATAGCCTTCAAAATAAAACCTGTCTTTCATTTTACCACTAGGGTCAACTTGCCACATGGTATATTTTGCTTGAAAATAATTAGTAGCGCCATCATAATATCCAGACTGAATAAAAACTTTAAGAAATGGGTTTTGAGCCATAGCCTTTCTTAAATTTTCTCTTGTATTATCATTTTCTCTATCCCAAGGATGCACAGGTCCAAAAACATTATATTTTATATCAGTTTCAAATTTTAATTCATTTTTAACGTAGTAGTTTATTGCTGGAGTAAATGAATGATTCCATGAATTTAACTCAATGTTGGTGTCAGGACTTGATCCAGCTACTCTTTTATCAATTCCTCTATATCTTGAATCTAAGCGACCTACAGTTAACCCATTTTTATCTCTAAGTAACTCTT
Organism: uncultured Bacteroidota bacterium; assembly: GCA_902518355.1. Classification (GTDB taxonomy): domain Bacteria; phylum Bacteroidota; class Bacteroidia; order Flavobacteriales; family Flavobacteriaceae; genus MED-G13. The sequence goes on along the minus strand of CABYFY010000010.1, from coordinate 17,682 downwards.
TCCAAAAATAATTATTAGGAATATCAAGGTTATTATTCATCACAAAATCTTTACTTAATCCAGAGTAGAATGAATATTTGTCAGCTATTTTATTTTTTTCACTGTCTGAAATAAATCCTCCTTTAGCTATAGCTGGTATTAGTTCATTTATGGTAAAATCCTCAACCTCAGGTAAAATTTCATATAAATCTTTTGATTGTAGCTTTTCGTTTAAAGCTTTGTGATACCATGCAGTTGCAGTATAATAGGGTAGATGCAAAGATGAGTTTACTGCATCACCCTCTTCAAATAATTTATAATCTGCAGGAGAAACCATTATAACACCATTTAAATACATCCAATGTCTATTTTGGAGCTCGTAGGAAAGTCCCATAACCCTTGTGCCTCCATAACTCTCACCAATAATGTATTTAGGAGATTCCCATCTGTTTTTTCTGGTGATAAAAGTGTTAATCCAGCTGGCTAAATATTTTATATCAGCGTTTATTCCAAAAAAAGTTTCTCTTTTTGGATAATTTCCATCATCATCGGCAATCATTCTTGAATATCCAGTATTAACAGGGCAAACAAAAACTATATCAGCAGTGTCTAAAATTGAATAAGGATTGCTTTTCATACCGTACGGTTGTGTAGGATACCCCTCGTCATCAATTTTTAGAACCCTTGGTCCAGTGTATCCAATATGCATCCATAAGGATCCTGATCCAGGACCTCCGTTAAATGAAATTATTATCGGTCTGTGAGTACTTTTAGTTTTTGAATCTTTTACTAATTCTCTTTTGTAATAAGTATAAAATAAGCTAGCGATTGGTTTACCGTCATTATTCCAAACGGGTTGAGTTCCAGTCTCAGCTGTATATTTTATTTTTTCCCCTTTAATCAAAGTTTCATGTGTAGTCTTGACGATAGTATCAATAGGGATTGATATCTCCTGAGAGAAGAATAAACCTGTATTAAGAAGCGTGATTAATATATATTTTTTCATTTTGTGGTATTAATTATAACTAATTTAAAAATTAAAAATCATTTTTTTCAAAGACCCCAATCCCAAAAAGAGCAAAATCATATTTTACTGGATCTTTTTTATCAAAAGATCTTAGAACTTTATCCAATTCAACAACAGCTTTGTGGTCATTCTGATTTCTTTTTATTAATCCAAGTTTTCTGGCAACATTTCCCGAATGTACATCAAGTGGACATGATAAATATTTTGGATCAATTGAATCCCAAATTCCAAAATCTACCCCTTTATTATCTTTTCTTATCATCCATCTCAAGAACATATTTATCCTTTTTGATGCTGAGCCCTTCATTGGATCAGAGACGTGTTTTTTTGTTCTTTCAGTATGATCAATTTCAAAAAAAATTTTTTTAAACATATGAATAGAGTTATGTAACCTTTCATCCTTTATGTTTTTGGAAAAAATATTCTCCATTCCCCCATAATTTTTATAAATATGTTTAAGACTTGTAATAAATTGTGTAAAATCGAAACCATTGAATGTTCTGTGAACAAAATTCAGTAAATTATTTAAATCTTTCTCTGAATGATTAATAACAAAATTATATGGGTCGTTATCCAATAATTGCATCATTTTTTTTGAATTTGATATTATGGACTTTCTGTTTCCCCATGCGATAGACGATGTCAAAAAACCTGAAATCTCAATATCTTCTTTCTTTTTGAAAAGATGGGGGATTTTTATAGGATCATCTTCAATAAAGCTAGGATTATTGTATTGCTCAACCTTTAAATTTAAATAATCTTTTATGTGCACTTAAGGTCTATTTGATTTTTCCGTCTTTAATCTCTAAAACCCTGTCTGATTTTTTTGCAAGTAATTTATTATGTGTCGCTATAATAAATGTATAGTTAAAATCTTTTCTTAAACTTAAAAATAATTCGTGAAGATTATTTGAAGCATTACTATCTAAGTTTCCAGATGGCTCATCAGCAAGTATTATACTTGGTTCGTTAATTAGTGCTCTAGCCACTGCAACCCTTTGTTTTTCACCTCCTGATAATTCATTTGGTTTATTTTTGGATCTATCACTTATTCCAAGATAATTCATGAGCTGGTTAGCTTTTGATTCAGCAATATTTTTTGGTGTCTTTTTTATAAAAGCAGGTATGCAAATATTTTCGATCACATTAAATTCAGGAAGTAATTGGTGAAATTGAAAAATAAAACCTAACTCATGATTTCTAAAATTTGCTAATTGATTTTCAGTAAAATCAGAAATATCTTGATTTTTTAAAAGTAATTTAGAACCTTCTTTTTTATCATATTTATCAATTGTGCCAAGGATTTGTAAGAGAGTTGTTTTTCCTGCTCCTGAAGCTCCAACTAAACTTATAATTTCTCCTTTATCTACACGAAGGTTTATTCCTTTTAGAATGTGGTTATTTTCGTAGAATTTATGTATATTTTCGGCTTCAATCATTAATCAAAAATAGTATATTAATTTAATTTATGAGTGTTATTGAAAGGGCATATTTTTCTGGTGGTTGCTTTTGGTGTACTGAAGCTATATATAAGCGTTTAAATGGTGTGTTAGGAGTTAAACCAGGATTTAGTGGTGGAAATATAAAAAATCCATCTTATAAAGAGGTTTGCACGGGGAGAACAGGTCATGCTGAAACAGTCGAAGTTGTCTATGATTCTAGTCAAATTGATTTCCAGCTTCTTTTGGAAGTGTTTTTTAAAACACATGATCCAACAACATTAAACAGACAAGGCAATGATATCGGAACACATTACAGATCTATAGTTTTTTACTCAAATTCAAAAGAGAGGGAGCTCGTGACAAATTATATTGACTTCCTTAATAATAAAATTTATGATAATAAAATAGTAACAGAAATTGTAGAGTTTGATAAATTTTATGAAGCAGAGAGTTATCACGAAAACTATTATGAACTAAATAAAACACAACCATACTGCGATTTAGTTATTACGCCTAAAGTGGAAAAATTTGAGAAGAATTTTAAAAATAAACTTACAAGAGATTAAAACCTAACACCCATTCTGGCAAGAAATTTTTTTATGAAATTCCAGAAAAAAGTAAATTCTCCAAAAATAAATGCAACAAAGACAAGAATAAATTTATAAACCACAGTAATTAATATTATTCTTAATGTCCAGTATAGAAATACATTTAAATTTTCGGTTGTAATTCCAAATGCATCACATATCGGATGTGTTACCCAAGCAGCAGTTGAACCAGTTATGCCAAAAACAACAAATATTTTTAAGATTTGAAAATTTGAGTTTATACCCCATCTAACTTTTAATTTTTCTATCATTTTACAATTTATAAATATTAATAATCTGGTCTGCAAGTTCAATGCCAATTCTCTTTTGCGCTTCATTTGTAGCTGCACCAATATGAGGAGTTAGCGATATATTTTGGTTCATTAAAATTTTAATACTTGGTGTAGGCTCATTTTCGAAAGTATCTAGTGCTGCAAATGCTATTTTTTTATTTTCTATGTGTTTAATCAGGGATTCTTCGTCAATTACTCCACCACGAGCAGCGTTAATTATTCCTGAGCCGTCTTTCATTTTAGAAAATTCTTTTTCTCCGATTATATGGTCTTTTTGAGCAGGAACGTGTAATGAAATAAAATCAGATTTATTTAATAATTCTTCAAATAAAGAGCTTCTTAAAACAAACTCTTTAGAACTACCATCGAAAAAATCTATTTTGATATTAGCCTCTTTGTTGTGCAAATCATAAAAAATGATATTCATTCCAATTCCAAGACCTATCTTAGCAACTTCTTGACCAATTCTTCCAAATCCTACTACACCAAGGGTTTTTCCCTTTAATTCAGAACCTCCAGAATAATTTTTTTTAAGTTTTTTAAAGTCTTTATCGCCATCAAGTGGCATCTCTCTGTTAGAAATATGTAGCGATCTTACGCATGAAAATAGGTGTGAAAATACCAATTCTGCAACTGAAATTGATGAAGCTGCAGGAGTATTAATTACATGGATTCCTTTTTTCTTGGCATACGAAACGTCTATATTATCCATACCAACACCACCTCTTCCTATAATCTTTAAGTTTTCACAACTATCGATCAAATCTTTTCTAACTTTTGTAGCACTTCTAACAAGTAATACTTCTATGTTGTTATTGTTGATGAAGTCAATTATTTCAGATTGATCTATTGATTCAACAATGGTTTTAAATCCAGCAGAATTTAACCTGTCAACACCTTCTTTACTAATACCATCATTTGCTAAAACATTCATATTTTAAATTTTTGATTCTAATTCACTCATAACCTCCACAAGTACTTTAACACTATCAATACTCATTGCATTATACATTGATGCCCGATAGCCACCAACACTTCTGTGACCAGAAAGGGCTGTAATTTTAGCATCAGCTAGCATTGTTTCAAAACTGTCCTTAAAATTATCATCACTTAAATTAAAGGTTGCATTCATAATTGATCTATCAACTTCTCTTGCATGTCCATGGAAAAGAGGATTCAAATCAATTTCAGAGTATAACAGCTGAGCTTTTTTTCTGTTAAGTTTTTCTATTTCAGAAACTCCCCCCATTTTTTTTAACCATCTCATATTTAGCATTGATACATAAACAGAAAATACAGGTGGGGTATTAAACATACTACTTTTATCAGCGTGGACTTTGTAATTCATCATTGAAGGTACATTATCCTTAATTTTATCAAGTAAATCGTTCTTAATTACAACAAGTGTTGCTCCAGCAGGTCCAAGGTTTTTTTGAGCCCCAGCATAGATTAAATCAAATTTTGAAAAATCAAGAGCACGTGAAAAAATATCACTACTCATATCACAAAACATTGGAGTGTCTGTATTTGGAAAAGAATTTATTTGAGTACCAAAAATTGTATTATTAGACGTGCAGTGAAAATAATCGTAATTTTTAGCTATTTCAAAATTTGGTATGTGATTGTAATTATCATTTTCAGAACTAGCCAAAACATCTACATTTCCAAAAAGCTTGGCTTCTATAACTGCTTTTTTACTCCAGGTACCAGTGTCTAAAAAAGCCGCTTCATTTTTGAGAAAATTGTAGGCTGTCATTAAAAATTGAGAACTGGCTCCACCTTGAAGAAATATTGAAGTGTAATCATTTCCGCTGAGGCCGAGTAATTCTAATGATAAATCTCTTGCCTCATCCATAATTTCTACAAATGCATGACTACGATGGGAAATTTCTAATAGAGATAATCCTGAACCATTTAAATCTTTAACCGCATTTGAAGCCTCATCAAACACTTCAGATGGTAAAATAGACGGTCCAGCACAAAAGTTATGAATTTTCATGGTTTTAATTAAAAGAGCAAATTTCGATATTTAGTAAACCAAATATGTTATTAAAATGTAAATGTTTTTAACTACTTGTTAACAGAAATTTTAATGTATCAATTTTATCTGCATATTGATTTAATTTTGGTTTTTGAGCATCACCAAAGCTTATTGAATTTTTTATTTTTAGATTTGAAACTACACATTGAATATCATTATTTTTAGACATTATCTTTTTGTTTACCTCCTGTATATCTGTATAGTACTCATAGTATATTATTGAAATAGGAGGAGCGTAATTTTCCGATTCGCTTAAGATAAAATGTCCACCATCAATAAACTCTTCATTATTCATCAATTTTATAGTTTTTTGATAATTATAGTTATTTGAATATTTATGATGATTTATAATGTGTTTATAATTATTAAAGCTTGAATTTAGCTTAGTTAAATCATAGTTTGTGGGTATAAATATTTTTGAAATGTTTCTGCAACCTAATCCAAAATACATAAATACGTCATCTGAGAGAAGTCTTAGTTCATCATTAGTTTCATTTCCGGATAAAACTGCAAGTGAGGTTCTGTTTTTCCTTAATAATGATTTTTTTTCTCTGAAATAGTACTCAAAATATTTAAAAGTATTGTTGGAGCCTGTGGCTATTACTTTGTCAAAATCAGTGAGTTTATCATATACTATTTTTACCAATTTATTGGTTTCAGGAAATTCTTTATGTAGATAGCTGACAAAAAATTCAATCAATATTTTGTCGTCACTAGACGGCTTTATAATGGCCTTATTGCCTGAAATAATGACTGAAATTAGGTCATGAAAACCAGCCATAGGGAAATTTCCAGCCATAATAATCGCAACTTTTGAATTTTGATTAATAAAATTATATTGATTGATCCATGCATCAAGAACATTTTTGTTTAGTTTATTTTTCCAATAACTTAATGCGTTTAATATGTTACTGTTAGAAAACCAGCTATTATGTTTTTCAGCCTCTTGAACTGCCTTATTAAGCTCAACACTAATTGAATCTTTTTTATTAGACAAATAGGACTCAATTACTTTACCGATACTTGATAAGTAATTGATTCTTCTTTCTTTTTCCTTATTTATACTTTTGTTTTTAATAAGATTGGCGTTAATTTTGCAACAAATTTAATTAATATTATAAAATTTTATGGCGATAATCATCACTGATGAATGTATTAATTGTGGGGCGTGTGAGCCAGAATGTCCAAACACAGCTATTTACGAAGCTGCGGTTAATTGGAAGTATTCTGACGGCACAAATCTTTCAGGTGAGGTTAACCTTGTTGACGGTAAAATTGTTAATGCAGAATTACCTCAAAGGGCTGTAAATGATGAGGTTTATTACATTGTTCCTGATAAATGCACCGAATGTAAAGGTTTTCATGAAGAACCACAGTGTGCTGCTGTATGTCCAGTTGATTGTTGTGTTCCTGATTTGAATCATATTGAATCCACCTCTCATTTATTAGAAAAACAAAAACTTATGCATAGTTAATATGAAAGCTGGGATTGTTGGTCTACCAAATGTTGGAAAATCTACTTTATTTAATTGTTTATCAAATACTAAAGCTCAAAGTGCAAATTTTCCTTTTTGTACTATTGAACCCAATCACAGTATAATTAATGTTCCAGATAAAAGATTAATAACCCTTCAAGAAATAGTTAACCCTGAAAAATTAATACCTGCAACCGTTGAGATTGTTGATATTGCTGGATTAGTAAAAGGAGCAAGTAAAGGTGAGGGGTTAGGAAATAAATTTTTAGCAAATATCAGAGAAACCGATGCCATTATTCACGTTCTTAGATGTTTTGATAATGATAATATTACTCATGTTGATGGTTCTGTTGATCCTATCCGTGATAAAGAGATTATTGATATTGAGCTACAGCTAAAGGATTTAGAAAGTCTAAATAATAGACTTGAAAAGGTAAGCAGAACCGTAAAATCAGGTGATAAAGAAGCTGCCAGAGAAAAAGAAGTTCTCAATCAAGCAATATCATTTATTGAATCATCCAATAATATAAGATCTATTGATTTGGATGAGGATGATATTAATAAGTATTTGAAACCATTACAACTAATTACATCTAAACCAGTTCTTTATGTGTGTAATGTTGATGAAAGAAGTGTAACTTCAACAAATAGCTATGTTGAATCCGTAAAATCATTAATTTCAGATGAGGGTGCAAATTTAATTGTTCTAGCCGCTGGAATTGAATCAGAAATTAATGAATTGGAAGATTATGAAGAAAGAAGAATGTTTTTAGACGATTTAGGACTTGATGAACCTGGTTCATCAAAATTAATTAGCGCAACATATGATCTACTTAATCTGCATACTTATTTCACAGCAGGCCCCAAAGAAGTTCGTGCATGGACAATTCCTAAAATGGCTACAGCACCTCAAGCGGCTGGTGTAATACATACTGATTTTGAAAAGGGTTTTATAAAAGCTGAGGTTATTGCCTTTGAAGACTATGTTAAATATCAGACAGAGGCAAAGGTTAAAGAAGCAGGAAAAATGAGGGTAGAGGGTAAAGCTTATGTGGTTAATAATGGTGACGTTATTCACTTTTTATTTAATGTTTAGAATACCTGATTGTATCTCTTGATATTTTGTTAATTACTTTGTTAGATCTCCATTAATTTTTTTTTACTGATACATTATATTAGCATACTTATTAAGTATGTCAAAAATCAATCAATATACCGAAGAAAATATACGATCGTTAGATTGGAAAGAGCATATTAGAATGCGTCCTGGAATGTATATTGGTAAATTAGGCGATGGTTCTTCCCCTGATGATGGTATTTATATTCTTTTAAAGGAGGTTCTTGATAATTCAATAGACGAGTATGTGATGGGTGCTGGTAAAACTATCGAGGTCTCGGTTCAAGGAACAAAAGTGACGGTAAGAGATTATGGTAGAGGTATTCCTTTGGGAAAAGTGATTGATGTTGTTTCTAAAATGAATACTGGAGGAAAATATGACACTAGAGCATTTAAAAAGGCAGTTGGATTAAATGGAGTAGGTACAAAAGCAGTAAATGCTCTGTCTGATTATTTTAAAGTTGAATCTAATAGAGACGGTAAATCAGTATTTGCTGAATTCAAAAGGGGTGTTTTAGACATTGAAAACAAACCAGAGGATAGTGCCAGAAGAAGAGGAACCAAGGTTACTTTTATCCCAGATGAATCAATTTTTAAGAATTTTAAATTTAGAAATGAATACATAGCAAGAATGCTAAAAAACTATGTGTACCTAAATCCTGGCTTAACAATAGTTTTTAATAATGAAAAATTCCATAGTACTAACGGATTAAAAGATCTACTTGAAGAGAGGATTAAAGACACACAAATCTCATATCCAATCATCCACTTAAAAGGGGATGATATAGAGTTAGCTATAACTCATAGTAAAACTCAGTACAGTGAGGACTATCATTCTTTTGTAAATGGTCAGAATACAACTCAAGGAGGCACACATTTAAGCTCTTTTAGAGAAGCATTTGTTAAAACAATTAGAGATTTTTTTGGTAAAAATTATGATGCTTCTGATATAAGAAAATCAATTCTTGCAGCCGTTTCCATAAAAGTAATGGAGCCTGTTTTTGAAAGCCAAACAAAAACAAAACTTGGTTCCACTGAAATGGGTGGAGATCTACCATCTGTTAGGGTTTATATAAATGATTTCTTAAAAAATAAACTTGATAATTATCTTCACAAAAATTCAAATATAGCAGAGGCTTTAAACAAAAAAATATTACAGGCTGAAAAGGAGAGGAAAGAGCTTTCTGGTATTAGAAAACTAGCTAGGGAAAGAGCAAAAAAAGCTAGTTTACATAATAAAAAACTTAGAGATTGTAGAGTTCACTTAGGGGATTTAAAAAATGAAAAGAGGCTTGAAACGACTTTGTTTATTACTGAGGGTGATTCAGCCTCTGGAAGTATTACAAAATCAAGAGACGTGAATACACAGGCTGTTTTTAGTTTGAGAGGTAAACCCTTAAACTCTTTTGGAATGTCAAAAAAAATAGTTTATGAAAATGAAGAATTTAATTTACTTCAAGCAGCACTAAATATTGAAGATTCTATTGAAGATTTGAGATATAACAACATTGTTATCGCGACTGATGCTGACGTAGATGGTATGCATATCAGATTATTATTAATCACATTTTTCCTACAATTTTTTCCTGAATTAATAAGAAGTGGACATTTATATATATTACAAACTCCTCTATTTAGAGTAAGAAATAAAAAAGAAACTATTTATTGTTATTCAGAGCTGGAAAGAATAAATGCTATTGAAAAACTTCAACCAAAACCTGAAATAACAAGATTTAAAGGTTTAGGTGAAATTTCTCCTGATGAGTTTGGACATTTTATTGGTGATAATATAAGATTAGATCCTGTAATGTTAGATGAGGATAAGAGTATAGAGGAACTTCTAAGTTTTTACATGGGTAAAAACACTCCAGATAGGCAATCCTTTATTATTGATAACTTAAAAGTTGAATTAGATATTATTGATTAAATGCAGGAAGATTTAGATAAAAATGAAGATTTAAATCAAGGGGAATCAATTACTCGTGTTACAGGGATGTACAAAGATTGGTTTCTTGATTACGCCTCATATGTAATCCTTGAAAGAGCAGTACCGTCTGTAGAAGATGGTTTTAAGCCAGTTCAGCGTAGGATTATGCAATCAATGAAAGATTTAGATGATGGTAGATATAATAAGGTTGCAAACATTGTAGGACATACCATGCAATACCATCCTCATGGCGATGCAAGTATTGCTGATGCAATGGTTCAGATTGGTCAAAAAGACTTACTTATTGATACACAGGGAAATTGGGGTAATATTTTAACCGGTGATAGAGCAGCAGCATCAAGATATATTGAAGCTAGATTGTCAAAATTTGCATTAGATGTAATTTTTAATCCAAAAGTTACAAACTGGCAATCCTCTTATGACGGTAGAAGAAAAGAACCTATAAATTTACCTGTAAAATTTCCATTATTACTTGCTCAAGGGGCTGAAGGTATTGCAGTAGGATTATCAACTAAAATCTTATCCCATAACTTTAATGAATTAATCGATGCTTCTATAAAATATTTAAAAAATAAAAGATTCACATTGTATCCTGATTTTATCACTGGAGGAATCGCTGACTTTACAAATTATAATGATGGAAAAAGAGGTGGGAAGGTAAGAGTTAGAGCTAAAATTAATATTGTGGATAAATCTACCTTATTAATCTCAGAATTACCCTACAGTACTACAACTACCACGTTAATTGATTCAATAATTAAGGCAAACGATAAGGGAAAAATTAAAATTAAAAAAATTGATGATAATACATCTTCCAAGGTTGAAATATTAATTCACCTTCCTTCTGGTATATCTCCTGATAAAACAATTGATGCTTTATATGCTTTCACAAATTGTGAAGTTTCTATTTCACCGCTTTCCTGTATAATTGAAAACAATAAGCCATGTTTTTTAGGAGTCTCAGAAATTCTAATAAAATCAACGGACAACACGGTTAACATTCTTAAAAAGGAGCTTGAGATCCGTTTGATGGAGTTGGAAGATCAGTGGCATAATTTTTCTTTAGAGAGAATTTTTATAGAAAATAAGATTTATAGAAATATTGAAAAAGAAGAAACATGGGAGGGTGTCCTTAAGGCAATAAGGGACGGAATAACCCCTTTTACAAAGATTCTTAAAAGGGAAGTTACAAATGATGATATTGCAAGGCTAACTGAGATCAAAATTAAAAGGATATCAAAATTTGATATAGATAAAGCCAAAGAAAAAATAGAAAATTTAGAGGATCAGATTTCAGAAGTGAAGGCTAATCTAGGTAATTTAATAGAATTTGCAATCACGTATTTTACAAGGCTTAAGAAAGACTATTCCTCAGATAAAAATAGACGAACTGAAATTAAAGTATTTGATGATGTTGATGTTAAAAAGGTTGTGATGCGAAACACAAAGCTTTATGTCAACAGAGAAGAAGGTTTTATTGGAACATCATTAAGAAGAAATGAATATGTCTGTGATTGTAGTGATATTGATGATGTTATTGTCTTTACTGATAATTGTAATATGATGGTTACTAAGGTTGCGAGTAAAACTTTTATTGGAAAAAATATAATTCATGTAGCAGTTTTCAAGAAAAAAGATGTAAGAACCATTTATAATATGGTTTATAGGGATGGTGATAAGGGTTTTAATTATATAAAAAGATTCGCTGTTTCAGGTGTTACAAGGGATAAGTTATATGCTTTATCTTCATCAAAAAAACCTAGTTTGGTTAAATACTTTTCCGCTAATCCTAACGGAGAAGCTGAAAAAATTACAATTAACTTAAGACAAAATGCTAAGATTAAAAAATTAAAGTGGGATGTAGACTTTAGTGATTTCATGATAAAGGGAAGAGGAACTAGAGGAAATATTTTAACAAAAAACACAATTAAAAACGTAGAATTAAAAGAAAAGGGTGTCTCAACACTTAAGCCAAGAAAAATATGGTTTGATGAAACAGTTCAGAAGTTAAATGTAGATGGTAGGGGTGAGCTTTTAGGAGAATTTAGGGGAGATGATAAAATTTTGGTGGTTTCTCAGAATGGATCCTTGAAGATTATTCTGCCAGAGCTTTCAACTCATTTTAATGACGATATGATTGTTTTGGAAAAATGGATTCCAAAAAAACCAATTTCTGCAATATATTTCGACGGAAAAAAAGAAAAGTATTTTGCAAAAAGATTTTTAGCTGAAAACAAAAACAAAGAAGAAGTTTTTATTTCTGAAAATAAAGGATCTTTTTTAGAGCTTATTTCAACTGATTGGAAGCCTGTTTTTGAGCTCGTATTTATAAAATTGAGAAATAAAGACCAAAGACCCAATCAAAGAATTATTTTTGAAGAATTTATTTCTGTAAAAGGAATAAAAGCGCAAGGCAATCAATTAACTCCTCATAAAATTAAGCAGGTAAATACTTTAGAGTCTTTAGAATATAGACCTGAAGATGGTGAATCAAAAGATGAAAATGATCCGACATTAAATGAAGTTAAAGAAGATGAAAACGATTCAGATTCAGCTCAAACTACCTTATTCTGATTGCTTTAGCTTTTAATTTATTACTTTCACCTAAATACGAATATTCGTAGGTATAAGAGGAATCATTAGTTGTTAAAATCTTTATAAAGATATTCTTCTTTTCACTCATTTTTTTTGGCTTAATTGGGGATAAAATCATTTCGCAATCATTTACCCACCTAACATAACTTAAGTCTATTTTACCTTCAAACTCTTCAATTTGAATATTTGAGCTATTTCTTGAAAAGGTTGATTTATAAGTGATTCCGTTCACTGAGGTTTCTGTATAAAAGTCTCCAGAGTGAAAATCTTTACAATTGCGTTCAATTTTTTCACAGTTTATAAAGCTTATGAAAAAAATAATTAGAAGTAGGGGGTTAGTTTTTTTTGTAAGTGCCATCTTTATAGAGTATTAATACCGAATCTATTTGTTTATTATTTTGTTTCTTTCTTGCTTTGTGCTTGTTTCTTTTACCTGAAATTATCCAATTTAAATCAATTTCTGGGTATTTATTCTTGATTTTTAGAAAAAACTCCAAGCTTGGTTTATTTCTACCACTAAAAAAGTGTGCCAAGCTCGATCTCTGAATACCAATTTCTTTTGCAAATGCTGATTTCGACAGATTCTTTTCTTCTATTAATTCCTGTATACGATTAGTAATCGACATGTTTACAAATGTAAACAAAATAATAATATATAAATAACAAAAAAGTGAAAATTAAATTATATAATGACTTTAAGTAAAGTTATATAGTATATTGATTTTCAATGATTTATATAATTTAATATGAATTGCTTTTTCTAATTTTTAATTATTCTTTAATTAATTACCTGTTTTGATAATATATATGTAAAATTTTGACACTTTTTTTATTAAAATATCAAAGATGGTATTATATTTGTAACCCTTTTTAAATATTTATTAGTTATGTCAAAAATCAAATTAGATGATATAGATCATCAGATTCTCGATATGTTAATTGAGAATACTAGGACCCCTTTTACTGATATTGCAAAGAAACTTTTGATTTCTGCTGGTACCGTGCATGTTAGGGTAAAAAAGATGGAAGATTATGGTTTAATTAAAGGATCTTCATTGATTCTAGATTATGACAAACTAGGTTACACCTTCATAGCTTATGTAGGTCTATATATAAAAGATACGTCAAAAATTAAGTTCATTATTCAAAGAATTAATGAAATTCCAAATGTAACGGTTGCCCATATAACTACTGGAAAATTTAATATTTTTTGTAAGATTAGAGCAAAAGGTACGACAAGCGCAAAAAATATAATTTTTAGACTTGATGAAATCGAGGGTGTTTACAGAACGGAATCAATGATTTCCCTTGAGGAAAGTATAAATGATAAAAAGAGATTGATGCACTCAATCTTTAAAGATATGAGCTAGTTTTGATAAAACTTAAAAGCTTCTTTAATTAGTTCAATTTCTACTTGTTGATTAATTTTCATTTCTCCCACATTATTCAGTAAAACAAACATTGGTTCGTCATTGTTATTCTTTTTATCGTATTTAAGTAGATCAATGATTTTTTTAATACTTTCTTCACTAAACTCAATAATTTCATAATGTTGATTTATATGATTTTTAATCTCTTTAGTAATTTTTAGATCAAAATTTATTTTTAAATATGAAATATAAGTTTCTAAAACTAAGCCTATAGCTATTGCCTCCCCGTGAAGAATTTCTCGCTCAGAACCAAGAAGATAAGTTTCAATTGCGTGTCCTAATGTATGGCCAAAATTTAGATGTTTTCTTATATTTGATTCCATGGGATCACTCTCGATTATATTAACTTTTATGTTTATTGATTTATAAATCATCTCAGGGCTAATATCTTCTAAAGAGTTGATTTTTGATATTTTTTCCCATTCATGATTCTTATCGATTAAACTATGCTTAATCATTTCTGCATATCCTGCTGCCATCTGTTTTCTAGAAAGGGAATTTAAAAACTCGACATCAATTAATACTAGTTTAGCAAATTGAAATGTTCCGATTATATTTTTTATCCCATTTAAATCTATTCCAGTTTTTCCACCAATACTAGCATCAACCATTCCCAATAGAGTAGTAGGTATATTAACAAATTGTATACCCCTCATGTATGTAGAAGCTACAAATCCACCTAAATCACTAACTATCCCACCTCCAAGATTAATTATCAAGTCATTCCTTTTAAATCCATTATCAGTAAGAAATTCCCATATATGATTTGATGTCTTAAGATTTTTGGCATTTTCACCTGGTTCAACTGAAAAATAATAAGAGTTTGATGAAATCATCTCTGCGATTTTTTTGTCAGTTTTTTTAATATTAGACAAAAATAAATCCAAACAGTGAACTTTTGTATTTTCATCCGTTAGGATTAAAATTTTTTTAAAGTTATTCTCCTGAACAAAATTGACTAATTTTAAGTACCCATCACTTCCAAATAAAATGGAAAAATTATCACGAATTATTTCTTTCATCATGTAGAATATAATTTTTCAAAATAAACTAATAAATTTAATATAGATATAATTCTTGTAAATTATCTTTGAAAAAAAATAATTTGGAGTTCAATAATACCAAAATATCATTTAATTATAAGTCTAACTTCGACCTTAAAAGGGCTTATTTTCTTTTTAAATTATTATCACTCGGCTATATATCAAAATTTAGTAGAAAGTTGCTTAAAACGCTTGTATGGATGAATTTTCCGATTGATTCATTAGTAAAGAAAACAGTTTACGCTCAATTCTGCGGCGGTACAGATATTCTAGATTGTGTTGAGGTTATTAATAATCTTAAAAAAAGTAATGTTTATTCGATATTAGATTACTCAATTGAAGGCTCTGTTAATGAAAATGATTTTGAAAATTCCATTAATAAGTGTTTGAAAATTCTTGAGGAATGTAAATCAAAAAATCTGTCAAAATTCATAGTCTTCAAACCATCTGCTGTTGGTAGATTTGAGCTTTATGAAAAAATTACCTCAAATAGTGTATTATCAGAGACTGAATCAAGAGAATGGTCAAAGGTTGAAATAAGGTTTAATAAAATATGTTTGGAAGCTTCAAAAAAAGATATCATGGTTTTGGTTGATGCTGAAGAGAGCTGGATTCAAACTGCAATTGATGAATTGGTAACTAAAATGATGAATATTTATAATTCTGAAAAAGCTGTAGTATTTAATACTATTCAAGCATATAGAAAAGATAGGTTTGACTATTTAACCAAATTACACAAAGATTTGAAAGACAGTGTTAAGATTGGTGTAAAGCTTGTACGCGGTGCTTATATGGAAAAAGAAAGAAAGAGAGCTAAAAAGTACAATTACATTTCTCCAATTTGTGAAAATAAACAACAAACAGACGAAGTATTTAATAATTCCTTAAGTTTTATTATTGAAAATATTAATGACTTTGGCTTATTTGTTGGTTCACACAATGAAAAGAGTAACATACTGGCAACAGAGTTATTAAGAAAATATAAAATTAACTCAAATGATCAAAGAATCTGGTTTAGTCAGCTATATGGAATGAGTGATAATATTAGTTTTACACTAGCAAATAGCGGTTATAATGTGGCAAAATATTTACCATTTGGGCCTGTTCATGAAGTAATGCCTTATTTGATGAGAAGATTAGACGAAAATTCCTCAATTTCATCTCAGACAAACAGAGAACTTCAACTTATTAAAAAGGAGTTGAAAAGAAGAAAAAATTAATTCTTTTTTGTGATTTTGTAGTTAGAAATAATTGCTTGGTTTTCACAGTTTTTAACTATTATCCACACCTTATTTGATTTATCTTCATTTTCAAAGTAATATTCCTTACATTCTTTTAAAGATGTATTACTTTTTGAAAAATTTACATTTCCGTTTAAGATTGAATTCATAATGACTGTGGAATCAATTTTAAAAGTTATTTTATTAAAAATGATATTTTTTTTCATTATATCCTTTTTAACCCTTGAATTTGGTAAATAACTACATGATGTTCTCTTACCACTTAAAAAAAACATTAGAAATAACAATCCAATTATAAATCCACAAGAAAAATAAGTCAACCTATTGAAAAAATTCATATTAGTCTATTTCTTTTATTATTATTTCTCTTTTATCTTCATCTAAATACCTGATTTCTATATCTAGATATTTAAGGTTTATTTTGTTTAGCACAATTTCTGGCCACTCTATAAAACACGTATTTTGACTGTAAATATAATCTTCAAATCCAATTACGTTTAGTTCTTCAATATTTTCAATCCTATATAAATCAAAATGATAAATTATATTTTCTGCAAAATCATATTCATTTAAAATCGAAAAAGTAGGACTAGTAACACTATCATTAACCCCCATTCTTTTAAGTACTGATTTTACTAGTGTTGTTTTACCAGAGCCTAGTTCACCTCTCAGCATAATAGTCTTAACAGTTTTAATTTTATCAATAATAAGTTGAGAAATTTCATCAATCTTATTTAAACTATATACAACCTTATAACTCATATTATTTAGGGTCTAGAATAACAAATGGAATAATCATTTCTTCCATTGAAACACCTCCATGTTGATACGTATTTTTAAAATAATTGCTAAAATGATTATAGTTGTTAGGGTAAACTAAATAAAAATCATCTTTTGCAAAAACAAAAGAGGAGTTTATTGATGTTTTGGGCAGTAATATGTCATGTGGGTTTTTGAAAACCAAATTGTCTTTTTCATTTGTGGTTAGGCTTCTTCCAGTTTTATATCTTAGATTTTGACTTGTATTTCTGTCACCTATAATTTTTGTTGGATTTTTCACGTTAATTGTACCGTGATCAGTTGTGATTACTAGTTTAAAGCCTAGACTACCTGCATTTTTAATTATTTCAAATAACGGTGAATTTAAAAACCAGCTATTTGTAAGTGATCTGTATGCTTTGTCATTTGATGCCAATTCTTTTATCATTTCCATTTCAGTTTTTGAATGAGAGAGCATATCTACAAAGTTATAGACAATAGTTGTTAAGTTGTTTTGAAGTAATTGTTTAAGGTTATTAGAAAGTTTAACTCCATTTTTAAAATTTGTAATCTTGAAGAACTCGTTTTTTAAATTATTTGATTTTAAATTATTAAGGTTAATATTTAGAAGTTTTGATTCAAATAAATTTTTTCCGCCTTCTTCATGATCGTCTTTCCAGAATTGAGGAAATTTTTCTTTAATAT
>CABYFY010000009.1 GCA_902518355.1 uncultured Bacteroidota bacterium | reverse complement strand
GAACTAACAAGTTATGAATATATCAATAGGTAATGATCATGCAGGAGTTGATTATAAGAATTATATAATTAAAAACTTAGAAGAAAAATATAACATAGTTAATCATGGTACTGATGATATAAATAGTGTTGATTATCCAGACTTCGCTCACCCTGTTTCACTAGATATTGATAATAGAAAAAGTGAATTGGGAGTCTTAATTTGCGGAAGTGGAAATGGAGTAGCAATGACAGCGAACAAACATAAAAAAGTAAGAGCTGCATTATGTTGGAGTGAAGAAATAGCAAAGCTTGCAAAACAGCACAATAATGCAAATGTTGTATGTATTCCTGCAAGATTTATTTCAAAAGAAGATGCTTTACAAATAGTTAGATCATTTATTGACACTAAATTTGAAGGAGGAAGACACGAAAGAAGAATTAATAAAATTTAAATGATAGCTGCAAAAACATTTTATGAACTTAATAATCAAGAACTTTATCAAATTTTGAGATTGAGATCTGAGGTTTTTGTTGTTGAGCAAGACTGTGTTTATCAAGACTTAGATAATAAAGATCAGACTTCTATTCACATCTTTCAAAAGGAAAAAGACGAAATAGTAGCCTATACAAGAATTTTTAAATCAGGTGATTATTATAAAAACCCATCTATTGGAAGGGTGGTGGTATCAAAAAAAAACAGAGGAAAAGAGCTTGGGAAAAAAATTATGATTCATTCAATTGAATATATAAAGAAAAACCTTAAAGGAGAAAAAATAGAATTATCGGCTCAAAAATATTTAGACAAATTTTACAAAGATTTAGGATTTTATAAAATAGGAGAAGATTATTTGGAAGATGGTATTCCTCACCAAAGAATGCTTATTGATTTAATCAGATAAAATTAATATTTCAACACGCCGGTCTTTATCCTCGCTTCCTCCCAAAGGAAACTTATGAGCTAGACCTTCATACGACATTCTATCTTTTGAAATACCTTTTTCCAAGAGAAAATCATAAACAAATTTTGCTCTTGCGATAGATAAATTCTTTTTATTAGTCTTCCTATCTACAGCATCTGATTCACCTTCAGTACAACAAACATGGCCTTGAATTACAAAAGAAAAAGATTCTTTTTTTAATGTTTCAGCAACATTATCCAAAACTCTTTTAGATCCCATAGTTAAATAACTATAACCCGTAATAAATAGCACATTGTCAAGTAAAATTTTATTTTCTTCTTTTTTAATTACCTCTGCTTTTTTTTCAACTTCTGGGTAACTAATTACAATATCAACCCTTCTATTTAAAGCTCTAATAACAGAAGCATCTGTTTCGTCTACAATATTTAAAAGTAGTTCTCCACGACCATCGACAGTAACAATTTTTTCAGGAAAAAAAGAAGCATCACCAAAAATTGTTTTTATTGCATCAGCGCGATTTTGAGATAATTCAAGGTTATAATTATTGCTACCTCTATCGTCACAAAAACCATAAATTTCTATTTTTTGCACTTCATCTTTTGTTAGAGAACTAAGAAATTTTTGTAGTCTTGTTTTTTCTGTTTTAGTTAAATTATACACATCAGTGTCAAAGTATACGGAATGCTCAACATTAAATTGAGCTTGTAGACCAAAACTTAAAAGGAAAGCAAAAAGAACAATTATTTTATTCAAGACAACTTTTTATTTTTAAAAGACAAAAGTAGCGATTTCATAGATTCTTCAATAGATTTAAAAGATTCTTCCTTAGAAGAAAAGTAAATAAAAACAAGACTATAAGGTAAATTATGGTTTAAATATTCAGAACCGTTTAACCTTAAAGCTTCCTTCATTAATCTTTTCAGTTTATTTCTGGTTGTAGCAAGTGAGTGAGTTTTTTTTCCGACGGAAAATGTAAAGCGCAAATGATTTTCTTTTTTAGATTTAACATAGTAAAGAGAGATTAATTTTGAAGAAAGTTTAGAGCCGTCTTTAAAAACAGCGTCAACCTCAGAAGTGCTTTTTAAAGAATTACTTTTATTTATAGAAAAAGCAGGCAAACTATAAGTCTAAAGAATTATTATTTCTGTCAATATCGGCCATCTCGTTTTTTGGATCAATTAATATTTTAGAAATTTTATTTGAATCAACATCTATCCAAAATTCGTAATAAGGTTTTGCCCAGCACCAAGAATCTAAAAGTGTAGAATTATTTAATGGTTTAGATCCCCGCATTTTAGTCATAGGAATATTATAATCTAAATAATGCCCAGATTCTAAAACAAATCTTATGTCGATAGGCATTCCCATTTGACCGATTCTTTTTAAAACAATTTTAGTTCTATTATCTACACCATAAACAGAGTTAATAGAGTAATCTATAGTCATTGTGGATTGCGCCCAATCAAGTAAATACCAATCTAATTCCAGGCCTGAAACCTTTTCGGCAGAACGTATAAAATCATTGGGTTTTGGGTGCCTAAAAGACCAATCATTAAAATATTTTTTTAAAGTATTATCAAAGTTTTCTTTCCCAATTATATATTGTAACTGAGACAAAAAGATAGAGCCTTTATCATAAGCACTCATACCGTAACCTTTGTTGAATTTAAATCTATCAGCATGTGTTGTCATTGGTTCTTCAAGCCCTGTTGCGACCCAACTAAAATAATCCTTATAAGCATTTGCATTAGGAAGAGCTTTTCCTTCTTTTAATATAACATTCATAGCAACATCATCAATGTAGCTCGTAAAACCTTCATCCATCCAGGAGTGCTTAGACTCATTGGTGGCCATTAAAAATTGAAACCAAGTGTGGGCAATTTCGTGAGATGTTACAGAATATAAACTTCTCATTGTCGGATGACCAACACCATCAATAAATGTACACATAGCATATTCCATTCCACCGTCTCCGGCCATAATCACAGAATATTGAGCGTATGGATACTTGCCAATTTTTTCACTAAAAAAGCTTAGAAATTTTGCCGCATTAGGCTGAAAATCTTTCCATAAATCAACATATTCTGAGTCCCTTTTGTAAAAGAAATGCATCCTAGGACCATTTTCTATATCGCGAAAATCGTGAACAAAATCAGGGTCAGCAGCCCAACTAAAATCATGCACATCAGGAGCTATAAAGTGCCAAGAAATTTTATCACCGTGAATCACACCTTTTTTTAATGGAGCATATCCGTGGCCAATTAATTCAGGGTTTTGCAAATATCCAGAAGCAGCAACAACATAGTCTTTGTCTATATTAATGGTAACATCAAAATCACCCCAGATTCCGTAAAACTCTCTTCCTATATATGGATTAGCATGCCACCCCTCATCATCATACTGACAAAGCTTAGGATACCACTGAGACATTGAAAAAGCAACATTGTCTTCGCTGTTTTTTCCAGACCTTCTTATCATTGCAGGTGTTTGAATAAAAAACTCCATTTCAAGCACTGTACTCTCTCCAGCTTTAATCGGGCTAGCTAGTGCAACCTCTAAAATTGTTTCTTCAACTTTGAATTTGACAGGAACACCGTCCTGAAGCATCCATTTTATTTGAACATCCCCCCAGTCTTTCTCGTCTAACATTAAAATGTTTTTTGACATAGTTCTTGAATCGTCAGCGGAGTATCTTGAGTTTTGTTCCAGATCCGTGCCAGGCTTAAAAGCATTAAAATATAAATGATAAAAAACTCTATCCAAGTCATCTGGAGAATTATTAGTATAGACAATACTTTGAGTTCCTTTATAGGTGTGGTTTTCAACATCAACATCAATTACCATAGTATAGTCTACTTCTTGTTGCCAACGCCACTTATTTTCTTGGGAAATCCCCAAACTAAAGAAAAAAATAAATAAAAAATAGATTGTGTTTTTCATAAATCTAAAAGTTTTAAAGTGCTCTTTAATCTAATACCGCGTTCCGTTTGATGAATCAAACCAAGTTCCTCAAAAGCATCGTGCTCAAAAAACAAAAGTACACTATTATCGATACAGAAATTCAGGAAAGACTCCTTTTCCTTTAATGAAGTTAAAGGCCTAATATCATAGCCTGGAATATAAGGAAGAGGGACATGCCCAGCCGTAGGTATAAGGTCTGCTGCAAAAGCAATTTTTTGACCTTTGAAACTAATTATAGGTATCATTTGTTTTTCAGTATGACCATCAACAAATAATACATCAAAGCCTAAGTCGCAATGAGTTAAATAATTGTTTTCATCTTTTTTTAAAAAGTTTAATTGTCCTGACTCCTCTACAGGCACAAAATTTTCCTTCAAAAAAGAAGCCGCTTCTCTTTTATTGGGGCTGGTAGCCCACTCCCAATGAGCCTTATTGCTCCAATACTTAGCGTTTTTAAAAGTTGTTTTGTAAGAGTCCTCCCCAGCCTTAACAACACCACCACCACAATGATCAAAATGTAAATGTGTCAAGAAAACATCTGTTACATCATCAGCACTAAATCCACATTTTCTAATTGAAGAAACTAAGGCTTCTTCACCCCAACGATGGTAATAACTAAAAAACTTTTCACTTTGTTTGTTCCCCATTCCAGCATCAATAAGGGTTAGCCTATCTCCCTCTTCAACAAGAAGGCAGCGCGCAGCAATTTTTACCATATTGTTATTGTCTGCAGGGTTGGTTTTTTGCCAAATAGACTTTGGAACTACACCAAACATAGCTCCTCCATCAAGCATAAAGTTTCCCGCAATAATTGGATGCAAATTCAAGTGAAATTAATATTTACTATTTTTATTAAATATAAAACAATATTTTGAAGAAATTAGAGAGAACATTATCGCTGCCAGGAGCTATTGCAGTTAGTATTGGAGGAATGTTAAGCGGGATATTTGTTTTACCAGGATTGGCTGTTGGAATTACGGGGTCATCAGTATGGCTAGCCTTTCTTGTAGCGGCTCTATGTATTCTTCCTGCAGTCCTTTCAAAGTCAGAGCTAGGAACAGCAATGCCTAAATCAGGTGGAACGTATGTGTATATCGAGAGAGCTTTCGGGCCCTTGTTTGGAACCATTGCAGGAATAGGGTTGTGGCTTTCACTGCTTTTAAAAAGTGCGTTTTCTCTTGTTGGGCTGAGCGCTTATCTGTATGTTGTTGTAAACATTGACGAAGCTTATACCAAAGCCATCGCTCTTCTGGCGCTTTTGCTTATCTTTTTATTAAACGTGTTTGGCCTAAAAAAGGTTGAGAAAACACAATTATTTATAGTCTCAACTAGTATTATTTCATTGATTGTAATAATTGCTCTTGGTCTAACTTCTTTTGATACAAAGCTAACTGAGCCAGTTTTTTCTGATGGAACCAATGGATTTATTGCAGGGGTTGCATTTCTATATATTTCATATGCAGGGGTAACAAAGATTGCAGCTATAGCAGGTGAAATAACTAACCCGTCTAAAAACCTTCCACTAACAATGATAATTTCATTGTTTCTAATAACCACAATATATTGCTTAGTTGCACTAGCGTTAGTTGGTAACGTTGAAGCGTCTATTTTAGCAACCGACATAAAACCTATACACACACTATTTCAAACAATCGGAGGTGACACTTTTGGACTAATTGCAGGAGTTGTAGGAGCGCTAACACTTTTATCAATGGCAAACTCTGGTGTCTTAGCCTCTTCTAGATTCCCCTTTGCTATGTCCAAAGATGGATTACTTCCAAGCTACTTAGCAGGGATCAACTCAAAATTTATGACACCTGTTTCAGCTATTCTTACAACATCAACTCTTATCGCATTAGCAATTATTTTTTTAGATGTAGTGAAGATCGCAAAATTAGCAAGTGCGTTTAAAGTCTTAATGTTTATTTTCAACGAGCTCACAGTCATTGTTTTAAGAGAAACAAACGCTCAATGGTATAGACCAACCTTTAAATCCCCAATGTATCCTTATGTACAGATTTTTGGAATTTTAAGCGGGATTGTATTGTTAGCTTTTCTAGGGGTGATGCCTGTAGTTTCTGTAATTGGAGTTGTAATTCTAGGATTCCTAATATTTTTAGTTTACGGAAGTAAATCAGATAGAAGTGGGGTTGCCTCAAGCTATGGAATTCTTTCTTTTTTTAGAAAAGATGCCTCAAAAATCAGAGAACATTCTGAAGAGACAGACAATACAGAAGATGCAATTACAACTAAAGCTGAAGTTGTTGTGCCTTTACTCGGAGAGGAAACTTCACCAGAAACATTGGTTGAAATGGCAGCAGCTCTAAAAAGCACAAATGAGGTTCAGGCTTTTGATATAACAGAAGTACCAAACCAAACAGATTCATCGGTTTTTATGGAGGATTCCCCTGAGTCAACTTCCCTAAAAAGAAGAATAAAACGCCTTTCAGACTCAAAAGATCTTAATGTAGGCTTTGAGGCAGTTGTTACATACGAACTATCTCAAACCATAAACAAGCTTAGTTCTCAGGAAAGCTGTGAGTGGTTGGTCATGGGGTGGGGAGCAAGACCAAATTCGGGAATATTTATCAGCAACCCAATTGGGTGGTTGCTTGCAAATATTAATTCAAATCTAGCCCTATTTAAAGATAATGGCGCAAGATACATAGGCAAAGTTGTACTAGCACTAAGACCAGGAAGAAAGGATAAAAACTTCATAGGCATAGCAAATAATATCTGTAAGCACTATGGAGCAACCCTAACGCTGTTGCATGTGGTGCCAGAAAACAGCAGAACCACAGAGACAATTAAACACAGATCAGAAGAAAAGCTAAAACAATCAAAAGTTTCGGCAAACGTAGAAGTGGTAAAAAGTAGCAAACCAGTTGATGCTATTGCTGAAATTTCAGCAAGCTATGACTTATTGATTCTTGGAACCCCAGAAAAAGATAACTGGATTAAGGTTTTGTTTGGAGGAGGAAAAGACAAATTTACAGAAAGAGCAGCCTGCTCAGTTTTAAGAATTACACTAAAAGATTAATTAACTAATCATTAAGCTTTAAAACAGCCATGAACGCCTCTTGAGGAATCTCAACACTTCCGACTTGACGCATTCTCTTTTTCCCTTTTTTCTGATTTTCTAGAAGCTTTCTTTTCCTAGTGATGTCTCCACCATAACACTTTGCAGTTACATCTTTCCTTACAGCCTTGATGGTTTCTCTAGCGATAATTTTAGTTCCAATAGCAGCCTGAATAGGAACATCAAATTGTTGCCTAGGAATCAACTCTTTAAGCTTCTCACAGATTTTTTTACCCATTCTATATGCGTTGTCGGTATGAATAAGAGCCGATAAAGCGTCAATAGGTTTTCCGTTTAGAAGTATATCAACTCTCACAAGCTTAGATTGTTGAAGCCCTATAGGGGAATAATCAAAAGAAGCATATCCTTTAGAAACAGTCTTTAGCCGATCATAAAAATCAAAAACTATTTCTGCCAAAGGCATGTCAAAAATTAATTCAACCCTGGTTGTTGTCAAATAAGTTTGGCTTTTAATCACCCCTCTTTTTTCTATACACAAAGACATAACATTACCAATAAAATCGGCCTTTGTAATAATCGAGGCTTTAATAAATGGCTCTTCAACCCTATCTAAAAAAGACGGATCTGGCAAATCTGAAGGGTTGTTTACAAGAATAATATTGTCTGGCTGTTTTTTGGAATAAGCATGATAAGAAACGTTTGGAACAGTGGTAATTACAGTCATTCCAAACTCTCTTTCAAGCCTTTCTTGTACAATTTCCATATGAAGCATCCCAAGAAACCCACACCTGAAACCAAATCCAAGGGCAGCTGAGCTTTCTGGAACAAAGACAAGCGAGGCATCGTTCAACTGTAGCTTTTCCATTGCCCCTCGAAGCTCTTCATAGTCCTCAGTATCAACAGGGTAAATTCCTGCAAAAACCATTGGTTTTACATCTTCGAAACCAGAAATTGCCTCTTCTGTTGGTTTCTCAAAATCTGTTATTGTGTCACCAACTTTAACTTCTTTAGCCTCCTTAATCCCTGTGATCAAATACCCAACATCTCCGGCAAATATTTCTTGTTTAGGGCTTTGCTTTAAATTAAGCGTCCCCACCTCATCAGCACCATAAGCCTTGTTGGTAGCTAAAAATTTTATTCTTTGATTCTTTTTAATTGAACCATCAATAACCCTAAAGTAGGTTTCAATTCCTCTAAAAGGATTATATACAGAATCAAAAATTAAAGCCTGTAATGGTTTTGAGGCGTCTCCACTTGGACAAGGCACACGATCAATGATGGCTTCAAGAATATTTTCAATTCCAAGGCCCGTCTTTGCACTTGCTGGAATAACTTCTTCAGTTTTGCAGCCAAGCAGGTCAACTATATCATCTGTCACCTCCTGTGGGTTAGCACTTGGTAAATCCACTTTGTTTAGTATAGGAATGATTTCAAGGTCATTTTCAAGAGCAAGGTATAGATTAGAAATTGTTTGAGCCTGTATGCTCTGCGCAGCATCTACAACAAGTAATGCACCCTCGCAAGCTGCAATTGACCTCGAAACTTCATATGAAAAGTCAACATGTCCTGGAGTATCAATAAGATTAAGCACATAATCCTCCCCACTATGACTGTAATACATTTGGATTGCATGGGACTTTATTGTAATACCTCTTTCTCTCTCAAGATCCATATCGTCCAAAAGCTGATCTTGTTTTTCACGATCTGTAATAGCGCCTGTAAACTCTAAAAGCCTATCAGCAAGAGTACTTTTCCCGTGATCAATATGGGCTATAATGCAAAAATTTCTAATGTTTTTCATCGGTTAACTAGAGAGAACAAAAGTAAGTAAAAATTATCGTTAAAGGACTATATAAAAGACTTGGTTATCTTTGCACAAACAAACAGCTCAACTTGGTAAAAATAGGAGACATTGAATTAGGAGACTTCCCTTTGTTGCTTGCCCCAATGGAAGATGTAAGCGACCCTCCATTTAGAGCCCTCTGTAAAGAGAACGGAGCTGATGTGGTTTACACTGAGTTTATTTCGTCTGAAGGACTGATTAGAGATGCAGCAAAAAGCGTCATAAAGCTCGACATATACGAAAAAGAAAGGCCTGTGGGGATACAAATTTTTGGCGCAAATTTAGACTCAATGCTTCAGGCTGTTGATATAGTTGAAAAATCTAACCCTGATATAATAGACATTAACTACGGTTGTCCTGTAAAAAAAGTAGTTTCTAAAGGAGCTGGTGCAGGGATTTTGAAAGACCTGTGTTTAATGGAGAGCCTCACAAAAGCAATTGTTGAAAGAACAAACCTGCCAGTAACAGTAAAGACAAGATTGGGCTGGGACCATGACTCGATAAAAATTGTTGAGGTCGCAGAAAGACTACAGGATGTTGGTTGTAAAGCTATTGCAATACACGGAAGAACAAGAGCTCAAATGTATAAAGGAGATGCAGACTGGAGTTACATAGAAAAAGTAAAAAACAACCCTAGGATACATATTCCAGTCTTTGCAAATGGTGACATAAATACACCTGAAAGAGCAATGTTTGTTAGAGACGAGCTCGGTTTAGACGGAGCAATGATAGGGCGAGCCTCAATAGGAAACCCATGGTTTTTTAACGAGGTTAAACACTACTTTGAAACAGGCTTACACAAAGAACCTGCGTCTATTAAAGAAAGGGCTGCAGTTGCAAAACGTCATTTAGAAATGTCTGTTGCATGGAAGGGTGAAAAACTGGGTGTTTATGAAACAAGAAGACATTATTCAAATTATTTTAAGGGAATCGAGAATTTTAAACCTTACAGACAAAAACTCGTGACAACCGAGACTTCAAATGAAGTATATGAGATTCTTGATTCTATTTCTGAGAAATTTGCTCAATATTCTTTTTAACGTAAAAAGAAACAACGGTTGAGGCAACACCACCTAAAATATATACCGTAAACAGGACTGTTAAAAAGTTTTCAAACTCAAACACAACTGGATAGGCCAAGGAGGGGGTAATCATAAATA
The DNA here is from genome assembly GCA_902518355.1 of uncultured Bacteroidota bacterium. Classification (GTDB taxonomy): domain Bacteria; phylum Bacteroidota; class Bacteroidia; order Flavobacteriales; family Flavobacteriaceae; genus MED-G13. Next base: position 55,417 of record CABYFY010000009.1, on the reverse strand, counting down.
AAGAAAAAGTTTGCTGTAAAAAAATTAGTAAAACCCCAATCACAAGACCAATAGTACAGCCAACTACAGAGATTAAACCGCCCTGATAAAAGAAAATTTTACTCACCTCCTTTTTTGTTAAACCCAAAACTAGAAGTGTGTGAAGATTGTTTTTCTTTTCTATAACCATCATCATCAAAGCCCCAAACATATTAAACAAGGCCACAACCACTATTAATGAAAAGATTAAATAAATTGCCAACTGTTCAGTGTTAAGCATCTTATATATCGTTCTGTTTTGTTGCACCCTGCTCTCAGCTAAAAACTGAGGTCCAAAAAAAGAAGCGACTCTTTCAGCAGAAATATTATCTTGATATATGTCAATTGAACCAACATTTTTTGGGTCTACATCAAAAAGATTTTTAACGAGATCAATATCTGCAAAAACAAGACTATTATTTAATTCTTCGTTAAGGGTAAAAATTCCAGAAGCCATAACGTTTGTCGACTTTAAAACATCCCTTTCCGAAAATATCTGACCCTTGCCAGCTCTAGGAGCATAAAGCTTAATTTGGTTTACCACATCAAAAGTGCTAACACCAAGATCATACGCGGCGCCCAAACCAACAACTACCTCATTGCTTTCTAAATTAAACCAACGCCCTTTATAAAGCATTGAGTCAATACTTCTTTTAGGAAATCCTTGGCCAACACCACGAAGAGTTACAATCCGGGTATTTTCATTCATTGAAAAGAGAGTTTTGTCTTCATATGAAAGACTATATGAAATATTCTCATCTTCTAAAAAAGATCTTATTTTATCAGTAAATTCAAAAGACTTTCCTTTAGCGGAGGTGATTTTTAGGTCCGGTGAAACAAAGGAAATAAATTCAAGGCTGTAATCTTTTAAACCGCTAAAACCTGACAACACTACAAACATTGCAGCAGAACTCACAATTACACCAACAATTGCGAGAATTGACATATAGTTAATAGCAGTGTTCTTACTTTTTGTAAAAAAGTACCTTAGCGATATGTGTTTGGAAACACTCAAAAACTATTTTCTTAAGGGGTTGTCAAGACCTTTTAAAGAATCTTCAATCTTTTCAATATAGTCTAGTGAATCATCTAGAAAAAACAACAGCTCGGGTACTTTTCTAAGTTGTTTTTTTGCTTTTTGAGCAACCTCATGTCTTATTCTAGATGACATTTTCACCACCTCATCCAAGATTTGTTTGGACATCTCAGAAGGAAAGACGCTTAAGAAAACTTTTGCTGCCGAAAAATCTACAGTAACAGAAACTTTCGTCACAGACAAGAGAATTCCGTAATTCCCTTCTTTTTTAATCTTGGTTTGTAAAATTTCAGCAACATCCTTTTGAAGCAGTTTCGAAACCTTTTTTTGTCTAGTTGTTTCCATTTGATAAAATTAGAACATTTAGGCCGTTTAATTAAACAAATACAAAATTAAACTAAATTTGTATTGTGATTAAGAAAATTGAGCATATTGGAATTGCAGTTAAAGACCTTAAAAAATCTGAAGAACTATTTGAAAAACTTTTAGGTGAGAAACCATACAAAACTGAGGATGTTAAGTCAGAAGGGGTTACCACCTCTTTTTTTAAAGTAGCAGATCAAAAAGTAGAATTACTTCATGCTACATCCGAGGAGTCGCCTATTTCAAAGTTCATTGAAAAACGCAAAGAAGGCATACATCATTTAGCACTTCACGTAGACAGCATAAAAAATGAAGTTGAAAGGCTTAAAGGTTTGGGTTTTGAGTTTATTTCAACAACCCCGAAAAAAGGAGCAGATAATAAGATGATTGTCTTCTTACACCCAAAAACAACTAACGGAGTTCTTGTTGAGCTCTGTGAAGAAATTTAAGATGTTTTGTCATTAACAAAACATTCATTAATATTGCACACTATTTGGTCCTATAGCTCAGTTGGTTAGAGTAGATGACTCATAATCATTTGGTCCCTGGTTCGAGCCCAGGTGGGACCACCCAGAAAAACCGTAATTATTTGTTTTACATATAGTTGCGGTTTTTTTATTCCTTGTCTGGCAACATATTGGCAACAAAACCCTTAAAATTAGAGAAATTGACCCCCCCTGTTTAAGTAGGTTTCTCAAAGTAATAAATTTTGAATATAATTATTTAATCGATCTTTAGGCTTCCAGCCCAAAAGAGTAATTATCTAATGAATAGACATTGTAACCAAGTTCTAACAAAAACTCAGCTAAGTTCGTGCCAATGAACCCTACTCCCCCAGTGATTAAGACATTTTTCATATTCAATTGTTTATAAAGGTTTTTTTATTTTTTAGCTTAAAAACTTTTGTTTGATTGTTTTCAAATATTGCTTTTTTTGAAAAAATTAATTTAATGTTTTGAAGAGATTCTAAAGAATCAGCTTTTTTTGAGTTGGTTAAAATTAGTAATTTAGGATTTTTTAGTAATTCGCTTTCAATATCATCAATTGAATGAACTATTGTGTATATTTTTTCAAAATTAAATGGAAAAGATGGATCCATTCTATCATAGACAATTACTTCATGTTTATCATTAAAAACTTTTTTAAATTCAATGACAGGACTACTCTTAGAAATACTAGGAAACACAAAACCATTTAAAGTAAAAGTAAATGTTGACCAAGTAACAAAGATAATTATAAACCAGTATTTAAATTTTCTTATAAAGAAAAGACTAAATATTGACCCAAAAAATAAAAATGACAATAAAACTATATGATCCAATAAATATTGTACATCTTCGTTATTAATAGAATAGATATATACAATTAAAGGGATTAAAGATCCTATAATCACAATTATTAATTGGGCTGGTATTAAAGCTTTTTCTTTATTTTTTTTGATAGAATAATTTAAAAACACAGCTATTCCCATTGCAAAAAAAGGATATGATGGCATAGTATAATTTGGAAGCTTTGTAGCTGAAATTCCAAAAAATAATGTAAAAACTGAACAAATAATTAATAAAAATAAATTTTCTTGTTTTCTAACTCGAGTGAAAATATGTATCAATGACTGAGGTATAAAAATAGAAAATGGAAATAACCCAAGTAAAATAAATCCTAAAGTTTTAAAAATTGAACCCCCATGCCCTTCCATTGTATTAGTAAATCTTGATACATTGTGTTTTAAGAAGAACCCCTCTGTCCATATTCCATCCGTTAAATAGTGAATATTTATATACCATGGAGAAGAAATAAGAAAAATAACTAATAATCCTAAAATTGGATAATACTGAAATATTTTTTTAACATTTCTTGTAATAATTAAGAAAATTACGACAATTACACCTATTAAAAACAATGCAATTGGACCTTTTGTTAGAATCCCAAGACCTATAAAAATATAAAACAATAATAAGCTTATTCTTTTCCTATTTAAATGATAACTGTAAAATGAAAAAAGAGAAGCTGAAATAAAAAAAATAAGATAAGGATCTGGAACAGCTAACTTAAACTCCTGAATAAATAAAAACGAAGAAATAAATATTAAAGATGTAAGAATTGCTATGTTCCAATTAAAATATTTTCTAGCAAACCTGAATGATAACCATATTGTAAATAAACCAAAAATTGCAGAAAAGAATCTAGCTCCAAAGGAGTTAATTCCAAAAATATTATAGCCTAAGTTCATAAAATAGTAATGGAGAGGTGGCTTATCTACTCTTATTTCACCATTAAAATAAGGTATCATATATTGTCCAGTAACTATAAATTCTCTAGCAGCTTCAGCATTTTTAGACTCATCAAGAATAATTATGGGATGAGAACCCAAAAACAAAATCAGAATAAATAATGATAAGATTACGAGAGTTATTTCGTAATAATTTCTTGATAATAAGTTTACGTTATTAAACATGTAAAAATAAAGCTTTGTAAATTAAATATTTAGAGATAAATGTCTGTTAATAAAATGCTATCATTAGTTATCCCTATCTTTAACGAAGAGGACAGTATTATTATATTAAATGAAAAAATTCTTAAGGCTTTAAAAGGATATAACTTTGAAATAATTTATGTTGATGATTCATCCTCAGACTCTTCTCGTGAAGTAATAAAATCAATTATTAGAAAAAAAGTAATACTTGTGGAGCTTTCCAAAAATTATGGACAGAGTCTAGCACTTGCTGCTGGTTTTGATATTGCAAAAGGTGATTATATTATAACTCTAGATGGAGATCTTCAAAATGATCCAAATGATATTTTACCGATGTTAAATAAAGCAGTAGAGGGAGATTGGGATATTGTTACTGGAATTAGGGTCAAAAGAAAAGATTCAATTATCAAGATAATTCCCTCAAGGATAGCTAATTTTATAATAAGAACATTAACTAGATTAAATATTAGTGATCAAGGTTGTGCTTTAAAAGTTTTTAAAAAAGAAACTGCTAAAAGTTTAAATTTATATGGAGAGATGCATAGATTTATTAACCTTGCAGCATATTTAGATGGAGCAAGAATTACGGAAGTTCCAGTAAGACATAATCCTAGAAAATTTGGATACTCTAAATACGGACTTGGTAGAATCTTCAAAGTTATTAATGATCTTCTTTTGATTCTTTTTCAAAAAAAATTCCTACAAAAACCAATATATTTTTTTGGTAGTATTGGAGTTATAATTTTTTCAACTGGTTCTATATTAAGTTTATATTTTTTTGTAATAAGAATTATGGGTCAAGATATTTGGGGAAGACCTTTGTTAATTTTATCTATTATGTTAGTTATCATTGGTATACAAATCTTTAGTATAGGAATTACATATGATTTAATGATGAAAACATATTATGAATCTCAAAATAAAAAACCATATAAAATAAGAAAGATACACCAAAGTGATTAAACAAAAATTATACAGAAAATACCTGCCTTTATTAATTTCTTTATCGCTAATCCTTTATACTTTTTTTCAAATTGACATAAATTTAATTTCTTATAACTTATATAAATTAGATTTTTTTCTAATTATTATTTCATCAATTTTTTTTATTTTATCTCAATTCCTCTCATCAATAAGATTACTTTATATTTTCCAAAAAACAGGAATCGATATTAAACTATCAACAAATAATAAGCTTTATTTATTGGGAATGTTTTATAATTTTTTTTTACCAGGAGGAATAGGCGGTGATGCTTATAAAGTAATATTACTTAAGAAAAAGTTTAAAACTAAAAGTTTAATTAAATCAATATTTTTAGATAGAGCAATAGGTTACGGAGCAATTTTTTCTCTTTTGATATTAATAATAGATGAAAAAATACTATTTATTAATATCTTTTTGAAAATATTTTTATTTATAATATTAGTTTTTTTTGGTTATTATATTTCATCAATAATTTTTAAGTCTGGAAATATTTTTTTTAAATCTTTTTTATATTCAATTCTTATACAAATACTTCAAATTATTAGCATGCTCTTAATAATTAAATCTTTTGAAATAAACACCGATGAACTCTTTTTAATATCAATTTTTTTAATTTCATCAATTCTATCGATATTATCAGTTGGTGGAGTTGGTATAAGAGAGTTCATCTTTTTGAATGTTTCATCTTTAACAACTATTGATCAAGAAAATCTTGTTTTATTAGCATTAATGTTTACTTTAATTACTGCTTTTGTTTCATTATTTGGTATTATATATACTGCAAAACCAAAACGCTTAACATCATAATAATTAACTAGTTATTGAAAATTGGATATAAAATATTTTTTAATTTTTGATTTCATGTAGTATAATAAAATTATTCTTGACAAGGCAACTGATAAAAATCCTACATAAAATCCAATAAAAACATCAATAAAAAAATGTTGAAATAAGTAAATTCTGGAAGCTCCAACAATAAGTATTATAAGGTAAATAAAATATTTTTTAAACTTATTTTGGGTAAACTCCATTAAATATAATCCAAAAATAGTAGCTGTAGCTGTATGTCCAGATGGAAAAGTTTTATGTTTATGAAAACTTAAATTAAAATCATTTATTATCCATGATTCAGGTTTAGAAACAAAAAAGTTAAAAGGACGACTCAAATCATCAAAAATTAAATGTTTTAAACTCCAAACAATTATAACCATTAAAATACATGAAATAATAAATGAGATAAGCTTGAAATTTCTCTTCCTTTTTTTACTAACAAAAAAAAATAAAATTAATAAGATTGGAATAAATATACCATCCCCTAAATAAGTGATATACTTAAAAAAATTAAAGAAATATGGAAATTCAAACAAGTTAAAGTTATAAACAATCTGTCCTTTAGGTAGAAGTAATAATGGGGATAAAACTAGTGTTAAGAGGCTATAAAAAATCAAATGTTGTTGAAACTTAATCACACATCTAATATCAATTATAAATGTTTCTTTAATATTAAATAAATACTAACAATTTTTGAATTTTTCAGAGTGAACACAATAAAATATAATAAAATTATATAATTGGCAACAAATCGGACAATTATATGCTATTTTATGCATTTTAATCCAATACAGAAAAATTAAATAAGTTTTGTTAAAGTATTGTATTTATTGAGGTTGTGTGTTTAAATATTGATATTAAAGAGGATACTACATTTAATGGGTTCGAGTCCAGGTGGGACCACCACTTAAAGCCCTTCAAAATGAAGGGCTTTTTGTTTAGAATGACTAAATTTAATCAATGAATTTTATAAAAAAATACAAGCTATTAACGATTTACGTAATGAGTATTATGTATATTTTTATTGGAATTAGACACTTCACAGATCCACAATATTTTTTAGATATTGTACCGCCTCAACTACCCTCTAAATTATTTCTAGTATATTTCACAGGCTTGATTGAAGTTGTTGGCGGAGCAGCGATTCTTTCAACAAAATCAAGAAAAGCGGGGGCTTATTTGCTGATATTTTTGCTAGTATCCGTATTTCCCGCAAACATATATCTTTATGTCTCAGAGACCCCTCAAAGCTTATTAGGAATTTCACAGAAGGATGCTTTAATTAGAATGCCGTTTCAAATTCCATTAATTCTCTTAGCTTACTGGCACTCAAAAAAAAACCACCCTAAATGGGTGGCCTATCTTTCATCGCTGCTTTTTCCGCCAACAATAATTTATTTTTTGTCAATATAACTATTCAGGCCCATACCAATAGTTGTTTTTAGCATTAACATCAGGATATTCAAAATCAGGGTCTAATACAATCTTCTTAAATGGCTCTGTTGTTTCAACTAAAAACTTCCACGAGACATTGTTTCGCCATATATCAACAGGAAGCTCTTTTCTAATTTTCTTTTCGCTAGATGTAGTGATTTCTAATTTTACAGGCATAGGAATTTCTCTCATATTTTTAATAGAAATATATGCTCCTTTAGCAGGATCACCATCCACATATTCAACATCTGTAATTGCTTGATCAAGTACCCAGTTGTTCAAAACCCACGACCTCCAAAACCAGCCAAGATCTTCTCCAGACACATCTTCCATCGTTCTAAAAAAATCATTTGGTTCAGGGTGCTTAAACGCCCACCGGTGAATATATTCTTTAAAAGCATCATCAAATCTTTTTGCCCCAAGAACATTATCCCTCAACAACCATAAAAACATTGCAGTTTTATAGTATTGAAGCCCTGTATTTCTTGGTCTTAAATTGTCTGGAGCTGTAATCAGTGGCTCTAAATTACGAGAGCCAAATTGTAGTGCAGCCATATGCATATTTACCTTGCCTCTGTAATATTCACCATTGTTAAATTCTTTTGTGCTAATATTGTTTATAAAAGTATTGAAGCCCTCATCCATCCATCCATATAGTCTTTCATTTGACCCAACAATCATTGGAAACCAGTTGTGACCAAATTCATGATCCGTAACACCCCATAATCTACCACCTTTTGATTTATAACTACAAAATGAAACTGCAGGATATTCAATCCCAGCAACATTACTTGCAACGTTGATGGCTGTAGGGTAAGGATATTCAAACCATTTTTCTGAGTAGTGTTCAACAGACGCCTTGGTATATTCTGTAGACCTCTCCCATGCATTATCTCCATAACTCTCAATCGGATAAGCAGAAATTGCAATTGAGTTTTTACCGCTTGGTAAATTAATCTTTGCAGCATCTAAAATAAACGCAGAGGACGAAGCCCAAGCAATATCCCTGGTGTTCTCCATTTTAAACCTCCATGTGATCATGTCTCTACCAACAGGTCTTGAATTGGGATCATTTATTTCCTCAGGAGTTCTGATCATTACTGTTTCATCACTTCCCTCTGCCTGAGCCCATCTGTCAAGCTGATCTAGTGTGTAGGTTTCAAGAGGATTAATAAGTTCACCCGAGCAAAGAACAATTTGATCAGAAGGCACAGTAATACTTATGTTAAAATCACCATATTCTAAATAAAATTCTCCCTGACCAATATAAGGAAGGGTGTTCCATCCATTTAAATCATCATAAACACACATTCTTGGGTGAAATTGTGCAATAGAATAAATTTTTCCGTTTTGGGTCTCAGCAATACCCATTCTGTCAGAACCATAATTTGGCGATAGAAATGAAAAGTCAATTTTTAAGGACACTTCACCACCATTAGGTTTTAATGTTTGAGGAAGGTTTACCTTCATTCTTGTTCCGTAAATCTCATGTTTAGCATCTTCAATAGTTCTGTCTCTTCCTTTACCGCTAATTACCTGAACCGCTGAAATTTTAAAACCACCGTCTAGTTTTTGGCCTTTTGTTCCACTTCTACTCCCCCTAAGAGGAATAATAGCATTTCCTTTCGAATCATTTTTAAATGCGTTTTGATCTAAGTGAAGCCACAAGAAGTCCAGTTCGTCAGGGCTATTATTAGTATATTTTATAATTTCTTTACCCATAATTATATCAGAAAGAGTATCAAGCTCTACATCAATAATATAATCAGCTCTATTTTGCCAATAGTTATGACCGGGCTTTCCACTTGCAGACCTATATTCTGACGATGGAGTAGTATAAAAAGCTGTTTCAAAAGCTTTTACATAATCATAACTAGAGTCATTATTAGTTTGTGAATATCCAACAACATTAATAAGGCAAACAGCTATAAAACATTTAAATGATCTTTTCATTATTAGTAAATTTTTATTTAGGCTTAATCAATTCTTATGCCTTAATTTTTCTTTTTGATTTGAGTTATTAAACAAAGCCCCCGCTTGATTAAGGCGAGGGCTTATATTAACTAAAAACTTGATTTAGTCCAGCACAATTGGAGCACCGGCCTCCTCCAAGATCTTTCCTACTTTTTCTACATTTTCAAAGTAGGCGTCCATTTCAGGTTTTACCCTCTTGAACATTTCTTTTGCACCATCAAAGCTTTGCATGTGCAGCTGAGTTGGACCATATGAGTTGGGATACCAACCACCTCTTGCGGTTGACAACCTATCACTAATGGTTAAGAAGTCTTTTTCACCAATCTCTGCCTTTGCTTTACTTCCTCCAACTTTTTTCTCAAGCATATTCATGGTCTCAGTTAGTTCATAAAGAGATCTACTAGCTTCAGGAATATTTGTTGTGATTTGCATTAGCATTCTTTGATATGTTTTTACTCTAGCATTTGCTTTTTCAAACTTATGCTGATATGATGTGACAACCGTTGAAAATTCAGCTAAATCAGCATAGTACTTATCATGCTTGTCTGCCATTGGGTTAGACAAGGTTCCAGACCTAATCTTTTCAACCTCTAATTCAACAGGACCAGCAAGATCACTTACCACACCATTAACTCTTTTCTTTAGAAATAAATCATATTTTCCTGGATCCACTTGAGTTGTTATTCCTCCTCCAGAGCCTCTCCAACCTCTTGAACTTCTTGATGAAGCTTTAACAGTCGTTGGAATAGAGCTTGTAAGATTCCAGTTAACTCTTGAAACACCTTTTCTTAGTGGTCCAGAAATTTTAGAAACAATTTCACCTGCCTTGTTTTTTACAACAAGAATAACCTGGTTTTTTTGCTCTGCATTTTCCTTGTCTAATGCATCCCAGCCTGGGAAAGGAATATCAGCATCTTTTTTAGCTCTTTCTGATTTTTTTCTTTTAGATTTCATAGACTCAGGAGCGTCTTTTACATAGTAAGTAATATTTGCTCCGTACTGAGGGTTACTTGCGTAATATGTTTGTCCTCCATCACTACTTGTACCTCCAAATACCTGGTTGTATTGTAAAGCTTTTCTAGGCTCAAAAATTACACCTTCGTTTGAAAGGTTTTCTTCGGTAATGTCTCTTAGCGGACTATAGTCGTCAAGAACATAAAAACTTCTACCAAAGGTAGCAAGCACTAAATCATTCTCTCTTTTCTGAATTGCTAAATCCCTTACAGGAATTGTAGGTAGTCCGTTAGAGAATTTATGCCAATTATCTCCCTGATTTAAACTTATATAAACCCCGTATTCAGTTCCTAAAAACAGCAAGTTTGGATTAACATGGTCTTGAACAATTCTCCAAACAAGAGTTCCATCAGGCAACCCGTTTGTAATCGAAACCCATTTTTTACCCCCATTAGTTGTTTTGAAAACATATGGCTTGTAATCTCCAAACTTATGGTTATCTAAAAGTACATAAGCTGTTTCAGTATTATGAAGATCAGCCTTAATATCATTCACAAATGCACTAGAAGGAGTTTCCGGTAATTTGTCAACTGTCATTTTAGTCCAATTTTGACCGCCGTCTTTTGTATATTGTATAATTCCATCGTCGGTTCCTGCGTAAAGAATGTTTTCATCAATTCTAGATTCAGAAAGCGATGTGATTGTATTATACGTTGACATAGCATATACATCCCAAGCGTTATCAAAACTTTGAACTCTTCCCATAATTGGCAATGATAGTCTTTCTTCATCTTTAGTTAAGTCTCCAGAAACAGCTGTCCAGCTGTCACCTCTGTTTTCAGATCTCCAAACTCTTTGAGTTCCAAAGTATAATCTTTTAGGGTCGTGATAACTAACTAAAATTGGAGAATCCCAGTTAAATCTTTCATAAGGTTCATCAATTCCTTCTTGAGGCCTAATACTCACAGCTTCTCTGTTTGTCATATCAATTCTGTTGATATATCCTTGCTGAGATTGAGCATATATAATTTTTGGATTTCCAGGCTCTGTCGCTGGCTGGTGACCATCACCACCTAAAACTACATACCAGTGAGCATTTGAAATTCCACTGTATTCAAAAGTCCTTGAAGGCCCCCCTTGCGTATTATTATCTTGAGTACCCCCATAAACATTGTAAAAAGGCTCAGCATCATCAACCGCTAATTTGTAAAATTGAGTAAGAGGAAGGTTTCCAACAAACTTCCAGCTTGCAGAGTCATCAAAAGATTCGTAGATACCACCATCAGTACCTATCAACATATAATTAGGGTCGTTTGCTTTGAAAGTTAAAGAGTGATTGTCAGAGTGCTTTTTTCTTTCTGTCATTGTGTAGAAATTTTTACCACCATCTTCAGAAACTAAAACCCTAACATTCATTAAATAAATCTTGTCAAATACATGAGGAGAAGCCACAAGTTCTTGATAGTAGTGTGGGCCTGTACCACCAGAAACGGTATCAGACATTTTTTTCCAGCTTCCACCACTATTATCAGACCTATATACAGCACCTGCTCTTTTATCTAGCTCAACAGCAGCATATAATACATTTGGTTGCATTGGAGAAATAGCTAACCCTATTTTTCCTTTATTTGAACTAGGTAGTCCTTTATCAATTTTTGACCAATTGTTTCCACCGTCAACACTTTTATAAAGTGAAGTTCCTGGACCACCGCCAATAAGAGCAGCAACATTTCTGTGTTTTTGCCAGCTTGCAGCGTATAGTACATCAGGGTTAGTAGGATCAATCACTAGATCTGTAACACCGGTCCACTCATTAATATCTAAAGTATTCTTCCAAGTTTTACCTCCGTCAGTTGTTTTATATAAACCTCTTTCACCACCTGGACTCCATAACGGCCCCTGTGAAGCAACCCAAATAGTATTAGGATCTTCTGGGTGAACTATTATTTTTGAAATGTGCTCAGACTTCTTTAATCCCATATCTTTCCAAGACTTACCACCATCTTTACTGTGATAAACTCCATGTCCAATACCAACATGTCTCCCACCAACATTTTCTCCGGTTCCTAGCCATATTGATGCATTGTTGTGAGGATCAATAGTGATACACCCAGTAGAGTAAAAAGGCATATTGTCAGCAATAGGGCTCCATGTTGTTCCTGCATTTTCAGTTTTCCATACACCACCGGAACCGACAGCAACATACCAAACATTTTCATTCATTGGGTCAATAGCAATATCTGCAATTCTTCCAGACATGAAAGCAGGCCCAATACTTCTAAATTTAAATGCATTTAGTGCAGATTTCACAGCACTTTTCTCTTTGTTCGAATCTTTAGAATCCTGCCCCATAGTGAAGTTATGAGAGAAAAGAATTGCTAAAGAAACTAATAATAGTTTCAAGTTTTTCATAAAATTTATTTTTAAATAGTATCCACTTTGTCCTGCTACAGTGCAAGACGGCCTGCTAAAATACGAAAATTTTGTAAAACACTACCTTACACCCAAGGACATTCCCAAATTAATCGAATTGTATTCTTGGAAGCTGTAGTCGACAAAAAGATTATAAAAAGCAAAATTAAAAGCTATACCAATATTTTTTCTTAGAAAATTTAAATTATTTTCAATTGATATCGGGTCTTGAACCTGAAAGGCTATTGCTCCAATTTCTTCAGAGGATGTTTCATAATTTAACTCGTATGACCCTTTAATGTTTAATGAACTTTTACTGTAGACCTGCATTATCGAGGCATAAACACTCACAATTTTTAGATCCACAGAACCCAAAAGACCAAGACCATAATTGCTAACTATTAAATCAACAGATTGGTTTTCACCCGGAATTTGAGAATTTACCCCAAAGTTATAACCCCCTTCTAATCTTGAATTGTTAGCCAATATAGAAAGGTTAAATGGAGTTGCCTTTGAAGCTTTGAAATACTGAGATATACTATGTTTTATTCCCAGCCCTATGGATTTAAATTTTGCACCCTTATTTGTTGTCTCTGGCATATACCTCACAATTAATTCAGTTTTAAAAGGTATACCAGCCGAAAATTGAAGATTAGGTAACAGAAGCCTCCCGCTAGAAAGTAAATCATTGTTTCCATTTGGAATCTCAAAGGAAGTTGACATTGAGTAGTCAGAATCAGGAGGATAAAACTCAACTAAATAAGTTCCATTTGAGTCTGAGCCAAAAATTGTAGGGCTATGAGTTGAAGTTGAAGATAAACTATTAAATATTTGATTACCAAAACTTAAATTGCTCTCAGGAACATTAATAGCTGATAGTGAGAAAGTAAAATCAAAACCAAGTTTTTTATGGGTTTTCGCAGATTTAACCCAGCCTTCTCCCATAGAAATTTGCAATGCGTTAAATAGAGGGTTAAAATACTCTTGAACTAATATTTCCTGGTCTTGCTGTGAAGCTAGAAGAAAATTCTCCACTCCAGCAATATTTTGGGAACGGTTATTTAAATAAAATAAAAGCACAAGACATAGCAACCAGTTCTTCATTTATTTGAATAGATCTTTAGGAATTGATGGGAAAAGCTGAAGAGCATTTTCATAATATATTTTCCTCAAAACTTCATCAGGAAGGTTTAAGCCATACATTTTCCAAAAAGCATGTCTTTTTCTAAAATAATTAAAGTATTCATCGTCTGATTCTAAGATTCTGAAATAAGTGTAAAACTCCTCCTTATTATAGGAGTCTTTTCCAAACATGATTCTGTCTTGGTAATCAATAAAAAACTTTCTTGCTGTTTTTGGCTGTCTGCCGAGTTCAGCAATAACAGCACCAAATTCTGTCATCACATTTGGGTATTTGTCAAGGTGCTCACCAAGTTTTTTTAGATCATTGCCCATCCACCCCAAATGTGCATTTATAAAAGTGGTGTTTTTGTGTTTTTCAAATATCGTATGCTGTTCCCTAATTATATCTTCAAAGGGAGGGATAAAGTCGGAATCACCATAATATCTGTTTGGTTTTTCCTTTAACTCAAACCACCTTTCGTTTTGATTATCCTTTGGTAGCCAAAATTGAAATGGATCTGCGGAGTGAATTAACACAGGAATGTTTAGTTCCCCACAGACATCCCAAATTGGCGCAAGCCTCTCGTCATCGACCCGAACTCTTTCACCTTTCGAGTCTTTATTGGTTAACCCAAGAGATTTGTAAACCTTTAAGCCGATGGCACCTTTAGAAACAGCATCCCTGATAATATTTACCTGATTTTCAACATGATTTTCAACATCAACAGAGTTGAAATCAACATTTACAAATAAGCCAATTCTACCAGGTTGATTCTCTTCAATATTTTTTATTGATTCGTCAAAATACAGGTCTTTTGCTGCTTGAGGTCCAAAACCAGACCCACTTAAATTTATAATAAATTTCATGTTTATCTCATCCATTTCAGCGACAAACTCATTAAGGTCCATTGTTGGCATTCTCCACTGATGACTATGAACATCAACAAACGGATATTTGGCTTTTTTAATTTCCTTGCCTTCTACAACAAGTGACGAAGGAGGATCATAATCTTCAAAGCTCATTATGTTTTGTTTATTTTGAATTATATCAATTGCATAATAAACAGAGAGAGTTATAACCAGAATGAATGATAGAGTTTTTAAAAGATTTTTTAAACTAAACATAAAACTAGTCAATAGGTATTGTTAAAACAGTGGTATCCCAAACTAAATTCATCTCAGCCCCTTTTTCACTTTTTGTAAAACGAATTGTAAACTGTTCTACAATGTTTTTAGATTTTATTTCAGGCTTAACACTAGTTGTAAGTACGTCTTTTGAATAGTCAGGCTCAGAAATAGCAAAAAACTTATCTCCCTCTGAATTGAGAACAACCTTCCATTCATCTTTTCCTGGAACGGTGTAAAGCCTGTATTTTCCAGGCTCAAGTTTTTCACCGTTAAAAGAAATTCCGTTTGAGGTTTCGAATGTGGTAGCAGCGTTTGCCCCGGTTCTCCAATATTTTCCAAATGGAACTAATGCGCCATCTTCCTCCGACCCAAAAATTAATCTGTCCTTTTTATAAGGTCGACTGTAAACCACCTCAAGATCAGAAATTTCAGAACTGTAGCTTATAGTTTCTTTTGGGCTTACAGGATTTAATATCATGTACGCAACATAGCCAATAAAAGCCAAAACTAATACTCCAATTATTTTTAAAACATTTTTCATTATATATTATTTTAATCATTATTTATTAAATCTTGCAAGATACTTGCCAATCATATCAAATTCAATGTTTACAATATCACCTTCTTTTAGGGTCTTGAATGAAGTGTTCTCATATGTATAAGGTATAATCGTAACCTTGAAAGTGTTTTCTGCAATGTCAAAAACTGTGAGACTTATACCATTAATACAAATTGACCCCTTTTCGATTAAAAGCATTTCATTGGAAATATCAAATTCAAATTTATATATCCAGCTTCCCTCGTTAACTGAAATACCAAGACATTTTGCAACACCATCTACATGCCCTTGAACAAGATGACCATCGAGTCTTTCGCCAAGCTTCATTGCGCGCTCAAGATTTACAAGATCATTGACCGAAAAGTTTGTCAGAGAGGACTTGTCTAATGTCTCTTTAACTGCGGTAACAGTGTGGGTATTGTTATTTGTATCAGTTACCGTTAAACAAACCCCATTATGGGAAACGCTTTGATCAACTTTCAGCTCCTTCGATATATCACTTTCGATTGTAAAATCAATGTTTCCTCGATCAACCTTAAGGTCAGTAATTTTTCCTAAACTTTCTATTATTCCAGTAAACATTATGTCTGTTTAATTTGATAAATTTACAGAAATATTAAGGATATAGCTAAAATCAAATTGAAAGATCCAAAAAACAAGATTAAAGTAGGGTTTACAACAGGCGATATGAATGGAATTGGACCTGAAATTCTTTTAAATTCTTTAAAAAATACTGAGCTGCTATCTCTTTATACGCCAGTCATATACGGACCTGTAAAAAACTTAAATTATACTCTGAATCATTTGGGTTTTGAGCTTTCATTTAACAGAATAACTTCAGCTGAGCAATCTAAAGAAGACAATATCAATGTAGTTGACAATTTTAAAAACACGCCTGAAATATCGTTTGGAAGTCTAAACAAAGAGATGGGCGCTGTCGCCTTCGAATCTATAAGAAGCGGGGTTAAAGATTTGAAAGATGGTAAAATTGATGTTTTGGTAACACCACCTATTAATAAAGAAGCCATTCACTCTAATGAATTTAAGTTTATGGGTCATACAGACTACATAGATAGTCAAATTAATGGTAGCTCAACCATGATGATGGTTTCAAATGATCTTAGGGTAGCTTTATTGACTGAACACATTCCTATTTCGAAAGTTACAGATTCAATTACATCTGATTATGTGAAAAACAAAGTTAATTCCCTAAACGAAACGTTGATGAGAGATTTTCAAATTGAGCGACCAAAAATAGCGATTCTTTCTATAGACCCTCATGCTGGTGACGGAGGGGTAATAGCAGAAAATGACAAAAAAATAATAGTTCCTGCCATTAAAAAGGCGTATGCTTCGGGTATTTTAGTATATGGCCCTTTCTCAGCTGATAGCTTTTTTGGATCAAATGAATATAAGAAATATGACCTTGTAATAGCCTCATACCATGATCAAGGTCTTATTCCATTTAAAACATTATCTTTTGGTATGGGGGTAAATTATACTTCGGGCTTGGATAAGATCAGGACATCCCCAGACCATGGAACAGCATATTCAATAGCAGGAAAAGGTGTTGCATCTAGAGATTCGTTTCTTTGTTCAATTTATCTTGCGATTGATATTTACAGAAGAAGGAGGATTTATGATGAGGTTTCTAAAAACAAACTTGAAATATCAAAATAGCTTAAATCAAACTCTTTTCTGTTAGTTTCTCAAGAAAATTTATATATTTGCTCGCCTTAAAATTTTAGAGATGAAGTCTGATAGCAAATATAAAATTGAGTTTGCAGGTTTAAAAATCGGAAGTCACCAATTTAATTTTAATGCTGATAAAAAGTTCTTTGATAGATTTAATTTTTCTGATTTTAACGATGTTGCTGTAAATATTGACATTGAATTGACAAAAAAATCAACATTGCTTGAACTAGACTTTGTTATAACTGGTGGGGTTAACCTCAATTGTGACTTGACAAATGAGCCCTTTGACTATCAGGTAAAATACAAAGCCTCACTTGTTGTAAAGTTTGGACAAGACTACAATGATGAGGATGATGAAATACTAGTTTTACCTCACGGAGAGCATAAGCTTTATGTTGATCAATATATATTTGAATTGATTGTATTATCTTTGCCGCCTAAGAGAATTCATCCTGGTGTTGAAGACGGAACCTTGAAGTCAGAAATATTAGATATATTGGAAGATCTTAAACCAAAAGAAAATAGTAATTTTGCTGACCCAAGATGGGAACAGCTTAAAAGTTTAAAAAAATAAAATAGTTTACAATGGCACATCCAAAAAGAAAAACGTCAAAAACTAGAAGAGACAAAAGAAGAACACATTATAAGGCTGAAATGCCTCAGATTTCGGTATGTTCAAAAACCGGTGAAAGCCATCTTTACCATAGAGCATATTGGCATGAAGGTAAACTATACTACAGGGGCAAAGTGCTTTTAGACAACAATTCTGAAGTTGAAGCTTAGTTTGTTGTATCTAGCTAAGTTCTCTTATCAATAATTTTTAATAATAATTTGTAGGCAAGTCTTAACAATAAGATTGTGGGGCTGAGAATGCCTAAAAAATAGGAGGGTATAATAGTCAGCTCTCTAAATACACCAATAATTACATTTTCTATTTTCAGAAGATAGAGCGAATAAAACAAGCCAATATTTAACCATCCTAAAATGGTTATTATTATTAAAGCTTTATTTGTCTTCATGCTTTAAATATAATGTTTTAGTTGTTTTTTGAGTGAATACCCATTTAAAATGTTAATTTTTTATAATATTCATAATTTTTTTTAAATAAAAAGTGTGATAAAAAAAACCAAAAAAATTGAATTTTGATTAAAAAAAAAGCGACTTTTAATCAAAAAATACGTATTTTATATAAAAAAAGCTGATTTTTATAAAAAAAATGAAGAAATATTTGCATTATGAAATATGCAAAAAAATGTATAAAATATAAAGTCTTTAATATTGTATTTTTAGTCATTTTTTTCTTAAAAAAACTGTATTTTTGGGCATAATCAGCAATATTTATTCATTTTTAGTTTAATTTTCTGTGTTTTTTGATAATTATCAAATTTACAATTTAAATCTACTTTCTTTCATCCCAATTTTTCTGGTTTTTAGCTCATTTTTATCCTTTTTTATGTTGTTTTATTCATTTTAAGCATGTTTTTTGTTGTTTTTTGATAAAAAAGTTGTGATTTTTACACTTTAATTAATTATTATGAAAATTAAGGAGATACAAAACCTCATAAAGTTTGTTGCTAAGTCAGGCGCAAGCGAAGTCAAGCTCGAGATGGAAGATGTAAAAATCACTATTAAAACTAATGATGGTTCACAGCCTGTTGTTGTTCAAGAGACACCAGTTTTTCCCCAACAGGTTTTTCAAACCCAGCCAGTTTCGCCAGAACCCTCTGTGCCCCCCCCTTCTCAAGCAAATGTTGAAGAAGATTCAAATTTTATTACAATAAAATCACCTATTATTGGTACTTTTTACCGCAAGCCTTCACCAGACAAACCAAATTTTGTTGAAGTTGGTGATTCTATTTCGGAAGGTTCGGTTCTTTGCGTAATTGAGGCTATGAAGCTATTTAACGACATTGAATCTGAAGTTTCTGGAAAAATTGTCAAAATCTTAGTGGATGACTCAAGTCCAGTTGAATTTGACCAGCCACTATTTTTAGTCGACCCATCATAAAAACCCATTAAATTATGTTCAAAAAGATTCTAATTGCCAATCGAGGTGAAATAGCTTTACGTGTGATCAGAACATGTAAAGAAATGGGTATTCAAACTGTAGCTGTTTACTCTACTGCAGATGCCGAAAGCATCCATGTTAAGTTTGCTGATGAAGCCGTTTGTATTGGCCCTGCCCCAAGCTTTGATTCTTACTTGAGAATTTCAAACATCATAGCAGCTGCAGAAATCACAAATGCTGATGCTATCCACCCAGGTTATGGTTTTCTCTCAGAAAATGCAAAGTTTTCAAAGATTTGTGATGAACATGGCATTAAGTTTATTGGCGCATCACCCGAAATGATTAACAAAATGGGAGACAAAGCAACAGCCAAGGCAACAATGATAGAAGCTGGAGTTCCATGTGTTCCTGGGAGTGAAGGTATAATTGAATCACTCAGTCATTGTAAAAAATTAGCAAAAGAGGTCGGTTATCCGGTTATGTTAAAAGCTAGTGCTGGAGGTGGAGGAAAAGGAATGCGAGCTGTTTGGAAAGAAGCAGATTTAGAAGATGCCTGGAATTCTGCTAGAGTTGAATCAAAAGCTGCCTTTGCAAATGATGATATGTATATGGAAAAACTAATTGAGGAGCCAAGACACATAGAGATTCAAATAGTTGGCGACTCAAAGGGTCGCGCATGTCACTTGTCTGAAAGAGATTGTTCTGTTCAAAGAAGGCATCAAAAACTAACTGAGGAAGTGCCCTCTCCTTTCATGACTGATAAGTTAAGAGACGAAATGGGTAAAGCCGCAGTAAAGGCTGCTGAGTATATAAAATATGAAGGGGTTGGAACAGTCGAATTTCTGGTTGACAAAAACAGAAAATTTTATTTTATGGAAATGAACACCAGAATTCAAGTTGAGCATCCAATTACTGAACAAGTAATCGATTATGATTTAATAAGAGAGCAGATTATGGTAGCTGCTGGAGTAAAAATATCTGGTAAAAATTATATGCCTCAACTTCACTCTATTGAGTGCAGGATTAACGCAGAAGATCCATTTAATGATTTTAGACCCTCGCCTGGAAAAATTACCAATTTGCATCTTCCTGGTGGTCACGGTATCAGAATTGATACCCATGTATATTCAGGTTATACCATACCACCAAATTATGATTCAATGATTGCAAAATTAATAACAACTGCCCAGACAAGAGAAGAAGCAATTGATAAAATGAAAAGAGCGCTTGACGAATTTGTAATTGAAGGTATTAAAACAACTATTCCATTTCATCGAAAATTAATGGATAGCCAGGCTTATATCGAAGGTAATTATACCACTAAGTTTATGGAAGACTTTTCAATGGAAGATTAATATGAAGAAAATAGTTGTTTTGGGTTGCGGCCTTGTTGGGCGAGTTATGGCGGAGGATCTTTCCCAAACATATAAGGTTACATCAGTAGACATCTCTCAAAAAAATTTAGACAACTTAAAATCAGAATCAATATCCAAAATTTGTAAGGACGTTTCGGATCCGGCCGTCTTAAACCAAATCATAAAAGATTGTGATTTAGTTGTTGGCGCTCTTCCAGGTTTTATGGGATATGAAACCATGAAAAGAGTTATAATGGCTAAGAAAAATATAGTTGATATTTCTTTTTACCCAGAAGATCCTTTTGGACTAGACAAATTGGCTATAGACAACAATGTTATTGCAATTATGGATTGTGGTGTAGCACCTGGGATGGGGAATATAATTTTTTCTCATCACGATAAGATGATGAAAATATCAGACTACGAATGTCTTGTTGGTGGGCTCCCAAAAAAAAGAGAATGGCCTTTTGAATATCAGGCAGTTTTTTCTCCAATTGATGTAATTGAAGAGTACATCCGACCGGCAAGATATGTTCAAAATAAATCATTAATAATCAAAGAGGCTCTTTCAGATACCGAGTTAGTGGAATTCGAAGAAATAGGTACGCTTGAAAGTTGGAACTCAGACGGGTTAAGAACATTAATCCAAACAATGAGTCATGTTCCAAATATGATTGAAAAAACATTAAGGTATCCTGGATGTGTAGAATACCTCAAAGTTTTAAGGGAATGTGGCTATTTTTCTTATGATCCTGTTGAAATTAACGGAAATAAGATTAGACCAATAGATTTAACATCCAAATTGCTTTTTCCAAAGTGGCAGATGAAAGAAGGGGATGAAGATTTTACAATAATGAGAATTAAAATTTCAGGAAAAGAGAAAGGCGAGGACGTAGAATATACTTATACACTCCTTGACAGGTTTAAGGACGATACAATATCAATGGCCAGGACAACTGGATATACATGCACGGCTGTTGCAAACTTAGTTTTGGATAATAAGTTCGTCAAAAAAGGAATCTCACCCCCTGAATTTTTAGGAAACCATTTTAATTTCGTAAATGACTATTTAACAGAAAGAGATGTCATTTATAAAGTGTCAAAAAGATAGTTTACCGTTTTAAAACCTTTGTCGAATAAATATTTCCTTCGAACGAAATTACCCTCAAAATATATTCGCCTATACTTAGACTAGACAGGTCAACAAGATTACTTCCACCTACATTTTTATAGTTTAAAACTCTACGCCCGTTTAAATCAAAGACACTTATTATAGCATTTTCTAAACTATAATCAGATTTAATTTCAATAGAATTTATTGCTGGGTTTGGAAATACACTAATTTGGTTCAAACTAGAAATTTCAGCACTAAGTGTTTGACCTTCGGTTATCATCAGAGACTGATTGACACTAACGTTATTCATCACATCAACTGTTCCAGAAGGCCAATATATAGTTAGTGTTGAAATGTTAGTATTCTCTCCTAGACCAAAATATGTGTTTAAACTACCCATATATCTAAAACCTGTACCACTTTGTACATCTCTAATTTGTGTTCCAAGAGCAGATGTAATTTCTACTCTAGCACCAATTCCATTAATATTCGAGGTAGTTCCAATTGTAACAACCTTAAGCCAGTTGTTTCCGTTGGGGTTATTTTGATATAAATTATTTCCGTTAAATACATCTAAGAACCCATCGTTATTTGCATCACCTATTGCTCCAGGACCAGGAACTCCGCTTTCATAAAGGGTAAAAGTAAAGTCACCATTGTTTAAAAGAATGCTTCCGTTAGAAAGAACATCGATATAGCCATCATTATTAAAATCTCCAGAGTCATTTTCAATTCCGAATGGTGCATTTTCTACACCTGATCCAGAGGTTCTGTCGGTAAATGTTCCATCACCGTTATTTTGCATAAGCTTATGATCACCATCACCTGTTGCACTAGCACCAACATATACATCCATATAGCCATCATTATCAAAGTCCCCCCAAGCAGATGACCATGTTTGCACGGGGTCTCCTAAATTAGAACTATTATCGTGGCCTCCATCAGGATAGAACCCACTATAGTAGCCTGTTACATCAGCAATATTAGAAAATGTTCCATCTCCATTGTTTCTCCATAATTCATTGTATTTCCACTGGATATTTCCTCCTCTACATTTAGCTATAAACAAATCAACATCTCTGTCATTATCAAAATCAATCCAAACAGACCCATAGTTTCCTCCCTCTTGCTCACCAGGGTAAGGTGATAAAGAATATTCAACCCCTCCGATTCCAGAAATAACCCCATTCTCGTTCGGTCCTTGAAAGAATTGTAAATTTCCATCCCCATCATTTATGTAATAAACTGTTGGCTGTACGTCATGACAAACAAAAGCGTCTAAATGACCATCATTGTTTATGTCAATAAAATTTGATCTTTGCGAGAAAACATATTCGTTTCCAGAAATTTCAGAAAAACCTGTTCCATCATCATTAGCTCTCATGAAGGTAACACCACTGCCTCCACCATATAAAAGATCAGTATATCCGTTTCTGTCAAAATCTGCCGCAGCCATACTCCATGATGGGGTATAGTCTGCTTGATCTGTTGAGATATTAATTTCTTCGAACCCACCTTCTGTTTGAACTAATAAATTTACATTGCTTGATTGAATTGAAACCAGGTCGTCTAGACCATCACCAGTCATATCGACCAACCCTCTTTCAGACCCCACAGAATTCACATTGATTGCAGAAAATTCAAAAGGCGGTGGTGGTGGTGGATCATTTTCCTCAAGAGTAAATTCAAACTCTTCAGTACCCCATCTGTCATCCCAAGCAATTAAATAGGTATTCCCTGTATATGCATAGAAAGAACCATGTGATAAATAGCCGTCACCACTATCATCGTCGCCACCAACACATTGTAAGTTTTCGCAATCTCCACCGTAAACATGAAATCTAGTATCCAAACCATTATTGACCGCATAATCAGTTGAAACCGTTACCAGATAATCTTGAGTAGATGTGTAAGAATACCACTCTAATTCACCATTAGCCGCATCATATTCAGTACAATTAGCGTCAAAAGAATTACCGTTAATTCCATTGACCGTATATGTTCCTGCGGTTATTGCGATAGCTTCATCGCATGAATTACCACTTTGAGAGTAAAGCTCAAAACTTGTGAAGATTAATATAGTAGTGATTAAAAATATTTTTTTCATATTGTTGTTTTAGTTACAATTATCGTCTAAAGAAATTATCCATTCTTCAATCATTTCTATTGCTTCATCATGTACGATGCTTCTTCCAATTAAAGGCATTCTGTATTGCTCTTCATTACTAGTCATTCGAAAGTGCAATACAGACCTGTCAATATTTCCAGGATTAATAATAAGATCTGTTCCGTTTCCAAGGTTGGTATCGGGTGTTAAGCAGACACCCATATTTGCTAAATCTTCTGTTGCTTCATAGCTAAGTCTAATCGGCCTATATTCACAATGGGTATTATCTGAATGACAATGTGCACAATTTATATCAATATAAGAACGCACTCTTCTTTCTAGTGGTTCAGACAAATCTTTCCAATTAGCTACTGCCTCAAGATCAGTAGGATAACTATTTAAGTACCCCATTTCCATCCACTTGTCAAGTTGATTCATTGAATTTGATCTGTAATCTAATGTTTTATTAATGTTTCTTGGCTTTACTCCATTGGGAATTGCCCCATCCGAAATTTTATGACATGTTAAGCATTCGCTTGCACTTGGTATTCTATAACTGATGTTTCTTTCTTCTCCGTTTTGAAGCCAAGAAATATCAACTACACTTCCGTCAAGACTAAAAGAGGCTTCTGTTTGATCTTCATTCCATATATAATCAGCAAATATCCATCCACTTTCTTTTTTTATCATTAGACGAGTTTCAATATTTTTACTAATCATTTCAGGAAGAACATCATCATAAGAAAAGTTCTTTATTAGTATGGTACCAACCGGAAAATCAAAAACACTAGAACTAGAAATATATTCAGCTGATACTCCATCAGGCATCCATAAAAAACGGTTTTTAATTGAATAGTCCGTAAACAACGAACTGATTAGTTCGTAGGGTATTACTCCATATACAGGATTAAGATTTTTAAGCTCCCCTTCAAAGAAATTATATTGAGAAAGGTTTTCATAGGGCATTTCATTTATATTATAGTTAACAGGAGAATATTCAATAGCTACATATGCTTCATCGCTACAACTGTAAGAAATAACAGCCAAGCAAAGTAGCAGCTTTCCTAAAAAAATCTTTATTCTACCTTTCATTTATAACTACCTGAAATATTATGCATGCATAACATAAAATCGACTTAAATCTACGAAAATCAATTCACATTAACTTTTGAGCAGATTATCTGATTATTTTTCTTTCTATTCTGCTAGATAAATTAGTTAAAATCTCATATGAAATTGTTCCAACAGATTTTGCAAAATCTTCTGCGTTATTTTTGGAGTTAAACACTACAACTTCGTCTCCCTCATCGCAGTTTATACCATTTAAGTTTATCATTAAAACATCCATGCAAATATTACCCAAAACTTCGGCTTTTTTGCCGCTTATAAAAACATGTATGTTTTTAGAAAATGACCTGCTAATTCCATCAGCATGGCCAATGGGAATAACTCCAACCATCATATCATTTTTACAGATAAATGATCGATTATATCCTACAGACTCTCCTTTTTTACAATTTATAATTTGAGCAATAACTGACTTTAAAGAATGTACAGGAACAAGCTCTTTATTTAAATAATTATTATATCCATATAATCCTATACCGCTTCGAACCATATCAAATTCACATTCAGGGTAATTAAAAATACCAGAGGTATTTGACATATGTAAAATGGGGTTATAAGAAATTTGAGATTTGATTTTAGATGAAAGTTTTTTAAATAAATTAATCTGAGAATTGGTAAATTTTGTTTCATTCAAATCATCTGTAGCAGCTAGATGAGAATAGATACCTGCAAGTTTAATTGGTTTACAATTTTTTATTTTTTCAACAACATCGTTAATCTGATACTCGCTAAACCCAACTCTGTTTAAACCTGTATTTATTTTAAAATGACAGAAGCATTTCTTTACCTCTTTTTCATTAACGTAATCAATGAAATTTTCAAGAAAGTAAAAAGAGTAAAGACTTGCTTGGAGATTGTAATCAATAATATTTTTTATCGATTCAACCTGTGGCAGTAGCACTAATATTGGGGTTTTAATTCCCGCCTTTCTAAGATCTATTCCCTCGTTTGTAAAAGCAACAGCAAAATAGTCAACTCCAATTGATTCTAATTTTTTTGCTATTTCAACGCTATCAGACCCATAACCACCAGCCTTTACAACAGCCATAAACTTTGTAGATGGTTTTAATTTGGAGGAAATTACATTGAAGTTGTGCTCAAGCGCATTAAGATCAATCTCTAAAACAGTTTTTTTCAACCCTTACTTTTTTTATTCTTTTTTTTAAAATAAGCAGATCTACTTAAAGGCATATATTCATCACCCTTTCCAAGCAGGATTCTTTTTTTACTTTTTGTTTTTCTGTAACTATACTGAGCAAGACCACCCGTCTTAGGACATATTGCGTGTACCTTGGTTACGTATTCTGCGGTTGCCATTAGGTTGGCCATATTTTTAAACGGAACGCCCTTGTAATCCATATCAAGTCCAGCAACAATCACCCTTACCCCATGATTTGCTAGGCTATTACATACCTCTACAATTTCATCGTCGAAGAACTGTGCTTCATCAATTCCAACAACTTTAAAGTTTTTCACAATTTTGTAGATTTCAGATGCACGCTTTATTGTTTTACAATCAATAGTTGTGTCGTCGTGAGAAACTACTGTATCCTTTTTATCTCTTTTATCGACAGTAGGCTTAAAAATTATTACATCTAAATTTGCATATTTTGCCCTACGAATTCTTCTTATTAATTCCTCAGTTTTACCTGAAAACATTGAACCAGATACAACCTCAATCCATCCAGTTTGTTTGTCAAAGTTTAAGGTATTTTCAAGAAACATTTTGTAAATTTAAAAAGTTGATAGCTTAATTGGTTCTCAAAATTGAATCGAATAAATTTAGTAAAAAACAAGCTGATATTAACTCAACTTAAATTTAATTTAAAGATTTTTTTATGAGCAAGCTATTCGTTGTACCAACCCCAATAGGAAATCTAGGAGATATCACTTTAAGATCTATCGAAGTATTAAAATCAGCAGATCTTATTTTAGCTGAAGATACAAGAACCTCGTCCAAACTATTAAAACATTATGATATTGACACGCCTGTAGAATCTTTTCACATGCACAACGAGCATAAAAAACTAGAATCTATAATTAACAAACTAAGGAGTGATTTTGAGATTGCTTTAATCTCTGATGCAGGTACGCCTGGAATATCTGACCCTGGTTTTTTACTTGTTCGTGAATGTATAAATAATGAAGTCGAAGTTGAGTGCTTGCCCGGTCCAACGGCCTTTGTGCCAGCCTTAGTGTCTTCGGGATTACCTTGTGATAGATTTTCTTTTGAAGGGTTTTTGCCAGTTAAAAAAGGAAGAACAAAACGATTAAAAGAATTATCTACTGAAACAAAGACAATGGTTTTTTACGAATCTCCTCATAGAATTTTAAAAACCCTAAATGATTTATCAAATTACTTTGAGGTTGAAAGTCAAATCAGCGTTTCTCGTGAGCTGACAAAATTATATGAGGAAACATTTAGAGGTACGATTAAAGAGTCAGTTGAGCACTTTGAAAAAAATAAAACGAAGGGAGAATTTGTAATTGTCCTTTCACCAAAATAAAAATATGGATACAAATACAGTTATTACAAATTGGAAAAAGGGAACTACAGAATTTGAATGCATTAATCCAAATGGAGTTTCTACTATTCTTGGAACGAGTGCTGAGGGAGAAGAAAAGATAGCATCACCAAAGGCAATCATGCTTGGTTCACTTGCTGTCTGCTCAGGTCTTGATGTTGTGGCAATACTTAAAAAAATGAGAGTTGAGCTTGACGATTTTAAGATTAACACTACTGCTTCATTAACGGATGAACACCCGAGGTTTTATAATGAGGTCACTGTAGAATATCATTTTTTTGGTCAAGACTTAGATAAAGAGAAAATAGAAAAAGCTGTTGATTTATCTGTAACAAGATACTGCGGTGTGATGGAAATGTTCAGAGGCTTTTCAAAAGTAAAAACGGAAATAAAATACAACTAGAATTGTTAGCTGAAATTCATAAACATATTAATGATAGTAGAATTAGTTTTGACGAAGCAGAGCACAATTATTTTATTGACGGACAGAAAGCAAAATTTTCCGTTACTGAAATTATAGATAAGTTCTTTCCTGAATTTGATTCAGCGTATTGGGCAGAGCGCAAAGCAATCGAAAAACTAAATCAAGATCATGTTGAATATGATTCCGAGGTGCTACAAGCAACAATCAAACAAATACTAGAAGCATGGGAGAGAAAGAGAATCGATGCTGCGTCAAAGGGAACTATATTACACGAGAAGATTGAAGATTTTTATAATGAAATATTTCACGAGGATTATCCTCCAGAATTTGACTTTTTTAAAAATTTTCATAACAAATATAAAAAGCTTCAGCCCTACAGGACTGAGTGGAGAATTTTTGACGACAGCCTTTCATTAGCAGGAACAGTTGATATGGTTTATCAAAAAGAAAACGGTGAACTGTTTATTTTTGATTGGAAGAGAACATCAAAATTAATTGATCAAAACAATCAGCCTGTTCTTAAAGACTTCAATTATGGTCGTGATGGTTTGTCTCATATTGCTGACAATAGTTTTAACCGATACGCACTTCAACAAAATGTATATAAGTTCATTCTTGAAAAACATTATGACAAGCAAATTAGTTCAATGAACTTACTGGTGCTACACCCAAACTATACTAACTATGTTCATTTAAAATTGCCAGAAATGAAAAAAGAGGCAGCATTTTTGGTTGAACAAGCTAAAGAATTAAGTAGGTAATTTGGAAGAAAAGCTTGACCCGTATGCAGCATTAAGATTTAAGGAATTTAACTTTTTCCTTGTGATAAGGTTTATTCTGGTCTTTGGTTGGTCCATGCAGTTTATCATTGTTGAGTGGGAGGTTTATAGTCTTACAAAAGACCCTTTATCATTGGGCTTAATTGGTTTGGTAGAGGTTATCCCTGCAATTTCCACCGCTCTATTTGCAGGGCATGTTGTTGATCAACGAGAAAAGAAAATGCTATTTGTTCAATGTATCACGGCCTTTTTATTAGTGGCTATAGGATACTATTTTATAACCAGCCCCTATGCTTATGAAAATTATGAAAACTCTGAAATTTTAATTGGCATCTATATATTAGTGTTTATCGGTGGATTTGTGAGAGCGTTTATTGGACCAACAATTTTTTCCCTAGTTGCTCTTATTGTTCCAAAACGGGTTTATCCAAACGCAGCCACATGGAGTAGCTCAACTTGGCAGTTGGCTGTGGTTTTAGGGCCTGCCTTTGCAGGATTTTCTATTGCTTGGATCGGAGTTCACAATTCAATGGGAATAGTGTTAGGAGCAATAATCATTGGATTGTTTTTGATCGGTTTTATAAAGAAAAAACCAATTCTTAATCCTAAAATCGGAGAGCCAATTTTTCAAAGTCTTAAGGCTGGATTAAATTTTGTGTATAAAACCAAATCTATACTAGTTGCATTGACCCTTGACATGGTTGCCGTTTTATTTGGGGGCGCTATTGCGCTACTACCAATTTACGCACAAGATATTTTAAATGTAGGTTCTGAAGGTTTCGGAATTCTTAGAGCAGCCCCGGCTGTTGGCTCGGTTTTAATGATGGTAGCCTCGGCTCATATTCCCCTTACTAGAAATGCTGGTAAGAAGTTGCTCTTTGCTATATTCTGTTTTGGAATATCAATAATAGTATTTGGGGTTTCTGATATATTTTGGCTATCGGTATTTGCTCTGTTTATGTATGGACTGACCGATGGAGTTTCAATGATTATTAGACAAACTATTTTACAGTTAAAAACACCGGATGAATTTAGAGGAAGAGTTGCCTCTGTGAACTCAATTTTTGTTGGTTCATCAAACGAACTTGGCGCCTTTGAAAGTGGAGCAACGGCAAAATTAATGGGAACCGTTCCTGCTGTTGTATTTGGAGGTGTGATGACAATATTGACAGTTGGATTTACAGCAATTAAATTTCCAACATTTAGAAAATTAGATTTAACTAAAGACATGAATGAAAACACATAAGCTACTATCATTAAGTGCGTTATTATTATTGCAAACCAATCTGTTTGCCCTACAATCAGACACCTTAAATTTAGATGAGGTCATGCTGAAGAGCGCGTTAATTAATCATGCTAATCCAGCACTTACTGTTTCAGAAATTTCATATGATGAGTATGGAATTAGACCTGTGAATTTTCAAGATGCAATTGATTTTTCTGCTGGACTTTGGATTACAAATAGTGAAAATCAAGCGCAAGATAATCGTATGGCAATTAGGGGGTTTGGTGCCCGTTCAGCTTTTGGAATCAGGGGTTTAAAAATTATTCTTGACGGGGTGCCACTTACAACCCCAGATGGTCAATCACAAGTAGACAACATCCCTTTTCAGCTAATTGAGAATGTTGAGATTATAAAAAGTCTATCATCCACAAGATATGGAAATGCATCGGGGGGAGTGGTTAGTATAAACACCTTTTCTAATCTTACTGACAACTATATTGTGGAGGCTGGTTATGGAAGTTATGGTTATAAAAATATCAAAGGAACATACTCAACAAATAGTGAAAAGTCATCCACTATTTTAAATATTTCTCAGGCCGAGAGTGACGGATATAGAGACCATAGCAGCTACTTAAATAAGTCTTTATTTTTTAAGCATGCAAGGAAATTTCAAAATATGAATCTGAAATTCAATTTGCTTTATTTTGATAGCCCGTACGCTTTTGACCCAGGAGGGTTAAATATTGAATCAGTTGAAGAAAACAGATCACAAGCAAGAGATAGAAATATACTTTACAATTCGCAAGAATCAATCAAACAAATTCAAACAGGAGTAGTTTTAGACTGGGATACAAAACTAGGTGAGGTTAATTCAAACATATATTACAGTAATAGAGATTTTGTTGGACTACTGCCATTTACAAACGGGGGCTATGTTGAATTAAATAGAGATTTTTCGGGTGTAGAAATAAGCATCAAAGATAAATCTCAGAATTTTGAATGGATAGTTGGAACGTCAATTCAAGATCAGAAAGATGACAGAAAAAGATTTGAAAACAATGAAGGAGAAAAGGGGGCTATAATACTTGATCAGATTGAGTCTTTTAGGTCTTATGGAGCTTTTGCTCTTGCGTCATATAACAAAGAGAATTATAGTATTCAATCAGGCGTAAGATTTGATCTACACGAAATTTCTTTAGATGACAATGTTGGAATCGATCAACAATATGTTGAGTATTCAAAATCACTCAAAGCATTTTCGCCTAATGTTGGATTTATTTACAACTTAAATAAAAATGATGAAGTTTATATAAATTATGGTAAATCTTATGAAACACCATCATTAAGTGAGCTTTCAGCAAATCCAAACGGCGTAGGATTCAATGGAGATTTAAATCCAATGAATTCAAGTGGCTTTGATTTAGGTTTTAGAAATAAGTCACAAAATCTATCTTACAGTATTACAGGATTTTATATTAAAACAAAAGATGAGATAGTTCGTTACGAATTAGAAGGTTTTGAGGGTATGAATTTCTACAGAAATCTAGGAACGTCAAAAAGGATTGGTACAGAGATGGAGGTAAGCTATAATTTAGGAAATTCAGGGGTGTTAAATGCATCATATACACAAGCTAAATACGAATTTAAAAATCAAGAAGTTAGCGGAGATCTCCCTGGAATTCCAAAATCTAATTTTGCTCTTAAGTGGCTTTATGGATACAAGGATTTTGATTTAAAACTGGACTTAAAATATGTAAATTCATTATATGCAGATAATAATAATGAAGTAAAGGTTCCTTCGTATTTACTCTCAAATATTGCCCTAAAAAACAAATTTAATTTAAAAGGGTTTTTCCTAGAAGTTGGTTTACACGTAAGAAACTTACTCGACGAAAAATACTATGATAATATTAGAACCAATGCATTTGGTAACAGGTATTATGAGCCCGCTTCACTTAGAAGTTTCATCCTTTCAGTTAAAACTACATTTTAATGAGACCCATTATTTTTTTTATTTGGCTTTTTGCAGCTCTTTCAATAGCACAGGAAAAACCAGAAATGGAGGTTTATATTAAAAATGATAATATGGAAAAAGGATATAGAACTCTGACAACAACATTTACTGACTCTTTAGTTTTCAAAAAAAAATTTAAGGACAGTAATTATAGTTTAGACTATGTTCTCAGATATTATTATGCTACTGCGATAGATCTAGGGTGTGATAAAAATGAACTAATAAGTATGAGCGGCCTCGTGTTTCCGATTGAGTCTGTAAAACCAGATGAAATTGTGGAAGAGGTTATGTCTTTAATTGGCAACATGTATTATGGAAGAAAAGAGGATAAAGATTTTAAAAGAAAGATTCAGAAAAATTAATCTTTATACCTTTTCAGACTTAGCTTACTACCGTCAAATTCGGCATAGGTAAAATTTATAATCCAGTCCCCAAGATTAATGTATTTAGATTCTGAGTTTAAATTTAATTCAACTGGAATGTGAGAGTGACCAAAAATGAAATAGTCATAATGCTTTGTTTCAAGTTTTTTTCTACAGTACAGGGTTAGCCACTGATTTTCAACATCACCAATGTCTTTTTTTGCTGACATTAACTTTTTTTCTTTTGAAAGAAATTGACCAAGTTTGACCCCAATGTCAGGATGAACCCATTTAAAGCACCACTTAAAAAATCTATTTCCTGTAATGAATTTTTTCATCAATTTGTAAGAAGTATCACCAGGCCCTAAACCGTCCCCATGACCAATGAAAAAACTCTTTTCGTTAATCTTAAATTGTTGAGGTTCAGTAATCACTTTTACGCCAAGCTCTAATTGAAAATAGTCCCTAACCCACATGTCGTGATTTCCAGTAAAGAAATATATCGGAATTCCAGAATCTGTAATCTCCGCTATTTTTCCTAAAACTCTTGTGAATCCTTTCGGCACAACTGTTTTGTATTCAAACCAAAAGTCAAACAAATCACCAAGAAGGTAAATCGAATGTGCATCAACTTTAATGGCATCTAGCCATTGTACAAACTTTTTTTCACGGATTAGACTTGATCTAGAATCAGGTATTCCTAAATGGTTGTCAGATGCAAAATATATTTTCTTTCCTTCGGTTACTTTCATGACTTATTAAGCCAAAGATATATAAAAGATTAATTGTCAGCAGCAAACCACTCTGAATATGAGGTTTCTGTTTCTTCTAGTTTAAGCGAGTGAAGTTTAATTTCAGCAGGAAGTTTTGAAGATATTCGTTTTGCAAAATCAGCAATCATTTCTTCAATGGTAGGCTGATAGTTAGCTAAAATTACTTTATGACCATTCTTTATTAATTCATCAGCTAACTCTTTATGTGGAGAGTTTTTATTAAATATTACAGAATGATCAAATTCATTTATTATCTCAGATTTTACAATTTTTTTCAGATCATCAAAATCCATGACCATTCCAAATTTAACATCAGATTTGTTACTTATTGGTTCTCCAATAATAGTCACAAACAACTTATAATTATGACCATGGATATTTTTACATTTTCCGTCATAGCCATACAAAGCATGAGCCGCTTCAAATCTAAATTTCTTTGTAATTCTAATTTTTGACATTTAGCTGTTTATTGAGCCCCAAATGTACATTTTTTATGAAAGCTAATTAAATGTTTTTTTGAATTTAATAATCAGAGGAATTGACCTTGCTAAAATCCATAATGTGAAGGCATAAAATATTCCGTGTAGACCTAAATCGTAGTTGTCAAATAAAATAACAAAAGGAACAAAAATGATAAACGTTGAAAACAGTAAAACATTTCTAAGATCTTTCATCCAACCTAACCCTTTATAGATGCCATCAAAAATAAATGCAATTGAGCACAAAGGAAGCATTGCTAGTACGATCCAAAAAATGTTATAAAACTCTTGTAAAACAACAGGGTCATTGTTAAATATTCTTCCTAGAGGATAATAAAAAATAAACCCAATAATACACATAACAACACCTATTTTAATCCCTATTTTAGTTAGATCACTTCCAAACTTTTTCAGCACATCGTATGACTTTTCCCCAAATAATTTTCCAGACAAAATAGTCCCAGCACTTGAGTATCCATCTATAATAAAAGCAACAAGAAACCAGAGGTTAATGGCTATGGTATATGCAGCAATAAACTCATCACCGTATTTTGTTGCAAATGCATTACAGAAATATAGTGTTACGTTTAACGACGCTGTCCTTATTACCAAATTGCCAAACATCTGCAAAAACGATTTTATTTTGGGGTTAAAGGGTAATCTTATCCTAAGTGTAATATTGGTTTTTTTGTATAATATTATTACAGCAATAATTGCCATTGTTATTTGGGCGATTAAACTAGCGTATGCAGCCCCTTTAATATACATTGGACTTATAAATCCGTCTATCCCATAAACGAATATTATGTCCAATACAATATTTAATAGTGTTCCAATGATGGCAATTACCATTGGGTAAAAAGTATTTTGCAACCCCCTGAATATTCCAAATATTCCAATAGTTAGTAAAGTGAACGGAAGCCCCCAAACCCTAATATTAAAATAGTCAACACTGAATTGAAGAAGATCACCGCTTGCATTATAAAATTTAAATAGATTCTCAGAGTTGAAGAATGTTAGCAGTATAATTAGAAAGCTGCTGGAGATGATAATTAAAACTCCTTGTGCAGGAAGCGTTTCAACAGCCTTTAAATTTTTTTGACCAAGAGCCTGTGCAATAATTGAAGCTATTACACTTCTAGTTTGTCCAAAAACCCAAATCAACATTGAAATAAAACTACCCACAATTCCAACTGCACCTAATGATATGGTTGCATTTTCTGGAATGTTCCCTACAATTATTGTATCGGTTATTGACAAAATAGGTTCTGCAATACCAGATATTAAAGCAGGTATTGCTAGCTTTTGAATGTCAGAAATTTTAACTGATTTTGTCAAAGTATTAATTCATAACAATAAAAAGGAAACTCACTCTGCTTTGGAAAATAGATCCCTTCCAATCGCTGATATCCTCTTGATTCGTAAAATTTTAAGTTTCTTTTATTCACAGAAAATGTATCTAACCTGACAGATGCAAACTTTTTTTCTTTAGCATATTTTTCAGCGAAATCCATCAGGATTTTTCCTATACCCTTTTTTTGAAAATCAGGATGAACTGCCAATCTGTGAATGTATAAATTATTATCATTTTTAGTTTTCCATTTTACAGGCAAATAAACTTCATCCATATGTATACAAAGAGAAATACATGCAACCACTTTACCATTCATGACATAAACATATAATTCCTGATTTTCTGCGTCATTAATAAAAGAGCCTTTGTCTGGATAATGCTCATTCCATTGACGTATATTATTTTGAATCATGTGCAAGGCGCATGATTTTGTAATATTTAAAATAGCATCTATATCAGAAATTTCCCCCGTCCTTATCATAACTAAGTGAATAAAAAAACAAATTTAAAATTAAAAGCTTTATAAAATCATCTAATTTTAGATAATACTAATATTTATTTTCACATAATTATGAGTCTATTTTTATCTGCACTTTTAATTTTTGTTTTGAGGCTTATTGATCAATCACTAACAACGGTTAGGGCTTTGGTGGTTACTAAAAAGCCATTCCTTGGAGCATTTATTGGACTGGTTGAATCTGCAATTTGGATTCTAGCGGTATCACAAGTAATCAAAGATATAAACGACCCTTTTTTGATAGCGGCATATGCTTTTGGTTTTGCAGCTGGAACATTACTTGGAATTCAATTAGAAAAATTTATTGGTCTTGGTAGTGCTGTTGTTAGAGTTTTTACACCCTCAAAATCTGCAAATATTAGTAAGCCACTTAGAGATAAGGGTTTTATGGTTACCGACATCAAAGCAAAAGGTAGGGATGGTGCTGTAACAATTTCATGGTGCATTGTGCCAAGAAGAAAACTCAGAAAGGTACTCTCGATAATCAGATCCGTAAACCCTGATGCTTATGTTACTACAGATTTTGCTAATCCAACATCTTTAAGAAAGTAGTTGGTTAATAAAATTTAGATTTAAAAATTTTCAAAATAATTAGCAAAACAATTCCAGAGAGGAATATTGAATTGCTATTTTCTGTGAGCAGCTCAATAATAGATAATACCCCACCAAGAATGATTAAAAAAACAGAAATATTAAATAGTTTTCTATAATTATTCTGATTCCAGAAACCCTTCATTAGATTATTTTTTTATGACCTTGAATGTACTGCTTTGACTAGCTTTTGAAAGAGTCAAAAAGTACGTTCCTTTTTCAAAACTTGAAAGGTTAATTTCTTCGACTCCAACCCCTTTAAAAATTTCTTTACCAAGAATATTGTTAATAATAATAGTCTCATCTCCTTCAATACCGAAAAGATTTATTATGTCAATAAATGGATTTGGATAAATTTTATAAGTATTGAAAAAATTATCTTCAGTATTTAATGGAGATCCAAAAGAAACATTATCAAAGTAGTAAACTATATTCTGATTTCCTGACGATCCAAAATTGAAAAATATGGAAGCCATATCGAAAACAAAATCTGTATTGAGGGCCGCTGTTCCCTCAGATTCATTCGAAAAATCAAACTCCATAGTTTCCCATTCCCCAGCAACTGTAGTGTAAGTGTCTGTCTCAACTGATTGAGTTGGATCCTGCGAATTTTCGATTTTTAATTTTATGGGAATTCCAGTTTGTGTTGTGCCCGAAACATAAATATGTACAAACATTTTTGTGTCAGTATTGGTAATCGGGATATTGTTTAAAAACCCAGCACCAGAACCGATTGTAACTCCAGCCCATGTTTCAGCACCACTGTTTTTTTCTACCCTTGCGTAATTGCCGTCAACCGTTTCTAAAATTGTTGAAGGACCATTTCCGCCAAAGTCTGTCAACACATAATATACACTTGGATCTTCAAAGGTAACTGGTAAATCCATTTGGCTAAGCCCCCCGCTTGGATCGGTTTGATAAATATCATCATAATAAAATGTAGAGTCAGCAGTACCGTCACCAACATTTCCAAAATCAAACATTAATACAAGCTTTCTATATGTGTTTGAGGATTCTCCTGAAAAATCCCAGGATAGCATTTCCCATTCGTTAGTCTTTGTAGTAAAGGCGTCTCTTTCAGTTGCAGGTTCAGATGGAAATTCGCCTACATCACCTTCGATTTTAAACTTAACCATTAGGCCTGGATAAGGAGATAGAACATTCATATTCAGTGTAGTATTGCTAGAAAAATCCAAATAACTATCAAGTTCAATATATGTCCCAGCCCAAATGTCTCCTCCGTCCCTTATGATAACCCCAACATATTCGCTTGGATTATCATCGTCAATTTGAGGATTGTATACAACATATCCTGAGCCACCATTGAAGTGAATAATATCACTGTTTGCAATTTGTTCATCCTCAAAATTTATGGGTAGCTCAATTTGTCCAAAAATCGGGGTTGAAATAAAAATAAGTATTAATGAAATTGTGTATATAAATTTACTTTTCATAATCAGATTTCGGGTTAGTTTAACAGCTTTTAAAGTACTATGCTTGCGATGCAAATATAAAATCTAAAATCTCAAAATTAAGTTAAAAAACTTAT
This sequence comes from uncultured Bacteroidota bacterium, assembly GCA_902518355.1. Classification (GTDB taxonomy): domain Bacteria; phylum Bacteroidota; class Bacteroidia; order Flavobacteriales; family Flavobacteriaceae; genus MED-G13. Next base: position 18,129 of record CABYFY010000009.1, on the reverse strand, counting down.
AAATTCTTCAAAGTTTAACGGGGTTATTTATTAAATATGTAAAAATCCAATGTATTATTTAACAATATTTTTTCTAAACCGACATAGAGTGTTATATTTATTATAATAAATTTTAATCAGAAATAAGCTAATCATGAAAAAACTACTTGCATTATTTATTTTATTTCCAATATTTGTTTTCTCTCAAACGAAAACGATTTCGGGAACTGTTAACGATGAAAATAGCCTTCCACTTGTGGGAGTTAACATCACAGTTCAGAATTCAAATCTTGGTGCCTTAACAGACTTTGATGGGAATTTTTCTATTACAATTCCTTCAGACAAACCTAAGGTTTTAATATTTTCTTATTTAGGCTATACAACACAGGAAGTTGATGTTTCATCATCAGACAATATTTCCATTATGATGATTCCAGATCTTGAGCAACTTGAAGAAGTAGTTGTTGTTGGTTATGGTTCAGTATTAAAAAAGGATTTAACAGGTTCGCTATCACAGGTTGAAGTTGAGCAAGAAGTTGCCAATCAATCAAACTCTATTGATCAGCTATTACAGGGTAGAGCTGCAGGAGTTCAAGTTGTGCAAAACTCTGCCACGCCTGGTGCAGGAATCAGTGTAAAAATTAGAGGCACCAATAGTTTAAGAGGTAATAACGAGCCTCTTTACGTTGTTGATGGTGTAATTATTTCTTCGGCAGGTGAAGATGTTTTACCAGCTGGGGTTGGTAATTCTGGTCAAGAAAGTCAAAATGGTTTAAACGGAATCAACCCAAGAGATATAGAAAGTATACAGGTTTTGAAAGATGCATCTGCTACTGCTATTTATGGTTCTAGAGGTGCTAATGGAGTAGTTGTTATAACAACGAAAAAAGGAAAGAGTGGCAAAGTTAATATTGAAGCGTTTAGTAATACTTCTGTAAGGGTCATTTCAAAAAAATACAATGTTTTAGATCCTTATGGTTTTGCTGCTTATGTTAACGAGGTCAATGCAAATAATGGATTAGATCCAAGATATTTTATTGATGACGATTATGCAATATATGGTATTGAGTCAGATGGTACCATTTCGGGAATACCAGCTCGCTCATATCATTGGCAAGATGAAATATACACAAGTGGAATTAGCAGAAAAGTTGGAGGTTCAGTCTCAGGCGGAACAGATAATGGAAATTATTATATCTCTGCTGGATTTGATGATCAAGGCGGTGTAGTTCCAACCTCGTCATTTAAAAGTGGCGATTTAAGGATTAATCTTAATCAGGATCTTAATGATAAACTTATACTTGAGGCAAGAATGAGTGGATATTTAAGCTCAACAAATTTTGCCGAAAGTGGTGACTTACTCGGAGGCTCAAATCAAAGTTTTATTAAAAACCTTATATCTTTTAGGCCTATTATCACTGAAGAATTCGAGGATTTTGGTGAAGATTTAGATCTTTCAAATCCATATTCCTGGATAAACGATTTTGAGGATATTTCAAAAGAAAGTAGATACATCGGTAACATTGGTCTTACATATAAATTACCTGTTCAAGGCCTCAGATATCAAGTTAAGGTTGGCGGAAATATTAGAACCAAAGAAAGAAGAAGATTTTTTGGAACAACAACCTGGCTGGGTAATAATGCAAATGGAGCATTACAAATTACTGGTCTCAACAACTCTTCTTTTCAAGTAAATAATTTTTTAAGATTTAACAGAACATTAAAGCGTAAGCACAGAATTAATAGTGTCCTTGGTGTTACATATGATGTAAGAAAAGTTTCAAATAATATCTATGCAGTTGAAGATTTTGTAACTACGCAGTTTACAACACAAAACCCAGCATTTGGACAAGTTATTACAAGACCGCTTACTTATATTAAAGGTGATCAGCAAATCTTTTCATTATTAGGTAGATTCAATTACACTTATGATAATACATATATTTTAACCGCGACTTTTAGACGAGATGGTGTTTCAAAGTTTGCTCAAAATAATCGTTATGGATTTTTCCCATCTTTTGCATTAGCATGGAATGTCCATCAGAATAATGATTTAAAAATATTTGACGAACTTAAGCTACGAGCTGGTTGGGGTCAAATTGGTAATCATGGAATTGGATCTTATGGTACATTGTCTAATTATGGAGTTTCACCAAATTTGTATGGAAATCCAGATGGTGGCACAAATGTTCCTATTGCCTTGCAAAATGTTGCAAATCCTGACTTGACTTGGGAAACCACGGAACAGTTAAATGTTGGAGCTGACTTTACAACAACTAACGGAAAAGTAAGTGGTACAATTGACATTTACGATAAAACAACAAAAGACTTATTACAAAATGTAAATATTCCAACATCCTCTGGTTTTTCAAATATTCTTGTAAATCGAGGTGAAATTTCAAATAAAGGTCTGGAGATTTCCTTAGATACTGAGCTTGTATCTAACAATGATTTCAATTTAACTTTTGGGGGTAATATTGGTTTTAATAAAACAAAAATTACAAATTTAGCAGCACAGCCATTAGACGAATTTTATATAGACGGTATTGCGGAGGAAAGAAGGTTTTATTATGGCGCACAGGTGTCAAGAGGAAACATATTTAAATATCCAGCAAATGTTTTTGTTGAAGGTGAAGAAACAAGTTTATTTTATGGTTTAGAGACGGATGGAATATATCAGACAGGTGATGTGCTTCCTAATGTTTTTGGTACTGCTGCTGTCCCAGGTGATGTCAAAATTGTTGATCAAAATGGAGATGGTATTATTGATTTAAATGACAGAACCTTTATTGGAAATCCAAATCCTGATTTTATATACGGATTTAATTTCAATCTAAATTATAAAAGATTATCGGCCAGCATTTTATTTAACGGAGTTTATGGAAATGATATAGCAAATGGTAATTTATTACAATTAGAAAATGCAGAAGGACTTACATATTTAAATATTGCTCCAGATGCTTATTATAATGCATGGAGACCTGATGCTCAAACAAACACTTATCCTAGAATTGGATATACGACCAATGGCCAACCAGCAATGACCGATAGAATTATAGAAGATGGAAGTTACCTAAGATTAAGTAATCTTACTGTAAGCTATGACTTTGATGTAAATAATAATGACTCAATAAGTAATTTAAAATTATTTATAGCAGGACAAAACTTACTTACATGGACTGATTATTCGGGATATGATCCTGAAATATCAAGCTTTTTATATAATGGGTTAATCAATGGTGTTGACTGGAACGGAAGAGCAAATGCAAGAACATTTATACTGGGATTAAATGTTGGATTTTAAACAATTAAAAAAACTAAATTCTTTAATTATGAAAAATTTTAAAATAATATTATTAGCTATAATTGGGATATTTTCAATGTCATGTGACCTTGATGAAGATCCAATATTTTTGGATTCTCAAGCAGTTTATACTGATATAAATGTTGCAAAAGGCGCATTAGATGGAATTTATCAGGGATTAACTAGTTATGGAGCTCAGGAGCAAAGACTTTTTGCTCTTGCAGGTTATTCGGGATTATTTGTTACAGGTAAAAACGGCGGTAATAACGTTAATAATGTAAACAATGCAAACTTATTCTCTTTGAAACCAACCTATGATATAGATTCTGAGAATATGTGGGGTGGATTATATAGGGTTATTGCCAGGTGTAACGGTGCTATAGAAAATGTTTCAACAGTCTTAGAGCCATCATCCTCTGATGAATCAGGGTTTAATGACATCGCTGGCCAAGCATACTTTGTTAGAGCATGGTCATATTTTTCTTTAACTAGATTATGGGGAGATGTACCTCTTTGGCTATCATTACCAAACAATGAAAACTTACATTTAGCAACATCACCTTCAAAGGACATTTATGCACAAATAATTTCTGATGCTGAAATGGCAATCTCTCTAATGAATGGCAATTTTGGAACTGGATATCCTAGGCAGTATGCTGCTAATATGTTACTCGCAAAAGTTTATATGACCCTAGCTACTAATCCAGATTTAAGAGCTGACGGATTAAGTGAAATGGATTACTGGCAATTAGCTTATGAACAAGCTATGCAGGTTTATGGTCAATATAGTTTAGTTGCTGATTATAGCAGTTTATTCACCGATACTAATGAAAATTCATCCGAATCTATTTGGGAATTACAAATAAGCCAAGATGCTGCAAACTCACAAATGGGAAGAAATTTTACCCCATGGAAATACAAACTAGGTCAACATTTTGGATGGTTAAGGGTTAGTGCAGATGTTTATAATCATCACACATCAACCTATCCAAATGACCCGAGGCTGGAGGGAACCTACTTACATAGTTATAATAGAGCGGATAACGGAAATTTAGTTACTGTTTATCCTTCTAATCCTAATAGGCCAAACTTTTCCAAGGCGCACCCATTTTTCTTCAAATTCACAGAAAAAGATACTCAGCATAGTAATCAATACGGAGATCAGAATGTAATCATTTATAGATACGGAGAATTACTAATTATGCTTGCTGAAATATCGAATGAATTAGACAATGGTCAACAATTAGGATTTGTAACTGAACTATTAAGTAGAGTTGGTATGAGTCCTCAGGCAGATTATTTTGGAACTCAAGCTGAATTTAGAGATGCAATTATGTATGAGTATAGATTTGAAATGTTAGGTGAAGGAGAGGATGCACATAATAACAGAAGAAGAGGGTTTGATTATTTTTTAAATAAGACAATTTTATTTCACAATAACAATCCCCTCCATAGTCCTGCAGTAGATCTTACATTGAGTACTGACGAGACTCAAGTGATGTCATTGCCAATACCGTTAATTGAAATCAATACTAACGATTTAATTGACTAAAACATTAAATTTATTTATGCTGCCATTAATTGTGGTATTAGTGGTAGTATTTTATTTTGAAAATTGAGAAAGTTAATAATAACAGCTTTAATGACTTTGGTTTTGAGTCCTTTGATTTCACAAAATCAATTACCTCTTGCCAATGGCTTTCTAGAAGATATAGAAAATAATGAGTTTCAATATTGGAGTCATCAAGCCAATGAAGGCGGGGAGGCAACATACTCAATTGAAACAAATGATTTGGTTGGTGGAAGTACAAAAGCTCTTAAGTGTGAAGTACATTCATTGGGTGCAAATGGATGGCATGTTAGCTCAAAAAGTGAATATCCTTTTCAAGTAATTGCTGGTCAAAAATATACAGTTACTTTTTTTGCCAAAGTTCAAGGAGCAGACTCGCGGCAAGTGAAACTTGTTTTTCAATCCGATGTTTCTGGCAGCTATCAGGGACAAAATATTTGGATAACAAATGAATGGCAAAGATATTCTCACACTTTTACCGTCGAACATTCTAGTGATAACAATAGGGTAAGGTTTTGGTACATGCAATCTGACGTAACTTACTTTTTAGATGAGGTGAGTATTTCCCCCGGTGATAGAATAACCTTTCAACCTGAAGAAAAATTACAAGTAGTTGATGGTTTTGGTGCAGGAATTAAAAGAAGAACAGAGCAGCTCTATGTATTAAACGACTCGTTTAGAGAGCAGATTGAAGAATATTGTTTTAATGATCTTGAGGTTAATATGATTAGGTTTTTTGTTTATCATGATTTAGAGCCTGAAAATGATAATGACGATCCGTATAGCTTAGACGAATCACAACTTGACTGGACAAGATACGATAGCGATCCAAATAGTTGGAGAACTAGATATGTTGGTGAAGCCTTACAAAATGCTTTTAGTCAAAGTATTAATGGATTTGATCATGTAATTGGCAACTGTAACAGCGCCCCAGCCTGGCTTAAAACAAATGGTCAACATAATGGCGGAGGCACTCTGATTAGTGGAGGAGAATCAGAATTTAGTGAATTTCTTGTTGCATTTTTAAATGGTATGGAGTCAAGGTATGGAATTGAAGTCACTGCAATTTCACCCACAAATGAACCTGACTATGAAGTCTCCTATGAATCTATGAATACAACACCTTCAGAATTATCAAGTATATTAATAAATCTTAACGCTAGGTTGTCAAATTCTGGTTTGGATAATATTAATATAGTTTCACCTGAATGTTTCAGGGTTGAATCTCAAAATTCCGGAACCTCTGCTACAAATTATATTAATACTATGTTTGAAAATTCAGCTGTTGAGGAAGCTGTTGATATTGTAGGCACTCATACTTATGCAGACCCCAATCATAATGCTAATTGGAATGCATTAAAAGTAGCGGCTAATGGCAAACCAGTATGGGTAACTGAATCGGCTAATCTCAATAGTACTGATCAATCAATGACAGATGCCGCAAATTATATTAAGTGGATAATAAGAGGATTTAACGAAGGTGGAGTTACTGCTTATATGCTACATTTATTTTATGAGGAAGCCGATAATAATGGTTATTCTAGCTTAGTTGCATGGACTCCTACGGGTGAAATAATTTTACCAAAAAGGTATCATTCATTTAAACATTTTGCAAACTTGGTAAAGAAAGATTATAGCCTAATCAGTTCTGCCTCAAGTGATGAAAATGGAGTTTTTGTCGCAGGATTTATTTCATATGATGAATCGAAAGTAATAGTTCAAATATTCAATGAGGGAAATGAAAAAGAATTTTCAGTTGATGTTCCCCTTGGCGCAATATCAGTTGAAACTTTTTTAACCACCAACAATGATTCTGAGGAGTTTTCATCCTTGGGTGTAAATCAAATAGATTATTATAACAGATATTTTACAACAACTCTACCCGAATTGTCTTTAACTTCACTAGTCTTTGATATTGATGAATCTCTTTCTAACAGTGAGTTTAATCTTGTAAACAATAATGATTTTCAGGTTGAGTTATTCCCTAATCCAGCAGAAGATCAAATCAATTTGATTCTACCTGATTATTCGAATTATAATGTGAAGATTTTTAATTTACAGGGTCAAAAATTAATCGATAGGTTTAGTGATAATAAAGAAGTTTTAATTGACATATCTAAATTTCAAAAAGGCACTTATTTATTAAAGATAAACTCTATGACTGACACAAAAACGGTAACTAAAAAGATAATCAAACAATGAAAATAAACGGATTCACATATTATTTTGCGTTAATATTTTTATTGTTTTTTAATAATTTTTACGCTCAACAAGAATCAAAGCCTACCAATATAATCTTTTATCTTTCAGATGATCAGGATCTTTTAGATTACGGAGTTTATGGCAACCCAAAAGTTGAAACTAGTAATGTTGACCTTCTAGCAACTCAAGGAATAAAATTTACAAATTTTTATACTGCTCAGGCTATCTGCGCTCCTAGTAGATCACAAATTTTTACAGGAATGTACCCGGTAAAAAACGGATGCATGGCAAATCATATTGGTGTAAAGCCAAATATAAAAAGCATTACATCGCTATTAAAGGAGTCTGGATATGAAGTAGTTTTGGCCGGTAAGAGCCATGTCAAACCAAACAAAGTATTTGACTGGACACACTACTTTCCAAAGGTTAACAACAGATATTTACCCCTAGAAAAAATTGACGACTATTTAAAAAATGTGAATAAACCATTTTGCTTAATTATTGCTTCAGATTATCCTCATGGTCCGTTTCCTAAAACTGAAAATTATGGTAAAGCTGATATTTTTAAATTGCCATATGATCCAAATTATGTTGGTAATCACAAGCCAGGGTACTACCAAAACATTCAAGACGATAATGATCAGCTTGGAAAAGTTTTAGAAATGGTAGACAAGTATGGTCATAAAGAAAGCTCTATGTTTATTTATGCCTCAGATCATGGTCTCAGTGGTAAGTGGAGTTTAAAAGAACAAGGACTTCGTCTTCCGTTTGTTGTTAGATGGCCTGGAAAAATTATGCCTAACACAACCTCTGAAACATTATTGACTCTTGTAGATGTTTTACCTACTATTTTGGAAGTATCAAAAACCAAAATTCCAAGAGAACTTGACGGGAAAAGTTTTGTTGTCTCATTAAAAGGTGATGACAAACAAATTAATGAATATATATACGGGGTAGCTACTAGACAAAATATTAGGGAGTGTAAAATTTTCCCTTCTAGAATGGTAAGAGACTCAAGGTTTAAGCTCATAAGAAATTTTAATTCCATTGAGGTTGTCAATTCAAATTTGGGTGACAATCCAATTATAAACGAATTTGCCAAAATCGGAGCAGAATCTTTTCCAAGTATTCCTTACGAAGAATTGTACGACTTAGAAAAAGACCCATATCAAAAAGTAAATTTGATAAAGGATAATAAATACCAAAAAATAAGAAATAGATTATCAATTGCTTTAGAAAATTGGATGAAAACTCAAGAAGATTTTCTTTTGGAAGATCCAATTTCAATATTAAAACCTACCCTTCATCCTTTGGATAAAAACTCAAAATGGAACAGAGTTCCTCAAAATTTGACCGGTAAACTAAAAAATGAAGACTATATTAAACTCCACTATTAATATGCTTAAGTCAAAACTTATATTGCTAATTATTCCTCTATTTTTTTCATGCTCTGAAAATATAAAAACAACCCAAAAACCACTTAATGTAGTATGGATAAGTTGTGAGGATATGGGACCTATATTAGGATCATACGGCAATGATTTGGTTAAAACACCAAACCTTGATAAGCTTGCAGCAGAAGGAGTTAGATATACTAATGCATATTCAACTGTTGGAGTCTGTGCCCCAAGTAGGTTTTCAATTATAACAGGAATGTATTCTGCTAGACTTGGAGCACACAATATGAGAACGGGAGATCATCACAATTATAAAACTCCTGAGCAGGTTACTCACAGAAAAGATATCGGCGTAATTGATAAGGCTGGGAAAAATATTCCAGAGTATGAGGTAGTTCCGCCAACCTACGTAAAACCATTTACCGAGATTTTAAGAGCTAATGGATATTATTGTGCAAACAATTTTAAATGTGATTATCAATTTAATGCCCCGTTTACAGCGTGGGATGAAGTATCATCAACCGTGAGTTTTCGGGATGCACCACAAGACAAACCATTTTTTTATGTTTGGAATACGTTGTTAACCCACGAATCTAGGATTTGGGAAAGGAGCAATATGCCTCTAACTGTCAACCCTAAAGATGTGGAAATTCCATCATATTTTCCAGATATTCCAGAGGTTAGAAATGATATTGCTAGAAAGTACTCTAATATTGAGGCTATGGATGAAAAAGTAGGTGAGATAATTAGTCAACTAGAGGAAGACGGATTATTAGAAAATACAATTATTATGTTTTGGAGCGATCACGGGGGAAACCTGCTTAGGCAAAAAAGGGCTGTTGGAAATAGTGGATTAAATGTTCCCTTAATAATTAGATATCCAAATAAAATAGATGCTGGAACAGTTGATGATAGAATTGTATCTCTGATGGATTTAGGCCCTACGGTTTTATCTCTTTTAAATATCGAACCTCCAAAACATTATGATGGTAAGGCAATAGCTGGTCAATATGAAGAAAACCCAAGGAAATATGCATTTGGAACTGCTGATAGATTTGACGAAAGTACAGATATGCAAAGATCGGTTTTGGATGGAAGGTATGTTTACATTAAAAACTTTATGCCTGAACTACCTTTAATTTACCGAAATAAATATAGAGAGAGAATTACTATGAATTCTAAACTTATTCAATTGGATAGTTTAGATATGTTAGAAGGTGATGCAAAATATATATTTATGAAAATAAAACCTTCTGAGGAGTTTTATGATCTTGAAACTGATCCGTATGAGGTAAACAATATTATTGATGACCCAAAATATACTAAGAGGATAAATGATTTTAGAGTTGCTTTAGAAAATTGGCAAAAGGAAATCAATGATCAAGGATTTATTCCCGAGAATAAAATAGTAGAATCTTTTTGGCCAAAGCTTACTCAGCCAAAGACAGAAAATGTTGAGTTTAAAATGAGGGATGATGGTTTATATGAACTTACCTCAATAACAGATGGAGCTTCCATAGGCTATCAAATTGAAGATCAAATAGGAACAAATAGCTGGAGTTTATATCACAAACCTATATTGCTTGGAGACAAACAAAAAATTGTTGCGAGGGCTATAAGAATAGGATATAAAGCATCAGAAATAACATCAAATTAAATTAAAGAATGAAAAAAATATTTGTAATCATCACAGGAGTATTTCTAATATCATGCAATTATCATGTTGAAAAAAAACACAACATACTTTTTATTTCAATTGATGATCTAAGGCCAACTATGAATTCTTATAATTATGAAAATGAGAAAATGATTACGCCTTACATGGATAAGCTAGCTTCTGAGGGTGTACAATTTAATAATGCTTTTACAAATATTGCAGTATGCGGTGCAAGTAGAGCAAGTATTATGACTGGCATAAGACCAAGCGAGAAGAGATTTAATGATTTCTCAACTCGAGCTTCAGTTGACGCTCCAGATGCAATTCCGCTTAATCAGATTTTTAAAGAAAATGGATATGAAACTATTTCATATGGAAAGATTTACCATCACAATGACGATTTTGCAGATCATTGGACAGAAAAAGACAACGGTGCAGCTCAAGCTGATTTTCAGGATCCAGAATCTATAAGATTACGAGATAATGCTGAAACAGGTGAGTATGGCAAGAAAAATCCAATCATTGAATATCCTGACGTAGACGACTTTGCATATAATGATGGAAAAATTACACTAAAGGCAATTGAAAAGTTTAAGCAATTTAGTAACAATGGAAAACCTTTTTTCATGGCAATTGGATATGTTTCTCCACACCTTCCTTTCATACAGCCCAAAAAGTATTGGGATATGTATGACCACGATAAAATAAAATTAGCAGATAATACATTTCAGCCTTTAAATTCCCCTGACATAGCAATTGAAGCGCAACATAATTCAGCTGAACTAAGAAAAAATTATCTTGGGATTCCCGCAGAAGGTCAACTTGACAATGAATTATCAAAGGATTTGATTCACGGTTATTATGCGAGTGTATCATACATGGATGCAATGATCGGAAAATTAATTGAGGGATTAGAAGAAGCCGGTTTAAGGGAAAATACCACAATAATTTTGTGGAGTGATCACGGATACTTTTTAGGTGAACATGGTTTTTGGTGTAAGCATAGTACATTTTATGAAGCAGTTCAAATTCCATTAATAATATCATCTCCTAAGTTTGATTCCAGTGAAGAAACAAACTCTTTTACTGAGCTGGTTGATATTTATCCAACTCTTTGTGAGCTTACAGGAATAACTCCCCCGAATTATTTACAAGGAAAAAGCTTAACACCTGTTCTTAAAAACCCGGAAATTATTTTGAAAGATGAAATTTATACAAGGTATAAGCAAGGGGAAGCAGTTATTGATAAAAATTATGCCTACACAGAGTTTGTTGAAGGCAATAAATTTCTGGGAAATATGCTTTATGAAATGACAAATGATAAAAAGCAAAATATTGACATTTCTAATTTACCTGAAAGCAAAGAGCTTATTAAAAAATATAGTATTAAATTAGAAGAGATGCGAAATTATGTAAATAAGGATCCGTTTCAAAATCAATCAAATTAACTATGATGATTTCAAAATCTTATAAAGTATTGTGGGTGTGTTTTATATTAATGTTTACAAGCACGCAGTTTATAATTGCACAGGATTTTTATGTCTCAGACTCAAATGGATCAGATAATAATTCAGGCACACTTGAAGCACCTTTTAAAACAATAAATAAAGGAATTTCAATGGTAAGCGCCGGTGGGACAGTCTATGTTATGGATGGTATTTACCAAAATGAAAATTATGGTAATGTAGATCCTTCAACTAATACTAATATGGACAATCAGCACGTGGTTACTATAAATAAATCTGGTTCTGAGGGCGCTTATATTACTTTGCGTAATTATCCTGGTCACCTTCCAAAGATTCAATTTGACGGAAGAGGTGGAATAGTTATTTCTAATAATATGAATTATATAATAGTTGAAGGCTTTGAAGTTGAGGGTCCTGCACAAGATATTAATTATGAAATGGCTGAGGCAGATAGAGATTATAAAATTGAAGTGGCTGAAGACGAAGATGATTCTACAAACTATAACCATTCATATTTTTCAGGAAAAGGAATTTGGGGTGGCTATGGAGCCCACCACAATATCATAATAAGAAATAATATTGTTCACGACACGTGTGGTTCTGCAATTAGATTCAATGACAGTGATCATATTTTAATAGAAAACAACATAGTATATAATTCAAATTGGTGGACTTCTTCAGCATCAAGTGCAATTGTTCTAGCTGAATCTGTTGCTGTTTCTGGGGATAACACGGACGATATTAAAATGATAATTAGAGGAAATGTTGTTTATAATAATTGGAATAGAATTCGATTTTATGTTACACAACTTCCAGACAACTCAGGAAACAACAATCCAAATTATGGTACGGCAAATTTTCAATCAATTTGGGACGGTCAAGGTATTTATGTAACTAGAAGTGATCCAGAATATGCTGGCACATTTTTATTTGAAAACAACTTGTGTTTAAACAATGGTAAAAACGGAATTAATTTTGACCATTCACACTCAGCCTCGGCGATTTATCAAAATAATACACTTTACTATAATGGTGTTCATGAGATTATACAAGACATTTCTGAAGCAGAAGGTAATCCAGCACACAGAGGACAAAAAGTAGGCGGAATAAAAGCCAACCATGTATTAAATGCTACTGTGGTAAATAACATTATAATGACCAGAGACAATGAGTTTTCAGCCCTTCAGCTAAATAATGTTTATGGTACAAGAGTGGCTGTTGACAATATAATTGTTAATGGAACTTATGCATGGCCGGCAACTGAAAGTAATAATCTTATCGATGTCGACCCTATGTTCAACTCGGCACCTGAAACTGTGAATGGCCCATTGACAATTGAAGGGACAGATTTTTCTTTAATGGAAGGTTCTCCTGCAATAAATGCTGGAAATCCAAGCTATAGCCCTAGTCATGATATTAACGGCAATCCAAGACCGGTTTCGGCAAGCGCTATTGCGTCAACAAGTTTTGAAAATGCAACTGGAGGTTGGACAGCATTTGGTGCAACAATTGAAACAACATCTGAACAATCATTGTCGGGTGAAAGAAGCTTATTTACAACAGACAGGACAGCAAATTGGCATAGCCCAAGAATCGTATTAAATAATCTACTTGATCAGGACGAAACATACACATTTTATGTTTGGGTTAAATTAGCTTATGGCGAGACTGGCACATCTCAGTTAACAATAAAGGATACCGATCAAAATGAGTATTATAATTTAACCGAAGCTATTGAGGTCACTGATCAAGAATGGACTTTATTAACTGCAGATTTTACACATAATATTTCAAATAATTTCTTTTTGTATGTGAAAGGACCACCTGTACAAGGTGGTGTTGGTGCTAGCTATTACATAGATGATTTCTCACTTGTTTCCGAAGGCTCTCCAGCGGTTGATTTTGAAAATTCTGGAGATATAGTTGATATCGGAGCATATGAGTTTAGCACTAATGAATGTTCAAATGACACAACACCACCGGTAATTGAATTGTCAGATTGTGGAGGGTCAGGATGTAGTTATGAATATGAAATAAATTCAACTTTTGATGTAAATGATATTGAACTACCAACAGTAAATGACAATTGTGATAGCGACATAAGTTATGACGTTTCTCATAATGTTGACACATCAGCAGTTGGAGTATATTTTGTCACTTTTACAGCCTCTGATAATTCAGGAAATTCTGCAAGTACACAAGTTGAGGTTACTGTTTTTGACCCGCTTTCTATTTCGGAAAATAATTTTGAAAATATGTTTGTGTATCCGAATCCTGTCAAAGACATACTTAACATTCAAAATGTATATTCGAACTCTACAATATCTCTGTTTGATTTACTAGGTAAAAATTATGAAATAAATGTTATAAATGATTTTGAAAATGACAGACTTTCTTTAAATATGTCAAACCTAGAAACGGGGATTTACTTTATAAGAATTCAAGATATCAATACAGGACAATTAAAAACTTTAAGATTAATAAAACAATAAAATTATATAAACTAAAAAATCAATTATGAAACTAACAATTAAATTTATTTTAACAGTTCTTATAGTCTTCTTTTACGCTGACTTATTTTCTCAAAAAACACTAGAATTAAAGAATTCAAATTTGGAAGGAGTAAGCCCCGAGGGTAAGTTTTGGTGGTGGAATGACGTTACACGTAAAGGAGCTGATGCCACATTTTCTGTGGAGGATTTTGATACAAACCCGGGCAGTAAAAAAGCCCTCAAAGTACAAACTCATAGATTGGGTGAAAAGGGTTATCATCTAAGCTCACAATTCAATCAAAAGTTTAAAGGAAAAGAAGGAGATGCGGTTACAATAACTTTTCATGCGAAGAACAAAGATGGAGGAGGAAAAATGAAATTAGTGATTCAATCTGATGTTCAAGGAAGTTATCAAGGAAAGGATTTTGCCCTTACTGAAGATTGGACAAAATATTCACACACTTTTAACCTAAAGTCTAATAGCTCAAATCAAGCAATTAGATTTTGGTACATGACTGAGGGAACAGAATTTTTCTTAGATGATGTATCAATCTCAAAATAAATCATTAAATTAAATATAAAAATTTTTACACATGAAAAAACTTTACTCAATCGTTGTAGCTTTTTTGATGGTTTTCAATTTAAGCTTATTTGCTCAAGATGGTCCACCTTGGGATTTTAACGGAACTGATCATGGCTTTGTTGCACAAAATTATGCTTCATTAACAGTTGGTGACACTTATGTTACTTTTACCCTGAATGATGCTGATGGAGATGGAGATGCAGAGTCTCCAAACTCGAATTTTAGAAATTTAGATGCAGGAATTGATACGTCTTTAGGTAGTTTTATTGCGATTACAATGAAAAATGAAACTGCTAATAACAAAATGCAGGCAATTCTTGGACCACCAGGTGGTGGTTGTGGATGCTATGTAAATTTTGAAACGCTTTCTGCAAATGATTCAGATTTTGTAACTCATTATATTAATGTAGGTGCAAATTCAAATTGGACTGGAACAATTAGTGAAATAATTTTTAGGTTTAAAAAAGGTAATGGAGTTAACAATCAGACCTTTGCAGGTAATATTTTGATTGATCATATTGAAATTGTAGAATCAATTCCTGCTACTCCTAGAGTTGATTATACATTTGATGATACTTCTGATAGCGAAGGTTTTTCTGGTGTCAATGGGATTACACTTACACAGCCAGTAGCTGGTGAATTACATTTAGACATCGCCGCACAGAGCCCATATCCAAAGCTGGAGCAGACAGGCCTTTATAGTGTTGATGCTGATACGTATAAATATGCACAGGTAACGCTGGTAAATAATTCACCAAAGAATAAGTTAACGCTTGTTTCACCCAGTGGTGGAAATGAGTATTCAACTAGGGATATGGTAGCAAACGATGGTGTTGCTCAAACATATGAGTTAGACCTTACTGCTTTAACAAACTGGAATGGCACTCAAGCAAATTGGTGGCTTCAACTGGTTGAAAATCCAGGTGATGGACCAGTTGCTTCAGCTGGTATTATTGACATTCAGCAAATTTTATTTGCTACTGAATCTATTATGCCTCCGGACTTAGCATGTGATGAAACTTATTCATATACTTACGGTAACAATGAATCAGGTACATTATTTAGCGCTTCTAATCCTGGTGGAGAAGTAACTGTAACGGTTACAGGTCAAACAGAAGGCGGTTATGATTTCCTTATCATCAGAGATGGTGCAGGAAACGAGTTATACAATGCTTCTGGTGACCATACTGGTCAGGCAATTACTTCCACTGATGGTACAATCACAGTAGAAATTGATTCTGATGGATCTGTAAGCGGATATACACTTGACTTTGCTGTTACTTGTCCTGCAGCAACAACAAATGTTACATTCAGTGTAAATACTGAGAACATTGAAGTAGGTGCAAATGGTATCTATGTTGGTGGTGGAGTTCTTGGTGGTTCTGACGCTTACGCATTATCAGATGATGATGGTGACGGTGTTTGGGAAACTACTATTGCTTTAGCACCTGGTACTACAGGAAACTACGTATTCTTTAATAGCCCTAACGGTTCATCTGACTGGGGAACTAAAGAAAACTTAAATGGTCAAGATTGTGCTGATCCAGCCAACTATGATGATAGAATCTTAGATCCAGTAGGAGAAGAAGATTATACATTATTACACTGCTTTGGTGAATGTTCAGGTAATGGTACAGGCGAATGTCCTGCTCCATCAACTACTTATGACGTTACATTCAACGTAAACATGAGTAACTATCCTGGAGGATTAGCTGACAGTGATATCGTTTACTTAAACGGTAACTTTGTTGGATGGTGTGGAGACTGTACTCCAATGAACGACGATGATGGAGACGGAATTTGGACTGTAACAGTTGCATTAGAAGATGGTGACTATGAATATAAGTTCACTATTAACGGATGGAGCGTTCAGGAAGAATTTGGATCAATCGGAGCTGTTGAAGGTTGTACAGTTACTGATGGTACATATACCAACAGAGCATTTACAGTCGCTGGTGCTGACATGACATTAGAAACAGTATTCTGGAACTTATGTCCTGGTGAAACACCTGGTCAAGTTTACAATGTAACATTTGCTGTTGATACAGCTAACATCACCGTTGGTGCTTCTGGTATGTACTTAGGTGGTGGTGGATTTGGAAATGCACAAGGTCACCTAATGTCTGATGACGATGGAGACGGTGTATATGAAGTTACACTTGAAGTTAATACAGATCAAATTGGATCTAACTATGCATTCTTAAACGGACCTGGTGACGGTGGTGACTGGGGAGCTAAAGAAGACTTAGCCGGCCAAGAGTGTGCTGATGTAAATAACTACAATGATAGAATCCTACCAGAATTTGACGGTGATACATACTTATTACACTGCTTTGGAGATTGTTCTGGAGATGGTGTAGGTTGTGCTGCTTCAGAAGATGGTATGATGGTACTACAAGGTATCATTGACTTTACAGTTCCAAGTGCTGGTTCTGACGGTAAAGCAATACATGTACTAGTTACTGCAGATATTGCTGACCTGTCTAACTATGGAATAGGTGTTGCTAACAACGGAGGTGGTACTGACGGTGAAGAGTATTTCTTCCCAGAAGGTTCAGCTACTGCTGGTCAACATATATTAATTGCCAGATCTCCAGAAGCTATGGAAGCTTATGGAATGACTGGATTCGATCAGGTACTAGAAGCAAGTAGTGATATTTCACAAAATGGTGATGATGCTATTGAGCTTTACTTTGGCGGAAGTGTTATCGAAGTATTCGGTGATGTTGATGTTGATGGTACCGGAGAAGCTTGGGAATACATGGATTCTTGGGCATATAAAGTTGAGGGAGCGTGGACGTATGGTGAAGTTAACTGTACTGACGGCTCAACAACAACATGTGATTCAGGTTGTCCATACCCATTTGTAGAATGTTCAGCTGGACCATGTCCAGCGCCAGACATCACTTCTTGGTCAATGACAGGTGACGGAGCTATATTTGACGGAAACAACCAAGATGGAGTTATCGGATATCAAATTGAATATAGTACTTCTACATTTACACCAGGTGATGGTACTGCAACTGTATATGAGTTTGATTCATTCCCTCATACACTGACGGGCCTAGAGTCAAATACTACATACTATTTTACAATGAGATCTGTTTGTGGAGATGATAATTATTCAGACTGGACAGACAATGGTAATGATGGTCCTGATGCATGGACAACAAATAGTTGCCCAAGCAGCTACTCACTTCCATATCTAAATGATTTCAATGATCCTGTTGCATGGACTACTTGTCAAACATTCTATGACAATGATGGTGATGGAAATTATTGGTTCTATCAAGCTTTTGGTGATGACACAAGTGATTTATCAGCTAATTCAGCGTCATATATCAATGGTGTTGGTGCTCTAACCCCTGACAACTGGGTAGTTATGGGTCCAATTGATTTAACAAATGTAAGTGATGCATTATTAGAATGGCAAGTGATGGGACTGGATCCAAATTGGTGTCAGGAAAATTATACAATTT
>CABYFY010000008.1 GCA_902518355.1 uncultured Bacteroidota bacterium | reverse complement strand
CCTGAATATTCAAAAATGACTGATGAAGCAAAAAAAAGAATTACTGCTTTAGATTATTATTCTGAGCTTGGCAGTGGTTTTAATATTGCTATGAAAGATTTAGAAATTAGAGGCGCAGGAGATTTGCTAGGTGGTGAGCAAAGTGGATTTATTAATGAGATGGGTTTCGAAACTTATCAAAAAATTCTAGATGAAGCAATTAATGAGTTAAAGGAGAATGATTTTAAGAACCTTGATTTAGAAAAAAATCAATTTTCCAAAAAGGTAAATATGGTATTTGAAACCGATCTTGAACTTATGTTTCCAAATGATTTTATCAATTCCAGTAAGGAAAGACTAAATCTTTACACCAAACTAAATAAAATTACAGGTCAGGATGAATTAGATTCATTTAAAGCTGAGCTAATTGACAGGTTTGGTGCATTACCAAATATTGTAGCTGAATTACTCAAAACCATAGAATTAAGATGGCTTTCTGCTGAACTTGGGTTTGATAAAATTGTATTGAAAAAAAATATATTGATTGGATATATCAAGAATTTTGATTCAGAGGAACAAAAGATACATTTAGATAGGTTATTTAAATATTCTTTAAATAATCAAAATTCAATTTCTTTTTCTCAAAAGAAATTTAATGATGGCGAAAAATTTATCGTAAAAATTCAAAAGATAAATTCAATATCAAAAGCTATACAAATACTAAGTGAAATTAAGGATTAGTCATAAAATTTTATATCCGCACCTTCTTTTGATACTATCAATTCTATTTCTCTACCAAGTATCATAGGAAAATTTTTTTCTCCATGGCCTGCTGGAAAACCAAAAACAACTGGAATTTTATATTCATTTATAATGTCAAGAATTAATTCTTTTAAGTTTCTGCCAAATGGTGTGGTATTTTTTCTTAGGTCTGTAAAATCCCCAACAATCAATCCGTTAAGATTATCAAAATAGCCTGCTCTTTTGAGTGAATATAACATTCTATCAATGTGATATAGATATTCTCCGAGATCTTCAATAAATAAAATTTTTCCTTTAGTATCTATTGAAGATTTCGAACCAAGAAGACAATGTAGAAGAGTTAAATTGCCACCAACTAGTTGACCGTTTGCTTTTCCTTCAACGTTATAACTGTTTCCTGCAATTTGATATGAAAGACTATTTCCAAATAATGTTTTCTTAAGTAATTTTACAGACTCATCTTTATTAATATCTAATTTTTCTAAGCTCTTACACATTAAACCGTGTATTGACTCACTTTTTTGAATATGTAAGTCATTATGAATGGCTGTAATATCAGAATACCCAATAATCCATTTTGGATTTTCCTTATACTTTTCAAAATTTAAATTATCGATAACCCTCATTGCCCCATAGCCACCTCTAGCACACCAGATTGCGCTTATTGAATTGTCATCCAACGCTGTTTGGAAATCTAATATTCTTTCTGAGTCGCTTCCGGCAAAATGACCACGATCATTATACACATTTTCACCAATAACCACATTCAAATCCCAATCATTCAATAATTCTTTTGCTTTACTAATGTAATTGTTATAGTTTTTTAAAACTCCGGACGGAGCAACAATAGCTACAGTATCTCCCGGTGTTAAATATTTAGGTTTTATCAATTTATTATTTGAGGTTATTTGAGATGATAATTCAAAAGAAAAAATAGTTAAAAGTATTAAAAAAATGATACCAGATTTCAACTTCATAATACTGTTTATATATTAACAAGAAGTTATATTTTACTTCATATTTATAATCATAATTGATTATTTTTACTAATATAAAAAATATTCTTGAGTAAAACTTACACTATTACAGCAGCATTACCCTATACAAATGGTCCAATTCATATTGGTCATTTAGCTGGTGTTTATGTGCCTGCAGACATCTATGCTAGATATTTAAGAATCATGGGGAATGACGTTGTCTATATTTGCGGTAGTGATGAGCATGGTGTGCCAATAACAATCAAAGCAAAAAAAGAAAATAAAACACCTCAAGAAATTGTAGATAGATATCATCAAAATATAAAGAATTCTTTTTCCGAATTTGGAATTTCTTTTGACAACTATTCAAGAACCTCAGCAAAAATTCATCATGATACTGCATCTGAATTCTTTTTAAAGTTGCTTGAAAATAATTCTTTTGAAGAGTTAACTTCAGAACAATTTTATGATGAAGAGGAGGAACAATTTCTTCCTGATAGATTTTTAATAGGAACATGCCCTAAATGCGGATTTGAAGAATCCTATGGAGATCAGTGTGAAAAATGTGGCACTAGTCATAACCCTAGAGATTTAATTAATCCAAGATCTTCAATCACCGGCAATAAGCCATCTCTCAGAACAACTAAACATTGGTATTTGAAGCTTGATAAGTTTCAGAGATTTTTAGAAAAATGGATTTTAGAGGATAATAAGGCAGTGTGGAAATCTAACGTTTATGGGCAATGTAAATCATGGTTAGATGATGGCCTAAAACCAAGAGCTGTTACAAGAGATTTAGACTGGGGGGTTCCTGTTCCCGTTAAAGATTCTAATGGAAAGGTCTTATACGTTTGGTTTGACGCCCCAATTGGATATATTTCTTCAACTAAGGAATGGGCTATTGATAATAAACAGAATTGGGAGAAATATTGGAAGGACGATAACACTGAACTTATCCATTTTATAGGAAAAGACAATATAGTTTTCCATTGCATTATTTTTCCTGCCATGTTAAAAGCACACGGGGGTTTTATTATTCCAAAGAATGTTCCAGCAAACGAATTTTTAAATCTTGAAGGTTCTAAAATTTCAACCTCAAAAAATTGGGCTGTCTGGTTACCAGAATTTTTAAATGATTTTCCTGGAAAACAGGATGTTCTTAGATATGTTTTAACTATTAATGCCCCTGAAAATAAAGATAATGACTTTACGTGGAAAGATTTCCAAAATCGCAATAACGGTGAGTTAGTAGCAATATTAGGAAATTTTATTAATCGTGTAGTTGTCCTGACAAAAAAATATTATGAGTCATACATTCCAGCTAATAATGAATTACTTGAAAAAGACAAGAATGTCTTGGATTTAGTTAATCAATCAATTAACAAAGTAGAAGAATCGCTGAGTAATTTTAAATTCAGAGATGCATGCACAGAGTTCATGAATATCGCAAGAATAGGAAATAAATACCTGGCTGATGAGGAACCATGGAAAATAATAAAAGAAGATCCGGAGCGGGTAAAAACCGTGATATTTATTTCCCTACATATTTCATCAGTTTTAGCTATTGTCTCAGAGCCATTTATTCCTTTTACTTCGAAGAAAATTAAAAATATTTTAAACTTTAAAGATGAAATTAATTGGACATGGGAAGGTTTAAAAAAGAATGATTTTCTGATAAATGAGAATCATAAAATTAACGAACCAGAATTATTGTTTGACAGAATTGAAGATTCTGAAATTCAATTACAAATTGACAAATTACACAAAAAAAATTAAGATTTCACCTCTTTGAATTCTGCGTCATCTATCACTGCTTTAGCAATGATTTCTCTCATTATTTCAGATGTTCCCGCCCCTATAGTTCCAACTCTACAATCTCTGTACATTCTAGCTAAAGGATATTCTTCACTAAAACCATTTCCTCCAAAAAACTGTAAGCATTCAGTTGAAACTTTTTCATGAAGTTCTGTCACTAATAGTTTAGCCATCGAACAAAGTTTTACATCATAAATATTCTTATTGTATAATTCACAACAATAATAACCAAATACTTTAGCTGATTCAATTTCGGATGAAAGACTTGCAATTTTATGTCTAAGGGCTTGAAATTTATCAATCGATTGACCGAATGATTTTCTCTGCTTCATGTACTTAATAGATTCCGAGATTGCAAATTCCATTGCACCAACGCAACTTGGCACAAAAATTAATCTTTCTAACTGTAATCCATTCATTAAATAATAAAAACCTTTTCCTTCTTCGCCTATCAAATTTTCCTTGGGTACTCTTACGTTATCAAAGCTAATTTCAGCGGTATCTGATGCATGCCAACCAAGTTTATCGATTTTTGTTCTGTTTATTCCTTTTGAATTTAAATCAACCACAATAAGACTTATTCCTTTGGTTCCTGCATTCGAATCAGTTTTGGCAACCGTTACTACAAAGTCTCCATACAACCCATTTGTTATAAATGTCTTTGAACCGTTTAATAAATAATGGTCGCCTTTATCTTCAGCCTTTGTTTTAATACTTTTTACATCAGAGCCAGCATCAGGTTCCGTAATTCCTATACATCCGATTAAATCACCTGAAATTATTCCGGGTAAATATTTTTCCTTTAATTCTTCACTTCCATATTTAAGAATATACGGAGATGACATACATTGAACTACTTGTTGTGTAATGACAAACCCACCAGAATTCATTTTTGACATTTCTTCGAATAGAATTACTTCAAAAAAGAAATCAAGATCAAAACCTCCATATTTTTCAGGGTAGGTAAGACCAAGAAAACCTTGATCACCCATTTTTTTCCAAATATCTCTCGGGATTTTATGATCTGATTCCCATTTATCAATATTTCCTTTTACTTCTTTGTTTAAAAAATCTCTAAGACTCTCTCTAAACATTTCATGCTCCTTAGTAAAATAATTCATGCTTATCTATTTTTACAACCTCTTTTGAAGAGAATGATTTCACCTAAATTTTTTGAATCACTTACAGTGATTTTTATTTCTTTGTATTTGGGATAACGAATAAAAATCTCTTTGGTATCATCGGGAATATATAATTTAAAATATCCATCAAAATTTGTCAATTTTGGTTTTTGATTTGATTGACTTTTATTAATTATTATTTCAGCACCAGGTATTGGAAGATTTGTTTTACAATCTATTACCGTACCACTTACTATTCTGTTTTGATATAGACACGTAGGGATTAATAAAATAAAAATTAAAATATTTAAATTTTTAATCATTGTTTATTTTATTCCCAAATTATTTTTTTGTCAGAATGATGCCATTCATCATATTTATCCATATACATTTTATCAACATTACCTCTTTTAATCTTCATTGTTGGGGTCAAAATTTCATTTTGAGGAGTCCATTCATCTTTACATATCACAATGGTTGAAACTCTGAGATAATTAAAAGCCTTTGAATTAACTGATGATAATTTATTTTCTAACTTCTCGATAAGTTCATCTTTTGTAAGTTTTTTACCTATATCTGAAATATTTACTAGCATTATCGGCTGAGGAATTCCTAAGCCTACAACACACATTTGTCCAAAATATTCAACTTCACCAAAAAGTGCCTCAATTTTTGCCGGATCAATAAATTCTCCTTTGCTGGTTTTAAATGTATCCTTAACTCTTCCAGTTATATATAAATGTCCATCATCATCAATTTTTCCTTTATCACCCGTGTGAAGCCATCCGTTTTTTATAGTATTATTTGTGGTTTCCGAATCATTATAATAACCCAACATTACATATGGCCCTCTCATCAATACTTCTTCAGATCCTTCATCAATTTTAATTTCAACATTTGGTTGAACTTGACCTACCGATCCAGGTTTACTAAAATTGGATCCTGGAAGTTGAGTTGTAATTGCACAATTTTCGGTCATACCATAACCAATTGTGATATTAACCCCAATTTTCCTAAACCAATTTCTTAGAACAACTTGCATTGCAGCTGCACCTGAAATAATGACTTTTGCCTTTGATAGCCCTAGTCCTTTTTGGATTTTCTTTTTGATAATAGATGACAGTAGAGGAATTGATAATAAGAAATCAAGTTTTTTCTGACTGAATTTAGATAATATACCCAACTGAAATTTTGTATAAATTCTTGGTACACCAAAAAATACAGATGGTTGAACTTCTGAAAGATTTTTTACAAATGTTTCAATGGATTCAGTAAAAGATATTACACCACCGTGTTTAAATGTAGTAAATTCAATAGCAATCCTTTCTGCAATATGATTCATTGGTAGATATGAAAAGAATGAATTATTTCCTTCAAAATCTACACATAATGGATTATAACTTTCTGTGTACATCACATCTGTGTTTTGATTTATATCAAAATTTAAAACAACCCCTTTTGGATTTCCTGTTGTTCCAGATGTAAATATAATTGTCCATATATCATCTATATTTGGATGATAATTTTCTTTTTGAGCTTCAAATTGGTTTATAAAATCATTCCATTGATAACCTCTGTCTATTTTTGAATTACCCTCATAATGTGGAAAAGCTATAACAGGCATTTCATTGTCTACACCATTTTTAATTTCATCCCAATTCTCAACTTTACCCATGAATAATGCTTTAACATCTCCAAATTCTAGAAGATTTTTAATTTCATGTGATTTAAGATTAGGAAAAAATGGTACTGAAACATAACCTGCCATTATAATTGCCAAATCTGCTATAATCCATTCACGACAATTTTTTGACATTAGCCCTATATGACTGCCTTTTTCTAACCCTAAACTTTTTAAACCTGTTGCTAATTTTCTAGCTATCTGACCGGCTTCTCCCCACGTGTAAACCTCCCAATTATCGCCAAAAGGTTGTCTTAAAAAGGGCTTATCTCTAAACTTTTCCTCCCAATCATAAAATCTAAAATGATATTTGTTACTGCTTGACATGTTTTTAGTTTGTTTTGAAATAACAAATTACAAAATTGTCTTAGTTTATTACGAATTATTAATTTATAATTTACTAAAACATTTTGATAATTTAAATCTCTTTTTTTGAATTTTTGATAAAATAATTAATTACACTTAAAATTAAAATTGTTAAATTGTTTCTTCAAGATTTTATCCCCAATATAAAATGCAAGAAATAAACTCTAAGATTGATGTGCTAGGCTCAAAGTATATTGAAAATTATGCCTCAATGAAAAAAATTATTTTAGAGTTAGAGGCCTACTTTGAGCTTTCTAAAAATGAGGGAAGTAAGGAAAAAATTAAAAGAGCCAGAAAAAGAAATAAATTACTCGCAAGGGAAAAAATTGAGTTACTCCTTGATAAAAATAAACCCTTCGTTGAGCTTATGTCATTGGCTGGTCTAAAACATGAGAATGGTTTTGGTCCAGGCGGTACTACTGTTGTCATCCTTGGCTATGTTTCAGGGGTTTTGTGTTTAATCAATGCTAATGTAGCCACTCGCAAAGCAGGTGCAATCGACTATGCGACCAGTTTGAAAAACCTAAGGCTTTCACAGATTGCCTCTGATAATAAGTTATTGACAATCAATCTTGTAGAAAGTGGGGGCGCTAATCTACCTGATCAAGATAGAGTTTTTAATAATTATGGTAGATTCTTTATGGAAATGTCACAGAGATCAAAAAAAGGTATTCCATCAATTTCTGTGGTGTTTGGTAATGCAACTGCGGGGGGAGCTTATGTTCCAGGTATGTCAGATTATACAATCATGCAAAAAAATAATGCAAAAGTTTTTCTTGCTGGACCTCCTCTTGTGAAAATGGCTACCAATGAGGATGCAAATGATGAGGAGTTGGGCGGAGCATGGATGCATAGCAGTATTTCTGGAGTTTCAGATTTTTTAGCAGATGATGAAAAACATGCTTTAAGGATAACTAGAGATTTAGTGTCTAAAATTTATGAGAATAAATCGAAGAAATCTGAATTCGAAAAACAAGCTTTACAACCTAGATTTAACGAAGATGAAATTCTTGGGATAATTCCTTCAAACTTAAAAAAGCCATTCGATATTCGCGAGTTAATAATGAGGTTCATAGATAGCTCTGAGTATACAGAGTTTAAAGAAAATTATGGCAAAACCATGTTGTGTTGCTGGGCTAGAATAAATGGATATCCTATTGGAATAATAGCAAATAATGGAGTTATTTTTATTGAGTCTGCACGTAAAGCAACTCACTTCATTCAACTTGCAAATAAATCTAATATCCCACTTTTATTTATACACAATACAACAGGCTTTATGGTTGGAAAAAAGCATGAGCAAAACGGGATGATTAATGCAGGTTCACAACTGGTTCATGCAGTTGCGGGTAGTACCGTCCCTCATATTAGCTTACAAGTTGGTAATTCATATGGAGCTGGAAATTATGCTATGTGTGGAAGATCATTTAACCCTAGATTTCTTTTTTCATATCCAAATTCAAAATCAGGAGTTATGGGCGCTGATCAGTTAGCAGGTGTTATGGAAATAGTAAAAAGAAAATCTGCAGAGTCATTAAACAAAGCTATAGATGAGAAACTTTTATTGGAGGAAAAACACAATTTAGCTGAACAAGCAGAAAAAAAAGCTAGTGTATGGCACACTACATCTGAAGTTTGGGATGATGGAGTCATTGATCCAAGAGATACTAGAAAGTATTTATCAATGGCTCTTTCAGCTGTATATAACAACATAATTAAAGGTACGGACTCATTTGGGGTCTTTAGAATGTAAATTTTACAGTATGAATTATTTTAGTGACGGTCAATTATCAAATTTCTGGGAAAATAATTTTCATTTTTTAAATATTGAGGTAAATGAGGGTGTTTTTTTTCTAACATTGAATAGACCAAACAAAAAAAATGCTTTACATCCTCAAATGATTAATGAAATCGCATTTTGCTTTGATTACATTTCAAAAAATAATAATGTAAGACTAGTGATTGTAAAGTCTAGTGGTGATACTTTTTCTGCAGGAGCTGATTTAAAGGCTTTAAAAAATAATGTTGAACCTCACAAGTCTTCAATTCCTGAGCCATCTAAAAAAATAATAATTGGTAATTTATTTAATAGCCTATACAAACCAAAGTTAGCTGTAGTTCAGGGAAATGTATATGCTGGTGGTTGTTTAATAGTTGCTGGTTGTAATTATGTAATTTCATGTGATAATCTTTCATATTCTTTGCCTGAGGTAAAAAGAGGTATTTTTCCTTTGCAGGTTATGGAATCTCTTTCTCATATAATTGGATTAAAGAAAACTATAGATTGGTGTATTAGAGGATATAAAATTGATACAAATAAGGCTTTTGATTGGGGTCTTGTAGACCAAATATGCAGACATGATGAGCTTGAAAAATCAATTAATGATTGGGTGTCCAGTTTTTCTGAAAATTCTCAAAGGGCAATTGAATTTGGACTAAAAATATATCATGAACACTTTCAAGATAATTCAAAACACGAAAAGTTGGAAAAACTTTTTAGGGAAATGGTTGAACATAATCAGTTATCTACCGATTTCTAAAAATTAACTAATAGGGATTAGTTCTGCTGTCATTTCAAAAACGTAGGGAAGGGTAAAGTATACTACTAATGTTATCGTTATTATTGAAAGTAAATTCATCCAAATTCCCTTTTTAAACATGTCCTCAATTTTCAAAAATCCAGACCCAAAAACAACAGCATTTGGTGGTGTTGATATAGGAAGCATGAATGCACATGAGGCTGCTAATGTTGCACTAACTAGTAAAAAGTAAGGGTGAACTTCGATTGCTAATGCAATAGTTACAAGCACAGGTAGAAGCATGGCCGTTGTTGCCATGTTTGAAGTGACCTCAGTTAATAAATTTATGGATGTTACAATGATTAGTATTATTAAAAATAGTGAGACATTATCAAGGTTTTGAAGTAAGTCAGCAATCCATAAGGCTAGACCACTTTTCCCAAAGGCACTAGCTATAGCCATTCCACCCCCAAATAAAATTAGTATTCCCCAGGGTAATTTTACAGTATCTTCCCAGACCAATAATTTACTTTTAACTTTTTTATTTTTTGTGGGAATTATAAATAAAGTAACAGCAAAGAAAATAGCTATGATAGTATCATCAATCATTGGAAAAATTGTTTCAATATTTCCACGGAATATCCAGCCCAGTGCTGTTAGTGTAAAAACGATTAAAACCTTAATTTCTTCATTTGAAAAATTTCCTAATTTTTTTATTTGTCTAAGGATTTCATCACGCCCTGCAGAAAATTCCTCGTTCTTAAATTTAAAAGCAATTTTTGTTAAATAAAACCAGCATATAATAAGTAAAAATGATGATAAAGGAACTCCAAACTTCATCCAATCAAACATATTCAATTTTATCCCGTAACTTTCTTCAACAACCCCAGCCAAAACCATGTTTGGGGGTGTTCCAATTAGTGTAGCCATTCCTCCAATAGAGGCACTGTAGGCGATTGCAATCATCAGAGATTTACCAAAAATTTCATTTTCATTTTCTTTTGTATTGGGGTCATCTTTTAGTTGGGATATGATAGCTAGTCCGACCGGCAAAATCATAATTGAAGTTGCCGTATTAGAGATCCACATTGATAGAAAAGCAGTAGCCAACATGAAACCAAGTATAACGCGAGATTTATTACTTCCTGTAACTCTGATAATATTAAGTGCAAGTCTTTTATGAAGGTGCCATTTTTCAATTGCGAGTGCTATTAAAAAACCACCAACAAAAAGGAATACCAATTTATGGCCATAAGCAGCAGTAGTTGTTGATAGATCCATGCCGCCAGTAATCGGAAAAAGAACAATAGGAAGTAATGCTGTTACGGAAATTGGAACACATTCTGTTACCCACCAGACAGCCATCCACGCTGTAGAAGCAAGTATACATTTTGCCTCAAAACTTAACCCATCTGCCTCTACAAAAATCAGTGTTACTGAAAAAAGTAATGGACCTAAAATTAACCCAATAATATTTTTATTTAATCTCATCTTAATTGAACATTAGATTGCATGCATTATCTGCATTTGGTATTAGGTTGTGTCCAGCTCCCTGAATTATATGTAATGACCAATTGAAATCATAGTTATTTGACTCTGAGATATTTTGCCCAGTTTCAAAAAAATGAACTGCCCTTGTTACTCTATTCAATCCTTGTGCATCAGCATATTCATTATGTCTTAAACCGGCAGAATTTGGGTTATTGTCCAAAGCCCCAACTTGTATATATAAATCACTTGATAGTAAATTATTAAGGTTGGTGAAATTCAAAATACTATTTTCGTAACCATATGGAAAAGGAATAGTATTATCGGGGACAGTATACCATCCAGCTGCCCCAGCAACTACCTTATCAAATCTTGCATTCGGTTTGAATTGGATAAATCTGTGAACAAATTGTGCGCCAGCTGAAAAACCAAACATATTATATTTATCATTTTCTAAAGATAGAGAGCTTTTTACAGAGTCAAATAATGGTTCAATAATTGAAAAAGACCATTCATTTTCGTTATTTAAAGTATTGCTAGTGGGATTATCTCCGTCAACATACACATTCCCTAAATTATATCCATCACCAAGAGAAAAATTTGAAGATGAAAATTTTGGAGCGATAAGAATAAAATTATATTCATTTGACTTTTGAATCATATTATTTCTAACCCCTTCGGCGTCTCTACTTCCCCCATGTAATGCAAAAACAACTTTAGATGAAGCATTATATGTCGCTGGCACATGATAAAAAACCTCGAAATCAATATCATTCATAGAAAAAACGAACATTTCTGTTCCGATATTAATTTCAGCAGGAATTATCGGATCTGGGTTTGGTGAAAAACTTGAACCAGCGGGATCACATGATAGTATGAAAAGTATATAAATTAAAGCAAATTTTCTTAAAATTATTTTCATAAGATTTCAACGCATAATTGTCATAAATAAATGAAATTTATATGAATAAAAAAATAACAATTCATTTATTTTTTCTATGTTTAGGAATTATTAAATATAACGTTTTAGTCTATGAAAATTAGAATAGTATTTTTATTAGCCCTTTTATTTATTTTCAGCTCTTGTGATACTGATGATATTTCCCCCGCAGTTTCATTAACTGCATCTTCAGTTGAAATCAGTGAAGACCAAGGGCTAACAACAATAACAGCAACATTAAATTCGGAGTCAAATCAAGAAATCATAATTCCTGTGACATTTTCTGGAACAGCAATATTCGGAGAAGATTACATTAGTTCCGAATCAGCTTTGATAATTCCGTCTGGAAATATTTCAGGCTCATTATCTATAAGCTCAATGCAGGATAATGATATCGAGTATATCGAAACAATTATTATTACAATTGATTCACAGAGTGAAATAATTGTAATGACTTCATCATTAACAATTTCCATTCTTGATGATGATGCTGATTCTGATGGGGATGGTATCAATGATAGTGATGATGATTGTCCGAATGAAGCTGGTATACCTGAATTTAACGGATGTTCACAGCCACTATTAATTATTAATGAGGTGCTTTATGATCCACCGTCTGGAATTGAAGGTGATGCAAATGGTGATGGAATAAGAGAAGCTCAAGAGGACGAATTCATTGAGTTTGTAAATCTTGGAGGTACACTAGATCTATCAGGTTATACAGTCCATGATAATGCCCAAGAAAGACATGTTTTTCCTCAAGGGACAATAATTCCTTCGGGGGGTGTGTTGGTATTATTTGGTGGAGGAAGTCCAACAGGAGCTTTTGGTAATGCAATTGTTCAGACCGCATCTGCTGGAATCTTAAATATGAACAACGCTGGTGATTTTGTCACTTTATATAATACAAATGGTGAAGTTGTTTTAACATTTGATATAGAACCATTGTCAAATAACCCAAATGAATCTTATACCCGATATCCAGATCTTAATTTGGAGCCTGGTGATGATGGTATTCTTTTCTATCAACATGCAGGTATTGGTGAAGCTCTGGGAGCCTTTTTCTCACCCGGTACCAGGATTGATGGAACTAACTTTAATTAAAAAAAATATATGAGATTATTTTATTTTGTTATTTCTTTTTTCATGATTAACCTTTCTTATTCTCAAGGTTTAGAAATGCAATCTTACAAATTTGGAGATGGATTAAGATTTGTTGGTGAGTCCGGTCAAAGTGTTAGACTAACAGGATATGCTCAACCTATGGCTGAACTAAAACAAACTGAGGGTTATGATGAAAGTTCCTCCAGATATAGGATGAGAAGGCTTCGATTAAGAATTGATGGTCAAACCAAAGATCCAAGATTTAAATATCGATTACAAGTGGATTTAAGTGGCGTTTCTGAAATTGGTGAAACCAACGAAGATCCATTAATGGATGCTTACATTGACTATGCGCCAAACAATTCTTTTTCTGTTAAGTTTGGACAAAGGACAACATACGCAGATAATCGTGAATTATGGATGAGTTCTAATTCACTCCAGCTAGTGGAAAGAAGTCGGTTAACCTCTGCTTTTGCTTCAATTCGTGAATTTGGAGTTTTTGTAACAGGTAGGATAAAATCTGGAAGAGGTTCTTTTTTACGACCTTATTTAGTATTATCTAACGGTGATGGAAAAAATGTAATGGATAATGATAGAGGTGGATTAAAACTTGGAGGTAGGATTGATTATTTACCTTTCGGTTTATTTACAAATATTGGTCAGTTTAGACAGATTGATGTTATGAGAGAACAAGTACCAAAGCTTGTAGTTGGTATTCATTACAGTCACAATTCAGGAATGAGTAGTAGGAGAGGAAGATATAGTGGAAGGATTTTATATTTAAATAATAATGATGAGGAGTCTCTTCCAGACTATTCAAAATATGGTCTAGACTTTCTTTTTAAATACAGAGGTTTTTCAGCTTTAGGTGAATTTGTAAAGTCATCAGCTATTGTTCCTGATGATATTACACAAAGGGTAAGAAATGACGGTTCAATTTCAACAACATTTTTGGTTAATGATATTCAAAATATTGATGCATATGTTAAAGGCAGAATGATGTTAGGTGAGGCCTACAACTTTCAACTAGGATACTTATTTAAAAATAATTTTTCAATTGATGGAAGGTATACTCATTTGATTGCCGATGAAAATTCCTTCTTAAATAATGCAACTTTTTATAACAGACCAAATTATTACACACTTGGTGTTACGAAGCTGAGCAGAAGAAACTATGGATTTAAGATACAAGCTTCAGTAACATACGTAGACGGTAGTTTGGGAATTAATCACGACAATGACTTATCCACGGATGTGGTTTTCGATGATGAATTATTATTTAGATTAATAACTACTATTTCATTTTAAAAACTATGTTAAAAAAATTAATTTATTACATATTAATTTTCAACTTCACGGTAGTAAGTGCTCAGCTAAATCAAGAGCCCAAGAAGATTACTAAAAAGTTTTTCAGTGAACATAATGACATTGAAAATATAACTCCAGCATTAAAGAAGAAAAAAGGATTTACAAATTATCAGGAATTATTGAGTTTTATTGATGAGAAAGTCCAAAAGTATCCTGAATTGGTTTCATCAAATTTTATAGGTGAATCTCAAAAGGGTAAAAAAATCCCAATTGTATTTATAAAAAAAAATAAGAACAATTTTGATAAAAAGCTTAGGGTTTGGATGCAGGGCGGGTTGCACGGCAATGAGCCAGCGAGTACAGAATCTTTACTATACTTAATACACTTAATTTTAGAGGATCCTAACTATAATTATCTTTTGGATAAAATAGAATTAGCAATTTCACCTATGGCAAATATTGATGGTTCCCTA
The DNA here is from genome assembly GCA_902518355.1 of uncultured Bacteroidota bacterium. GTDB lineage: Bacteria > Bacteroidota > Bacteroidia > Flavobacteriales > Flavobacteriaceae > MED-G13. The sequence continues at coordinate 51,908 of CABYFY010000008.1, read as the reverse complement.
AAGAACGACAGATATGCTGCAAATGGTCTTGATTTAAATAGAGATCACACTAAAATGATGGCACCAGAAACCAAAGCTTCAATAAAAGCATTTAATAATTTTAACCCACATGTTGCATTGGATTTTCATGAGTACAGGCCATTTAGAAAGGATTTTGCTCAACTCGGTAGCTTTGGAATATCAAATCCTTATGATGTAATGTTTTTGTACACTGGAAATTTAAATGTTCCTGAAAATATTAGAGTAATAATAGATACACTATTTGTTAAAAACGCAAAAACACCCCTGGATGAATTAAATTTGAGACACAGGCATTACATGAAGTCTGAAAAATACAAAGGCGAAATACATTTTAGTACAGGAACTAATACTGCAAGATCTAGTTCTAATTTTTATGCTCTAAATAACACCATCGCCACATTATTTGAAATTAGAGGAGTTGGTATCGCCAAGACCTCTTTCAAGAGAAGAATTAAATCAAGTCTTGCAGTTGGATTTTCATATTTAAAAACCGCATATGAAAATTCAAATTTCATTTTTAATCAAATTGAAATTGCAAATAATTATTCAAATGATATTGTTTTAGATCACAAAAGAACAACTTCAATAGAAACCATTAAAGCTATAGATATTGAATCAAATGAGCTTATTGATTTTTCAACTACGATGCATAGTTCAAAAAAATCTATTGCCACTTTTCTTAGGGAAAGACCGATTGCTTACATAATCAAGAAAAACAATTACGGATTTATAGAAAAATTAAACGATGTCGGAGTAAATTATGTTGAGCTTGAAAAAGATACAATGATTTACTCAGGTGGTTACAAAGTAGTTGAATTCAACAATAAGTTTAAAGTGTACGAAAAAATGAAAATGCAAAAAGTTGTCACATCAATCGAATATAGCAACAATAAATTTTCTAAGGGTGATATATTGATCAGCATGAATCAAAAAAGATCAAATTTAATTGCGGAATTATTAGAGCCTGAAGCTCCAAACAGTTACGTGAGCTTTGGTATAATTAAGACCTCTCTCAATAATCAATTACCTATCTATAGAATTAAAAATCTTAATAACTAGAATATGAAAAAATTAATCATTACAACTTTATTTTTACTATCAATTTCTTATGTTTTCAGCCAGGAATCTGAGAGAAATAATGCAAGCTTTAGTCTTGGAGATGGAATTTCCTTTTCGTTTAATGAAGGCGATTATGAATTTAATATATATGGTTTCATAAAACCAACATATATATATAATGATGAAAAAATTTACACTGCTGACGGTGAATACTCAAATGTATTTAGACAGTTTAAAAGTCAAAACTCAAATTTGTTCTTTACAGGATTTGCTAAAGACGAAAAATTAAGTTTCACTATTCAAATGGATTATAGCTCTTCGAATCCATTGGTAGAAGCCTTCATCGGATATCATTTTAATGACAAAACAAGTTTATATTTTGGTCAAATGCAGGTAAATCACAATAATTTAGAAATGACTTACAATGAAGATAGATTAAGATTTACTAATCGAGGAATTTTAAGTCAAACATACACTGATAATGGTGAAGAGTTTGGATTATTTTTTGAAACAAGTCTTGGTAAATCAATTATTTTCAAACCAACTCTAGCGATAACATCAGGAGATGGAAAAAATTCATTTGGTGATGACTCAAGAGATTCCGACAAAGGTGGAGTTAAATTTGGATCAAGAATTAATATTTTCCCTTTTGGTGATTTTTCAATCGGTAATAGGCTTTCGACAGTTGACTTGATCCATGAAGAGAGGCCAAAAGTTCAAATTGGTTTTGCGTATTCCAAAAATATGGGCGCAAGTAATAAGGTTGGAGATGGTCATGGTGATTTTATTCTTTATGATGATTCTGGTGATGAATTGTTTCCCGATTATTCACAACTATTTTTAGACTTAAATTTAAAATATAAGGGCTTTTCTTTAGTTTTAGAGTATGCTGATGCATATGCTTCCGGTCTTGATCAAATCTACACCGATCCCAATGCCTTTAATTTATTAATTCCACAACAAATAAGTGAATATTTGGTAGTTGGTGATAGTCAAGGAATTCAATTTGGATATTTCACAAAAAATGGAATAAGTATTGACTTAATCTATGAGAATTTAAATCCTGAGTTTGATTCCTATGGAAGCTCCATTTTAAGAAAATCTTCAAATATAGGAGTTGGGATTTCAAAATATTTGGCCGGAAATAATTTAAAAATTCAAGCAAGTCTTTTCAAGACTGGCTATGAAAATTTAAATAACCTTAATGACGATGAATTCATGTCTGGGTCATTTTTGGTTCAAATTGCATTTTAAAAAAATTAATTAGCTTCGCAAAAAAATTTATTATGAAGAAAATAGTAACATTGCTAATATTATTTTGTACTGCAAGTACATTTAGTCAGTCAAATAAGGATCTTTTACCTCACTATAAAAAATACTACAAACAGATGCAATCCCAGGCAGATATTCAAGGAGTTATAAATGCTTTAACTCACTTAAATATTCTTGAGCCAAGTCAGGCTAGAAAAGATACTTTAGCTACACTTTACATGAATGAAGGTAGACATGTTGAAGCTTTAAATACAATTGGAATCGAAAAGAATGAATCAGATTCAGATTTAGCGGTACAGGTTAAAGCTTTTTCTCTTAAAGCCATTAACGACATTGACCAAGCTTTAATTCATTATGAAGAATTGTTTAAAAGAAAGCCAAATCCTTTTATTGCTTATGAATTAGCAGAAATGAAGATCAGAACTGGAGATTTAATGGGAGCTACTAGAAATATAACATTCGGTATTGCAAATTCTGATAGAGAAATTGTTAGAAACTACTATGAAACCCAGCAGCCTTATTCGGTACCGATGAAAGCTGCATTTACTTACCTAAAAGGACTGGTAAAAATTAATGAGGATAGAGAAAATAACATTGACGCAGCAATTTCTATTTTGAATGATGCCTTAGCTATTGCTCCAAATTTCAATTTGGCTAAAATTAGTATTGATGCCTTAAATGCTCAGAAGCCTACTATTCAGGAGTAATTTCTTGTTTTTCTGTTAACTTATCTATTTGAAAATTAAGGTTAGAGAAAGAGTTATTAATTTTTTTAACCATTTTAATCTTTGCTTCCTCATTTGATTCATAGTTAGAAAGCATTGATTCAAATCTTAAAAAATCTGTTTCTATGACGGTAAGTCTTGATTTTATTTCGGGCTTATTAATATCTGTTGGAATCGTATTTTTTATACCGTTAAAAAATCTAATTAGATATTTTTTATTATCAATAAGGCTACTGTAATCATTTAAATTAAGTTGATTAACATACTCGTCTAACTCCCCATAGTTTATCCATTCATTGATGTTGGAATAAAGTTTTATTTCATAAACAGACTCAAGGTTAATCTCTGAGTAATTTATAGTTTTTGAACTTAAATTACTCTTTAATTCTTCAACGACTACTTCTTTGCAGCTAATTATTGAAATAAGTATTATTGATATTTTAATTAATCTCTTCAAAAGTTTTTGGTTTTCCAATTATAAAGACTAATAAAATTAAAATTAATACAAATAGCTCCCACCAATATAAGTAAGTTGGCCATTCACCAATTACCATTGGATTATCAACGGCTGGAGGTACGTTAACATACATATAATTAGAACCAAGAAGGTTATTTAAAGGAATTAATATAAACATGAATATATTTAAAACAACACATGTTTTTAGCCAGGAAAATTTAGTTAATTTCATCCCTAAATTATTTCTCAGGTATATTGGAAATGCAATTATCATTGCATGTTTAAAAAAGAACTGAATATAAAAGAAGTTATAACCACCATAATCGTCAAGTAGGGGTGTAAATATGGCCTGAATACCCCCAATTATTCCACAATAGAACAGAAATTCAAAAAGAAATTGTCTTTTATTTTTTGGAATAAACATTATGAAACAGCAAATTAAACCACTGATAGAACAAAGATGGACTGGAAGTTCTTTACTGATCTCCCATTTTCCTAGAAAGAAAAGTAATGAGTGGTTTGTAATAAAAAAACCAATCATTAGTGCAGCTAAGAATTTAGCATATGTTTCTTTTTTGCTTGCAGGAAGTTTATGACCAACATATAAAACCATGAATATCAGAGCAATAACGCACGCTACAGTGATTATCCAGTTAGTTGACATAAATTCTATTGTGTATTTATTTATATCAGAATCTGTCATTAGTAATTTATTTGAAATTGCGTAAATATAGTAAAATTTAAAAATTGATATAAAACAAAAGCCCTCATTAAAAAGAGGGCTTTATGTGGTACCTCCAGGAATCGAACCAGGGACACACGGATTTTCAGTCCGTTGCTCTACCAACTGAGCTAAGGTACCTTTTGAGCGCGTCAAAGATAGATTCAATTTTGTTATTCCCAAAATTATTTTATAAAAATGCTTTTGTAAATTTGAGCATATAGAACATTGAATGAACCTCGCGCTAGACATTGGTAACAATTATTTTAAAATTGGGATTTATAAAAATTCAGATTTGATATATTTTTTTTCAGAGATTAACTCTAAAATTGATTCTTTAATAAATAAAGTATTAGGTGAATATAACGATGTTAGTTATGCTATAATTTCGAATGTATCATCAGTAAATGCTGTCGATTTGTTTGATGGTTACAATATTAGAGTTTTCCGATTAAATTCAACTTTAAATTATCCTTTCAAGTTACAATATAGAACTCCTCATACTCTTGGAAATGATAGATTAGCACTTGCTTCAGCTGCATCATTACTTTATCCAAAATCAAATAAAATAATAATCGATGTTGGTACTTGCATAACAATTGATTTTTTAGACTATAATAATAATTTTTTTGGTGGTTCTATATCCCCAGGTATTGACATGAGATACAAGTCATTAAATAATTACACTGCTAATCTCCCGTTATTAGAAATATCCAATAAATTTAGTTTTCCCGGAGATTCTACAGAAACCTCAATTCATACGGGAGTTATAGGTGGTGTATGCAACGAAATAAATGGTTTTATCGACAATATTAGCTCAAAGTATGATGATGTCAAGGTTATATTAACTGGTGGAAATGCTAAATTTTTGTCAAAAACATTAAAAATTACCATATTTGCGAATCAAAATTTTATATTAGACGGCCTTAATAGCATTCTAAATCTAAATAAAGAATAATTGAATAAAATATTTCCACTAGTTTTTTCACTGTTTTTAATCTATCAAGCAGTTATTTCACAAAACAATACATCATCTCCATACTCATTTTATGGAATTGGATCACTGGATTTTAAGGGAACTTCTGAAAACCGAGCTATGGGTGGACTCACAGTTTATAATGATAGCATACACATGAACTTTAGAAATCCAGCATCCTACACTGGTAAGAATATGTTTTCATTTAATAATGAGGGGAGATTAGTAAAATTTACTGTTGGATTAGGTCATTCAGAAACCAATTTAAAAACCACTACTGATAATTCAGAAACCACGAATTCAAGTTTTGAGTATCTAGGTTTAAACATTCCCATGGGAAAATTTGGATTGGGTTTTGGACTTATTCCATATTCATCGGTTGGTTATAAATTACAATCGTCTAACCAAGAAAATATGCTTCAATACAAGTACACTGGAAATGGTGGATTAAATAAGACTTTCCTAGGTATTGCATATCAGCTTACTAATAATATATCTGTTGGGTTAGATGCTAGATACAATTTTGGTAATATTCAAAATTCTGCCCTTGAATATTTATATGATGATGAATCCTTACCTCTCGATTATCATGCAAGAGAGCAAAATCGATCCGACCTGAGCGGTGTTAATTTTAATTTTGGTTTGGTTTATAAAGGAAAACTAAATGAAAATCTTGAATTGCATGCTTCACTAGCTCATTCTCCTGATTACAATCTAAGCTCAAGAAACAGTAGAACATTTGCATCTGTCGTAATTAATCCAAATACGCTGATTGAATTTCCAGTTAATGAAATCAATATTGATTTACAATCAATTGGCCTTGATAAAACTGATTTATCTATGCCATCTAGAACAAGTTTTGGTTTAGGGATAAGTAAAGAAAAAAAATGGTTTGTTGGTGCTGAGTATACTTCTATTGTAAGCAGTGTATTTTCAAATGACTTAATATCTATTGATAATAGTGAATTTGAAGATTCATCTAAATTATCATTCGGTGGATTTTATATCCCTGATTATGCTTCATTTAGCAAGTTTTGGAATAGAGTTGTATACAGAGCTGGTTTTTATTCTGAAAAAACAGGTTTGGTGATTAATGACGAGTCAATCGATGAATTTGGCATATCATTTGGACTAGGTATACCAGCTGGAGGATTGTTTTCAAATGTAAACACCACTTTTGAATTTGGAAAAAGGGGTACCACAAATGAAAACTTAGTTGAGGAAAACTTTGTTAATATTCAGCTTAGCTTGTCTTTAAATGACAGGTGGTTTATTAAAAGAAAATATAATTAATCATGAAAAAAATTATTGGATTTATATTGCTGTTGACAATTTCATTTAATTCATTTTCACAGGCAAATGAAGAAGATATAAACGCTTTATCCATTTTCAGTGAGTATGTAAAAGCTAAAAACTATGATGCTGCTTTTCAGCCCTGGATGGAGTTAAGACAAAGAAGCCCTAAGTTTAACAGTGCAATTTACGTTTATGGAGAGAGAATTCTAAAACATAAAATCAAAAATTCAACTGCTGTGGAAAAAGAAAATTTTATTAATGACTTGCTAAAGTTATGGGAAGAAAAAAGGGAAAACTTCCCTAGCAAAACTCCTCTTGGTGACATTCTTGCTAAATCAGCACAATTACAATATGATCACAAAAACGAATTGGGGCTTAGCAGTTCAGAAATTTATGCAAATTTTGACAGAGCTTACAATGAGGACTTAAATTCATTTAATAACCCCAAGAATTTATATACATATTTCAAACTTCTTGTCAGATTATATGATGAAAATCAAAAAAGTGCAGAAGATTTATTTACAAAATATGATGAGATTTCAGAAAAAGTTGAAAAGGAGATTAAAAACTACACTAATAAAGTAAACAAGTTTGTTGGCTCTGAAGATGAAGAAGTCACTATATCAACGAAAGATCAGAGAAGAATAAAATCATACAATAGCTTTTTAAAAGCCTATGATCAAATTTCCAAGGGTATGGAAAAAGATTTGGGAGATAGAGGAAATTGTGAAAATTTAATACCCCTTTACGAAAGCAATTTTGAAGCAAATCAAGCTGATGGTAAATGGTTGAGTAGAGCAATGAACAGATTATACGGAAAAGCATGTGATGATTCTCCTTTATTTGTCAGAATTGTTGAGAAAAAAAATGAACTTGAGCCAAATGCCTCAACAGCTTATTACCTAGGTACTATTAAAGATAAACAAGGCAATTCATCAGAGGCTATAGTTTTCTATAATCAAGCAATCGAATTAGAGACAGACTCTTATGAAAAAGCAAAAATATTATTTAGAATTGCGACTAATTTTAGAAAAAATGGTTTATTCTCAAGAGCAAGGTCATATTACATGCAGGCTTTAGGATTCAATCCTTCAATGGGAAGGTCTTATTTGGCTATTGCACAAATGTATGCGTCAAGTGCAAAAAACTGTGGTAATGATAATTTTAGTCAAAGAGCTGTATATTGGCTTGCATCTAAAGAGGCAATGAAGGCATCAAGAGTTGATGGAACCCTGAAAAGTGCAGCAATCAAAAGTTCAAAAAATTACGAAGCTAAAGCGCCGCAGAAATCTGAAATTTTCTCGTCCGGAAGAGAAGGTGAGGTTATAGACATATCCTGTTGGATAAATAGATCTGTTAAAGTACCAAATTTGTAAAATTGAAATATATTATTTCATTTTGTCTTATAATTTTCTTTTCATGTGATGGAGATAAAAACCTTACATCTTTTTTAAGGGCTGCTGATATACCAATTTCATCTGCAAAGGAAATCAATACTGTCCATACTGATTCAGGAATTGTTAGTAGTATCTTAAATAGCCCTAAAATGTTAAACTTTAGTAATGCTAGTTTTCCTTACTTCGAGTTTCCTGAAAGAATAGAAGTTATATTATTTGATAAAAATAATAATCAGACTAAAATTATTTCTGATTACGCAATCTCTTATTCCAATACTGATCTTATTGACCTAAGAGGAAATGTAGTAGTTTCAACACATCTTCAGGACACTTTAATCACAGATCAGTTGTATTATGATAAAGGTGAAGAATGGTTATTTACAAATTTTGACTTTCGATATGTCTCATCAGACAAAGATATTCTTGGAAAAGGTTTTGACTCAGATAAGACCTTTGATAAAATTAAATTTTTAAAGGTTAACGGATTTGTATCGCTAGAGGATTAAGAATAACAGCTTGATTTTTATTATTAATAAATAACCAATAATTGTTAGTATTTCTATTACAGAAAAATTATTTTTTATAATTGATAATAAAATACTACTTTTGGCCACTACTTTTATAGGAAAAATATGGCAGTTTTAGGAAAAATTAGAGCTCTTGGACCCGTAGCGTTAATAAGTGTTATCGGATTAGCTTTGTTTGCATTTGTGTTTTCGACTGGATCGGGTACTGTTACCGATGTTTTTAAAGCAGATGAATTTAATCAAAGCCGTGTTGCGGTTGTTAACGGTATTGAGATGGATAGAACAGACTTTATGCAGAAAGTTGACAATATAGAGCAACAGAATAGAGGGTCAAGATCATCAATTCAAGCAATGAATTCAGTATGGAATTCAGAACTTAAAAAGCTTGTTCTACAATCTGAGTATGAAAAAATTGGCATTCAAATAGAAAGAGAAATGATGAGAGACTTTCTCAAAACTAATCTACTTGCATTTGAAGATTTTCAAGATGAAAATGGTGAATTTGACGAAACTAAGCTAAATCAATTTATATTAAACCTAAAAGAGATTTCACCAGAGACAATGGAGCTGCAAGGATCTTTGGTAAATTATCAATCATGGAATAATTTTGAAGAAAATATCGGTTCATTTGGTATTGAAGAAATATATTACAAACTAATAGATGCAGGTATAAATACACCGCTATTTGAGGGGGAAGAAGACTATTTTAATTCAAATGATGTTGTAGACTTTAAGTATGTTAAAATCCCATTTAGCACCATTTCTGATAATGATATTAAAGTTTCAAAATCTGAGGTCAACTCTTACATTAATGAAAATAAAAATAATTTTTCATCAGATCCATCAAGAGATATGATTTTTGTTCAGTTTGAAGAAAAGCCTTCTGGACTAGACGAATTAGAATCAAGACAAACAGTGATTGAACTTTTGGAAGATAGAGAAGAGTTTGATTTAGATTCTCAAAGAAACATCACATATAGTGGGTTCAAAAACACAAAAAATAATGAAGAATTTTTAAATTTAAATTCGGCCATTAAATTCTTTGATTCATTTGTTTTTAAATCATCACTTTCTAATTCAATAGCTGATAAAATATATGATCTCAAGTTGGGTGAGGTTTACGGACCATACAATGAGAATGGTTTTGTAAAAGCTACTAAGTTGATTGATTCAAAATTTATTGCAGATTCTGCAAAAGTTAGACATATTCTTATACCTTATTTGGGTTCTTTTAGAAGTGGACCCGAAGTTTCTAAATCTAAGGAAGAAGCTAAAAAAACAGCTGATAGTATTTTGAGAGTTCTAAACAGAAACAGAAGTAAGTTCAACTCTTTACTAAGTTTATCATCTGATGAAGTTAGTAATGAAAATGATGGAGTTATTGAGTTTGCCTACATTGACGGATTTGCACCAGAGTTTAGAGATTTTTCCTTTGAAAGAAGAGTAGGGGCTGTTGATGTTGTTGAAACTGACTTTGGTTTTCATGTAATTGAAATCTTATCTCAAGGTAAAAAACAAAAGGCTGTTAAAATTGGAAATTTAGCTATTAAGGTTGAGCCTTCAGAGAGAACCAGAGATAGTATTTACAATATTACCTCCAAATTTGAGATTGCTGTTAATAAAGATAACTTTAGAGACTATTCTAAAGAAAATGATGTAAAGATTAATCCTGTCAATAATATTGGTGAGTTAGATGAAAATATCCCAATGTTAGGTCAACAAAGAAGCATTGTTAGATGGGCTTATGAAGATAACACAGACATAGGAGATATAAAAAGATTTAATCTTCAAAACGGTGGGTATGTTATAGCTATGTTGACTGCGATTAACGATAATGGTATGATGTCATATGAAAAATCATCTATAACTGCATTACCTAAGGTCAAAAATCAAAAGAAAGCTGAAAAAATTATTAGTAGCATTAAATCTTCAAACCTAGATGAAATAGCTAGTCTTAATAATGTAGATGTGCAAACTGCTTTATCGGTAAATATTAATAACCCAGTAATTTCAGGTGTTGGAAATGAGCCATCGGTTGTTGGATATGCAATGGGTATTAATAAAGATGTTACCTCATCAGCCATAATTGGAAACAGTGGAGTATTTTATATCTATGTAACCGACAGAAGAAAAGCTTCATCTCTCGAAAATTATCAAAATATGGTCAACTTGATAAATTCTACAAGGTCGAGTAACGTCCGAAGTAAAACTTATGATGCTTTGAAGGATAAAGCTGAAATTGAAGATTTTAGAAGTACTTTTTACTAGTTAATATATACCAAGTCTGATAGTTTCAGTATTGTGTTATAGCCTTTGTTTTTAAAAAAACTGAGGTCATTGTTTTTAGATGTCACTAGAATAAAATCTCCACCCCAAGCACCAAGACTTTTTATTTTACCCTGACTATAGGCAGAAAAAACTGATTGATGTATGGGTTCTTGTGAGGTTGCATTTGCAATAATATTTTCATGTTCTACGATTAGATCTTCAAATTGATTTAAATCTTTACACTTTATAATTTCTTCTACAATAAAATTTACCTTTTCAATTAAGTGTTTTCTATCCGACTTTACATTAAAATAATTTATTATCGAAGTTTGTGTATTTTGTTTTTTTTCTAAGTATACTAAATATAAATTTTCAATAAAGGGTGGGTTAAAAATTATATTTTCAATGCTAATAGAATTTTGTTTTTTCTGAAATAAAATGGGATTGTTAACATCACAACATGCAATATCATATCCACTACCATTGAAAGCAGAGAATAGTAACTTGTAAGGGTCTGTTTTTGCCCATTTTGCAAGATTATTTACAAATGTTGATGATGTACCAAGACCCCACTCTCTTTTAAAGTTAAGTTTTGTTAAAAATTTATTTCCCAGTATATCGTTTACGTCTTTTGTTTCTAGTAAAAATTTAAAAAGAAGAAGTATTTTTTCAGAGGTTTTATTTTTTTTACTATCATATTTTAGATCATTACCATTGAAATAAAATTTTTCTTCAAACCATAAATCATTGTTTTCATCAAAGCTTTGCCATTCGATTATTTCATTTTGACACTTAGTAACCTGAAGGTCTTGAGTTAATTTTGATGGTAAGGCGATTGCTTTGGCTCCCTCTAAAACCAAATATTCTGAGCATAGTAAAATTTTACCATTACTTTTAAATAACATTTATCGAATTTTTTTTATAAAATTTTCTACGTTTGAGCTTGATATGGGTTTATCCTTAAAATATATTAAGGCACTCTCTTTTTCTTCTTCAGATGCGTTATGTTTATTAAGTAAATTTATCAAGTGCATTTTCATATGACCTTTTTGAATTCCTGAAGTAACTAAAGATCTAAGAGCACCAAAATTTTGTGCTAACCCCACGCTAGCTATAATATTCATTAATTCTTTTGAATTTGGGTTCTCTAATATCTCTAATGCTAACTTTACTAATGGATGCAGATTAGTAACTCCACCTACAGTTCCAACTGCTAGCGGTAATTTTAATTCAAAATAAAAGGTGTCATTATTAATATATGCTTTAGACAAGCTTTTATACTTCCCTTCTGAGGCGTAAGCATGCGCACCAGCTTCTATTGCTCTAAAATCATTTCCAGTTGCTATAGCAACGGCATCAATACCATTCATGATACCTTTATTGTGAGTAACTGCTCTGTGAATATCGATATTTGCAATTTCAATTGCCCTAACAATTTTTTCAGCAAAATTCTTTGTTTCAGGTTCAAGCTTATTAAGTTCTGAAACCCTACAACTTACAGATGATGTGACTAAGCATTTTGGGACAAAGTTTGATAAAATACTCATTATAATTTCGATATCTTTCTGTTTTAACTCACGGTGGTTAAATTTTAAAACTGATTTGTAAAAAGTTTCAGCAAATTGCTCTAAGCACGAATTTATAAAGTTGGCGCCCATTGCATCAACGGTATTAAATGTTGCAAAGATTTGATAATATCCGTCTAATTCAGAGGTTTTATCGATTAATTCAACACTGTTAATACCTCCACCTCTTGATTCCATCTTTTTAGTTATATCTTTAGTACTTTCAAACAGATATGGTTTTACAAAATTAAAATATTCTAAAAGGATTTTTTTATCGCCATTATATAAAAAATGTACTTGGCCAATTTTTTCAGAATCAATAACCTCAGCTTTGAATCCACCATTTTTCATCCAAAATTTTGCAGCCTTACTTGCTGCTGCAACTACAGAGCTCTCTTCAATAGTCATCGGAACAGTGTAAATTTTATTATTTATTAGAAAATTAGGTGCTATTGCAAAAGGCAAATAATAGTTTGAAATCGTATTTTCAGAAAACTCATCATGTAATTTTTGAAGATTACTATCAATATTCCAGTATTGAGTTAGTATTTTTTTTGCCGAATCACTGTCTTTAATACATGATTTTGACAGCCATTCAATTTTTTCTTTTTTGGTTAGTTTAGAAAAACCTTTGATTTCTTTAGACATTATTCTCTACAATATAAATCAAAGATAAGATACTTGAAGTAAAATCATTACCAATAATTTATTAATGATTAAATTAACATAATTAGGTAAAATATAATATTTTAGTGAATTCAAAAAAATAAATTATGACAACTAACCCAATAACACAAGAAAAAACAATTTTTGGACATCCAGCAGGGCTTTACATTCTATTCTTTGTAGAAATGTGGGAGAGATTTTCATACTATGGTATGAGAGCTATTTTGACATTATTTTTAGCTGCACCTGTAATTATGGGAGATCCACAATCTGGATATGGATGGACCAATGCTGAAACTCTTTCTTTTTACGGTACTTATACAATGTGTGTTTACTTGATGTCTATCCCTGGCGGATGGGTGGCCGATAAGTTTATTGGTCAAAAAAAGGCTGTGATGCTTGGAGGATTATTGTTGTGTGCTGGTCATGGTATCCTAGCTGTTGATGCTGAATGGGCGTTTTTTACAGGACTAATTCTTATCGTAGTTGGTGTTGGATTTTTAAAACCCAATATCTCAACCATGGTAGGGGGGTTATATCAAAAAGGTGATAATAAACGTGATACAGGTTTTTATATTTTTTATATGGGTATAAATATAGGAGCCTTTCTTGGAGCTCTAACAGTGGGAGCTGTTGCTGCTAAACACGGATGGCATTATGGATTTGGTTTAGCCGGAATTGGAATGGCAATTGGTCAATTGGTATATTTTTATGGTCTTCAGTATTTAGAAGGTGTTGGTGAATTCATTGGAAGTAATAAATCACCTGATAAGGAGTTAATGAATAAACCATTAACCAAAGTTGAAAAAGACAGAATGCTAGTTATGTTTTTGTCATTTTTGATTATAATTGTTTTTTGGGGTGCTTTTGAACAAGCAGGAGGACTGATGAGTTTATATACAGAACAAAAAACCGATAGGATGCTTTCATTTTCATTACCATTTATTGGAAATGAAGTACCAGCAGCAATTTTCCAATCAATAAATGCATTCTTTATAATAATATTTGCAACTGCGGTTGCTTATTTTTGGACTCAATGGGCTAAAAAAGGCAAAGAGTCTTCTTCATTATTTAAAATGGCTATTGGATTAATCATTATGGCTTTTGGTTTTTTCTTTATGACAAAAGCATCAACTGAAGTTGTGATGGAGGGAGATGAAATCGTTCAAAAATCTGCTATGATATGGTTAGTCTTAGCATATCTTTTTCACACGATTGGTGAGTTATGTGCCTCTCCGGTGGCTTTATCATTTATTACAAAATTAGCACCGGTTAAATATGCTGCTTTTATGATGGGTGCTTATTTTGCAGCGACAGGTCTAGGAAATAAGGTTGCTGGATTTGTAGGACAACTCTCTGAGGGTGCTGGTGAATTTCAAGTTTTCACAGGGATTGCTATTTTCTGTACTCTGTTTGGAATATTAGTATTACTACTTTTAAAACCACTTAAACGACTTACTCATGGTGCTGAAGAAATTGATTTTGAATAATGAGTAATACCGATAAATTTTTTAGTAAAACCGTAATAGGTCACCCTGCTGCACTATTTGTGTTATTTTTTACTGAAATGTGGGAAAGATTCTCATATTATGGAATGAGAGCTATTCTTGTAATATTCCTTACGGGGGCTATTCTTGGTGATAATCCAGGTTGGGGTTGGAGTTCATCTGCTGCATTGTCATTACTTGGTACTTATGCCATGTTTGCTTATTTAGCTCCTCTTGCAGGTGGATGGTTAGGAGATAAAAAAATTGGTTATAGAAATGCGGTTGTTATAGGTGCATTATTAATGACTTTAGGTCATGCATCTATGGCTGTTGAAACTCCTACTTTTCTATACATTGGAATTTCATTACTTGTTATCGGGACCGGATTTTTTAAGCCTAATATTACCTCAATTATTTCAAAAATATATGAAGGTAGAGATGATAAAAAAGATGGTGCATTTAACATATTTTACATGGGTGTCAATGCTGGAGCTTTTTTGGGGATTATGCTTTGCGGATGGGTTGGTGAGAAAGTAGGTTGGTCATTTGGATTTGGATTAGCAGGAATTTTTATGCTTTTGGGTATGATTCAGTTCTATTATGCTCAACCATTGTTTGGTGAAATCGGCGGGGTTCCAGAAAAATATGATAAAAAATTAGATATCAAAAAAGAAAACAATGAAAAGTTAAATCCTTTTTTACCATTAGATATTTTATTGATTTTAATTTTTGTTGTAAGCGCACTTATATTTATAATTAATGATCCATTGAGTAAAATCGGAGGTATTGATATTCTTAATTTCTCATATTTTGGAATGGAGAATTCATTATTTTTTGCTCTTGTAGCATTTATTTCATTTATAACATTATTACTAGTAAGGATTCCAAGATACACTACTATAGTTCGTGATAGGATGATTGTTTTTACAATATTTTGTCTTTTTACAGTTTTCTTTTGGGCTGCGTTTGAACAAGGAGCAGGTTCTTTACCTTTATATACAAGGGATTTTACTGATAGATTTTTAGAGGGTAATTCAGCACTGATTTTTAAAATTGTTGATATTTCAGTCACTATTGTTCCATTATTAGTTATTACATATGTTCTTATTAGTTTATTTAAGAAGACATTTACTGAAATTCTATTTTCAAACATAGTCCTTGGTCTCAGTTTTATAATTGTTTGGGGTATAATAATTTTTAAAATATATTCAGAATCTCAATCTACATCAACCGAAGTACCAATCACATGGTTTGCAATTTTAAACTCACTTTTTATTATCATTTTTGCTCCATTATTTTCAAAATGGTGGGATAGTAGCTACAATCCTCCAGCCTCAGTAAAGTATTTTCTAGGTTTAGCACTTTTAGGAATTGGATTCGGTTTTTTAGCTTTTGGCGCTAGGAATGTACCAGCAGGTGCCGACAGTGCAAGTTTAAGTATGATGTGGCTGGTATTTGCATATCTATTTCATACTCTTGGTGAATTATGTTTATCGCCTATGGGACTCTCTTATTTAAGTAAACTTATTCCTGCTAGGATGATAGCTTTCATGTTTGGTGTATACTATTTAGCGGTTGCTATCGGAAATAAGCTAGCACATTATGTTGGTGGAGATATTGATAAAATCACCCAGGAGTACTCTTTATCTGGTTTCTTTTTAATATTTACTATTATTCCCATAGCTCTAGGATTTATTTCTCTGCTATTACATCCAATTATCAAAAAATCAATGCATGGAATCAAATAGCTTATAAATAATTTTAAAAATTATACAAATCAAAGTCTGATATCTTTTAGTATTTTTGTTGAACATAATTTTATTTATGAGATTTTATTATTACATAACTATTTTATTTGCTTTCATAGTATCTACTAATTCTTTTTCTCAAGAGATAAAGTGGATATCTCTTGAAGATGCTGTATACCTACAAGAAGCTGCACCAAGAAATATAATTATAGATATGTATACGAACTGGTGTGGTCCATGTAAATTACTTGATAGAAATACCTTTGCAAATAAGGATGTAGCAAAATATATTAACGATAATTTTTATGCTGTTAAATTTAACGCAGAAGGTAATGATGTTGTAAATTTTAAAGGTTACACATTTGAGAATCCAAACTATGATCCGGCAAGGGCAAACAGAAGGAATAGTAGCCATCAATTAAGTCAGGCATTCAGAATTCAAGCTTTTCCTACAATTGTATTTTTAGATAAATCATCTAATCTCCTGCACAAATTAAGAGGCTATAAAACACCAAAGCAACTGGAAGTTTATTTAAAGTTATTTACTGACGAAAATTATAAAAAATACCAATCTCAAGAAGATTTTAATAAGTTTTTTGAATCATTTGTTTATGAGTTTGGCTCTAAATGATAATTGACTATTTTACTGGCAGTTTCTTTACTTGCACCATCTTTACTCAATAATTTTTCTAAGTCATTATAAAAATCTAGCACCTCTTTTTTACCCTCTTCACTGATAATATATTTAAGTTCTTTAGTGATATTCCTTTTATTTAGTTGTCCTTGAATTAATTCGGTTACGGCTGTCTTATCTAAAATTAGATTAACAAGTGAAATAAATTTTAAATTTTTAAGTAAAATTTTTCCAATTTGAAATGAAATCCAACTTGATTTATAACAAACTACTTGAGGAGTTTTAAATAATGCCGCTTCCAAGGTAGCAGTGCCAGAAGTAACCAATGCTGCACATGACTTTTTTAAAACCTGATAAGTTTGATTTTGGACAATTTCAATATTATCACTATCTGTCTTTTTGATATAATCTTCGTAAAATAATTTTGTTTTGGATGGTGCCCCACAAATTACAAATTTATAATCTTTAAATTCTTGGGTAACGCTTAGCATAAGCGGTAATATTTTACTTATTTCTTGGTCTCTACTTCCAGGAAGTAGTGCGATTAGTTTTTCTCTTTTTTCGTCTACTTTAACCTTATTTTTTAACACATCAAGTAACGGGTGTCCTACATAATTAACATCATAATTCAGCTTTTGATAATACTTTTTTTCAAAAGGAAGAATCACAAACATTTGATCGATAACCTTTTTAATTATTTTGATTCTACTTTCTTTCCATGCCCAAATTTGAGGTGAAATATAAAAGTGATTTGTAAAATTTTTAGATTTGGCCCACTTTGCTATTCTCATGTTAAACCCCGGGAAGTCAACATAAATAATTGCATCTGGTTTGAAGTTCAAAATATCTTTTTTACAAAGTGAAATGTTATTTACAATCTTTATTATATTTTTAAAAACTTCAAAGAAACCCATATATGAATAATCTTTGTAATGCTTTACAAGATTACCACATTGCTCTTTAATTAAATCACCCCCCCAACATCTAAACTCAGAGTTTTTATCTAATTTTTTTATTTCTTTAATTAGATTTGAACCATGTAAGTCACCTGATGCTTCACCAGCTATAATATAATATCTCACTAAAAATTATTTAAATAAATGGTTAAAATTGCAATAATAAAAGTAGCAACTAGAACTCCTCGAGCTTTCTCTTCATAATCATATCTTAAAAAAATAAAAAAAACTATTAAGTTCATTACAGCGCCTAAGCTAATTAGCTTTATTATAAAGTTATCAGAAATTGAATTGCTTACAATTCTTAAAATATTTGAAATTTTAATTTCTTGAAATAATATAATAACTGAAAATATAGTGCCTACAATATTTGCAAGAAAACCGCTAAATATCCCTAATAAAATTTCTTTTTTATTCAATTTAATTTCCAATTTTTTATTTCATCTAAATCATTATAAGATGTCATATCATAAGTTATAGGCACTACAGAAACGAATCCATTTTCAAGCGCCCACTCATCGGTTTCTTTATCATTATCCTGATTGATGAAACTACCAGTAAGCCAATAATACTCTTTGCCTAATGGACTAATTCTTTTATCATAGGTGTCTTCCCAATATCCTTTTGCTTGTCTACATACCTGAATTCCTTTGAATTTTTTAGTCTTTGAAGGGAAATTTACATTTAATATTAAATTTTGCTTACTTTGGTTTAAAACACTAAGACAAATTTTTTCAATAATAGATTCACAAGGTTTAAAATCAGCGTTCCAGCTATAATCTAACAAAGAAAATCCAATTGATTTAATGCCTTCAATCCCAGCTTCAACCGCAGCACTCATGGTTCCTGAGTAAATTACATTTATAGAGGAATTTGCTCCATGATTTATTCCTGAAACACATAAATCAGGTTTTCTGTCTAATATTTCCCTTATAGCGAATTTTACACAGTCAGCGGGAGTGCCAGAAATACTGTATTCTACCTGTGGTCCGTCATCAATTTTTTCTTTTTTTGAATATAGCGTATCACTAATCGTAATGGCATGACCCATTCCGCTTTGTGGGCTATCTGGAGCAACAACCACAACTTCCCCAATCTTATTCATAACATGAATGAGTGTTCTTAGGCCTGGAGCAGTTATGCCATCATCATTTGTAACAAGTATTAGAGGTTTTTTCATATTTAAATATATGAAGACAAAAGTACACAAATAAATAATTAACTACTTTAACAAAAAATTATATAAAACCTCATATTTTTTGGCTTAGAATTTGATTATTTTTGATTTCTTATGAGTAAAAATCTTTTCACACTATTAATCGCATTTATAATGTGTCTGGCTTCTTGCAGCTTTGTTTCAAAAGACTTTGACACAAGTGATAAAGACAATTTAATTATTCAGCTTATTACCTATGTTTTAGATCAGGCTCATTTTCTGGATAAAGAAATAAATGATGAATTTTCTGAAAAAGTTTTTTACACTTTTCTTGAAAATTTAGATCCTTACAAGAGATATTTTTATGCCTCAGATATAGAAGAATTTTCAAAATACAAATATTTAATAGACGATGCTTTTAAAAACCCTAATCTAGATTTTTTTGAACTTGTCTATAAGAGATATACTAAAAGAATGCTTGAGTCCGAAAAAATATTTAATGATATTCTAACAAAACCATTTGATTTTAACAAAGATGAGGTATGTGAATGTGACTTTGAGGAATTAGATTATGTAAAAACAAAAGATCAACTATTTGATAGATGGAGAAAGCTTCTAAAAATTTATGTGATTGAAAATTATCATAACGAAATAGAAGATGATTTAAGAAAATCTAAAGATGATTCTGATTTTATCCCAAGAAATCCTGTTTTAATTGAAAAGAAAACCAGAGAGTCATTAAAAGAAACAATGCAGCAAAATTACGCATTCATTTCTGAGGAAATGCAAAGATCAGATTGGTTTTCAGTATATATTAATTCGTTTGTTTCCCAATATGATCCCAACACTTCTTACTTAGACCCTGAATCAAAAGACAGATTTGACGTTGACATGTCTGGTAATTATGCTGGAATCGGAGCAAGACTACAAAAAAAGATTGATAAGGTCGAAATTACCGAGGTTATCTCTGGTGGTCCAGCATGGCGTGATAATATTTTAGAAAAAGGTGATGCAATTCTAAAAGTTAGACAAGATAATGAGGATGAGCCAGTTGGAATTCTTAATATGAGGTTAAGTGAGGCTGTCAAATTAATTAAGGGTAAAAAAGGAACTAAAGTTCATTTAACTGTTAAGAAGGTTGACGGTACAGTTACTGAAGTTACTGTTAAAAGGGATATTGTTCTTCTAGAAGAAACCTATATAAAATCCTCGATTGTTGAAAAAGATAATAATACTTATGGTTTAATTAATATTCCTAAATTTTATATTGATTTTGATAACCAAAGTAACAGAGACGCAGCTAAAGATTTAAGAACAGAAATAGAAAGACTTAAAGAGCAGGGAATACAGGGGCTTGTAATCGATCTCAGAAATAATGGAGGAGGAGCTTTAAAAACAGTAGTTGATATGGCAGGTATGTTTATAAAAAACGGTCCTGTTGTTCAGGTAAAATATTTTGACAAAGAGAAACAAGTTTTAAGTGACCGTGACAGATCTGTTTTGTGGACAGGCCCATTAGTTATTTTGGTTAATGAAGGATCAGCTTCAGCATCTGAAATATTAGCTGCAGCTATGCAAGATTATAAAAGAGCAATAATTATCGGAGGTAATCAGACTTGGGGTAAAGGAACGGTCCAAAATGTTTTCCCACTAAACAGAATGGTTAGAGGTAATACAAATGGTGACCTAGGAGCTCTAAGATATACCACTCAGAAATATTATAGAATTAATGGAGGATCAGTTCAACTCGAAGGTGTAAAAAGTGATATAAACGTTCCTTACAGATACAAGTACTTAGAATTTGGTGAAAAAGATTCTGAAAATCCATTACAATGGGATGAAATAGACAAGGTTGAATTCGATACATGGAATAGCAATTTTAACTTTGAAGAGGCTATAACTAAAAGTAATAAAAGGATGGCTGATAATAAATATTTAAAGCTAGTAGACGAAAATGCAAAATGGATAAAATCTGTAAGGGATAATAAATTGATAAATTTAAATTATGATAAATTTAAATTGGAATTAGAAGAAAATTCATCCATAACCGAAAAATTTAAAGCATTAAACGATTATTCAATGAACTATAGCTTTAAGTCCCTTCCTTACGAACTTGATTTAATAAAAAATGATTCAGTACTAGGGCTTAAAAGAGAAAGATGGCATAAGAGTTTAAATAAAGATTTTTATATCGACGAAGCTTTGAATGTTCTTTCAGATTTAAGATTTTCGTATCTTGAAAACTAACAGATAATTCATGAATAGTATAATCCAAAAGTTTTTTGATTCAAAGAGAAACTTTTTAGGGATAATAAGTTTTGGTTATATTTTTTTTGTTTTCATTATCTCTGTTTTTGCTTACGTTCTAGCACCAGATAATTCCTCAAATGCCAATACGATGAATCTGTCAATTCACTCAAAAAAACCTGGGTTTTCAACTAAGATGTTGGTTTTAAACGAATCAAAAAATCAAAAATTCTCATTAAAGGCTCTATTTTTTGGGTCCAAAGAACAAATAAATCAGACACCTATTTCAGAGTATGAGATTAAGGATGGATATATTTATTATGTGCCTCAAGGAATGAATGATAATAAGTTTAAAATCATAAAATTAGATGAGGCTGAAATAGTTGATAAAAAATATTATTTCGGTACCGATAAGTTTGGAAGAGATGTTTTGAGTAGGGTTATTATTGGCTCAAGAATCTCTTTTTCTATTGGATTTATTTCCGTCTTTATTTCTTTATTTATTGGAATTATTTTAGGCTCAATATCAGGATATTACTCAGGATTTCCTGATAAAATTATTATGTGGTTAATTAACGTTACCTGGTCTATTCCTACTCTGTTGCTGGTAATTGCAATAACACTTGCACTTGGTAAAGGTTTTTGGCAAGTTTTTATCGCTGTTGGATTAACTATGTGGGTTGAAGTTGCAAGAGTTGTTAGGGGGCAGGTTAAGCAGTATAAAGAAAGACAGTTTGTTGTTGCTGCTAAAGTTCTTGGCTATAATGATTTTAGAATTATTACTAAGCATATTTTACCAAATATTATATCTCCTCTAATTGTAATTTCTGCGGCTAATTTTGCAGCTTCAATTTTAATTGAAAGTGGATTGAGTTTTTTAGGTCTTGGGGCACAGCCTCCTATGACTAGTTGGGGACTCATGATTAAAGATCATTACAATTATATTATACTAGGAGAACCTTTTCTGGCTATTATCCCAGGCTTATGTATAATGCTTCTAGTGTGCTCGTTTATGATACTCGGCAATTCCTTAAGAGATTTGTTAGATGTTAAAAATTAGTTTTTTGATGGTGGAAATTGGAGTAAAATTTTTCCAACCATAGCACTAATTTTTTCACTTTTCTTTTCTGGTTTATCTGTATAAATATATCCTTTGCCTATACCTTGCCATACCAATTCATTTTTATCACTATCTACTACATCAATGAATAGAACACCTTCATTATAGTTATATGAGTTTTGATACCAACTACCGGCATAATGCCCTATTCCTGCATATGGACTCTGAACCATTGAACCGTAGTAATTATTTGATGGGTAAAAATTTACTTTTTCATTTGTTTTTGTGAAGAAATTTATAATGAAGTCAGGCTCAATTGAGCTTTTTCTAAAGCCCTTATTGTATAATTCAACATCAATTGCCTTTAATATTCTTTTTTTATCAATATCATTAATTTTTACTTTATCAACACCTTGCTTTGAAAAAGCGTAAGTCTTAAGATTTGAAAAATCAATATCTTTATTGTAATCAGAACTAACTCTTATCGAATCACATGATAAGAAGATTGAAATAAATAAAAATAATATCGTAATTTTTTTCATATTAAATATTTTCTAAAAGTTTATCATCTACTAAGTTAGGTAAAGTTACCTTAAGTTTTGGGTTTTTTTGCATAGCTCTTGAAATTTGATTTATAGCTCCCTTGTTTCTTGCCCAGTTTCTTCTCGCAATTCCATTATTAACATCCCAAAATAACATTGATTCAATATTTATCTCACTCTTTTCACTTCCATCAATCAACATACCAAAGCCACCGTTAATTACTTCTCCCCAGCCTACACCACCACCGTTATGAATACTAACCCATGTAGCACCCCTAAAACTATCTCCAATAACATTTTGAATAGCCATATCAGCTGTAAACTGAGAACCATCATAAATGTTGGAAGTTTCCCGATATGGAGAATCTGTTCCAGAAACATCATGGTGATCTCTGCCTAAAATTATCGGACCGATTTTACCTTCTTTAATTGCTTTATTGAATGCTTTTGCAATTTCAATTCTTCCATTAGAGTCAGCATAAAGAATTCTTGCTTTAGACCCAACAACTAATTCATTTTCTTTTGCAGCTTTAATCCATTGAATATTATCCATCATTTGCTGTTTTGTATCTTCGGTTGCACTTAAAGCCAATTTTTCTAAAACTTCACACGCAATAGTGTCAGTTATATCTAAATCTTCTTGCTTGCAAGATGAACAAACCCATCTGAATGGGCCAAATCCGTAATCAAAACACATTGGCCCCATTATATCCTGAACATAACTGGGGTACTTAAAACTTCCATCTTTTTTTAGAATATCAGCTTCTGCTTTAGAAGCTTCTAATAAAAACGCATTTCCGTAATCAAAAAAATACGTTCCTCTTTTTACGTGTTTATTTACTATCTCAACATGCCTTTTAAGAGATAATTTAACCTCACTTTTAAATTTTTTCGGATTTTCATATATCAACTTATTAGCTTCTTCAAAAGAATATCCAGCAGGGTAATAGCCGCCTGACCATGGGTTGTGAAGAGAAGTTTGATCACTTCCAATATCAACTGTTATATTGTTTTCATAAAATGATTCCCATACATCAACAATATTTCCATGATACGCAATCGAAACAATTTCTTTATTTTTTTGAGCATTTTTTACTCTTTCGACTAATTTTTCTGTATCATCAATTACCTCATCTACCCAATTTTGTGAATGTCTTGTTTCTATGGCTTTAATGTTAACCTCAGCACATATTGTAATACATTCAGAGATATTACCAGCTTTTGGTTGAGCACCACTCATACCTCCCAAGCCTGACGTTAAAAATATTTTTCCCTTTGGATTTTTATTGATTTTTCTAAATGCGTTTAGAACGGTTATAGTCGTTCCATGTACAATACCTTGGGGTCCAATATACATATAACTTCCCGCGGTCATTTGGCCATATTGACTAACACCAAGAGCATTAAATTTTTCCAGGTCTGATTTTTTAGAATAATTTGGAATTACCATTCCGTTAGTTACTACAACTCTTGGAGCATTTTTACTTGAAGGGAATAGCCCCATGGGATGACCTGAATACATGACAAGCGTCTGTTCATCTGTCATTTCGGACAAATACCTCATTGTTAGAAGGTACTGTGCCCAGTTTTGAAAAACAGCTCCATTTCCTCCGTATGTTATAAGCTCATGTGGGTGTTGCGCAACTCTTTTATCAAGATTATTTTGAATCATCAACATAATTCCCGCAGCTTCTTTAGAGTTATGGGGATAATCTTCAATTGGCCTAGCATACATTTTGTAATCAGGTCTAAATCTATACATGTAGATTCTACCAAATTTTTCTAACTCTGATTTAAATTCTGGGATTAACTCTTTATGAAATTTTTTATCGAAATATCTAAGTGCATTTCTAAGTGCAAGTATTTTTTCTTCGCGTGTGAGTACATTTTCTCGAATGGGCGCATGATTCACATTTGGATCGTAAATTTTTTTATTTGGTAGCTCCTTTGGAATTCCTAATGCAACTTCTTTTTTGAAATTCATTTAATCAATATTAGGGTTATAATCATATGGACAGTGTTTACAATTGCTCTTACAACAATATCCTCTTTTAAGGTGATATTTTTCGGTAAAACATTTATATCCTTCATCTGTTATATAGAAATCTTCATTATCCATAAATAAATAACAATAGTAGTACCAAAGATAAATTAAAACATAATAATTTCGATTATCTTTGTAATAGGTTATTGTAATGAAAAGAGTTCTATTATACTTAATTATTTTAATTCTAACCTTTAGTTGTGGAACTAAAAGAGTCATCTACAATAATAAATCAGAGGAGCCAAAAAAAGAGGTAAAAGCCAAAAAAGAAAAGCCAAAAAAGAAAAAATCAAAAAAGGTTATCATAGTACCTAAAATTTTGAATACTGAGGATTATGTTAAATATTACTCAAGTATTGCAATGGATGAGATGGTTCAATTTGGTATTCCAGCAAGTATAACTTTAGCTCAAGGTATTTTAGAATCAGGTGCAGGTAAAGGCAGGTTAGCAGTTCAAGCCAATAATCATTTTGGAATTAAATGTCATGATTGGAATGGTAAAAAAATCTATCATGATGACGACGAAGAACAAGAGTGTTTTAGAAAATATGATAATCCCGAGTATTCGTATAGAGATCACTCACTTTTCCTTACAAATAGAGGTAGGTATTCATTTCTTTTTGATTTCAAAAGAGACGATTACAAGCAGTGGGCCAAAGGATTAAAAAAAGCTGGCTATGCAACAGACCCTAAATATCCACAAAAGTTAATTGATTTAATTGAAAGATATGAGCTTTACAAATATGATAATATTGTTTTAAAGAAAAAAAATAGACAGTACAAAGTCAGAAGAGGGGATACACTTTATTCTATTTCCGAAAAATTTAATATGTCTCTAAGCTCAATAAAAAGACTTAATAACTTACAGGGCGATGACTTAACGATTGGTCAGACGATTATCATAAAAAAATAATACTCAAGTCATCAACGTTTTGGTGTAATCAATGTAGTGGACCAGTGAGGATTGTTTGATTATAGCCTGAACCAAAACTCTGTTGATGATCTTGAATATTAAATATCAAGCCCTAAATTAATTTAAAATACAATCGAAAAAACTTAAGGTAAAGAGAACAAATTAACAGTCCTTTGTTAATAAAGTAGATCTATAGTCTATCAATTGAAACCAGTAAAGAACCAGAATTACCATTCCAATTATCCTCAGCTCTAAATCCATTTTCAGAACAAATATTCTTTACAATTTGTTTCATTTGTTCACTGTTTCCTGTGATAATTTCAAAATCATCAACTCCTTGATTATAATTATTAATTAACCAGTTAGGTAAAATATCTTTTACTTTTGAGTAAGTAAATCCGTGAAGATCAATTTTTAACAAAAACTTTTATTTTAGTTTATGTTTTATCGAGTTAAACTTTTTTAGTTCAGCTTGTGATAATACTTTTAGTAGCATTTCATCAGCTTCCTTTTCGAGGGAAACTGCTTTTTGAGGAGAAGCTCCGCTAGATGCCATATACTGTGCCTTTTTGTAGGTTGAATAAATTACTCTACTTACGTAATTGATTTTATTTTCATCCAATCCTATCTCTTCGAATAATTCATAGTTTAATGATTTAACTTCTTCAATTGATTTATAATCGTTTAAGCCATATGAAAAGCTCGAAATAAAGATTAAAAGAACAAGGCTGAATAAAAATTTTTTCATAGTGTGAATTTTTCTAAATATAGTTAATTAATTTTTGAAATATAAATATCGTTTTCAATTTTTTCAACTTTAACAAGTTCAAGTTTTCGAAGAGATTTGATCGATTTATCCCATGCTTTGTTGCTAAGCCCAGATTTATTTTTTACTTCAACTAATAATTGATTTTCATTACTTAAAATTTTAAAAATAAGCTCTTCTTTTTCTGTCAAAGAAACTTTCTTTTTTTCTGGTCTCATCTGAGGAAAAAAGAGAACTTCTTGAATAGAAGAATTATCGGTCATAAGCATTACCAACCTATCAATTCCGATTCCAATTCCAGATGTTGGAGGCATTCCATATTCAAGAGCTCTTAAAAAGTCATAATCAATAAACTCACCAGCTTCTTTATCTCCTTTCTTGGATAATTCAAGCTGTTTTTCAAACCTTTCTTTTTGGTCTATTGGATCGTTTAGCTCACTGTAAGCATTCGCTATTTCTTTACCATTCACAATTAACTCAAATCTTTCAGTTAAATCTTTATTTTCTCTATGAACTTTGGTAAGTGGACTCATTTCTTTTGGATAGTCGGTGATAAAAGTAGGCTGTATAAAATTTGGCTCACATTTATCGCCAAATATTGAATCAATAATTTTCCCTTTACCCATTGTATTATCAATTTCAACATTCAAATCTTTTGCTGTTTTCCTCAGCATTGATTCGTCCATTTTAGATATATCAATTCCTGTAAATTTTTTTATAGAACCAAAAATTGAAATTCTTTCATATGGAGCTTTAAAATCAATGATATTATTACCAACTTTTACTTTTGTATTTCCTGTTGAATCTATAGATACTTTTTCTAAAAGTTGTTCAGTCAAATCCATCATCCAATTATAATCTTTATACGAAACGTAAAGTTCAAGTATTGTAAATTCTGGATTATGAGTTCTATCCATTCCTTCATTTCTAAAATCTTTTGCGAATTCATATACCCCGTCAAATCCACCCACGATAAGCCTTTTTAAATATAATTCGTTTGCTATTCTTAGGTATAAAGGAATATTTAGCGCATTGTGATGTGTCAAAAAAGGTCTAGCAGTTGCCCCACCGGGGATTGGTTGTAGGATTGGGGTCTCAACCTCAAGATATTCTCTTTGATTTAAAAATTCTCGAATGCTATTTGTTATTAACGTTCTTTTAATGAATGTTTCTTTAACTCCCGAATTGACAATTAAATCAACATATCTTTGTCTATACCTAAGTTCGGGATCATTAAATTCATCATATAAATTTCCTTCACTATCTTCCTTAGGCAGGGGTAATGGCTTTAATGATTTTGACAACAACTTAAAGTTCTTTACTAATACAGTTTTTTCTCCAACCTTTGTTTTAAATAATACACCCTCAACTCCAATTATATCACCTATATCTAGTAATTTTTTATAAAATTCATTGTAATAAGTTTTATCGTTATCAGGGCAGATTTCATCTCTGTTAAAGTAGAGTTGTATTTTTCCTTTACTATCTTGAAGTTCAGCAAAACTTGCATTGCCTTGAATTCTTCTAGACATTAATCTTCCTGCTATAACAACTTTTTCATCAATTTTAAATTCATTTTTGATGTCAATAGAGTAATCTGACACGGGAAATAATTCTGCTGGGTATGGGTCAATTCCCATTTCCTTTATTTTATTTAATTTATCCCTTCTGACTATTTCCTGTTCACTAAGTTCCATCGATTATATATTGTTATAACTACAAATATACTTTTAATTGAAATAAAAATGAATAAGGTGTTAATTTTTAAAAGATAACTATATTTACATCAATTCTTTTTTATGAGTTTATTCAGGGTTTTTTTATCAATTTTATGTCCACCATTGGCGGTCTTTGATAAAGGTTGTGGATCTATAATAATAGTTTTTATTCTATGGCTCTGCGGATGGGTTCCTGGTGTAATTGCTGCTCTTGTAATTTTAAATAACCCAAAAAATTAATAATGAATAAGCAGATTAAATTTATTGACTTAGGAGTGATGGATTATAAAGATGCATGGGATTATCAGCAAAAATTGTTTGATGAAATTATTGAAATTAAAAAGAAAAATCGAAAAAATAACAGCGAACTAATAACCCCTAATTATTTTTTATTTGTTGAACACCCGCATGTATATACATTAGGAAAAAGTGGGAATATTTCTAATCTTCTTATTGATAAAAATCAGTTAAAAAGTAAAAATGCTAGTTTTTATAAAATTAATAGAGGTGGAGATATTACTTATCACGGTCCTGGTCAGATAGTTGGTTACCCAATCTTGGACCTAGAGAACTTTTTTACCGATATTCATAAGTATCTAAGGCTTCTTGAAGAAACGGTAATTAATACATTGAAAATTTATGGAGTTGACGGAGAAAGAAATAGTGGAAAAACAGGGGTATGGTTAGACGTTGAATCTCCTTTTCCAAGAAAAATATGTGCAATGGGTGTTAGAGCAAGTAGATGGGTAACTATGCATGGTTTTGCACTAAATGTAGATGTGAATTTAGACTATTTTAACAACATAATTCCATGTGGACTTGCTAACAATATCGTCACTTCATTGAACAAAGAGTTGGGTGATGATTATATTGATATAAATAAAGTAAAAGATGATTTAAAAACCTCTTTCTCTACTTCTTTCAAATCAGAATTTATTTAATTAAGAAGTATTTTATTCTTTTGGAATCAGAAATAACAGAAAACTCAATTTTATTATTTTCTAAAATAAAACTAGCATTTGCATCAGCCAAAATCGGAAATCCCTTTATAGTATTTATTTCATCGTCAAATAAGTAAAGTTTATTGTTTTGAGAATCATATATATTTATGAGCGTATTTTTTTTATCAGAGATGGCACGAAAATTTTCATATTTTCCAAATTGTATCTCGATATTCTTTTTTGAATTAGATAAAATATTTTTTTGTAGAGTGTAAATTGTTTTTGCATCGTTTACATATTTACCATCAAATGACATTGAAGATGCTTCTTTTGAATTTCCATTCATATCTATTTTTATAATCTTGTTATTTACAGTGGTGGTTAACAATGAATTTTGATATTGAAATATCTCGTCTTTTGAATAATTATGGTCTTCATTTATTTTAATTCTAACTTTTCCTCGTCTGTTGAGTATTTTCAAATCATCTGAGGTTTTAAATACAATGATATCTTTATTGCTGATTCTGAAATGCTCAGGCTTTGTGATAATTTTACTTTTTTTATTATAATCAAAACCTCTGACTCTATTTCCTTTTGAATCAAACATGAATAATTCATCATTTTGGGTTATTAGTAATCGGTAGTTTTTATTATTATCATAATCAAAGACCGAGACAGGTTTTGTTATTTGATCGTTAAATTTCAAAGGAAATTTACCTACATCTCTTCCCTTGCGATCAATCATGTGCAAAGAGTTTTGTGTTGTAAAAACATATTGCAATCTTCCGTTTTTGTAACCGTCAATCTGATTTACTTCATCAATTACTCTATCGTTAATTTTTTTAGTCCATTCAATCTGACCGTTATAATTTATCAAGTAGATTATATTCTCAGAATCTTGAATAAAAACTTCATTTTTATTATTTGTATGATTTTTAACAATTAATGGGCCCAAAATAATTTCATTCGAAATACTAGTCTCAAATTTTAATTCAATTTCAGAGTTTTTTGAATCATCTTTATAATTTGAAATTATACCATTAATGCTCGCAAGATTATTTCCCTCTTTTAATTGAAAAATTTTATATAAATCTAAAACTGCATCAGTGCTATCAAGTTGAAAAAAATCAAATTTATTTTCTTGATTTGTAGTTATGATATCATAGTCTGTGAGTAAATCATTTTTAAAATCAAAATATAATTTTTCTTCATTTTCAATTATTTCTTCAACAGCAATTTTTTTATAATTTGAATTAGAATTTAGAGAATAATTATCTACAACTCCGTTGATATATATTAAGTTATTCGAAGCATCAATGTTTAGTATTAAATTTCCGTCAGAAATATTCACTTCATTTTTAAAAACCCTTTTAAAAAACTCTTTAGTTTTCAGACTATCCAGAGCTATACTGAAGTTAGTATTTGTTTGATTTATTTTTTTAAATTTTTGGACAAATAAATCGTTATTAACTTTTGGTTTGTAATTTGAGTTACTTGTAATTATGTCAATGTTTTCAAACGAAAATTCTAAGTTTCTTAAACTGTCATTATGAATTTCCCTACCAATAATGTTGTAGTGTGTGGTATTGTTATAATCATATAATCCTATTAATAGTTCAGTGTCATCGTTTATTTTATCTAATTGCGAAATCAGATTTTTTACAGTCAAATTTGAATTAATGATAGTTTTTAAGTAATCATTATTAGTGATACTACTTTTAAATTTATTTAGATTTTTAATTGATATAACTAATTCAGAGTCTTCGGGGATTAAGTCATACAAACTTGCGTTCTTTTTTGAAATTTTATCACATGATGAAAAAAAGAAAACAATAATTACAGTTAAGACCTTGTAATTCATAAATATTTAATTCATTACTAAATTAAAAATCAATTGTTAATTGTTCATCAAAAAGTTTGAAACTTTTTCTATGATATTTTGTAAGTCCATACTTTTTTATTGCTTCTCTGTGATGTTTGGTGGGGTAGCCATTATTTTTGAACCAATGATAGATAGGGAATTTTTTAGAAATCTTTTGCATATAACTATCCCTAGCATGCTTAGCTAAAATCGATGCTGATGCAATATTTAAATATTTTCCATCTCCTTTAATCACAGTTTCATGTGGTATGTCTTTGTATTTCTTGAATCTGTTTCCGTCAATAATCAAAAACTCTGGTTTTACACTTAAATTTTTAATGCATTTATGCATTGCTAAAATTGATGCATTTAGAATATTAACTTCATCAATTTTTCTAGAGTCTATAAATTGAATACTGTAAGCAATTGAGTTTTCTTTAATTATTTTTGAGAGTTCTTCTCTTTTAATTTTAGATAGTTTTTTTGAGTCATCAATCAAATCATGTTTGAAATTAGCTTTGAGTATAACAGCTGCAGCTGTAACGGGACCTGCAAGACAACCCCTACCAGCTTCATCAATCCCACACTCTAGACTATATTCAGTGTATCTCGGTTTCAACATAAATATTTGTTAAATATATAAGGTTAATTCGTTTCTGATTATTTTTGTAACGATATTCAACATAATGAAAAATTTTAAATTATTTTTATTCTTTTCTTTATTATGCTTAAATTTTCTAAAAGCTCAGGTTAATCAGATTCCGAGGGCTTCAAACATGCCAGAAATTTCAAGGGGGCAAAAAACAACTGGTTCAATTTTAGATTCTGTTCCCGGGTTCTATAATAATCAAAGTACTACATTAAATAAAAATCCTGATGCAAAAATCCAGGATTACTTAATCATTACTAGGCAAAATGATACAATAGTTGTAGATACTTCACTAACCATTGAAAAATATCACAAAATAAATTTTCTCAGAGAAGATAACTTTGAATTAATTCCATTCTCGAATACTGGAATTGCATACAACACTTTGTCTTTTTCTGCAATTAAATCGATAAAACCCAAAATGGGAGCATCAAATAAATATATTAGTTATGATAATGTAGATGATGTAGCTTATTATGATTTGCCAACCCCTTTCACTGAATTGATGTATAGGTCAGTTTTTGAGCAAGGTCAATTACTTGATGCAGTATATTCGGTAAACACATCTCGTCAATTTAATTTTTCAATTTCAAGAAAGGGTTTAAGATCTTTAGGGAATTATCAGAATTTTTTAAGTAGTACGTCGAATTTTAGTTTTACAACAAATTATCTGTCAAAAAACAGAAAATTAAAAATAAGAACTCATTATTCAAATCAAAAGTTATTTTCTGAACAAAACGGAGGGATAAGTGATTCTGACATTTCAAATTTTGAAAACGGTAATAGTCAATTTCTTGACAGAGGAGTTTTTGACCCAAATTTTGAAAATGCTCACAATGAGTTTTTAGGTAAAAGATTTTATTCGGATCAAACTTATATTTTAAAGGAAAAAGATTCTTTAAATACTAGAAGTTTAGAATTTTTCAATTCTGTTTATTTTGAAGAGAAAAAATATAAATTTCAACAAAAATCGTCTGATAATTTTTTTGGAGATTATTTTGCCTCTCAAGAGATCAATGATAAATTATTTTTAAACTCTTTTAACCTCCAAACAGGTTTGGTTTTACAATCTGATAAATTTGGTAAATTTAATTTGGGACTACGTTATATTGCTGATAGATATTCTTTGGAAAATTATCAGATTGATGAATTTGTTGATAATAGTCAGAATATAAATTCAAAAACTACTTACTTAAATGGTTCATACTCGAAGGAATTTTCCAAAATTAAATTAAAATTAAATACCGAAAATTTTATTTTTGGTGATAATCAATCCAATTCATTTAGCTCAATTGTAAAGTTTGATTTTAAAAACGATAACTCTTTAGCATTAAAGTATAATTTTTACTCGGTTGCACCAAGTTATAATACCTTGCTATACAGGAGTAATTATGAAAACTATAATTGGGATAATGAGTTCGACAATTTAGTAACTAATTCCATTTCTCTTAATCTGATATTAAGTAATATTTTAGATTTAGATATTGATTTGATTTCGGTTAAAAAACACGTACAGTTTGAAAAATTAATCGATGATAACTCTACTGGAATTAACAATTATTCAATTATTCCTGTTCAGTATCTTGATAATTTAGAAGTTTTAAAAATTAAGTTAGCTAGAAAAATAAAATTTGGAAAATTTTCAATTGATTCTAAGTTGCTTTTACAAAAAACGATTTCTGATAATATCATAAATTTACCTGAAATAGTTTCAAGAAATACTTTTTATTACAGCACAGATATGTTTAAAAAAGCATTGTATTTGCAAACAGGTTTCGGAGTAAAATATTTTTCTAAATTTTATATGAACGGATATGATCCTTTGTTGTCAGAATTGTATGTTCAGAATGACAAGGAAATCGGAGAATTTCCGATAATAGACTTTTTTATCAATGCTAAGATTCAACAAACAAGGTTGTATTTCAAGTTTGAGCATTTTAATTCTTCATTTACAGGATATAACTATTATTCTGCGCCTAATTATCCTTACAGAGATTTTACCTTTAGATTCGGTTTAGTTTGGAATTTTTTCATGTAGTTAAGTAGTTGATAATAAACTACAT
The DNA here is from genome assembly GCA_902518355.1 of uncultured Bacteroidota bacterium. Lineage (GTDB taxonomy): Bacteria > Bacteroidota > Bacteroidia > Flavobacteriales > Flavobacteriaceae > MED-G13. The sequence continues at coordinate 18,173 of CABYFY010000008.1, read as the reverse complement.
CTAAATATTCTCTGAAAAATATCTGTAAAATGTTTTGTACATCTCAAAAAGATACTATATTTGCACGCGCTATAAGTCAAAGAGCCATAAAATATGGTTAAATCTGTTAATAAATTGTAGTTTATTTCAGATTTATTTTTTTGACAGCAAAAAAAAGGGTTTTATATTTGCACCCCTGCTTTTTCTGAAGCAGAGAAAAATTTATGTTCATTAAAATATTGAAATTGATTGACAGCGTAAATTAAAATTTATTTTAATTTCAGAGAATAAACCATCATGAGCAGATAGAATTTAATTTCTTTAGTTGTTAAATAGTATTTAAAATTTAACAATGAAGAGTTTGATCCTGGCTCAGGATGAACGCTAGCGGCAGGCCTAATACATGCAAGTCGAGGGGTAACAGGAAGTGCTTGCACTTCGCTGACGACCGGCGCACGGGTGAGTATCGCGTATACAATCTGCCTCATACTAGGGAATAGCCCGAAGAAATTTGGATTAATGCTCTATAGTATCTTTTTAAGGCATCTTATTAAGATTAAAGGTTACGGTATGAGATGAGTATGCGTTCTATTAGCTAGTAGGTGTGGTAACGGCACACCTAGGCTACGATAGATAGGGGCCCTGAGAGGGGGATCCCCCACACTGGTACTGAGACACGGACCAGACTCCTACGGGAGGCAGCAGTAAGGAATATTGGTCAATGGACGAAAGTCTGAACCAGCCATGCCGCGTGCAGGATGACTGCCCTATGGGTTGTAAACTGCTTTTATATAGGAAGAAAAACTTTCTCGTGAGAAAGCTTGACGGTACTATAAGAATAAGGATCGGCTAACTCCGTGCCAGCAGCCGCGGTAATACGGAGGATCCAAGCGTTATCCGGAATCATTGGGTTTAAAGGGTCCGTAGGTGGACAAATAAGTCAGAGGTGAAATCCTGCAGCTCAACTGTAGAACTGCCTTTGATACTGTTTGTCTTGAGTTATTATGAAGTGGTTAGAATGTGTAGTGTAGCGGTGAAATGCATAGATATTACACAGAATACCGATTGCGAAGGCAGATCACTAATAATCAACTGACACTGATGGACGAAAGCGTGGGTAGCGAACAGGATTAGATACCCTGGTAGTCCACGCCGTAAACGATGGTCACTAGCTGTTTGGACTTCGGTCTGAGTGGCTAAGCGAAAGTGATAAGTGACCCACCTGGGGAGTACGTTCGCAAGAATGAAACTCAAAGGAATTGACGGGGGCCCGCACAAGCGGTGGAGCATGTGGTTTAATTCGATGATACGCGAGGAACCTTACCAGGGCTTAAATGTTAGGTGACAGATCTAGAAATAGATTTTTCTTCGGACACTTAACAAGGTGCTGCATGGTTGTCGTCAGCTCGTGCCGTGAGGTGTCAGGTTAAGTCCTATAACGAGCGCAACCCCTGTTGTTAGTTGCCAGCGAGTAATGTCGGGAACTCTAGCAAGACTGCCAGTGCAAACTGTGAGGAAGGTGGGGATGACGTCAAATCATCACGGCCCTTACGTCCTGGGCTACACACGTGCTACAATGGTAGGTACAGAGAGCAGCCAATGCGCGAGCATGAGCAAATCTATAAAACCTATCTCAGTTCGGATCGGAGTCTGCAACTCGACTCCGTGAAGCTGGAATCGCTAGTAATCGGATATCAGCCATGATCCGGTGAATACGTTCCCGGGCCTTGTACACACCGCCCGTCAAGCCATGGAAGTTGGGAGTGCCTGAAGTCCGTTTCCGCAAGGATCGGCCTAGGGTAAAATCGATAACTAGGGCTAAGTCGTAACAAGGTAGCCGTACCGGAAGGTGCGGCTGGAACACCTCCTTTCTAGAGAAAGACGACTAAAGTTTCTTAAACTATCTGATCATATAGTTTATTCTCAACGCTGTTAATTATAATCATATAAAGTGGAGTCTCATAGCTCAGCTGGTTAGAGCGCTACACTGATAATGTAGAGGTCGGCAGTTCAAGTCTGCCTGAGACTACTACGTTTAGTTTTAATACTAAATAAATGAGGATTTTAGTAGCTGAGTTTATGATTCTAAGAGCTCATTTATATATGGGGGATTAGCTCAGCTGGCTAGAGCGCTAGATTTGCATTCTAGAGGTCGTGGGTTCGACTCCCACATTCTCCACAATCAGCTTTGTGCTGAAAATGTTCATTGACATACTGAAAAAAATACATGAAATTAGAAAATTTCTAAACAAATTAAATTTAAGTAATTAAGTTTACGAGCAAATAATTTATAACTCATAAAAATACAAAAGTTACAATAAGCTATATAAGAGCGTACGGTGGATGCCTAGGCTCTCAGAGGCGATGAAGGACGTGATAAGCTGCGATAAGCTACGGGGATTGGCACACACAATTTGATCCGTAGATTTCCGAATGGGGAAACCCACTATATTGAAGATATAGTATCCGTTAAGGAAGCAAACCCAGGGAACTGAAACATCTAAGTACCTGGAGGAATAGAAAACAAAAGTGATTCCGCTAGTAGTGGCGAGCGAACGCGGAACAGCCCAAACCAAAATTGTTTCGGCAATTTTGGGGTTGTAGGACCACGATATTGAATGTTTAATGAATTAGAATTCTTTGGAAAAAGAAACCATAGAGGGTGATAGTCCCGTATAAGTAAAGAGAATTATTCATAGTGGTATCCTGAGTAGCGCGGGACACGTGTAATCCTGTGTGAATCTGGCGGGACCATCCGCTAAGGCTAAATACTCCTGAGAGACCGATAGTGAACTAGTACCGTGAGGGAAAGGTGAAAAGAACCTTGAATAAAGGAGTGAAATAGACCCTGAAACCATACGCTTACAAGCGGTCGGAGCCATTCGTGGTGACGGCGTGCCTTTTGCATAATGAGCCTACGAGTTACCGTTTCTAGCAAGGTTAAGTACTTTAGGTATGGATCCGTAGCGAAAGCGAGTCTGAATAGGGCGCTTTAGTTAGTGGCGGTAGACGCGAAACCGTGTGATCTACCCATGGGCAGGGTGAAGCTATAGTAACATATAGTGGAGGCCCGAACCCGTTGACGTTGAAAAGTCTTGGGATGACCTGTGGGTAGGGGTGAAAGGCCAATCAAACTCGGAAATAGCTCGTACTCCCCGAAATGCATTTAGGTGCAGCGTTGATTTAGTTTTATAGAGGTAGAGCTACTGATTGGATGCGGGGGTTTCACCACCTACCAATTCTTGACAAACTCCGAATGCTATAAAATGATGATCAGCAGTGAGGGCATGGGTGCTAAGGTCCATGTCCGAGAGGGAAAGAACCCAGACCATCAGCTAAGGTCCCAAAATGTATGTTAAGTTGAATAAACGAGGTTGAACTGCCCAGACAGCTAGGATGTTGGCTTGGAAGCAGCCATTCATTTAAAGAGTGCGTAACAGCTCACTAGTCGAGCGGTTCGGCATGGATAATAATCGGGCATAAACATACTACCGAAGCTATGGACTTGTAAAAGTGGTAGGGGAGCATTGTAGTGTCGCCGAAGGGGAAGCGTAAGCTTCCCTGGAGAAGCTACAAAAGAAAATGTAGGCATAAGTAACGATAATGCGGGCGAGAAACCCGCACACCGAAAGACTAAGGTTTCCTCAGCTATGCTAATCAGCTGAGGGTTAGTCGGGACCTAACGCGAACCCGAAAGGGGTAGTGGATGGACAACAGGTTAATATTCCTGTACCTGCTCACATTAAACGTGACGGAGGCGTGGATTTGGTGCGTACTGACGGAATAGTACGTTGAAGCCAGTGGTAACACGGCAATAGTACACTGAAACTTCGGTGGATGTGATAATCCAGAGTAGCGACTTCCAAGAAAAACAAGTGAAGCAGCCCGTACCCTAAACCGACACAGGTAGTCGGGATGAGAATTCTAAGGTGCTCGAGTGATTCATGGCTAAGGAACTAGGCAAAATAGACCCGTAACTTCGGGAGAAGGGTCGCCCATCTTCGGATGGGCCGCAGTGAAAAGGTCCAGGCGACTGTTTATCAAAAACACAGGGCTATGCTAAATCGAAAGATGATGTATATGGCCTGACACCTGCCCGGTGCTGGAAGGTTAAGTGGAGGGTTTAGCTTCGGCGAAGATCTGAAATGAAGCCCCAGTAAACGGCGGCCGTAACTATAACGGTCCTAAGGTAGCGAAATTCCTTGTCGGGTAAGTTCCGACCTGCACGAATGGTGCAACGATCTGGACACTGTCTCGGCCATGAGCTCGGTGAAATTGTAGTATCGGTGAAGATGCCGATTACCCGCAGTGGGACGAAAAGACCCCGTGAACCTTTACTATAGCTTAGTATTGGCTTTGGATAAGTAATGTGTAGAATAGGTGGAAGACTTTGAAGCAATGTCGCTAGGTGTTGTGGAGTCAACCTGTGAAATACCACCCTTTGCTTATCTGAAGTCTAACCTCCAACGAGGGACAGTGCTTGGTGGGTAGTTTGACTGGGGTGGTCGCCTCCAAAAGAGTAACGGAGGCTTCTAAAGGTTCCCTCAGCACGCTTGGTAACCGTGCGTAGAGTGCAATGGCATAAGGGAGCTTGACTGAGAGACTGACAAGTCGATCAGGTACGAAAGTAGAGCATAGTGATCCGGTGGTTCCGCATGGAAGGGCCATCGCTCAAAGGATAAAAGGTACTCCGGGGATAACAGGCTGATCTCCCCCAAGAGCTCATATCGACGGGGGGGTTTGGCACCTCGATGTCGGCTCGTCACATCCTGGGGCTGGAGAAGGTCCCAAGGGTTGGGCTGTTCGCCCATTAAAGTGGCACGCGAGCTGGGTTCAGAACGTCGTGAGACAGTTCGGTCTCTATCTACTGTGGGCGTTAGAAATTTGAGTGGATCTGACTCTAGTACGAGAGGACCGAGTTGGACTAACCTCTGGTGTATCTGTTGTTCCGCCAGGAGCATTGCAGAGTAGCTATGTTGGGAAAGGATAAGCGCTGAAAGCATATAAGCGCGAAACCTACCACAAGATGAGATTTCTTTAAAGGGTCGTGGAAGATGACCACGTTGATAGGCTACAGGTGTAAAGGCAGTAATGTCATAGCCGAGTAGTACTAATTACCCATAGGCTTATTTAGCAAGTATTTTTGTGCATGTATTTTTTTCAGTATGTTAAAATATTAAAAATTTAGGGCGGTTATAGCAACGGGGATCACCTCTTACCATTCCGAACAGAGAAGTTAAGTCCGTTAGCGCCGATGGTACTACTATTGTGGAAGAGTAGGTCACCGCCTTTCTTTATGGCCCCTACAATTTATTGTAGGGGCTTTTTTTTATATTTAACTCAAATGTTGAAAATAAAAAACTCGTATAATGTAATTGGAGTTATGTCTGGTACGTCACTGGATGGTGTCGACATTTGTTTTTGTAATTTCTCGCTTGAAAATGATGAATGGAAATTTTTAATTCATAATACCGAAACAGTTTCCTATGAAAAAAATTGGATATCTAGGCTTTCAAATGCTCATAGTATTGCTCAAAGTGAATTGAAAAAATTAGATATTGAATATACTTATTATTTATCTAGTATAATCCTTGATTTTATTTCAAAAAATCAGATTAATAATATTGATTTTATTTCTAGTCATGGTCACACAGTTCTTCACCAACCTGATAAAAAAATTACATATCAAATTGGGAATAGGGTTGAGTTAAATAAATCAACTAATATTCCTGTTGTATGTGATTTTCGTGTACAGGATGTTAGATTAGGAGGACAAGGTGCTCCTTTAGTTCCAGTGGGTGATTTATTATTGTTTAAGGATTTTAGTCATTGTTTAAATCTTGGAGGTTTTTCAAATATTTCCATAAAATCAAATAAGAGTATTATTGCTTATGATATATGTCCTGTTAATATCGTTTTAAATAAATATTCAAGATTAAACGGAGTTGATTTTGATTTAGACGGTAAAATTTCAGAAAATGGTAAAACAAACATTAACCTGCTAAAATCATTAAATCAACTTTCATATTATAGCTCCAATCACCCAAAGTCTTTGGGAATTGAATGGGTTAAAAACAAAATTTTTCCATTGATTGATACATATAAACTTTCTGTTGAAGATATATTAAGAACATTTGTAGAACACATAGCTATCCAAATTTCTGATAATTTGAAAGGAACTAATTTGAGAATATTGATAACTGGTGGTGGAGTCAAAAATAAATTTTTAATGAAACGAATTAAAAAATTATCAAATCACAACTTTGAAACAATTTCTGAAAATATTACAGATTATAAAGAAGCTTTAATTTTTGGATTCTTAGGCGTTTTAAAAATCAGAAATGAAAAGAATTGTCTTAAGTCTGTGACAGGAGTAAATGTTGATCATAGCTCAGGTGTAATATTTGGATAATTTCAGAAATTCGTGGCATAAAATTTGACTTTTTTCATATATTGTAATTTAAATTCTTTCTGATGGAAATATATGTTTTAGCCGTATTTGTTCTTGGTTATTTTTTAATAACGATTGAACACACTATTAAAATTGACAAATTAATTCCCGCTTTATGTGCTATGGCATTTTCATGGGCAATAATTGCTTTAAGCATTAATAGTTTTGATACATGGTTTAACCCTGCTACACATTCACTTGTAGATGGTTTCGGAAATCTTTCGATAGATGACAAAACTCATCTTATGGAAGAAACATTATTACATCACCTGGGAAAGACAGCAGAAATTCTGGTGTTTCTTATTGGCGCAATGACTATCGTAGAAATTGTAGATTATTTTAATGGCTTTAGTGTATTTCAAAAAATTATAAACTTTAAGACAAAAAAAGCAATCTTATGGGTGTTTAGTGGATTGGCATTTATTCTTTCTGCAATAATCGACAATCTTACTGCAACAATTGTTCTGATTTCGATTTTACAAAAGGTTGTTTCTGATAAGAATCTTAGAATTTGGTATGCTGCACTTATTGTTATTGCAGCAAATGCTGGTGGCGCCTGGTCACCAATTGGAGACGTTACTACAACTATGCTTTGGATTGGAGATAAGGTATCAACGCCTATGTTAATACAATATTTATTGATACCATCCATAGCGTGTGCTGTTGCTGCAACCGGAATTGCATCACTTTTACCAGCTTTTAAAGGAGAAATAAAGCTAAATCCAGTAAAAGATGAGGGTAATAAATATTCATTTAGAATGTTAGCTTTAGGATTAGGGTCAATTGTATGTGTTCCTGTATTTAAGATTATAACTCATTTACCACCATATGTAGGTATGATGCTAGCTCTTGGAGTGGTTGCTGTATTTGCTGAAATTTACAGTAACAGAGAATTCGCATTGTCTCAAGCAACTGGCCCCAACCCTGACGGAAATGTGAATGAATCTAAGCACCATGAAAGTCCAGTACATAATGCATTAACAAAAATAGAATTACCAAGTATATTATTCTTTCTAGGAATTTTATTGGCTGTAGCTGCTCTTGAATCTTTAGGGTTATTATTTGTATTTGCAACTATATTAAAAGAAACAATTTCATTAGACTTATTGATGGTTCTTTTTGGCTTTGCATCAGCTGTTATAGATAATGTCCCACTCGTTGCTGCGAGTTTAGGTATGTTTACCGAATTTGCTCCTGATGATCAGCTATGGCACTTTCTTGCCTATTGTGCTGGTACAGGTGGAAGTATGTTAATTATCGGTTCTGCTGCTGGTGTCGTTGCCATGGGTATGGAAAAAATCACTTTTGGTTGGTATCTTAAAAAAATCCTTTGGATAGCACTTGTTGGATATTTTGCTGGAATAGCAGTTTTCATGCTAATGAGAAATTTAATCTGATAATTGGAGTATAGTTCCCTTTTAGAATGGATGTTTAATAAGCTTCCAATGTATCAAAACATTGGGGACTCAGCTTATAAAAAAGACCTATCTAATATCATTTTAATTTGTGAGCATTTAAATAATCCTCAAAATAATTTTAAATCAATACATATTGGAGGAACAAATGGAAAAGGTTCCTGCTCTCACATGTTAAGCTCCATTCTTCAAGAGGCTAATTACAAAGTAGGGTTATATACTTCACCTCATTTAGTTGATTTCAGAGAAAGAATTAAAATAAATGGAGATATGATTTCCAAGGATTCTGTTTTAAAATTTATGCATGAAAATTTTGATTTTTTTGAATCTAATAATTTATCATTTTTTGAAATGACGGTAGGATTGGCATTTGATTATTTTAGTAAAAATAAAGTCGATATTGCAATAATTGAGGTTGGAATGGGTGGTAGGCTTGACTCAACAAATATAATCAACCCTATTCTTTCAATTATCACAAATATTAGTCTCGATCATGCTAGATTTTTAGGATCAAATATTTTTGATATCGCTAAAGAAAAAGCAGGAATAATTAAAGATAATATACCTGTGGTAATTGGTCAAACACAGCAAGAAATTAGTCCAATATTTACTGATATAGCTAAATCAAAAAATTCCGAAATAATATTTGCTGATCATTCTATTTATGATACTTATGATTGTGATTTAAAAGGAGATTATCAGAAAAAAAATATAATAACAGTTTTAAAGTCAACCGAAATATTAAAACATCTTGATTATAAAATCAACGATAGCCATATTAAGACTGGTTTAAGTAATGTATCAAATAATACAGGTTTGCAGGGCAGGTGGCAGGTTATACAAAGAAAACCTATGATAATCTGTGATACAGCGCATAATGAAGCTGCATTACGTGAGGTGATATCTCAGTTAATAGATATGGAATATTCGGACTTGCACTTTATTATCGGATTTAGTAATGATAAGAATCTTAAAAAAATATCAAAAATATTCCCAGAAGATTCAAAATACTATTTTGTTCAATCTAAAGTCGGACGAGCAAGAGATGCTAAAGAAGTTAGAGATATTTTTAAATTAAGTAACAGGTGTGGGGATTATTACAGATCAGTAAAAAATACTATCCAGCATGTAAAGGGTGTCAGTAAAGAAAATGATATCATATTTATAGGAGGTAGTACCTTCGTAGTTTCAGAAATTTTCGATAAAAACTAAGAAAAAAAAATTTAGTTTGTCTTTTGTCAGTTCTCATAACTAAATTATATTTGCAGACCAACCTTTAAGGGCGCGTAGCTCAGTTGGTTCAGAGCACTTGGTTTACACCCAAGGGGTCAGGGGTTCGAATCCCTTCGCGCCCACATTTTTTACCCTAACTTTAGTTGGGGTTTTTTTGTGGAAAAGATTTTACAAATGAAACTATAAATGCTGGAAATGATACAATTAATGGTTAGTTATAATAATATAATCATTTTTGATTTACATGTGTATTTAAAATTCTCTTCTTTTCATCTTTAACCTTTTTATTTTTAAGATGACCCCATATTTTTTCTTTGGCATGTTTTGATGTTTCTTTTAGATTTACAATAGGTGAAGGATAATCTTTACCGACTTTAAACTTATAAATTTTGGATTCCATCTCACTTATCAGCCATGGTTCATGAATGAATTCTTTAGGAATGTTTTTTAGTTCGGGAATCCATTTTTTTATAAAAACTCCTTCTGGGTCATGATCCTTTGAGTTTTTAACTGGATTGTAAATTCTAATCGTATTTATACCTGTTGTACCTGCTTGCATTTGGAATTGTGTATAATGAATTCCAGGTTCGTAATCTAAAAATTGTTTGGCTAAAAAATAAACACCGTCTCTCCAATCCTGATCTAGGTTGTGAACAAAAAATGACACCAACATAGCTCTCATTCTAAAATTTATCCAACCGGTATTTTTTACTGCTCTCATACTTGCATCAACTAAAGGATATCCTGTTTTGCCTTCTTCCCAAGCTTTTATGTATTTAATATTATTTTTTCTTTTCAGTGAATTAAAACCTTTATTTATAAAATCGGTTTCATAAGTACAATCAACTTCAAATTTTTGTATAAAATGACAGTGCCAATGAAGTCTTGAAATTACAGCATTAATAGATCTTAGATTTTTATTCTTTTTCTTAAGTTTTATTAAATGATGATAAACCAGTTTAATATTTAAATTTCCCCATGAAATATAAGGAGATAATCGACTACACGATATTCTACTTTTTTCGGGCTTTGATATATTATACGCATAGCCACTAATCCTCTTATTGCAAAATGATTTCAAATATTTCCACGCCATTGACTCTCCGCCTGGTTGAAATGAATTTAAATTTGAATTAATTCTATTAATCAGTTTTTTGGGCAAAGGAAACTTATTTAAAAACTTTAATTTTTTTTGTTTTTTAAATGAGTTTTCAATGATTTGACTGTGCATTTGTATGTGCCAGTTTTTATTCCAATTCTTCCTATCTTTTATACCTCTGATAATTCCATCTCTTTGAAATTCAATCCAATTAATTGAATTTTCATTACAAAATTTTCTCACTTTAATATCTCTTTGCCAAGATTCCTTAATTCCTGACTCTTGGTAACTAAATATGTTTTCAATTTTGTATTGAGTGATTAAGTATTTAAAGATATCTAAACTAGGTCCATATAATATTTCAACTTCCTTATTAAATGATGATAATTTTTTATTAATATCGATTAAAGAATTATATATAAACCCCAAATGTCTGTCACTTGTATCAGGGTAATCAATTAAATCATTATCAAAAATATAAACCGGCAAATATGGAATATTTTTAGATTCCGCAGCATGAAATGACTCATGATCTAAAGTTCTGAGATCCCTTTTTATCCAAACAATATTTATAGCTAATTTTCTCACAATAATTTAGAATGCTAATTGTGAGTTTTATACAAGAATTAAACCAATTACTAAATTTAAAGTAAAATTATTTCTGTCTTTTTTCCCATATTTCGTGCAATGGATCACCCTTACTTGTTTTTCCTTTGTGTATCCAATTACCATCTTCAATATTGTAATTAAATTCTAAATCCATACCAACTCTTGAGTTATCTCTGGAAAAAAACTCAATTTTTTCAGAGTACTTACCGTCAATAGTTGTGTAAGTTCCACCTCCAGTTCCTTTAAATTCTTTTTTTTCAGTATCAAAAGCAATCCATTGGAATCTTTTGCCCGAAAGTATTTTCATAGTTTTTCTAGGTCTATCAGTACTTCTTGTTTGTTTAACTCCATTTCTGTATCTACCAGACATCAGCCATGCACCGTTTAATTCACCTGGCGTACCATCATCAATTTTTGAAAAATGCCAATTAGCGTCAGGTAGTGATAAGCTATCATTTGTAATTTTTACTTCAAACGTTAAAATGTCACCAACTCTCTCAGAATTAGCCGTATCAAATTCAACTTTTTCTGTCATCATATTATCATTTAATTCCCAAGTGCCGCCATTCGAATAAATAAATTCACCTGACTTTGCATTATACATTGCTATAGATTGAAATTTTTCTGAAAATATAACAACACTTCTAATAGTATTTCCATTATCATCATCGTAATATCTTTCCCATGAACCAATGGGACTTTGTGCATTCGAATATAGACTGGTTAAAATTAATATTGTGATGACTATTATAGATTTGATTTTATATGTATTTAAATTCATATTGCTAATATTTGATTATTTGAAATTATTATGTCTAATATTTATATTAAAGTTATTTATTAAATTTAAATATATTCCTAACCATTAAACAATAAATTAAAGCTTATGAAAAAAATTACTTTTTTAATTTTATTTATTTCTTCAGGAATCTTTTCGCAGACAATACAAATGCCTAGTATCCCTGAAGATGGAGTTGTTTATCAAACAACTACACTTAATGCAGCTGTTTCTGCACCCTCTAGCGGGCCTTGGGATTTTACTGCTCTCAATCCAGTAGATCAATATGACGTTACGATAATACCAATTGAAAATTCTACTTATTCTTCATCAGAATATCCAAATACAACGCATGTGAAATCTTTCTTATCGGGAGATCAGCAGGTTGTTCAATTTCCTGGATTTACATCAGCTGGTTACACTTACAATGGAGAGAACAGTATCATAATTAATAACTATTCGACTCCATTAACCATTATGCCTTATCCATTTAGTGTTGGGGATAGTCATTCAGACGCTGTTTATGATATTGAGTTCACATGTCCTATTTGCCCTCCTTACATGTTCAGAGACCATGAGATAACCTCTGAAGCGTTAGGTTCGGGAACAGTGACTATGCCAGACGGTACAGTATTTGAAAATGTTGTGCTTGTTGAGCATGTTGCAGTATTTAGTGATGCTCAAACAGGATCAAGTCCTTGTATTACAACAAGAACTTCACATTTTTGGTGGGCACCAGATTTAGGTATTCCTTTAGTAGAAACTTTTACACAAGAGACAACAGGTGCATGTTCATTTGATCCAGTTCAATTTACTCGTTTTTATTCTGGAGAGACTTCTTATGAATCAAATTGTCCAGATGAATATGAATTACCGATTGTTTGGAGAGACAATTTTGAGTGTTATGCTCCATTTGCTATTGATAATATTGAGGGGTGGACAGCCATAGATTATGAAGGAGGAACTACTTGGGGCGCATCCGATGTTGATTTTACCAATGAAAATTATGTAGGTTCAGGTATCGTATGGAACCAACTTCAGGCTGTTCCTGCAAACGCTGGTGGAAATATTGACGGCTATGCACCATATGAGGGGAATCAAGGCTTATATTTCTTTGCTGCAGGCTCGGGTGGAACAACATTTCCTAATGATGATTGGATGATTGGCCCTGAATTTACAATTGATGGGGTAACATCACCAACTTTAACTTTTTGGGCTAAATCTATAACTGATGCATATGGTCTTGATAGGTTTAGAATAGGAATTGGCACTTCAACAGATCCTTCCTCTTTTACAATTATTTCATCTGGAAATTATGAAGAAGCTCCTACCGCTTGGACTCAGTATGAGTATGATTTAAGTGCTTTCCAGGGTCAAACTGTAAGACTTGGGATACATTGTGTTAGCAATGACTCTTTTGTGCTTCAAATGGATTCTTTTGTGGTTGAAGGAACATTAGGAGTTGATGATTTTAACAAATTGGATATGAGTTTATATCCAAATCCAGTTGACGGAAATTATGTTACAATCCAAACACCAATTAACGGAGTTAAAGAAGTAGAGGTATTTGATATTCTTGGAAAAAGAGTGTTAAACACTAATCTTATTTCTAATTCTTTAGATATAAGTGAATTAAACTCTGGAGTTTACATGGTTAAAGTTACCGTGGAAAATCAAAGTAAAGTATCTAAATTAATTATCAAATAGTATAATTTAAACAATAAAAAAGGCGCTTTCAAAGCGCCTTTTTTTTTAAATATATATTTGATTATTCTGTTAATGATATTAAAAAAGCATATTCCATTGCTGTTTCTTTAAATGCTTCAAATCTTCCCGATGCACCCCCATGACCAGCATCCATATTACAGTACATAAGTAAAGGTTCTTTATTTGTTCTTCTATCTCTTAATCGGGCAATCCATTTTGCCGGTTCAAAGTATTGAACCTGAGAATCATGATACCCAGTTGTGATAAAAATTGCTGGATAATCTTTTTCTTCAACTTGATCATATGGCGAATAGGATAGCATATAAAAATAAGAATCTTTATCTTTTGGATCACCCCATTCATCAAATTCAAATGTTGTTAAAGGTATGGTCTCATCCAGCATTGTCGTTACAACATCTACAAAAGGAACACCTGCTACTATTCCTTTAAAAACTTCTGGCTCCATATTTACAACAGCACCCATTAAAAGCCCCCCTGCACTTCCGCCCATTGCGAAAACCTGCTCATCATCAACATAATTATTCTCACCTAAATATTTTGCAGAATCTATAAAGTCCCAAAATGTGTTCTTTTTATTGAACATTTTTCCTTCTTCATACCATTGTCTTCCCAAGTATTGGCTACCTCTGATATGAGCTATAGCATATACAAAACCTCTATCAAGTAAGCTTAATCTTACCGAGCTGAATCCAGCACTATTAGTTGACCCATATGAACCATATCCATAAAGAAGTAATGGGTTTTTACCAGGTTCGTACATATCTTTTCTATATACCATAGAAATTGCTACCTTTTTTCCATCTCTTGCATCAGCCCAAATAAGCTTAGACTCGTAATTTTTTTTGTCAAAACTTCCACCCAAAACCTCAGATTCTTTTAAAATCGTTTTTTTTCTTGAAACAAGATCGTATTCAATTGTTGAATTGGGTGTGGTCATTGAAGAATATCCATATCTAAACTTTACTGAATTCATTTCAGCATTCACGCTTGAATAAGCTGAGAATGCTTCCTCTTCAAAATCTAGGTAATGACTTTTACCATCTTTTTTTGAAATTACATTAAACCTTCTTTGTCCATTTTCTCTTTCTGTTACAACAAAGAATTCTTTAAAAACTTCAATATTTTCCAACAAAACATTTTCTCTGTGCTTAATAAAATCATTCCAGTTTTCAGAAGATGTTTTATTCTCATCACAGACCATGAGTTTGAAGTTTTGAGAATTATTTATGTTAGTTCTTATGTACCACTTATCATCTAAATGATCAACAGAATATTCTAAGCCATCGATACGTTTTTGAAAAATTTTAAATTCTTGATTAGGCCTATCTGCATTTATAAATCTAATTTCATCCGAAATTGTTTTTCCGCTACTTATAATGATGTATTTTCCTGATTTTGTTTTGTAAGAATATAAATTAAATTCATCATCAGATTCAAAAAAAACTTCTTCATTATTATCAGAACCTAAAACATATCTTATTACTTTTTCGGTCCTAAGAGTATTTACATTTTTTTGATTATAAAAGACAGTTTTATTATCATTAGCCCAACTTACCCCACCATTTGTGTTAGAGATTGACTGACTACTTATTATTCCAGTTTCTAGGTTTTTAAAATGGACTGTATATAACCTTCTACTTACAGTATCAACAGAATATGCCATAATTTTATTGTCAGGGCTAATATCAATACCACCAATTCTAAAATATTCATGGCCTTCAGACATTTTATTAGCATCGATTAGAATTTCTTCAGGATTTTCAAGATTATCTTTTTTTCTGCAATAAATAGGATACTGCTTTCCCTTTTCATAACGTGTATAATAATAGTACCCATTTTCTAAGTAAGGTACACTTGAATCATCCTCTTTAATTCTTGATTTTATTTCTTCAAATAGTTCATTTTCAAGACTCTTGTAATCTTTCATATAAGAATCTCTGTAATAATTTTCTTCTTCTAGGTACTCGATAACTTCAGGATTATCTCTTTCATTAAGCCAATAGAATTCATCAATTCTCTCATGCTCATGCATTTTCAAAACCTTTTCTATTTTCTTAGCTTTTGGTTCTACAATTTCATTTTTTTTCATATCGCAAGAATGTAATATAATTATTGTAATTAGGGTTAGATACCTTTCCATATTAAACTAATTAATAACCAATAAACATTGGAGTATTTTTTTGATAATTTTTATAATTGGGGTATTTTTTTGAACTTATCCCTTCACTAAATTTCGCACTGAAGTAAAACAGTATTACTAATAACAAACATCCGATTATTGACCAGTTAATAAATTTACCTGTAGAAGAAACACTAAATAAATAAAATGTGATCCAAATTAATTGTTCGCATGTATAATTAGGGTGTCTTGAGTATTTCCATAGTCCAGTATCAATAAATCCTTTTTTAAAATTACCTTCGAGAACTTTATTTGCCTTGATTAAACTATATTTTTTTGTTTGATATTTATGTTGTTGTTCATCAGCTATCGTTTGAATTACAATAAGACTTAACATTAGCCCACCAACAATAAAATCTACATGGGTTAATTCACCTCCACCTTCCCAAGCTGATAATATCGGTAATGAAAAAAGAAAAATTAGCCCCATTTGATAAAAACAGATAAAGAAAAAATTAAACAAAGACCAATTCAAGGAATCTTTAAATTGAGGAATTTCCTTTTGAAGAACTTCCCATCTGTAATCTTCAGCTCCTTTCCAGGGAATCAGTGTGAATCCTCCTTTTCTCGCAAAATTAAATGAAAGCCTTATTCCCCAAATACTAACAAGTGTTGACATTAATATTAATCTTTCATCCATCCCAGAGCTATAGGTGAAGTACCAACAATAAACAATAGGGATTGTACTCCAAAGTCTATCCACTTGACTGTAATTTTTAGTCAATTGACCAGCAATAAAGCAATAAAAAGCAGCTCCTAAATACAAGTAAAGCATATTATAAAAGGCCTCAGATTGTGTTGATGAAAAATTGATTTCAAATATATCGGAATATATTACAAGGTATACTGCAACACAGATAGTTGTAATCAATAAAAGTGTTTGCTTAATCATTTGACTAATTTATGAAAATAAGCTTCATTTTAACTATTTTTGTATTTCTAAATTTATGTGTTTTGAGCTCAGAAATTATTCTTAATTTATTCATTGTACTTGCAATATTTAATTTTCTGTTTACTACAGTTTTAGAATACTTAAATGATAAAAACTGGAAAGACAATATTCCAGATGAGTTTAAAGATTTTTATGACGCTGAAAACTATCTCAAAGCAAAATATTATAAAATTTCAAGAGGAAAGCTTTCCTCTGTTAGTAGTTCGGTAAGTTTTGTCTTTACCATTTCGATGTTATATTTTTTTGGATTTGGATTTTTAAGTGACTTAGCTACTTCATTTTCAGATTCAGTAATACTGCAATCATCATTTTTTTTCATGATTTTGTATTTATTTAATTTCGTAATTGGTATTCCATTTAGTTATTATTCGACTTTTGTTATTGAAGAGAAATTTGGTTTTAATAAAACAAACCTGAAAACATTTATCTCAGATAAAATTAAAGGATTGTTTATTTCTTCTGCTTTAATATTGGGATTAACTTCATTAGCAATTTTTATTATTGAGTCCTTTAGCTCTGGCTACTGGTTATGGCTCTGGTTGGGACTATCATTATTAATGATTTTTTTGAATATGTTCTACGCAGATTTAATTGTACCAATTTTTAACAAACTAACCCCATTGGAGGATGGTGAATTAAGAAAAAAGATTGAAGCATATTCAAACAAGGTTGGCTACTCTTTAAAAAATATTTTTGTAATAGACGGATCAAAAAGATCATCTAAAGCTAATGCCTTTTTTAGTGGATTAGGGCCAAGAAAAACAATTGCACTATATGACACATTAATAAAAAAACACTCTGACGAGGAATTAGTTTCTGTACTTGCGCATGAGGTTGGACACTTTAAAAAGAAACATATTCTATTATCTATGATAATAACTATTAGTCAACTTGGTGTAATGTGTTTTTTGTTTGAAATATGTATGAGTTTTGAAATGATTGCAAACTCTCTTGGTGCATCGGCTATGAATTTTCATATAGGTATAATTGCTTTTAGCTTTCTGTATTCACCAATCGGATTAATTATTGGAATTTTAATGAATATTTTAAGTAGAAAAAATGAGTTTGAAGCGGATGAGTATGCAAAATTAACATACGATGGGAATGCGTTAAGTTTGGCTTTAAAAAAACTGTCTGTCGATTCTTTGAGTAATTTATATCCTCATCCTTTATATGTATTTGTTCATTATTCTCACCCTCCACTTATAAAAAGATTAAATGCTTTGAATAAAAAATAGGTTAGAGTAAATTAATTATATTTTTCAAAATAACCCATAGCATTATTTTTTCTTACTTTATCATAATCAAAATATTGTCCATTAATTGCTATATAAACCCCATTTTGTAGTGTTTGTGCAAAAGACAATGCACTTCCAAGATTAAAAAAACCATCTGAAGAACTTCCAAATGCATAAGGGATCATTGCTCCCGTTAAAATAATAGTTTTATTTTTTATTTTTTCAGCAATTTTTTTGGCAGTATTGACCATTGTGTCGGTCCCATGTGTTATTACAATACTTGACCATCTGGTTTTATGACACTCCTCAATAATTTTTTCGATATCTTTTTCAGTCATTTCCAAACTGTCAATCATCATTAGGGTTTTAACCTCAATATTTAGTCGACATTTACTTCTTTTTAGCATTTCTGGAACATGAGTTTTATCAAAAAATAAATCCCCACTTATATGATTATAGCTTTTATCAAAGGTGCCACCCGTAATTAAAATTTGTATCATTAATTATTATTA
>CABYFY010000007.1 GCA_902518355.1 uncultured Bacteroidota bacterium | reverse complement strand
TAGAATAATTAATCATTGAAATATGAGAAATATTTTGTTTTTATTTTTTGCATGTTTTCCGTTGATGATGTGCTCACAACAAACAGAAAGTTTA
Organism: uncultured Bacteroidota bacterium; assembly: GCA_902518355.1. Lineage (GTDB taxonomy): Bacteria > Bacteroidota > Bacteroidia > Flavobacteriales > Flavobacteriaceae > MED-G13. The sequence continues at coordinate 84,324 of CABYFY010000007.1, read as the reverse complement.
AAAGAAAAATTTGAAGATTATTTTTTAATTGGAGCAACTATAAATCAAGAAGATTATCAATTAATTGATAAAGATGAAAAGATTTTAGAAATCGTCTCTGAGGACTTTAATTCGGTAACTCCTGAAAACTCAATGAAGTGGATGCACTCCCATCCAGAATACTCAAAATTTACATTCTCAAACGCTCAGAAAATAACAGATTTTTCCAAAGATAATAACATGTACTTGTTAGGCCACACTTTGGTTTGGCACAATCAAGTTCCTGAATATGTTTCGGAAATTAATGACAAAGCTAAATTCAACCGACATTTAAAAAATCACATATTTCAAATGGTCACAAGATTTAAAGGCAAGGTCGATATGTGGGATGTTGTTAATGAAGCTTTGAATGAGGATGGGTCGCTTAGAGAGACTTTATTTCTTGAAATGATGGGTGATGACTATATCGAAAAAGCATTTCAATATGCAAATGATACTGATCCGAATGTTGATCTTGCATACAATGATTACAACCTATATAAACCAAAGAAACGACAAGGTGCAATCAGGATAATTAATTCTTTAAAGGAAAAAGGAATTAGAATTGATGCGGTTGGTATTCAGGCTCATTGGGACCTTCACTTTCCGAGCATTAAAGAAATTGAAGAAACAATTGTTGATTTAGCAGCGACTGGAGTTGATGTAATGATAACCGAGCTTGATATAACAGTAATTCCAAATCCCTACGAATTAGCAGGAATTGCAAGGGAAGAATTTAAAAAATTTGAAGGAGATAAGAAATGGGATCCATATAAATCTGGAATTCCTGAAAATATTCAAAAAAAATTAACTAAGAGATACAAAGACATATTTGAATTATTTCTAAAACATCATGATAAAATTAGTAGGGTAACTTTCTGGGGTACTACTGATAAATATACTTGGAGAAATGAAAATCCTATCAGAGGTAGAACGGATTACCCACTATTATTTGACAGAGAGTACAAAAAGAAACCTGCATATTTTGAGCTGTTGAAAATTGACACTTCAAACATTAAATAAAACTATGACAACACAACCACTCTCTATTAAAGAAAAGATTGGATATAGTCTTGGAGACTTATCAGCTAATCTTGTATTTCAAACTTTAATCACATATTTAGCATATTTCTACACGGATATTTATGGCTTAAATGCGGATGATGCAACCAAAATTATATTTACAGTTGGAACTGTTGCTGCTTTTGCTTTTAATCCAATTGTTGGAGCATTAGCCGATAGAACAAACAGTAAGTGGGGTAAGTTTAGACCATGGATATTGTGGACTGCAGTACCACTGGGAGTTACTTCAGTATTAGCATTTACTACGCCTGATTTTTCTTACAACGGTAAAGTTATATATGCGGTAGTTACTTACACATTATTACTCTTATTATATGCGGGAAGCAATTTACCTTACTCAGCACTTAGCGGAGTTATAACTGGTGATATGAAAGAGAGAAATAGTATTTCAGCATATAGATTTGTTGCTGTTATGTTTGCTCAATTCTTTGTCCAAGTATTTATGCTTGCTATTATAAATTATGTTGGTGACGGAGACAAAGCACTTGGTATTGAAATCACTATGACATGGCTTGCTGTAATAGGAACGGTTTTATTACTTATAACATTTATTACAACTAAGGAAAGGATTGTTCCTAAGCCAGAAGAATCATCAAGCATATTGGATGACCTAAAGGATTTAGTAAAAAATATTCCTTGGGTAATAATGCTAACTGTTACCATTTTACAATTCACTACCCTTGCTATGAAAGGGGGAGCATATGTCTATTATTTTGAAAACTATGTTTCAAAAAATTCTTTGAGTGATTTTATTTCACCCATAATAGATTTTTTATCAAGTATCGGGATAAATTTCTTTGGAAGTGATCCTGTCTCAGCTGGTTTCGGATTGTTTAATGCAGGTGGGATTATATTTATGATAATTGGAATTGGTTTGTCTAAAATGTTAGCTGACAAATATGGAAAAAGAAATGTGTTTGGGGTATTTTTATTTATATCAACTTTATTCATTTTAGTTTTTTATGTTCTCTCACCTGATTCCATTAATTTAATTTTTGGTGCCCAAATATTTCATGGGTTCTTTTACGGGATTACGATACCACTGCTTTGGGCGATGATTGCTGATGTTGCAGATTATTCAGAATGGAAAAATAATAGAAGAGCTACTGCAATAATTTTTTCAGCAATGATGGTAGGTCTTAAGCTTGGCTTAAGTATTGGGGGCGCATTAGTAGCATCTATACTAGGCAGCTATGGTTATGTCCCAAATAGCGTAGGTGAACAAACCGAATCTGCAATTTTAGGTACTAAAATGTTGGTTAGTATATTTCCCTCAATTCCTTTTTTAGTTGCCGCTGCTTTACTATTCTTTTATATCATTGATAAAAAGATGGAGGAGAAGATTGAACAAGATTTATTGAAAAAAAGAAAAAGTTAGAGATTACAATGCCAGAGAATAGTATCGACCATATTGATTTTGAAGATTTAAATAAAAGATCAATATCACCACACATAATTACTCATCTTTACACTGCCGATCCATCTGCACATGTCTTTGACGGAAAGATTTACATATATCCTTCTCACGATATAGACGCTGGTGATGCATTTGACGATTTAGGAAGTCATTTTGCTATGGAAGACTATCATGTATTTTCAATGGAAGACATAGATAGCGAAGTCAAAGATCATGGAATTGCATTACACGTAGATAATGTGAAATGGGCTGAAAAACAAATGTGGGCACCAGATGCAAATGAGAAAGATGGAAAATATTATTTGTTTTTTCCAGCAAAAGATTATAAAGGTATTTTTAGAATTGGCGTTGCAGTTGGTGAAAACCCAGAGGGCCCGTTTATCCCAATGGATAAACCAATCGAAGGAAGTTTTTCAATAGACCCTGCAGTTTACAAAGACGATCATGGAGAATATTATATGTACTTTGGAGGTATATGGGGTGGCCAATTACAAAGATGGAGAGATGGGGTTTTTAACCCAAGCAATCCTACAAGTCCAACAGCTTTTCTTCCAAATGATGATGAACATGCTCTTTTACCTTTTGTCGCAAAAATGTCAGACGATTTATTAGAATTTGCTGAAAAACCAAGGGAGGTACAAATTCTTGATGAAAAAGGTAAATTGCTATTAGCCGGTGATAATGAAAGACGTTTTTTTGAGGCGGCTTGGGTACACAAGTATAATGGTAAATACTATTTTTCATACTCAACGGGTGACACACATTTTATTTGTTATGCAATTGGTGATAATCCTTATGGACCGTTTACTTACAAAGGAAAAATATTAAACCCTGTTGTTGGCTGGACATCTCACCATTCAATTTGTGAATTCAAGGGTAAATGGTATTTATTTTATCATGATTCTTCACTCTCTAAAGGTATTACGCATTTGAGATCTATTAAAATTGCTGAAATTCAATACGACGAGGATGGGTTAATCAAAACACTTGATCCCTATAATGATTTTCCAATTCTTTAATTTAGGACAGTCTTAATTTTTAATTATCCTTTTGTAATAATTTACCCCCTCAACCAAGTACTTTAATATATAAACACCTTTTTCAAGAAAGTCAAGATTTACTTTCCCTGTCTCACCTTGTAGTTTTAAGATACTTATTAGTTTACCGTCTATACTATATATACTAACATCTAAATTTTGATTTGAATTGAAGTATAAATTATTTTCAAATGGTATCGGAAAGAAGATAACATCATGAAGAATTTCATCATAATTTGAAAATGATTGGTCATTAATTATTGTTTCAAAATTATCAAAGAAATATTCCCCAATAGCATTTCCACATAATACTTGTAATTTATGAGCATCATATGTCTCGTCGATATCGAATTCAAATTCATAAAGGTTATATTCTGAACTAAGGGTTAATTCATCTGAAACAATATAATTGTTACCACTACTACCAAGCTTTAACCTAATTTTTATTGAAATGGATTCATTGTTATTAGAGTTTGACTTAGCATTGAATTTTATATTAATTGTTTTACCACTTAAATCCTGATCATATTCTTGATTGTTCAAAATCACCTTGTTAAATCCAGAATTACTGGATGCCAATTCTGTAACCTCAATCCTAGCCGACTTCCCTTCATATGATTCAGTTTCTGTTTCAGAAAAATTAGCTTGTGCACCACTAAAGGTTGATAAATTCCAGCCATTATTAATACCACATTCAAAATCGGGGTTTTGTATTAAGACATCCTCTGAATTGTAGCAACCAATTCCCAATAATGCGTCCTTAACCTCTTCAACCCAATTTCCCGCAATAACATTTTCGCTTTCAGGGTTGTCAGTTCTTAAACTTATAGTTTTGGTTGATTTGTTTCCAGCACACCAAGCAGAAAACGAAAAATTATTTGATATTGCTTGCTCAGCAATATGCCTATGATATTCGATTCTATCTGCAGGGTTTGGGCCACCAAAAGCTCCGTTAGATCCTCCAATCCAATAATTTATTCCATTTTCATTATCTGCTCCAAATTCACCTAGATAAACAGGAATATTATTTGTTGTTGACCATGAGTTAATCTGACTAAATCTTTGCATAATTTGATTTTTTGCATTTTGACTCAAATTAAAATTATTATTGTTCTCCTGCATTGATGATGTAAAACTCATGGGTTGATAATAGTGAAAAGTTGCTATTAAATTTGGGTCAGAATTAATCAAATCATTTGGTATCTGAAAAATAACCTCCCAGCTGTTAGTATCTCCTCCTGTAATAATTATTTTACGGGATTCATTGTTAGAGCCTGATGACCTTACAATGTTAATTATATCACTGGAAATGGTGGATATTTCATTGGCTGAAAGCCAAAAATAAGGTTCATTGAAAACTTCAAATAGTAATGTTTCTGGATAATCTTTAAATCTTTCCGCAATATCTCTCCAGATTGCTTTAAATTTATTTAAATCCGCAATTCTTTTTGCAGATGTTGGATCTGAATAGTAGTTCACCCCGTTTATGTCACTTTGGTCAAAAGTGTAAAGAAAATTTTCTTTTAGTTTCGCTCCATGAAAGTCAATTATTGTAACTAGTCCTTTTGACATTGACCAGTCAACAATTTGTTGTAGCCTATCCAAGTACAAAGGATTAACATAATAATCATCTGGACTTCCATCATATTGATTTTGGGTACCAGCTAACTCTGAAAAACACGAGTTGTCATCGCAGTTTGATAAACTACTAAGAGTTCTTTCACTTCCATTCACAGTGTAATCTGCATTCAAAAAGGTACCCCCAAAAAAATCAACTGGAATTCTTACGTTGTTAAAGCCTTCATCTTTAACTTGGTCAAAATATTCTTCATATACAGAAAAAGCCCAATTACCTTCGATTGGAGCACTTAGAACATTTCCTAAATTAATACCCCTACCCATTTCCTCAACAATTTCAAAAGATGTGCTTTGGGCTAATACATTTAGGGATATGAATGTCAAAAAAATCAATAAATTTTTTTTCATAAGATAATTTACATAAAAATGTCAGAAATAATATTAGCGTAAATTTTATTTTTTATTTTGCTCAGCATCATAAAGCGCCTTTAGAACTGCATAGTATGCTCCCTTTCTAGAATAGTCCTTATTTACCATCCATGCCTTTTGATCTTTTCTCCACCCACCATACGGAATATCATCCCGGAAACCCCAATCACTAATAAGTTTAACACCCGACTCTTTTGCTGTTTTAACCAAATTATAATATATTTTGTTTTGCTCTTCAAAAAAATTATTCCAATCACTTTGGGATTTAATTACATCCGAAACCTTTTTGTGATTACCACCCTGCCCCCAAAGATTTAATCCAACATCTAACTCTGTAATATAAACTTCAACTCCCAGCTCTATAAACCTTTTAATATTTTTTCTAAGGTTTTCGTAGTTATAATTTATCCCTACATTCAAATGACATTGAAAGCCCACAGCATCAATTCTTACTCCAGAGTTTTTTAAATGTTTTACAAGTTGATATAAACCATCTGCTTTTTTCCCCCCAAAAGCAATATTAAAATCTCTTATTTCTAATTTGGCATCTGTTAGTTCAGAGGCAATTTCAAAAACTCTTCTAACAAAAATTGGGTGCTCACTATTGATATTCTGTTCACCAACAAGTCCTGAATTATCTTTTTCAAAACCCATATCCATCCACTTGCAATCTTCTTTTTCATTTCCCGAAACCCTATACTTTCCAGATCTACCCATAGCAAAAATCTCATTGATCACATTAAATATATCAACCTTATCTTTATTATCATTTGAGTTTAAAACCTCTACAATGAATTTTTCAAGAATATACTCTAGTTCATTAGCTGAGTAGTTAGTTTTTGAGAACCATTTTGGGAAGTATTTATTAGGAAAGATTAAACAGTGATGGATTATATGAAAGTCATTTTCTACTCCCCAGTTTACTAATTCGTCAAAAAACTTGGTCTCAAAATTAAAATCTGTTAACGACTCTGGTTTTTTATTTGGCCAGAATCCTTCATCCCATGCTGGATAAATTGAGGGCTGAATGCCATTGTAATTTTCTAAAACAAAACCTCTATTTTTCTTTGCTTCTGTTCCCCTAAGAATAGCCTTATTTCTTTCCGCTTTTACTTGTGTAGTGATTATCATATCCCCCGAATAATCTTTTAAAAATAAATCAGGGTTATAGTTCTGGGATTCAATTCTAAAAACAAATTGCAAACAGATTATAATTATTAGGCTTATTTTATTCATATCTATTACTATAAAGTTATGATAATAATTAAATTTTATTGATATTTAAGTAAACTAAAAACTATCTGATAATGAAAATATTAGCAAGTCATAAAACAATAATATTCTTTACCTTACTTTTCTCATACCTTTCTCTATTTTCTCAAACTGAGGAAAAAATGAATGTTTTGTTTATTGCCGTGGATGATTTGAAGCCAAGTATTGGTAGTTTTGGTGATGATTTCGCTGTCACGCCAAATATTGACGAATTATCAAAATCATCAACTGTTTTTTTAAATAATCACACTCAGCAAGCAGTATGCGGCCCCTCAAGGGCAAGTTTAATGACCGGCCTTAGACCTGATAAGACAAGAGTTTGGGATTTAAAAACAAGAATGAGAGATATGAATCCTGATATTTTAACCATTCCTCAGTATTTCAAGCAAAATGGCTATCAGACAATAGGCATTGGAAAGATTTTTGATAATCGAAGTGTTGACAATTTTAAAGATAAGCCGTCTTGGTCTGTTCCGTTTATATCTCAGAGAAATCTAATATTTTCTGATGGATACAGTTTTCCTGCAAATGGATTCTATCAAAGTGATGAAATTAGAGCAAAAGTATCTCAACTAAGGCAAGAAGGAATTTCAAAGGGTATTAGTGAGAGTGGTTTAAATAAATATACTACAGACATTTATAAGCCACCTTATGAAAGTGCTGATGTTCCTGACGGTGCATATGTAGATGGCGCAATAGCTAATCGTAGCCTTGAGTTAATCGATAATATGGATACTTCACAACCATTTTTTCTTGCTGTGGGATTCGTTCGACCTCATATGCCATTTGTTGCACCAACAAAATATTGGGATTTATATGACCCAAATGAAATCAAGTTGGCGGAATTTAGAACAAAGTCTAAATACCCTGTTGATATTGCTTATAAAGCTGGATGGGAAATTAACTCATATCATACGCCTGAAACAGACTATCCACACAATGAGGAAAATCTTTTGATTTTAGCAGATGATTTTCAAAGAAAATTGATTCATGGATATTATGCTGCTTCAAGTTATATTGACGCGCAAATAGGAAAGCTTGTTGATAAGCTTAAAGAAAAGGGCCTAGATAAAAATACAATTATTGTTATTTGGGGTGATCATGGTTTTCATCTTGGAGATCACAGCCAGTGGACTAAACATACAAATTTTGAGCAGTCAACACGTTCCCTATTATTAATTAAAGACCCAAGAGTTAACGAGATGAATAAAATAAGCTCACCTACTGAATTTGTTGATATTTTTCCCACTTTATGTGATATGACAAATTTGGATATGCCTCAAAATCTAGACGGTATAAGTTTGAAGCCACAAATTGAGGGCGAAAATAACACATCAAAGATTTTTGCGGTTAGTCAATATCCAAGACGCTCCAAGGCCTCTGGAGAAACTATGGGCTACAGTTTTAGATCAGAAAGATATAGGTATACAGTTTGGGTGAAAAATAAAAAAAGTACTGAGCCGATTTCAAATGATGATATCTATGCCGAAGAGCTTTATGACTACAAGACTGACCCAAATGAAACTGAAAATAAAGCTAGTTTAGAAAATTACCAAAGGATAAAAACTCAGTTTGTCAAATTAGCCAATGGGTTTTTTAACTCTCAAATTTCGGAAAAACCAACAGTTGTTAAATCTAATGTGATATCTCAAAATATTATGACCAATGACAGATCAAACTCGTGGGCTGATAAAAGGTCAAAGATTATTGGAAATTATATTGCTGGAGAAATGCTGATGAATAAAAACCAAAAGGAATTTATAATTGACGTTCTTTATAGTAAGTATGCAAGAAATAACAATTTGACTGCTAACAACAATTTGACAGATAATCAGATAGAAACAATTTATAAAGAAACATTTAGTGTTATAAAAGACATATTGCTTGAAAAATTTACAAAGAAACAAGTTGATTCAATCTTAAAATATGAATCCGAAAAATTGTCAACCCCAAAAGAGAAGAATAATATCAGTGCAATTTCATCTCCTGAGAATGAAAGCTTTTTGGTTGGATCAACATTAATACACAGGGAACTGAGTAGTAATTATGCAAATCTATTTTTAAAAGATTTTAAATATTTGACAGCAATGAATGCTGCAAAACAGTCAAATATTAATCCGACAAAAGGTAGTTGGAAGTGGAACCAAATTGACAACTTTGCCAAGTTTTCAAAAGATAATAATTTACTTTTTAGACTCCATAGTCCTATTGGACCACAATGCTCAAAATGGATTAAAGATGATGCAAGAACAGCTGATGAACTTCAAGCTAGCCTTGATGAATTTTTATTCAGACTTCTAGACAGATATAAAGATTTTGATAATATAAAATGGATTGATGTTGTAAACGAAACCATTTTAGCATCGGGAAAATGGCTTGGCTCAAAGCCAGGGAATAGTAAATGGGAAAACCCATGGTTAGACATTGGTCTTGACGAAAATGGATACCCATTATATATAATTAGGGCATTTGAACTTGCAGATAAATATGCTCCTAATAAAAAGCTTGTTTATAATCAGAATGGTGGCATGCAGATTCCAATGTGGGAGAAGCTAAAAGAAACAGTTATGTATTTAAAGTCAAAAGGCCAAAGAGTTGATGGTATTGGCTGGCAAGGTCATTTAATGAATAATAATGGACTTAAACAATTTGTTGAAAATCTAGATGAGGAATTAAAAAAATTATCTGACCTAATTGACTGGGCTCATTCAAATAAACTTGAATTTCATATAACTGAGTTGGATTATTATAATGACGGTGAAAATAATATTTTTAATTCTGTTAAAAAGCAAGCCGAGGTGTATCAAAAGTTAATGGACTTATTACAAGAAAAATCAAAAAATGGATTAGTTACAGTAAATTTTTGGAGTATGGGAGAGAGAATAAGTTCTCGTGGTAAAAAAGGTCATTATATGTCTATATATGATAATGACACGATTCCAACCAAAACATATGAAGTTGTAAAAAAATTTATAAATTTTGATTAATAATGTTAAGGATTACTTTAAGCATATTATTAATATTTGGATTACTACAATTAAATTATTCGCAAAATAAAATTCAACAAATAAAACCCGAAAAGCTTCTTTACAAGAAAACCAATGAAGGAGACCTCAATTTATTTGTATATAAACCGTCAGAATTTGATATCAAAAAAAAATATAGTTGTATTATTTTTTTTCACGGAGGCGGTTGGAATAACGGATCACCTGAACAATTTCAAAGACAATCAAGATATTTTGCTTCAAGAGGAATGGTAGCTGTTTCTGTTGAGTATCGCATAAGAAATGTGCATGGCACTTCTCCGATTCAAGCAATGGAGGATGCAAAATCTGCAATAAGGTTTATCAGGTCGAATGCAAAAGTACTTTCAATTGATCCAAATAAAATTGCTGCCGCTGGGGGATCAGCAGGAGGCCACTTGGCAGCAGTGTCGGGAAATATTGACTTATTTGATAATAGTAACGAAGATCTTACTATCAGTTCTAAACCTAACTTATTAATTCTTTATAATCCAGTCTTACATTTTGGAAGAAAATGGGGATGGATTAACAACCCATCCAACGCTTCCCCATACGATAATATAAGCAAAGGGGCTCCCCCAACAATTATATTAACCGGGACAAAGGATAAAATAGTTCCAGTCGAATTAATTGAAAACTATAAAAAAAGAATGGAAGCAGTTGGTAGTAGATGTGATGTAATTTTTTATCAAGATGCTGAACATGCTTTTTTTAACCGTGGACAAGATTTTATAGATACACTTTATGAGTCAGATATTTTTTTAAAATCCAATCGGTATTTATCAGGCCCACCGACAATAAAATAATTATCCGGTAAAATAACTTAAAATAGCAACAACAATGATTACCAAACTGACTGATAAAATCACATCTATTGTTTCATAACTATTTTTGTTTTCTAACCTCTGCTCCTTTGTTAATGTGCCAAATGATAGCCCCACAATTTTACTATATTCAGGTTCAGTTGTAGAAAGTGTAACACCCACACATAATAAGATTGAAAATATAAACATAAGTATTGCCATGTGTGAAAAATTAATTGTGGCAAAGATAAACATGTAGCTATCAACTATTGTGTTTGAAGATATTTCAGGTTGAAAGTAAATTTCTGAACTAAGCCTCATAATTAACAGAACTAAACCAGCCATTAAAGTTGTTATGGCTGCTTTTGAATTTACTCTTTTCCAAACAATTCCTAAGATGAAAACAGCAGCTACAGGTGGAGCTATATAGGATTGAACATTTTGGAGATATTGATACATAACGCCACCTCCAATTTTTTCCATAATCGGAATCCAAATGATTCCAAGAATTACTATTACAGTAGTTGCAAGCTTACCAATATTCAATAGTTTTTTTTCTGACTCATTAGGCTTTAACTTTTTGTATATATCAATTGTAAATATAGTTGAGCATGAATTAAATACTGACGCAAGTGAACTCATAAGTGCTGCCATCAGACCTCCTGCAACTAACCCTTTCAATCCAACAGGAAGTAAAGTTTTAACAAGCACTGGGAATGCTCTATCAGCTTTTTCAATAGAAAATACCTCTGGATTTTGAATCGATAATGCAAAGGCAATTATTCCTGGAATTAGAAAAATGAATATTGGCAACAACTTTAAATAAGCACCAAATATTGCTCCTCGCCTTCCAATTTTAATATTGTTGGCAGCAAGTGTTCTCTGAACTATATATTGATCTGTACACCAATACCAAACACCCACTATAGTACCCCCGAATAACAATCCAGTCCAAGGAAAATCAGGATCTGACATAGGGCGCCACATGTTAAAATGATCAGGGCTTGCAGCAATTACAGTATTTCTTAATTCAGTCCATCCACCAACTTCTTGTAACCCTAGATAAGTGATAATTATTGAACCTAAAATTAGCACAACAGCTTGAAGGGTTTCAGTATAAATTACAGCTTTCATTCCTCCCATCACGGTATATATCCCTGTAAAAACCACAACACCAATAGCACCATACCAAAAAGGTATTCCCAGCAATTCAGAAACGACAATTCCACCAGCGTAAATCGTAACGGAAACTTTTGTTAAGACATAGGCAATCAGAGAAAAAAGGGATAAAAACCATCTTGATTTTGAATCAAATCTTTTCTCTAAAAATTCGGGCATCGTAAAAGCGCCACTCCTAATATAAAACGGTAAAAACAACCAGCCAAGTAATAAAACTATCCAAGCATGTAGCTCATAATGAGCCATAGGTGTTCCAGACTCAAATCCCGTTCCTGCTAGCCCAACAACATGTTCAGACCCAATGTTTGATGCAAAAATTGACGCACCAATTACAAACCATCCTACATTCCTTCCAGCTAAAAAATAATCTTCTGTATTTTTATTCTTTTGTAAAACAACCCAGACTGCAACGAGAATTAAAGCAAGAAAATATATTGCAAGTACTACCCAATCTAATCCTTCTAAAACTGTTGTCAAAATTCCTTAGATATACTGATTCAAAATATTTTCGAAAAGCTCTTGTTTTCCACTTTCAGGACTTACTTCATTTGCATCTTTTGCTATTTCATACAAGTCTTTCAGTTCTAATTTACCGTTTTCAAAATCTTTACCTTTTCCACTATCAAAACTCTGATATCTCTTTTTTCTTAAATCAGAATAGGAAGAAGAGGTCATTATTTTATCAGCAGTGATTAAAGCTCTTGCAAAGGTGTCAGCCCCACCAATGTGGGCATAGAATATGTCTTCTAAATCAGTAGAATTTCTTCTAATTTTTGCATCAAAATTTATACCACCCCCTTGAAGCCCTCCTGATTGAAGAAACACAAGCATAGCTTCTGTTGTCTCAAGGATATTATTAGGAAATTGATCGGTATCCCATCCATTTTGATAATCACCTCGATTAGCATCTATACTTCCAAGCATTCCTGCTTTTGCGGCTACGGCTAATTCATGTTGCATCGTATGCTGAGCTAGGGTAGCATGATTCACTTCAATATTTAGTTTGAAATCTTTATCAAGCCCATATTCTTTAAGAAATCCAATCGCTGTAGCTGAATCAAAATCATATTGATGTTTCATTGGCTCCATTGGTTTTGGTTCAATGAAAAAAGTCCCTTTGAAACCTTGAGCTCTTGCATAGTCTTTTGCCATTGTTAAAAATCTTGCCATGTGATCTAGTTCTCTACCCATATCAGTATTTAGTAGTGACATATAACCTTCTCTACCACCCCAAAAAACATAATTTTCTCCATTTAATTCGATTGTTGCGTCTAAGGCTAATTTTACTTGAGCTCCGGCATGAGCAACTACATTGAAGTTGGGATTAGTTGCTGCTCCATTCATATATCTTGGGTTTGAAAAACAATTTGCGGTTCCCCAAAGAAGCTTAATTCCAGTTTCTTTTTTTTTGTTTTTAATATAGTTAACAATTGTTTCTAATCTTTTTTCAGATTCAGAAAACGTTGTAGCTTCTTTTACTAAATCAAAATCATGAAAGCAGAAATAATCAAAGCCCATTTTTTGAATAAATTCAAATGCAGCATCAGCTTTATCTTTGGCTGCTTGAATTGGATCTGGATTTTTATCCCATTCAAAATTTAGTGTTCCCGGACCAAATGGATCTGATCCAACTCCACAGAATGAATGCCAATAAGCAATTGCAAATTTGAAGTGCTCTTTCATTTTCTTACCAGCAACTATTTTGTTTGGATCATAATATTTAAATGCTAAAGGATTATCTGATTCAGCTCCTTCATATTTAATTTTTTCAATTCCTTTATAATATTCTTTACTCATAACTTTATTTTTTGTTATTTAATATTCCTTGTAAATCTTCTTTCCATCTCGAATATGCATCTTCATATTCAGACCTATTTTTAAGAGGTAGAAATGTCATTACGTGATCATTCTTGGTAATTTTCTCTCTAAATGAATTTAAATCATTATTTAAAACCCCTGATGCACGGGCTGCCCCAAATGCACCGGTTGTATTATATATTTCGATTTCATGACCAATCAAAGTTGAAACGGTATTAGCAAAAATTTCTGATCTAAATAAATTATCATTTCCGGCTCTAATCACATTGATAGCTGCATTATCGTTTTTGAGTATTTCCATCCCATACATAAAAGAAAAGGCAATACCTTCTAAAGCAGATCTATAAAGGTGGCCATGACTATGTTTATTTAAATTTATATTACAAATATGTGTGCCTATATTTTTATTATTTAACATTCTTTCAGCTCCATTTCCAAATGGTATTACAGAAATTCCATCTGATCCGACAGAAATACTAGATGCTTGCTCATTCATTTTTTCATAGGACTTTCCAACACTATGATTTCTAAGCCATCTGTATTGAATTCCTGCTCCATTTATGCAAAGTAATTTACCAATTGATTTGCTATCATCATTGTAGTTAACATGAGCAAAATGATTAATTCGTGAAGGTTCTTTGGAATTTATATTATTTGTAATCGAGTAAATGACTCCGGAAGTTCCACCAGAGGCCGCCACTTCACCATCATCAAAAACATTTAAGGCTAATGCATTGTTTGGTTGATCTCCTGCTCTATATGTTATTGGGACACCAATATTTAATCCTGTTTGTTCAGAAGCATTGATATTTGTAGATCCTTGATTTGAAAAGTTGTCTACAATTTCAGGGGTTAAACTACAGTCGATGCCATAAAAATCAAGCAACCAATCTGCAGTTTTATTTTCTTTATAATCCCAAATTATTCCTTCTGACAAGCCATTTCTAGTTGTATTAATCTCCCCCGTTAATTTGTAGGCTATATAATCACCTGGCAACATGTATTTATAAATTTTTTCATAAATATCTGGTTCATTTTCTTTTACCCATTTCAATTTAGAAGCTGTAAAATTTCCTGGTGAGTTTAGTAGTCGCGACATACATTTTTCCTCACCTAATTTCTCATATGCTTTATTACCAATATCTACAGCTCTGCTGTCACACCAAATAATTGAATCTCGCAAAGGTTCACCATTACTATCGACAATCACTAAACCATGCATTTGGTATGAAATACCAATTGAAATAATTTTTTTTGGATCTACGTTTGATTCTTTACAAACTCTTTTAATCGCAAGACAGGTATATTTCCACCACAAATTAGGATCTTGTTCGGCCCAATCGTTTTTTATTGAACTTATGCTCATCTCGTTTTTTGGCTCGTGTACACTAAGAACACTTTTTCCAGATTCAGATTCTACTAAAGCTGCTTTAACAGAGGAACTACCAACATCTAAACCTAAAAAATACATTTGAAATTAGTTAGTTTGTTTTATTATTATTAAATATAAAAAAATAGAGTCTTATACCTCAAAAAAACCTTATTTATTTAGAAGCATTTCAGGTGTTGCCACTGTTCTAAATCCAGTGTGGTCTGACCCTGAACCAACACTCAGACCCATCCTTGCAGAAATTCTATAGCTTGCACAATAAGAATCATGACATAAAAACGAACCACCTTTCATTACATATTGTATTTCGTATGGGTTGCTTGGGTTGTAACAACTACTAGCGCCTTTTAGATTTTTTAGTTCAGTTTCAGTACTTATTTCTGAATAGTAATTGACGTTGAATAAATCATCAGTGATTTCCCAAACATTTCCAACCATATCAAATACACCAATGCTATTTGCAGGAAAAGATTTTACTGGGGCAATCATCTCATATCCGTCAATTGATTCGTTTTTTACAGGAAAATTGCCCTGCCAGGTATTTGCATTTGAGTTCAACAATTTTAAATCATCTCCCCAAGGAAAAACAGCATTTTTATAATTCCCCTGTGCTGCTGATTCCCATTCTGCTTCAGTAGGAAGTCTTCTGTTAGCCCATTCACAATAAGCTTTAGCATCCTCATAAGCAATATGAACTACAGGGAAGTTGCCTTTATTTTCAATGCTGGAACCAGGGCCTTTTGGTGATCTCCAATTTGCTCCAGTTTGCCATCTCCACCATTGAAAATAATTATTCATATTATCGACTTTTTTTAATTTATCATTAAATATTAGACTGCCTGGCTGTAAAATAGAATCGTGGGGTTTTGGTGTCCCAGCGGGTAGGTTTTTTTTCATTTCCTCCCAATCGATTTCTCTTTCAGCTATTGTTAAATAACCAGTTTCGTTTACAAATTTTTGAAATTGATTATTTGTAACCTCCGTAACGTCGATATAAAACCCGTCAATATAAACTTCATGAGAAGGCTTTTCTCTCATCATTGCGTAATCATCATTTTGTTTCGCCCCTTTTGTGTATGATTTCCCTTCAACCCAAACCATACCATCAGGAGTTTCAAATGAAATACTTTTATCTTTCTGATTATTAGCGCATGAAAAAAACATGGCACTAATTAAAATAGAAACTTTAAAAAAATTAAACATTAATTTCTGCTAAATTTTGCAAAATCAGGATGAAAATAGAAAGGTAAACCGAAAGGTTTTACAAATTCTTTTAATTCATCAGACGTAGTACCATAAACATCAATCTTGTTTATTGTAAAATGCTCCATGAATTTAACAAAATGTGTTTCCAGTGGCCCACCTTCAGAAATATTTTTCACATGCTCCATCATTGCATTTCCGTCTAAGTATCTTTCGATTAGAATTACTTTATCACCTGAATTGTAAAATCCCCATCCTAGTGAATTAGGTTCCGTATTATCAATTGCATCAGTATAGTATTTAGAAAATTTTGCGATATCATCTTCAGATTTCCCCTCATTAGCATCCATTTCAACTACAAATATTATTTCATTCTCATTGTATTTACTTTGCTCAGGTGTTTCACAATTGAACAGAAAAGCTGTTAAAACAAGTGTAAATAGAATTTTTTTCATTTTATTTTTTGAATTAAAAGTTAAATTTGTAACATAATTTAAATAATTTAAACGATAATAAAAAAAGAAAGTCATGCCAAGTAAATTTTTCGGAAATAGATTTGACAAACAGTCTAACAGTAAAGGAAAAAAATCCTCTCATAAATCCTCAAATAATAAGGCTCAAAATCAGAATAATAGAGCCAAGTCAGGTGGTGTAAGAAAAGTAGGAAGAGGTGGATAATCAAATAAAAATCCTTTACTATAAACTCGTTTATTTTTCTATATTTTTAGTTGTATATGGTTTGTTTATAGATATTAATCTGTTTAAAAAATCAGTTAGAATTCATTTTTTACAACTATGAAAAAGCTAATACTATCACTTTTTATTCCACTTATTTTTTCTTGTTCAAATATGGAATCTGATGCAGAAAAAGTTTGTAATTTAACCACTCTTACAACGAACGTGATGCCTGCAATGGTAGAATTACGTAAGAAAGTAGATTATGGAGATGAGGAATCAAAAAAAGAAGCTCAAAAGCAACTTGATAAACTTGAAGCAGATATAAAATTATTGGTTGCAGTGATAGAAAATTTAAAGGTTAAATATGATGAAGATGAATTTCAAGCATATTTATTAGAAAATTGTGAAGGTTTTAAGAAACTGACAGAAATAAATAAATGAAAAAGCTATACAACTTTTTTAAAATCAAACTATGTTACAAAACCTATTGGAAGCAGTGGATAGCGTTCTTGACTCTTTTAATTTTGTTTATTCTACAAAGTGAGTATGCTGACTATACAACCAAGAGAGTACTTGAATACGACAGAGAAAAAGCTATTGAAAGATTAGAGCTTGCAAAAGAAAAAGACTCCATAGAAAATAAAAAAGGCTAAACCAACATACGATATGAAAAAGCTAATACTATTACTATTTGTTCCGCTTATTTCATTTGGGCAAATCCTTTACGGTTTAAAAAAAACAGAAAATGGATCATCAACAATTCCTTTTGATGTAGTCAATATTGACCCTTCAGATGGATCTACCTCAATTGTATTAAGTACAAATTCATTAATTGGAGTGGCTGCTGGGGCTACTACTTATGATCAAATGAATAGCAGATACATCTGCTGGGGATATGATAATCAAAATAATCAGAATCTATACGTAATGGATCTGGCTAACTTGGAAACCGAAATTAATCCCTTTAATTCTGCACAGGCTATAGAAATGGAATACGATTTACAAAATCTAAAGACTTATGGTCTTTGGTGGGATGGAACAGCTGAGCATTTTGGAGAAGTTAATTTATTAACAGGTTTAGTTTCTTCTATATCAACTTTACCTGGAGTTGAGGCGGTAGCCATAGGTAATTCTACTTTTGACTCAAACAGCGGAAAATATATTTTTATTGGCTATGAAGCAAATCAATATAAACTTTATACAATTGATGCATTAACTGGGGCTATTGTTAATTCCCCAACTATTTGGCAAAATGGAAATAGATATTCGGCTTTAGAATTCAACAATCAAAATGGAAAACTTTATGGGCTATTTCAAGATACTGATTACGAAGATTATAGTCAGAGCTATGGAAATTATTATACAGATTTACGTTTGGCCGAAATTGATTTAATAAGTGGAAGCGCAACCATAATTGATTCTCAAACTACGGTTATTGGTGGTTATTTAACTGGTTATAATCTTGGGGGGCTATGCTTTGATCAACAAAGTCAAACATATATTATTAAGGTACAGAATGAGACGAGTGGTTACTTAAAATTAGTTGATGTTTCTGATGCAGAAATTATTGCATCAACACCAATTAGTAATGACAATTATTTTTATGAGCTACAGGTAGATAATATGCCTTTTGCTTTAGATGCATATAATTTATCATCTTCATATCAAGATGACGAAAGCATATTGGAGAATATAACTATATATCCAAACCCTTCTTCTTCCTTTATTTATACAAAAAGTAATACAGAGCTAGAAGCATCAGTTTTTGATGTAACTGGAAAACTCATAATGAGCGAATATTTCACTACAAAACTTGATATTAGCCAATTAGAAAAAGGCCCATATATACTTAATTTATCTGATGGTGTTAATACCTCAACTCATAAAATAATCAAAGAGTAATAAACGATATGAAAAAGCTAATACTATTACTATTTATTCCGTTTGTTTCTTTTTCTCAATCCCCGATTGTATACTATGATGATGACTACAGCTTATTTGATAAACTTATGTTAACTGCTTTTACCTTAATTTTTTTTTATTATGTTAAAAAATTAATTAAGAAAAAATGATGGAATGCAAATAGGTTGTATATATGATTAGTATGCTACTTAGTTGTTTAAGGGATGTATATATATTAAGTATATAGTATATATAATGTATCGAGCAACACACGAACTATCAATATCTACATTTCTTACTTGACAAAACCTAAACAACTTACTATCTTGTACATACATTAAACAAAAAAAGCTATGAAATACTTTATACTTGGACTTAAAAATTGGAACAAATTCAATGGAAGAGCTAACCGCTCAGAATTTTGGTACTTTACCCTTTTTTATTTCATATTTGGTGCAATTGCATATTTTATCGATGTTTCATTTTTGGGCTATGACCCTATGGATATAACCTCGATTGGGGTTTTACAAGTAGCATATAACTTAGTGCTTTTAATACCATCTTTTTCAGTTACTATTAGACGTCTCCACGATATTAACAAAAGTGGATGGAATTTATTATGGATGCTAATACCATTATTAGGCGCTGTATATATAATTATTTTGAACATCTTAAAAGGTACAGATGGTGATAATAAGTATGGGGCTCCATCAAATGCATAGCCAACATACGATATGAAACAAACTCGTAAAGATTTTTTAATATATACGTTGATTGTTTACCTCGCTGTTGCAATTGATTTTTTTCCTTTTGAAATGCGATTAAATCCATTGGATTGGGGGAATGGAAGATTAGCAAGATTTGTTGTGATTTTTTTTGCAATTCTATATTGTAGTGGGTTTTGGACTAAATTATTCGTTAAAGAAAAAACAGATAAATGAAAAAGCTAATACTATTTATTACGTGTGAAAAAGTTAGTCTTCCAAAGGCCAAAGGAAATAATAATAGCTATGATTAAATAAACAAAACCTAAAACAATTGCATTCATCCAATCATTTTCATTTAATTGTAACAAGCCTTGAGGGGTAGAATCAGAAGAAGAGGCATAAACAAGAAACCAAACAAATATTGCAAAAAAGGTTAGAAGTAAAGCCATCAACGTGCTTGCCGTAAATTATTTCCCACAAGCTAGCAATAAACAGGAACAAAGAAATACATATAACAATTACTAATAATATTTTTTTTATTGTCATTTATTCAAATGTAACTGAGATAGCTTATTAATTTTTCTGTTGTCCAGGAATTTATCAGAAAGAGGATAATAGAAAGAATTAATCATTGCTAGACCTAATTTGCTACTAGTGGTAATCGTTGGGAATAATTTCATCAGTGGATAGAAGGGCCTCATTAATGTATAAAATAAATCATATAATTTTGTTTTAGCCCTAATGCCGTCTCCGGGAATTAAAAGTCCAAGTCTAATCATATAAGCATCTTTAAGCCCTCTATTTAAAATATAGTTTTCTGCTTTTCCTTTTACATTTGCCCAAGGTATTTTACTGTTTTCTTTAGTACTTGTTCCTTCACCAGAAACATAAGTCATAATTGAATTTGAATTAATGCTGTATACTAAATCAGTAATCGCCTTTGTCATCTCATAAGTTACACGATAATAATATTGAGAGTTCTGACCAAATGAAGTTATACCCATACAGTGGAAACATGCATCACAATTTTTTATCTTCTTTTTTACTTCACCAACTTTTAAAAAATCTGAAATAATAAATTCAGAAATTTTAGGACTTTTTAGATTTACAGGAAGTCGATTTATTAAATATATGTTTTTTACCCTTTTATCATTTATACATTCTTGAAGAACGGATTTTCCAACCATTCCGGTGGTTCCTGTAATTAAGACATCCATGTTATTTTTTATTGTAAATTAGAAATTAAAATTAACTTTTAATGAATCGTAATTATAAAAAATATTTGATAATATTTTTATTTTTTTCTTTTTCTACAAATGCTCAGGAAAAGTTTTCTAATCCGATAATTCCTGGTGGCTATCCAGATCCATCAATTTGTAAAGTTGGAGACACCTACTATATAGTCAATTCATCATTTGAATACTTTCCCGGGCTACCTATTCATAAAAGTAAAGATTTAATTAATTGGGAATTAATTGGTTATGGACTACACAGAAAATCTCAGGTCAATTCAACTGTAAATCTAATCGATGTCCAATCTAACGGTGGAATTCATGCACCTACAATAAGGCATAAAGATGGAATTTATTATATAATTACAACTAATGTATATTACGATGAAGAGAAGGGAAAAGCTGACATGGTAAATTTTATAATAACGGCTGAAAACCCTGCTGGTCCGTGGTCAGATCCATTTCACATTCAGGGTGCTCCAGGAATAGATCCTGATTTATTTTTTGACGATGATGGAAGGGTATGGTATGTAGGTAATCAAATGCCGGAAAATCCAAATTTTGACGGAGAAGGAGAAATTTGGCTTCAAGAATTAGATATAAACGAATTTAAATTAATCGGAAAAAAGCACCTTCTGTGGAGAGGTGCATGTGGAGGCGTCTGGGCCGAAGGTCCTCATATGTATAAAAAGGATGGGCGTTATTATTTAATCATTGCTGAGGGTGGTACTAGCTTTAATCATGCTGTTATGGTAGCATTAAGCGATAACATAGAAGGACCATATATATCAAACCCTAGAAACCCTATAATAACCTCACGACATCTATCATATGATAACTGGGTAAATAGTACTGGTCATGGTGACATTTTGGAATTAAATGATGGAAGAAATTATATGGTATTATTGGGGATTAGAAATCAAATTGAAAGAGGCTCAAATATGGGTAGAGAAACTTTTCTTGTTCCTCTAACATGGGAAAGAGAGCCTTTTGAATGGAAAGAGACCAAACATTTATGGCCTGTTGTAGCTCCTGAAACCGGCAGAGTTGAAATCTTAAATGATGTTATATTTAATAACTCAGTTCAAAATAAAGTAACACATTTTGCAGATAATTTTGACACAACAAAGCTTGATTTAAACTGGAACTTTCGCAGATATCCAATAGAAGATGTTTACAAAATCAATAATCAAGAAAATCGTTTAAACTTATTTTGTCATCCAAATCAAATAAAGGAGAGAGGAAGAGCTGCGCTTTTAGGTTTTAAACAAACTGAATCAGATTTTGAATATTTAACACAAATGTATTTTCAACCAAATTCAAGTGATTCAGAAGCAGGGATTAGTCTTTTTCAAAAAGATGATAATTATATAAACTTTACGATAATAAAAAAAGGTGATAAACACCACCTACAAGTCTATGTTGTGAAAAATGGTGAAATATTAGAGTTAATAAAAGATGAGTTGAAACAGTACAAAGGCAACATAAAACTTAAAGTAATCGCATACAAAGATGTTTACAAGCTTTATTATTCATTAAAAGGAATGCATTTTAAATTGTTTACTAGCCTAGAGGGGTCATACCTCAAAAGTAATGGTTATACGGGCGCACATCTTGGACTTTATGCAACAGGAAATGGAAAAAACAATCAGGATTTTGCTTCGTTCGATTATGTAAATTATCTTACAAAAAAGAAGTAATATATTGTATATGCAATCATACTAAAGCTTATAAAAAAACTTAGTTTCATTAATGATTTATTTTGAGGATTCTTTCTGATTAGAATTCTTATAATCCAATTCAAAACAAATAAGGTAATTATTATTATTAGTGGAGTTGGCATATATCAAAATTAAATTAAATTCCTTTTAGTCTTTCATAAAACGCACTAAATTCTTTAGAATAATTTCTGTTATTTCTGAATGATCTTCTCTCTTGAATTTTCAGAGCATCCATTTTTTCGTTTTTCTCATCGAAGAAAATTTCCCCATTATTATTTTTTATAACATACGACCATATGTATGGAGAAGCATTTTCATCAAATCCTTTTAATCCAAGTTTTAAATTCCAGAAAATTAACTCATTATTTTCATTAGTCATTAAGTAATGACCATTTGATAGAATTATCAGTTGCTGGATTTTTTTCTCATTGATAAATGGTTGTAGCATATCATGATTTTTAGGAAACTTTTTGGTAAAAATAGGTTTTGACTTATCAAATAATGAGTAATATGTAAAGATATAAGAGTCTTCTAATTCAACTTGACTCGACCACAAAATACTATTAAAATATGTAGCCCTAGTATTGATGTCCTTGTATTCAATATTATTTTCTTCTAGACCTTTTGCGATATTATAATGTGCAACCCCTTTAAAAGATAATGTTATAAGTAAATATGCTGAGCTTACAATTAATCCTAATGAATTGTAGAGTTTTCTTCTTTTAGAGATCTTGTCTTGAAATGCAGTTAGTATTAGGAATGTTAAAAAAGGAAGAGTGTAGATTGGGTCGATAATAAAAATATTTTCTACAGCGACACGCCATTCAAAAGGCCAAAACAATTGAGTGCCCCAAGTGGTTTGAGCATCAAGTAATGGGTGAGTAATGATTGCTAAAAAAAACATTTTTAACCAATCATTAAAACTAACATCTGAATAGTTAGAATATATTTTTTTTAAAATCCACGCTAAAATAGGAGCTGCTACAAACGGGAATATAAGAGAGTGAGAAAAACCTCTATGCATCACAGAAGCAGTCAGATCGTCAACAAAAAATCTTGTAACTATATCTAGATCAGGAATGGTTCCGGCTATTGCCCCAAGCACAATTGCTTTGTTGCCTATTTTCTTTCCAAGTGTAGCTTCAGCTACCGAAGCTCCTAAAACAATTTGTGTTAATGAGTCCATAAAAAAAAGAGGCTTTCAAAAATTCTTAAAAGCCTCTCCAATAATTATACCCTTTGTTAATAGGTAATCATTAAACTTTCTTCATTGACCCAAGTTGCAATTGGATTGGCTTGAATTTTTTGCCAGTCACCATCTGCCTCCCTTTTAGCAGTTCTTTTTTCAAGACCTGTAAAATAAGATGCCCTGGATTCACCTAGAACGACCATCATAAAATCCCCTCCATCTACACCTCCAAATATTGGTTGAAACATAAACCTTATGTAGTCATTATTAAGTTTTTTGTCATTTTCAATACCTGCTTTTATATTTTCAATGAACTCACCTCTTTTACCCCAGTCAACAGCAATATTAACATGTCTTCTGTAAGGGTTATTGGGAAGCTCTTCATCAAGATTAGTTCCCTCAGGTATATAACTTAAGTCAGTTCGCATTCTGAATATGTGATTCATAACAACATCAGCGCCAGTGCCTTTCCAAGGATCCTCTCCAACACTTTCTCTCCATTTTTCAGAAACTTTAGAGTTCCAGCCATTTTCGCCCCATCTTGATTGACGATATTCTATAACTTCTTCCATTGAGTTAAAGGCTCTGCAAAAGTAAATTGTGTTTCCATCCATTTCTGATAATAGAAAAATTGCCGGCGCATTTTCAACCATAGATTTTTCTATTTCCTTCCATGTATTCATTAAAGTAAATGCTTTATCTTGATCTTTAACTTCCCACTCTTGAACATCAACAAAAGGAGGTATTTGTGCAAAAGTAGAAAATGTAAACATCAAGCATAATAGAAATAAAATTGTTTTTTTCATGATAATTTATTTGTTTGTTAGTATATACAATTTAAAAATTTTTTTAAAGATTAATTTTATATAAACATTAAATTATAGAACAATTTATGAAAAGGTTGATTTTAATTAGACATTCAAAATCATCATGGAAAGACCTGAGCTTAACAGATTTTAATAGACCCCTAAATGGAAGAGGTAAATTTGATGGGCCTTTAATGGCAGATTATTTAAAGAGTAAAATCAATAAAATTGATTATTTACATTCTAGTAGTTCTGTTAGAACTTTTGAAACATCTAAATATTTTATTAAGCAAATAGAATTTGAAAAAGTAGAATATGATGATTCTTTATATCACTGCTCTGCGACATCAATATTAAATATGATAACTAGTTATTCAGACAATTATCAATCTGTTATGATTATTGCTCATAACCCTGGATTAACCAATTTAATTAATAATATTACAAATATTTCATTAGATAATTTACCTACAACAGGGTTAGCAGAAATTGAATTTAACATTAATAGCTGGAGTGATATTTCCTATGAAAATAGTAATCTTGTTGATTTAAAATTTCCAAAGCAATTAAAATAATTTTATATTTAGGTAGCTAACCAAATATTTATGTTATGACACTTATAATGATTTTACAACTTGCCATTGCAATTGGATTAATAAATGTATGGCTTTTTAGATTTAATAAAGCAACAGAATATAGAGGTGGAGATGCACAAAATATGAAAGAGGAATTTGTAGCATATGGACTTCCTGTTTGGCTAATGTATTTTGTTGGGACAATGAAAGTAGCAATTGCTATAATGCTTATTGTTAGTATTTGGATAGAGCAATTATTAGTTTATAATCTTATTGCCTTAGCTGCACTTATGATTGCAGCAGTATTAATGCATGTAAAGGTTAAAGACCCAATAAAAAAGTCCTATCCTGCATTATCAATTTTATTTATGATTGCATTGATAATGTACTTTACTATGGGTTAAGAACATTTCTTTGTTCTCGAAAATATTTTTAAAACAAACTAAAATGAAATACTTATATGGACTCTTGTGCGTATTTACTTTTAGTTATTCGTTTTCTAATGACTATGTGATCAATAGCTTTGACAATCACTCAATTCACGGCACATTACTTGAATCAGCTAAGTCAAATTCAGTTTTATCAATTATTATTTCTGGATCTGGACCAACTGACAGAGATGGTAATAACACTTCTTTAAAAAGCGATTATTTAAAAATGTTAGCTGAAGGACTTTTTGAAAATGGGATTAGTTCGTACAGATATGATAAAAGAGGAGTAGGTAATAGTATTGGAAATATTCAAAGTGGAAATGATATTAAATTTATAGATTACATTAATGATGTAGTAAGTATTATAAATCATTTCAATGATATAAAAGAATACAAACAGATAGTTGTTATAGGGCACAGCGAAGGTGCATTGATTGGGATGATTGCAAGTAGATTAATTGCTGATAGTTTTATATCTATTTCAGGTGCTGGTGAAGATTATTTGACCCTTATTCAAAGACAGCTTTCAATTCAACCACCATATGTGAAATCAATGTCAGATCCTATAATTGAAAAATTAAAAAATAAAGAGCTTGTAGATTCAGTCCCCCCTTTACTTAATAGTTTATTTAATAAGACTGTTCAGAAGTACCTTATTGATGCATCATCTTATGATCCTGAGGAAGAAATTTCAAAATTAGACATCCCGGTTTTAATAGTCCAGGGCAGTAATGATATTCAAATTGAAATAAAAGATGCACAATTACTACATAACGCTGCTAAAAAATCAAGAATAGAAATTATTCAGGGAATGAACCATGTCTTTAGGCAGGCACCAGAAAATAGATTATTAAATATGCAAACCTATGGAAATCCAGAACTTTCAATCGATGATAGTTTAGTTAATTTAATTGTAGATTTCTTACATGAAGATTAGAATTATAATTTATTCTTTTTTAGCACTATATTTCAGCTCATGCTCTAATGATAAAAATTTAATTAGGTATGTGGATCCATTTATCGGATCAGACGCGCATGGACATGTTTTTGTTGGTGCTAATGTCCCATTTGGTGGAGTGCAGGTAGGGCCAGCAAATTTTCATAAGGGCTGGGATTGGACATCATCTTATCATTATTCTGATAGTATTATTAAGGGGTTTGGACACTTGAAACTAAGTGGTACAGGAATTGGAGATTTAGGTGAAATCCTGTTAATGCCCGCAACAGGAGATGTTTTATTAACACCTGGGTTCAATGATTATGAAAATGGATATGCTTCAAAATATTCAAAAACTGACGAATATGTTTCACCAGGATATTATAATGTTTTACTTAAAAAATATAATATAAGAGCTGAATTAACGAAGGGACCTAAAATAGATTTTAGTATGCAGAGTATGCCCTCAGATTGGGGATCAGATGAATCAAGTGTTCCATACTCTATGACTAACGATAAATAAAAAAACCGCCCATTGGGCGGTTTTTTAAATTATTTCAATTTTTCTTTTTATTAAAGTTTAAAGAAAATTGATAGAGTTGGAGTAGCGCTCATATTAGCGATTTCACCATCCCAACCAAAAGTCATAGAAGAATCATCTCCCTGCTTAACATACTGAAGTATATTTGCTAGTTGGAAGTTAACAATGATGTTTTCACTCATAAAGTAGTTCATACCTATACCAGCTCCTAATCTAGTTTGAGCATCAGGAAAACTATCACCACTAGATGTACCGAATCCTGCAGCCCACCATACTTTAGTTTTTTCTCCTAAATCCATAAAGAAGTTATAGTAAGCTAAACCAAAATCAGTGTTAGAAACCTTAGTCCCGTCAACATCTGTACTCATAAGACCTAAATTAAGACCAAGAGCTGAATTTTCATTTAAGAAATATCCAACCTGAGGAGCAATAGTGTTCATTTTAGTTTCAACACCGCCCATGTCCATAGATCCGAATGTTACTCCACCACCAAGTAACCAGTCACCAGCTTCGTAACCGTAGCTAGCGTCTTGTGCATTAATAGTAGAAATTCCGAAAAATAATACTGTAATAAAAAGTAATAATTTTTTCATTTTAAATCAATTTTTAGTTAATATGAGGCAAATATACGAAATTATTTAAAAAACAACTTTTTTTTTGCGATATCAGCAATTTTAAAGGCCTTTTTTTATCAAATTCATATCTTTTAATTCATGGTTTACAATGACTTAAGAAAAAATCATGAAATTCATTAAATTTGACTAAAAATTAGCTAAATAATGATTAATAAACACTTGTCTTATAGAACATCTAATCCTGCATTGAATTCCAACACATTTAAGAATGTGATTAAAAAAGACTCCTTACACCTAGATAGTACTATGACAATCAGAGGTACTGTAGATAAAACAGCATTAGCTTTGTGTATGTTAGTAATTTCTGGTTATTACAGTTATTCGCAGGCAAACTTAACTTTGATGGCATTAGGAATATTTATAGGTTTATTCTTATTTTTTACATTAATTTTCAAAAAATCTTGGGCCCCATTCATTGTACCTCTGTATTCTATCTCACAGGGTTTTGTGGTTGGGGGTATTTCATACTTCTATAATTCTCAGTATGAAGGAATTGTATTACAGGCAGTTTTATTGACAATTCTTGTATTATTTTCAATGTTATTTGCTTACAGGTCAAAAATAATAAAGCCCTCTGAAAACTTCAAATTGGCTATTTTTTCTTCCATTATGGCAATATTTTTAATATATGTCATTGGCTTCTTTATGGGGCTTTTTGGAACAGGCCTTTCTATATTAGATCCTAGAAATTCATCTCTTGCTAGTATTGGATTTTCAGTTTTTGTAGTTGCAATTGGTGCATTTAGTCTTGTTATTGACTTTGACTTTATTGAAGAAGGAGCGGAAAAGGGGGCTCCTAAATACATGGAGTGGTATGGTGCTTTTGGTTTACTTGTAACTTTAATATGGTTATATTTTGAGATATTAAGGTTAATTGCTAAACTTAGAAACAGGTAATCAGATTATATTTGGGATTTCCATTATATCAATTACAAATGCAAGTCCAAACACTTCTCTAAGCTGTATCTTTTTTATAGCATTATCATCGTAAATACATTGTATAATCAGAGTTGTAGACAAGTAATCATTAATTTTCATGAAAGCTGAGAGAGTATAGTCAACATCGATATTATCTGCTTTGTATAAGTAGTCAGAATAGAGATTAACTCTTTGTTCCAACATTATATTTTCGACTAGCTCAAATTTGTAGAAGGCACTAATTGATGCACCAAGTTCAAACCTTGAATTTTGCCCCCTAGGAATACCAAAATATTCTTCACCTTCATTTAAATCATTGGTGAATTTCTTACTTGCTAAAATTAATCTTCCGGTTACTGGCGCAAAATTTACCCAAAGAGAATTACTTTCCTTCCAATAAATACCAACTCCCAACTGAATATATGCTGGTGAGAATATTCTTGTTTTTTCTGTTCTGATTTCATTCCCATCTTCATTTGTTGAGTATTTAAAGCCCTTTGCAAATTGTGTTTTAAAGTTCAAAAAGCTTGAAAAGCTAAATTTTTCAATAAACTTTTTCCCCATAACAGAGTTTATTTCTATCCTGTCATCTATTTTTTTAAAAAATTTACTATCACTATTCTTATTTACTCCAAAGGAACCAATCATTTTCGTATCCCATGACCATCCATTTTTATAATAATTCAGATTATAATCAACAGAGAGTGTGCCTGCAACGCTATTTTCACCACCAGAAACCCAGTTACTAAAAGCTGTTTGATTGATTAAAAAACTGGTTTTACATGATTTTTGCCAACCGTTGACTTTCGTTGAATCAGCTATCTTCTCCTGTGAAAAGGTGTTTAAATTAAGAGCTATTAAGATTACAATCGAAATCTTTTTCAAAAGATGAAATTAACATGAAACTTAAAATTATAAATTATTCATTTTTCTTTAAAATTTAGAATTCATAATTTGTTAACTATATGAATATTATAAAAGCTGTTATATTTCAAATTTTCACTCTTTCAGTGCTATTTCGATAAACTCATTTAAAGAAAGCCTGAATTTTTTAACCCTATACGATACTTACTAATTGTTTGGATAAAATCAGAAAATGCCATTGGAGTTTTGATATTGTTCAATGAAATTTTAGTTAAGTCAACGCCTAAAAAAATTAATTTATTTTTGATTACTTGTATTAGTTCGCTGGCCGCAAAACTATTTACAATTTCATTTTCATATTTCTCGATACTTTGCTGTAAATTATTTGTTTTCCGAAAACTAATTATCTCAGCTTCATTTACTCTAGAAAATAGAATATCACTGATTTTTCTGTTCATTTCAATCTCGTTCATTTTTTCATTATAAATATTTTTGGCGTCACTAAACTTTAAGTCATAGTTTTCCTTGATCTTTATTTGATAAAAGTTCCAAAAGTTCCTGTATAGATTATGATGCTTATTAATATCAAAATCAAATATGGAATAATAATTAGAGTAGGGTGATATAATAAAAGGGTATTTTTTTTGGTGAGTTATGTAAAATAATATTTTAACTAATTCAATAATTTTTATTTTAACATGACATAGTTTGATGTATTTTTTTGCCTCACCCTTATTAGATCTTCTATACTTTAAAATAATGCTGTTTTCATCATATAAGATTGAACTAACTAAATCTTTTTGCTTTTTATTTTTTATGACTTTGTAATTTACAAGGTTTGAAGGAGTCATACCCCCGCAGATAACAAGCATTAAGAATAACGATAAGGATTGTATTTGATACAAATCCTCAGAATTATTTACTGCTTTAATGAATTTTTCTTTGTTAAATGATTTTGACGTAATTGATTTTTGTCTCTTTTCTATCATTAGCCTAGGAATCAAAAATTTTTTATTGATTAGATTATCTTTATGCGCCCTATTCATAATCACTGCCATTTTTTTTATGTAAGAATTAATTGATGATGTTTTTAACCCCTTCTTTTCTGCATTATATTTAAATTCAAAAATTGTATTTTCATCTAGTATATCATTAAAGTGAATATTCGCTTTTTTAAGATGTTTTTTAAATACTTTCACAACATTTAAATAATCATTCGCAGTTATGAGGCTTTTATTCTTAATAAAATCAGTTTTAACATATTCTTCAACAGAGTAAATATCAATCCCCTTCTTCAAATAGCTCTCTAATTCACTAGTTGACCAATTGTTTTCATAATACTTGATAAGAGCATCTTTTTTTTTATTCCTTAATTTTTTTATAGTGATGTTTAATGAAATTGAACTTGGAATTGCAGGGTTTTCAAACTGATCATCTTCAACAAAGACACCAGTATTAATTTTTTTCCGATAATTTTTTGCACTACAGTCGTAAATTATTGCTCTTTTATTTTCTTTCGTTTTATATGAAGATTTTGTTATTTTAATGTTCATAACTTTACATAAAATTTTTCATTAATATTATTATTAATTTCTATCTTAAAAGAGTATTTAAATATATAATAAAATATTTTATAATAAAAATTTTGAATTTAATTCAAGCATTTTATAGCAAGAAAAAAATTAATTTTTAAACAATTTACTCTTATCAAGGATATTTGCTATAATCGTGATTATTTCGTTTTTATAATTTTCCATCTCATTATTATTTAAAACTGTTTTTCTATTGAATACCCCTTCAAGTACACCCTCACTTATATTTTTTAAATTGATTATACCACTTTTGATTGTTTTCTCTTTGAATTCCTCCTTTATCCCCAACATATATACTAATAACTGTAAGTTATAAATACCCTTTTCTTTTGTTAATTCTTCACTATCCTTGATTGTTATATTTCTCTGTCTAAGTTTTTTTCCGCTCTTATAGTCTATTACTCTTACTTCACCATTTAACTCATCAATTCTATCAATCTTTCCTCTAATTTTAAATTCTATCCCAAGAAATGTGAAAAATATAAATGTTACGATTTTTTCCCTTTATCTTTTATTTCATTCTCAAATTCTCTTTCCACAGCTATTATTTTTAACCCATTTCCTCTTTCAATCGTTTTCTGATCTAGCTCAATTACTTTTTTTACGTATTCTTTAACTGTCTCAACAATTATTATGTTTTTGCCTATATATATGTTTTCCTCACGCACGTAATTTCTGATTATATTTTGAACTATTGTATTTATTTTCTCTTCCATTTTTTTAAAATCTCCGATTTTAAGTCTTTTTCCGACATAGTCTTTATAAATCAACTCTAATGAATCGTGTACAATATTTCCAATTGTGCTTGATGCTATTGTTTCCTCTATAATTTCTTCCCTTAGGCCTAGCACATAAGTTTCAAAAAATTTGATCTGATCCATTGCGTATAGGCATAACATTGATGCACTTACACCGTTTTTTACAATGGCATTTAATTTTTCTTCAACCAATTTTGTTTTTTTATAAAAAGGCTCCATATTTTGATTCACAGGTGTTTTAGAAATTAGTAGATTTTTATCCACAGAGTGGATTCCCTCAACTTCAATTTGCTTGATAAACCTACTTTCTTCACCATTATTCATTGCATCGGGCTCTGTATTATAGATTAACCAAATATTTTGAGCTCTTTTGATTAATCTGTAAAAATGATAAGCAAATACAGCATCTTTTTCTTTAAAGGTTTGAAGCTGATTAGCTTTTTTTATTTCAAACGGTATATAGCTACTATTACTATTTCCAACTGGGAGAATACCCTCATTTACAGACGTTACTATTATATTTTTATAGTTTAATAATCTAGTTTCCAGCATTCCCATTATCTGAAGACCTTTTATTGGTTCTCCGCTAAAAGGGGATGTACTCATTTCACATAATTCCTTAAATAATATTTTTAGAGAATTAATATTTTTTAAATAATCTAAGTTTTCACAGGAAACCTTAATTTGTAAAAATATTTTATTGATGTGATATAATAGTTCAAGATTTATAAAATCATTTTGTGGATTTTTAGAGTAATGTTTTTTTATAAAATCAATCAACTTAATACATGAACTTATACCATTATTAGCATTGTTCCACTTAGAAAATAGAAGCTTATAAATTTTGTGATTTTCTTTATCAAGATCTATAATATCTTTTATTGACAGATAAATAAGATTCTCATCTTTGATTTTTTTTCTTAAATCAATTCCCTTATTTAAAACTGGACTGATAAGTTCATGAGAAACTAAAGAAATTACACTTTTATAATAAAAGCTATTTTGACTTTTAGTATGTATACTTAATAACAAATAAAAGAAAGAATATATATTTGAATTTTTCAGTGGGTAGCCCATCGTAACATTTATATTTTTCACATTTCTTGGGATAGAATTTAATAAGGGAATTAGTAATTTTTCATCCCCTAATACGACAGCTGTGTTATTTATTTCATCATTACTCATTGATTGCAATAATTCACCAACGTATTTTACTTGCCCTATATTTTTGGGTGTGCCAATTGCTTGAATGTTTTTTTCTTTCTTATATTCATTTGCAACTATTTCAATATTATTTTTTTTGTAGTACGGCCATTCTTTTAGGTAAGATTCTATAAATAATGAAGCATTATTATAATCAGAGTTTAGTAATGACTTGTCAATATCCCAATATATTTCACCATGACTATTAACTATTTCTTGGATTACCTCTGATTCTGATTTACTTAGAGCGTTAAAGCCTATAAAAATATGTTTTACATTTTTTTTATTTTCTGTATAATTTAGAATTTGCTCACAAGCTTCTCTATAAACTAAACCTTGATACCCCTTGCCAATATCAAATAGTCTAGTTTTAAGTTCATTATGATATGCTTTTATTTTTCCCCAAAATTCTTTGTAATTTTTGATTAAGTCAGTTTCCTCTTCATAGTTAGACCAATGAGTTAAGTCTTTAAAAGCTTTTAAGTAATCAAATAATGAATCAGTATCACATAATTCTCTGTCAACTTCACTGAAATCTTTCAACAAAGTTTTAGCCCAAGAGATAAATTCTTCAAAGGTTTGTTGTTCCTCTTTTTTAGTCTGATTTAGGTAAATATTGTAAAATTCAAATAATATCTCGGAGTCAGAAATTTTATCTAATCCTGAAACTATCGACATGAAACTTTCAATGTCATAAATAATGGGAGAGAAGATTGTTTTTTTTACAATACTGCTGATCTCTTGTTTTAGAAAAATTCGAGATCTTTTATTTGGTAATATTATTATTACTTTCGATATATCAGTGCCATCACTGACAATTATCTTATTTATGACCTCTTTAACAAATCCATGCATCCTATAAAAATAGAAAACGCCTCGCATTTAGCGAAGCGTTTTCTAATATAGTATATGTGTTTAAATCTTTATTTCACAAATAAGATTTCAACTCTTCTGTTATTTGCTCTACCAGCAGAATTAACATTTGTATCAATTGGATTATTTTCACCAAAACCAACAGCACTTAATCTATCAGCAGAAACATTTCTTCCTGATAAATAATTTACTACTGCAGCAGCTCTTCCTTCTGAAAGAGATTGGTTAAATCCTTTTGTTCCAATACTATCAGTATGTCCTTCTACACTAAAGCTAGCTGTAGGATACTTAAGGATAATTGAAACAATCGCATCAAGAACTGGAGGTGTACCTTCAGTGAATGTTGTAGCACCAAATGCAAACTGAATTCCTCTTGAAAGCTCAGTGATTTTAGCCATATCTTCAGCTGTTGGGCCTTCTGGACATCCATCATTAGCAACCGTTCCTGGAACTTCTGGACAGTTATCGTCTTTATCTACAACGCTATCACCATCGGTATCTGGCCAAGGACAACCTCTGTTTCCTCTAGGGCCTGCAACTTTAGGACAAGCATCTTGACCATCAGCAATACCGTCACCATCGGTATCAGGACAACCACCCATACTTTCTAAACCAGCAACCTCAGGACATCTGTCCTTATTATCTGAAATTCCGTCACCATCAGTATCAGGACAGCCGTTAAATTCAGCTAATCCAGCTACCATTGGACAGTCATCTTCACTGTCTTGAATTCCATCACCATCAGTATCAGGACATCCGTTAAATTCTTCTAAACCAGGAACTTCTGGGCACTCATCATAAGCATCATAAATCCCATCACCATCAGTATCAGTTCCACCAAACTTAACAGAAAGCATTGCTGACCATCTCATTGTACCACCTTCGTCCAGGACAGGTGTACTCCATCTTTGTAAGTCATCCATATTATGCTTGTAATCAGCCATTAACGTAAAACCAAATACATCGTTAAACCAGTGGTTAACTCCAACAGAAAGATTTCCTACTAAACCATCTTGCTCATCAAACCAAGTCCATCCTGGTCCAACACCAACAAAAGGTTCGAAGTCCATTCCTAAAACTCTAATTGGTAGCGCATCAGATAGGTCATATTTTAACATCATATCAACATTGAAATAATCATTTGTTGTTTCAGATAACTCAAGACCTGTTGCATATTTACTGATACTATTGAAAGAGGCACCAACTCCGAATGATAAGTTATCACCAATGTATTTAGAAACTGTAAACATTGAGATAGGTGACTGAGCAATATTCCAATTTTCGTCAACATCGAAGAATTCAGTAAACTGTGTATTGGTATCAGCTTCTACGTCGATAGCATTTGCACCAAAGCTAAATTGCCATGGGTTATTCTTATCTTGAGCTTGTAATGTATTAAGCCCAAAAACTAACAAAGTAGTTAAGAATAGAGAGTAAAATTTTTTCATAATTTTTTATTTACTATTTAATATTTTCCGCAAAAATACGGATTTCTCTGTAAATGTAATGATTTTTAAGAAAAAAGAGCTAAAAACTCTATTATTCAATTTTATTCAGTTTTTCCAAATTTAATAACAAACATTAACGACCATCGCATGGTACCTCCCTCATCAAGCATTAAACCATCATCGATATCGTCAAGGTTATGTTTATATTCAGACATTGCTACAACTCCAAATGTTTCTGTAAGCCAATAATTAACACCCAATGAGAAATTAGCGGTCAATCCATCTTGATCATTAAAAGAAGTCCAACCAGGACCAATGCCAACAAAAGGTTCAAATGTAGTACCTAAAACTTTAATAGATAAAAGTTCAGATAAATCATATTTTAACATTGCGTCAATTGAGAAATAATCGTTTGTAATGTTTGATAATTCTCTGTCTGTTGCATACTTACTGATGCTATTAAATGAAGCACCAACTCCAAACGAAAAATTCCCGCTCACATATTTCGAAACAGAAAACATGGAAATAGGAGACTTTGAAACATTCCAGTTTCCATTTACATTAAAAAATTCAGAAATTGATGTGTTTGTATCAGCTTCAATATCTACTGCATTTGTTCCAAAACTTATTTGCCATGGGTAGTCTTTGTCCTGAGATCTGATTTCTAAAGGGTTAATTATAAGGATTAAAATGGATAAGAGTGTTATTATTTTTTTCATAATTAAATATTTACTGTAATATAAAGTCTAGAATAAGTTAGATTAATATTTCAATAAAAATCAAAAAATTGAATGACATTAATATATCAGCTAATCCTAGAATAGCTTTTTAACAAAATCTTATTCTCGGTTTGTTACTTATATAAATTACTATTTTTTTACACACTTTAAAGCTCATTTCATCAAGTACAGCTTCATATTTATTCAATTGAATTTTATGATAATCATTTTCATTACCAGTTTTATAATCAATAATGACCACATCTGTATCATTTAAAAAAACTAATCTGTCAGGTACTAAAACAAATCCTTTTTTAGAAATTATTTCTCTTTCATTAAAGTAAACTAAATCACCATCATAATATCTTTTTAAATCTGGATGGTTGACTATCTGTAAAATCTTTTCTTCTAAGTATTTCATTTCACTTAATCCGATTAATCCTGATTGATAAAATCTATTTAGTACAATATTGATCTCTTTTTTTGAATTAATTTCTTCCATGATTTGATGGAAGATGTTTCCCTCCTCTTGAGCTTCATCTAAATCATTAATCCAAGAATCTGCATTTTTTGAGTTAATTATAATATTTTGTTTAATCCGAGAATTCACTTGAAATAGTTTTTGGGTAATATTTTCTGATGAGATGTTTTCAGACTTAACATTAACTTTATCCCCAAATTCATATAAGGTTTTTGAATTCTCCCAGATGCCGATATTTTTTAAATAACTTATAAATATTCCGGAGAAGTAGTTTGTATTTTCATTTCCTTTACTATCTAAATATTTCTGTGAAATAATGTGAAGTTCTTTAACTGCTCTGGTAAGCACAACATATAAAAGATTTATATTATCAACTTCTAATTTATTTCGATAGCTGTTATATAAATTTCCATCGATTTTTTCTAGATCTTTATTAATGTTAATGATAGACTTTTGTAAATCAATATTGTCATCATTTTTAATATCAATCCATGTTTTTGGATTCAAATCACCATGAATATTAATATTTGCATATGGGTAAATTACAACTGGGAATTCTAATCCCTTAGATTTATGAATTGTAATTATTTCAACTGCGTTTATTCCTTGTGGATTAATAATATTTAGTTTCTCTTTTTTCTCTTCGAAGTGTTCAACAAATTCATTTAAACCGGTTTGATACTTATTTGAATAATCAAGAGCAAAATCAAGAAAAAATTGAACGTATGAGTTTCCATCATTCATAATCCCAAATTCATCAATTATATATTCTATTGCTTCATAAATAGACGTTCTATTTAATCTGTTAAAATCGAAATCAAATTTGTCAATTGTAACTTGTTTTTTTATTTCTGAGATGTCTTTATCAAAAATTTCTATTAAGAAATCTTCCTTAATTTGATCTATAAAATTCAATTCACATAATGACTTACAAAAGTTGATTTTATTGAAGTCTGAACTATCAACATGATATCTAATTAAATTGATTATCAAACAAACCTCAGGCCTTGAGGATAGCTGCAGAACTTCAGATGAAATAATAGGAATATTATTTTCGGTTAAATAGTCTCCGATTATAATCCCTTCTTTTTTCTTTCTAACAATAATACATATATCTTTATAAGAATACCCCCTTGCAACTAAATCTGTGATATTTGATAACACTTCATTATTGTAAAATTCATCTGATTTGATTGCATCATCTTTATCGTGAAATTTTAAATTTATATATCCTATATCTTTTCTAAATGAATTTTGCTCTGGAAAATTTAAAATTTCGGCTAATTTAAGATTATTGGTAAATAAGTTGGAAATATGTTTAAATAGTGAGTTGTTAAAACTAATAATCTCTTTAGCGCTTCTAAAATTTGTGTTAAGATTTATTGAAGTTTTTTTACAATAAAAAGGAGATTCATTAACTAGAAGATTCATGAACTCATCAACATCTCCGCCTCTCCACCTATATATTGATTGTTTAGGATCTCCAGCTAAGGTCAAAGATGAGTTATCTGAAGACAAAGAATTTTCTATTAGGGGTTTTAAATTTTCCCATTGCATTTTAGATGTATCTTGAAATTCATCAATAAAAAAATGACTAAACTTTGTTCCAATTTTTTCGTAAATAAACGGAGCTGGTTGATTTTTAATTTCTTCATTAACCAGCTTATTAAATTCTGAGATTAATATGAAATTTTCTTCTTTTTTTAAAAGTTCAATTTCTTTTTTTATTTCACTCAAAATTGAAAGAGGAGAAAGGTTATTTAATATATTTTTGTATAATTTTATTTTATAAACATTTGTTTTACATGCTCTATAGATGTCTAATAAATTTGATCTAATTTTTTCAATTTTTATTTTCTCCTTTTCAGGAATCCTCTTAGGATAAAGAATCCCATCAATTAAGTTGTTTTCGATTTGATTATTATATAAATTATCTAACTCTCCATTAGAAATTTTGATAAAATGTTTAGGAACAGATTTAAAAGAAAAACTATCATGACTTATTTCTCTTTTATCAATCATCTTAATTGCATTTGTCGCAAGAATTTTGGTTTCTGAGTTAATCTTTTTGATTTTTTCTTTCAAATTTTTTTTCCATCTCTCAAAGTCTCTAACTTCAGAATCCTTTAGAGAGTCTAGTTCAGAAAAGTTATTCTCATTGAAGATTAATTCAGCAATATCTTTTAGATCTTTTGTAATATCCCAGCTTTTATCATTTTGGGTTTTTTCTGATGAAAAGTTTATAATATTTTTTGAACGCTCATCATTTAATTCAATTTTAGAAATCAGATTATCAATAGCCTTATTAATAACTTCATTTTGGTCTAATTCAATTTCATATTTTGCATCAATTCCAAGTTCATAAGTGAAGTTTCTAACTATTTTTTGAGTTAACTTGTCTATTGTTGATATTTCAAAAGAACCATAGTTTTTTAAAAGATTTTTCAATATGATTGATGACTTAGAAAATATTTCTTTCTTTGTTAAACCTGACACTTTTGCAATTTCTTTTATCATTACTTCATCGGGGTCAATGGAATTTGAATAGTTGATTAGATATCTAACAATTCTTCCTTTCATTTCATTAACTGCTTTATTTGTAAATGTTATTGCAAGAATATTTTTATAAAGCTCAAAATTATTTGAACTGAATAGAAGAATGAGATAGTCTCTAACCAAACTAAATGTCTTCCCAGTACCAGCCGAAGCGTTGTAAATATTAAAATAGTTTGTGTTAATCATGAAGAATACAAGTTAATGATAGTTGTTGATTATTAATAAATTTTTTATTGTAAATTTGGGATATAAATACAATAATATATGAGCTTTAGTTTACCTCAATTAGAATATTCTTATGATGCTTTAGAGCCTCATATTGATGCCAGGACAATGGAAATTCACCATTCAAAACATCATCAAGGTTATACCAACAAACTTAATGCAGCTATCGAAGGATCAGAAAATGAATCAAAGGATATCCATGATATTTTATCTGGCCTTGATATGACTAATATGGCGTTAAGAAATAATGCTGGCGGTTATTACAATCACAAAATATTTTGGGAAGTAATGAATCCAAATAAAGAAAATATTATGTCTGAATATTTAAAAACCGCAATAGATGAAGCATTTGGATCTTTTGAAGCTTTCAAAGAAGCTTTTTCAAAAGCTGCTGCAACAAGATTTGGTTCAGGTTGGGCATGGCTTTGCGTCAAAAACGGACAACTTGAAGTATGTTCAACCCCTAATCAGGACAATCCTTTGATGCCAAATGGATGCGGAGGAACACCAATACTAGGAATTGATGTTTGGGAGCATGCATACTATTTAAATTATCAAAACAGAAGACCAGACTATATTGATGCTTTTTTTAATGTGGTAAATTGGGGAGTAGTTTCAGAAAAATTTGAGAAATCCTTTTAATAGGCTCTTTTTTTATTTCCTTCAAAAAAGTTTACAAATGCCGTGTTGACAACTCTGTTTCCACCAGGTGTCGGGTAGTTTCCTGTAAAATACCAATCACCCGTTGAATTTGGACATGCTTTGTGTAAATTTTCTATAGATTGAAAAATGATTTTAACATCTCTTTTTTCTAAATGTGAGCTTAGTAATTCGGTTATTTTATCTGAAATTTCTTCGGCTGAAAATAAATCGTAAATGGCCTTTACATGATTTTTCATTTTACTATCCTCTAATTCAAGTTCACTTTTACATTTTTCATAGACTTCTTTAATTAAAGAATTCATGCCACGGTCTTTTAATAGTTCAAGGGCTGCGTTAAAAGCCACAAGGCTTTCCAAATTAGCCATATCAATTCCATAACAATCTGGGTATCTTATTTGAGGTGCAGATGAAACAATTACTATTTTTTTAGGATCTAATCTGTCCAACATTTTTAAAATACTCTTTTTTAGGGTCGTTCCCCTTACAATACTATCGTCAATAATTACCAAAGTATCTTTTTTATTTACCACTCCATAAGTGATATCATAAACATGCTCGACTAAATCATCTCGACTATCATCTTCCGTTATAAATGTTCTTAATTTGACATCCTTTACAGCTATTTTTTCTATTCTCGGTCTAACAGATAAAATTTCTTTTATCTTTTCTTCAGAAAGACCTTTTTTACCAATGATTTCTTCACTTTTTCTTGAGTTGAGGTATTCTTCAACACTTTCAATCATTCCATAGAAAGATGTTTCAGCAGTATTTGGAATATATGAAAAGACAGTTTTACCGATGTTGTAATTTATTTCCTCTAATACCGAAGGCATTAATAATTTACCGAGATCTTTTCTTTCTTGATAAATATCTGCATCATTTCCTCTAGAGAAGTATATTCTCTCGAATGAACAAGATTTATTTTCCTTTGCTTTAATTACACTTTTTATTTTAGTGGCTCCATTGCTTTTTATGACGATTGCATTTCCAGGATCTAACTCTTTAATCATCTTTTGTCCAACATTGAAAGCAGTCTGAATTGCTGGTCTTTCAGAGGCAACAACAACAACCTCATCATCATTATAATAATAAGCAGGCCTTATACCGTTTGGGTCCCTTAGTACGAAAGAATCACCATGCCCTAGCATGCCTCCGATCACATATCCTCCATCCCATCTTTTAGAGGCTTTTTTAAGAATTTTAAAAATGTCAAGTTTTTCTGAAATTAGACTGGAACATTCTCGTTTATTTAGTCCTTCTTTTTTAAAATCTTTGTACATTTTTCTTACTGCATCATCAAGAAAATGTCCGATTTTTTCCATGATAATTACTGTATCAGTATACTCTTTGGGATGTTGCCCTAATTCAATCAAGCTGTTAAAAAGCTCATTTGAATTTGTCATGTTAAAGTTCCCAGCTAAGATTAAATTTCGATGTTTCCAATTATTTTGTCTAAGAAAAGGATGAACATTTTCAACACTATTTCCTCCAAATGTACCATACCTAACATGACCCAATAAAACCTCAGCTAAATAGGGTACTTTTGATTTCAATTTTTCAATATCATCAACGATTGATGGATTTGATTTAAGCTCTGAGTTAATCCTTTCGTTTATTTTACCAAAAACATCCTGAATTGGTTCTTTTTCTGTAGATCTAATTCTACTAATAAATCTTTTTCCAGGCTGAACGTCAAGTTTTATCGAAGCAAAACCTGCTCCGTCTTGACCTCTATTATGCTGTTTTTCCATTAATAGATACATTTTATTTATTCCATAAAATGAACTACCATATTTTTTTTTGTAAAATTCTAGTGGCTTAAGTAATCTTATGTGGCCGATACCACACTCGTGTTTTATAGCATCACTCATTTTCTAATAGTATGCATACAAAAAAACAAAATAAATATTTAATAAAGACATTTAATTATTATGTTTTTTTAATAAAATTTATTCGCTCATTAATTTCCTCTTTTGATATATCCAACATGTTTTCTACACCAAACTTTTCAACGCAAAATGATGCAACTGCATTAGCATAAATTAATGCATTAGAAATTGAGCTAAAAGAATAATTCTTTGAATGAGCTAATTGACCTGCAAAAGCACCAGCAAAAGAATCACCAGCACCGGTAGGATCAATAACCCTATCAATTTTAAAAGATGGACAGAAAAATTCAGACTTATCAGAATATAGTGTAGCACCAAATTCACCCTTTTTCATGATAATATATTTTGGGCCCATTGTAAGAATTTTTTTTATTCCAAGATCATGATTTGAGCAGCCAGATAATTGAATTACTTCTTCATCGTTAATACATATTAGGTCAACCTTTGAAATAATTTTCATCAGATTATCCAGAGTATGATCCATCCAAAAATTCATTGTATCAAGCATAATAAAATTGGGTTTTTTATCAAATTGAGACACAATACTTAATTGAACTTTAGGGTCAAGATTTCCCAAAACTAACACTTCGGGGTTTTTAAAATTTTTAGGAATTTTAGGATCAAAATCAGCCAAAACATTTACTTGAGTTTCTAAGGTATCTCTCTTGTTCATATTATCGTGATATTTTCCAGACCAAAAGAAACTTTTACCATTTTTTTCAATTTGAACTTCCGAAATATCAATTTCTTTTGAAACTAGAAGCTGTAGATAACTTTTTGGAAAGTCACTACCAACGATTGAAACAATAGCGCAATCAACATTTTTTGTTTTTGCAGCAAGGCTTGCAAATGGTGCTGACCCTCCTATAACTCGTTCAACTTTTCCGAATGGAGTTTCAATTGTATCAAACGCTAATGTCCCTACTACTATTATTTTACTCATATAATTATTTTATTTTCTACCAAAATCAGCAGGAATTTCTCCCCAATTTTTTGTGTCCCACTTTTTTATTATAACGGAATAATTATTTTGTTTTAACCATTTGATTGCTCTTTCCACTAAAACAAAAACCTCTTCATTTTTTTCATTTCTTTTCAATTTAGTTTGACAATGTTTTTTCCTAACCCAGCTCATTGCAGTTATTGAGTCAGAATATATAATTTTTTTATCTGATTTTTTTTCTAAAATAGCTATCCCATGAACTAAAGCTAAAAACTCACCAATATTATTTGTGGCATTATTAAAAGGCCCCATTTTAAATAAGATCTCTTTTGTATTAGTATCTACTCCTTGGTACTCCATTAATCCAGGATTACCACTAGAGGCAGCATCTACAGAAATTGAATTTAACTCAGGACCATCTAGAACATTCTTATAATCTAAACTTTGTTTATATTCCTCATAACCCTGATCGTAAGCTTTTTTTGCCTCTTCTAGATTGGAAAAACTTTTAAATAGTGCGCCATTTACATTTTTTATTTCATTCTGACATTTTTCCCACGATTGATAAACCCCAGGATTATTTCCTTTCCAAACAACATAAAATTTTTGTTTAACCATTATTAAAGTTGTTAAGTAGTTTTTCTATCGTAATAGGGAAATGTTTCATTTCAAGCTTGTGAATTTCTTTTGAAAGATTTAATGCATTTGTTGGATATTTAATTTCGATAGTTTTCTGAGTAATAAGCTTCCCTTCATCATAATATTTATTTACATAATGAATGGAAATTCCACTTTTTGATTCCTTATTCTCAATAATCTTTTTATGAACATTCATTCCATACATTCCCTTTCCGCCATATTTGGGCAGCAAAGAAGGGTGGATATTAACAATTTTTTGTGGAAAATAATCGATAATTTGTTCGGGAATTTTTAAAAGAAAGCCAGCTAAAATAATTAATGAAGGGTCAATCATTTTGATTTTTTCCAATAGGCTATTTTTATTCAGTTCATCCTTACTTATCACGAAATAAGGAACATTTAATTTGATACACCTTTCAATAACTCCAGCTTCTGAGTTATTTGTTGCAACTATCCAGTTAATTTCTATGTGCTTTTTTTTAAAGTATGTTATAAGATTTTCTGCATTAGATCCATTACCAGACGCAAAAATTAAAATACTAACTTTTTTATCAGAATTAATGTTCACAATTTTTTTTTGAATTAGTTAAATTAAAATAAAGTTTTTTATTTTTGCACTTTAACAAAATTATAAATTAAAAAAACAAAGTTATGTCAGATATCGCATCAAAAGTAAAAGCTATTATCGTAGATAAATTAGGAGTAGATGAAAGTGAAGTTGTAAACGAAGCAAGTTTCACTAATGACCTAGGAGCAGATTCACTTGATACTGTGGAATTAATTATGGAATTTGAAAAAGAATTTGATATTCAAATCCCAGATGATCAGGCTGAAAATATCGCAACTGTTGGTCAAGCGATTTCTTATATAGAGAATTCATAATATTTTTTTATGGCTTTAAAGAGAGTAGTTGTTACTGGTCTTGGAGCTCTCACCCCAATTGGGAACAATCTTAATGATTTTTGGACTGGCCTTATTGAAGGTA
Organism: uncultured Bacteroidota bacterium; assembly: GCA_902518355.1. GTDB lineage: Bacteria > Bacteroidota > Bacteroidia > Flavobacteriales > Flavobacteriaceae > MED-G13. The sequence continues at coordinate 39,964 of CABYFY010000007.1, read as the reverse complement.
AAAGTGGTGCAGCCCCAATCACATATTTCGATACTGAAAAATTCAAAACAAAGTTTGCTTGTGAATTAAAAGACTTTGATGTTTCTCTTCATCTTGACAGGAAACAACAAAGAAAAATGGATAGATTCACCCAATATGGTATGGTTTCAACAGAAGAGGCAATACAAGACTCTGGTTTAGATTTAGAAAAAATTGACAAATTACGTGTTGGTGTAATTTGGGGGTCAGGTATTGGAGGAATTGAAACTTTTCAAAACCAAATGTTAGACCATGCTTCAGGAGATGGAACTCCTAGATTCAACCCGTTTTTCATTCCTAAAATGATTGCCGATATAACCCCTGGTTATATTTCTATGAATTATGGATTTATGGGTCCAAATTATACAACTGTTTCTGCCTGTGCTTCAAGTGCAAATGCTATGGTTGATGCTTTGAATTATATAAGATTAGGCTATTGCGATGTTATTGTAACTGGCGGCAGTGAAGCTGGTGTAAATATTGCCGGAATGGCAGGATTTAATGCTATGCATGCACTCTCAACCAGAAATGATTCGCCCGAATCTGCATCTAGACCTTTTGATTCTACTCGTGATGGTTTTGTGTTAGGTGAAGGTTCTGGAGCTTTAATTCTTGAAGAATATGAACATGCTAAGGCAAGAGGTGCAAAGATTTATGCAGAATTTCTTGGAGGAGGTTTGTCATCAGATGCTCATCATATTACTGCTCCTCACCCTGAAGGAAATGGTGTAAAGGCTGTAATAAAAAATTGTTTAAATGACTCAAAAGTTAGTATAAATGACGTTGATTTAATTAACACTCATGGTACTTCTACACCATTAGGTGATGTTGCTGAATTAAAAGCTATTGATTATATTTTTGGAGATCATGCCCCTAATATTAATATTAATTCGACTAAGTCAATGACAGGACATTTGTTAGGTGCCGCTGGAGCTGTTGAAGCGATTTCGATTATTTTATCTCTCCAAAATGGTATTGTACCTCCCACCATTAATCATCAAAATATAGATGAAAATATCAATCCAAAGTTAAATTTAACCTTAAATAAAGCACAAAAAAGGAATGCAAAAATTGGGATGAGTAATACATTTGGTTTTGGTGGCCACAATGCTTGTGTATTATTTAAAAAATGGGATTAGTATGAATTTTAATTTTTATGAATTAATAAAATTAAAAAAGGACCCATTTTATCGACCCATTAAAAATCTCTTAAAATTTACCCCAAAATCACTTAAGTATTATAAGAGAGCTTTTACCCATCGTTCATCAAACAAAAAAGATTTAAATGGAGTAGCTGTTAACTATGAGAGATTAGAGTTTCTGGGCGATTCTATTTTAAGCTCTATCATCTCTTCATATTTATTTAAAAATATCCCAACTGGTTCAGAGGGTTATCTTACTCAAATGAGATCAAAAATTGTTAGCCGTAATCATTTAAATGAACTTGGCTTAGAATTAAATCTGTTACAGTTTATTGATTCAAATATTTCCGAAGAAAACTATGGAGATGATATACATGGCAATCTCTTCGAAGCACTTATTGGAGCTATATTTCTTGACCGTGGATACTCTCATTGTAAGAAATTCATATTTGATCGTGTGATTTATCCTCATGTTAATTTAGAGAGACTTAAAAATAAAATCATTAGTTACAAGAGTTTATTTATTGAGTGGTGCCAAAAAAACAAAAAGCTGTATAATTACGAAACTTTTGAAGATACTGGAAACGATACAATAAAACACTTTTCAGTTAAATTATCAATTGATGATAAACTAATAGCGAAAGCAAGAGATACATCAAAGAAAAAAGCGGAGGAAAAAGCTTCGAAAAGAGCATTTTTCATGTTTCAAGAAGATATTTTAAAATATCAAAATCAAAATTCATAGAATAAGCTTATCTTTACAGAGAAATTCATATTTTGAATAAGTATAAATTAAACTTAAATCAATTTCCCGAAAATTATCATCTAATCGCAATTCATTCGGACTTAGATGAATTTAGATTGGCATTTTTTTTAAATAAAAAACTAAATATTGGTTTAAAAAGGAAAAACAATGATATCTATTTTGCAGAGCAAGATGCAAACTACTCGCAATATGAATATTTAGATGATACAAAATATTTAAAGTGGATATTCTTTTCTAACAAGTCATTAGTTTCAGAAAAAAATCTTGAAGAAGATTTAAGTTTATTTGGTCAGGAAAACACGGCTTCCAATGAAATGAATCTTTTGAGCCAACAAAAGTCAGTTGATTATTTTCTTATTATAGAAAATATTGCAAATAAGACTTATGTAGACAAAGTATTAAAAAAAATTTCAGAAATTAGTGGAGTAATTACTTCATTTGTTTCTGAGAATAGATTAGAAAACAAAGAAAATTTAATTTTCTCATGAGTTATATAAAATTCAAAAAAACTAAAATTGTCGCAACACTAGGTCCAGGATGTGCTAATAAAACCGTGCTGTCAAGATTAATTAAAGCTGGAGTTAATGTATTTAGAATTAATTTTTCCCATGCTACATATGAAGAGGTTGATAGACATGTTGAGCTTATTCGATCCTTAAATAAGGAGTTAGATACTAATGTTGCTATTCTTGCAGATTTGCAGGGGCCAAAGATTAGAGTAGGAAAAATGGAGGATGGTGTGGTTTTCAAAAAGGGAGATGTGTTTAAATTATCAACAGAAAAAGAAATTATAGGTAATAAACAAAAAGCATCGCTTTCATATAAAGATTTTGCTAAAGATGTTAAGAAAGGAGATAAGGTCTTAGTCGATGACGGTAAATTGATTTTTGAAGTTATCTCTACTAATAAAAAGGATGAGGTAAAATTAAAAAATATTCAGGGTGGAAAATTATCCTCTAAGAAAGGAGTAAACTTACCAAATACTAAGATCTCTACCCCATCTTTAACCAAAAAGGATAAGAAGGACCTACTTTATGCAATTTCCAAAGAGCTAGATTGGGTTGCATTGTCATTTGTTAGAGATGCTAATGATATGATAAATCTTCGAAAAATTATCGAAAAAGAATCAGATGAAAAAATACCTATCATAGCAAAAATAGAAAAGCCAGAGGCGATAAAAAATATAGAGGATATTATTCAAAATTCTGATGGAATAATGGTTGCTAGAGGAGATTTAGGAATTGAAATTCCGTCTGAAGAAGTACCACTATTGCAAAAAAGAATTGTGTACCTCGCTAAGAAACATAGGATACCTGTAATCATCGCTACACAGATGATGGAAAGCATGATTGACAGCCTCAAGCCGAGCAGAGCTGAGGTGAATGATGTAGCAAATTCAATCATGGATGGTGCTGATGCTGTAATGCTATCTGCTGAAACTTCAGTTGGAAAATATCCAGCAGAAGTAGTAACTCAGATTTCGAAGATTATTACAAGTGTTGAATATTCCGATATGATTTCCGTTCCTGAGTCGCCTCCCAAGATTAAAACAAATAGATATACTACTAAGTTTATATGTTATCATGCTGCACAAATAGCAAATGAAACTAAAATTGCAGCAATTACAACGTTAACTCAAAGTGGTTATACAGCATTTCAAGTTTCGTCGTGGAGACCACATTCAAATATTATCGTTTTCACTTCTAATAAAAGAATACTTTGTAGGTTGAATTTATTATGGGGAGTTAAAGCCTTCTACTATAATAGATCAGTTTCAACCGACAAAACAATTCAAGAAATTAACGAGATTGTAAATAAAAAAGGATTTGCAAAAAAAGGTGATATGGTAATAAACCTTGCTTCAATGCCAGTTAAGGAAAGTGGTATGGTGAACACCCTTAAAATTTCAGAAATTAAATAGCTTATTTCTCGTAAAGGAAAATTTCTTTTTCCCCATATTTGTTGACATACGCTCGATACATGCCTGGAGTATTAAATTCCATTGATATATCTGAGTTTTTATCTATACCTATCATTCCACCATCACCTCCAATTGCTGCAATTTTTTCATGAATTACCTTGTACATCGCTTTCCTTAAATCATAATTGTGATTTTCTAATAATGAAGAAACTTGATACGCTGCAACAGTCCTTATAAAATATTCTCCAGATCCGGTTGATGAAATACCACATGTGTTGTTGTTTGCATAAGTTCCAGCACCAATAATTGGTGAGTCGCCAATTCTACCCCATTTTTTATTTGTCATTCCACCTGTGGATGTACCTGCCACAATATTACCATTAACATCAATTGCTACGCAACCAACAGTTCCATATTTATCATCACCTTTTTTATTCAAGAGTTGATTGTATCTAAATTTCGTGTGAAAATATTCATTGTCGACAATCTCAAGATTTCTGTTTTTTGCAAAGTTTTCTGCCCCTTTACCCGAAAGAAAAACATGTTCTGAATGATTCATAATATTGGCTGCAAGAGTTATCGGATTTTTAACATTTGAAGTTCCGGATGATGCCCCAGCATTAAGATCATTACCCTTCATTATGGATGCATCATTTTCAACTTTTCCTTCATTATTAAATACACTTCCTTTACCAGCGTTAAATAAAGGAGAGTCCTCTAATATTTTAATTGTTTCAATGACAGCCATTTCGCTAGATTGCCCCTTTTTTAATAACTCCCATCCCTTTGAAATAGCTTCATCAAGTTTATTAATAATTGAATCTTCTTTTGATTTGGAAATATTTTCTTTAAGTATAATTCCTGCACCTCCATGAATGACAATTGCAATCTTGTTTTCATCATGATTATTGCAGCTAAAAAGTATAATAATTAGAAGACACAAATATTTTTTCATAAACCATAAATATTAATAAATCCTTATCTTCGTCAAGTTAAATAATTTATCATGAATATCGAAAACTCACTTAAGGAATTAGGACTATCAAATCATAATATCGGAACATCAACTGGAAGTAATTATTTCAGTGATGGAGAAAAGATTAGCAGTTATTCCCCGGTTGATGGAAAAGAGATTGGAACTGTTTCAACGACAACTTTTGAAGATTACAATAAGGTAATCGAAAGCGCTCAGTCTGCCTTTAAATTTTGGAGAACAGTCCCTGCACCTCAAAGAGGTGAAATCGTAAGACAGTTTGGAAATAAACTAAGAGACTTAAAAGAACCATTAGGCGTTTTGGTTTCCTATGAAATGGGAAAAAGTTTTCAAGAGGGCTTAGGAGAGGTTCAAGAGATGATTGATATTTGTGATTTTGCTGTTGGTCTTTCGAGACAGTTACATGGTTTAACTATGCACAGTGAAAGACCTGGACATAGAATGTATGAGCAATATCATCCACTTGGAATTGTTGGAATTATTTCAGCATTTAATTTTCCAGTTGCCGTGTGGTCATGGAATACAGCTTTAGCTTGGATATGTGGTGATGTATGTGTTTGGAAACCAAGTGAAAAAACACCACTTTGCTCAGTTGCATGCCAAAAGATTATTGCTGAAATATTAAAAGAAAATGATTTACCGGAAGGAATTTCTTGTTTAATAAACGGAGATTATAAAGTTGGCGAATACATGACAAAAGACAAGAGAATTCCTCTTATTTCTGCAACAGGTTCAACTAGAATGGGAAAAATTGTTGCAAGTGAAGTAGGGTCTAGATTAGGGAAATCATTATTAGAGCTTGGTGGCAATAATGCTATTATTGTTACCCCTGATGCTGATGTTAAGATGACTGTAATGGGTGCAGTTTTTGGAGCAGTTGGAACCGCAGGTCAGAGATGTACTTCAACTAGGAGGTTAATTATACATGATGATATATATAATGAAGTTCGTGATGCAATTGTAAATGCTTACAAGCAGATTAAAATTGGAAATCCCCTTGATCAATCAAATCATGTCGGACCTGTCATCGATAAATTAGCTGTGGACATGTACACTAAAGCTTTGGAAAAAGTAGTTGAGGAAGGTGGAAATATAATTGTTGAAGGTGGTGTTTTGGAAGGTGAAGGATATGAAAGCGGTTGTTATGTGAAACCTGCTATAGCTGAGGCAAAACCTGATTTTCACATTGTTCAAGAAGAAACCTTTGCTCCAATCTTATATTTACTTAAATATTCTGGACCGGTAACTAATGCAATTGAAATTCAAAATAATGTTACACAAGGATTGTCTTCAGCAATTATGACAAATAATTTAAAGGAAGCTGAAAGATTCTTGTCTGCTGCAGGTTCTGATTGTGGAATAGCTAATGTGAATATAGGTACTTCTGGTGCCGAAATTGGTGGTGCATTTGGTGGCGAAAAAGACACTGGTGGTGGAAGAGAATCAGGGTCAGATGCTTGGAAAATCTATATGAGAAGACAAACAAATACAATCAATTATACAGATAATCTTCCACTAGCTCAGGGAATTAAATTTGATCTTTAATTACAATCCAAAGATAAAGTAACTCCACTATCAAATTCCCAATTGAAATTTGGGTCATTATTGTTGATTGCATCTAGCTGAAATGCACTAACCTTTATACAAGATAAACCAGGATTTTGAGCAACGTTAAGTTCTGTAAGATTTTCACACATTGATACATCTAATGTCCCTTGAAGATTACTTTGATTTAATAAAATTTTTTCTAAAAGCAAATTATTACTAAAGTCCATGGTCGTGATATTATATGTAAAGTTTAAGCGAATTTCATTTAAATTTGGATTATTACTAATATCAACTGAGGTCAAATTATTATCGTAAAGATCTAGAAATTCTAGTTGAGTAAGGTTTGAAATATCTAAAAAACCTCCTTCACCTATATATCCGTCAATATAACACATTGGTATAGAAAGACTCTTTAGGTTATTATTATTTGAAAAATCCAGTTCGGGATTTACTTCATTACTGTCAATCGAAATAATCTCTAAAAGTGTATTATTACTAGTATCGATTTTGTTAAATGTGTTAAAATTCGCATAGAAATTTCTTAATCCTGTATTTTGACTAATATTAATACTGTCTAAGTTCTGACCTCTTAAATTTATATGCTGTAATGATGGAAGAGCTTCGATTCCTGCCAAGCTGGTTAATCGATTAGTAAATCTGTTTTCAAAATCCCAAAAATCGATTGAACCACCTTGTACCCAATTATCTGTAGCTTCAATACCAATTGAAGTAACTTGTTCAGCACTATTTGTAAAAATATAACCATCCAATACATTATCAATCCCAATTTCTATTAGGTAAGCTTCTAAATTTTCGTCTGGTATGTATGTTAAACCAGTGTAATAATTCTCTTCCTCATAACCCTCAACAAGTTGAACACATAACCCTTCAATATTTATAGTTCCTGTAATTAATCCATTTTCATCAATTTCAACGTCGTATATTTCACCGATTTCTGTGATTGAACCACTAGATTCAGATACAGATAATATAATCATGTTATTTTCTTCATTTATCTCATAATAACCTAAAATAACATAATTGCTAACACCCTCTTCGTTAGTTGTATAGAGATTGAAAGTATTGTTCTCGTTTAGAATCAAAGAATGCAAGTTACATACATCTGTAAATTCTAAAGATTCTACGACTCTTGTAAATGTATCAGTTTCAGCATCCATATCGTCAGGCATATGTGTACTTGCCTCTATCGTGTAAGATCCAAATTGAGAAAGATCCGCTGTTGTCGAAAAACTAAAAGTCGTATAGTCAACAGGTGCTAATGAATCTGTAATTGTGAAGGTTTCAAATACTTCTTCTCCAAACTCACCATCTTCATATGCAATTTTATACGAGACCTGGAAGTCTTCAAATATTGGAAGATAGCCATAATTTCCGATATAACATGTGATTATTTCATTTGAACCCAGTATTCCGCTTAGTGGAGGGTATAAATTAAGAATTCCAACATCCAGAGAATCATCATAATCTCGTTGAGCTATATTTATATTAATGTCTCTTTTTCTTGGTCCACTAAAATTATTTATTTGACCTCTATTTTGGTCAAAGTCCCATTGTCCAAGAACATCTAAATTACCAAATGTAAATACATTTCCGCTTGGGCCTGAATTATTATTGTTATTATTATCTCCTGTATTTCCCCCATTATTATCAGAATCATTGGTCACTGAATCTTCAGAACAGGAAAATGAAAAAATCAACAAAAAAATCAATAATATTCTCATAGTCAAGAATTAATAATAATTTAAAATTAATATAAATTTTTTTTTAAATGTTATTTCTTATATATAATTGAGCTTGTTGCTTGTGCTTGAGGAAGTACCAAAATATCTGCAATGTTGACATGACTTGGTCTATTTATGACAAATTCGACAATATCAGCAATATCATTTGCTTGTAAAGCTTTATAACCTTGATAAACCTTTTCTGCCAGATTACTATCTCCCTTGAAACGTACATTTGAAAAGTCGGTTTCTACAAGTCCTGGATTAATTTCAGATACTTTAATCCCTGTTTTATTTAAATCAATTCTCATAGCTTTTGAAATAGCATTAACCGCATGTTTTGTTGCGCAGTAAATATTGCCCTTTTCATAAACTTCCCTACCTGCTAAAGAGCCTATATTAATTATATGCCCATTCTTTTGTTCAATCATTTTTGGCATGATAACACGAGAAACATAAAGCAAACCTTTCACATTACTATCAATCATGTTATCCCAATCATCAAGCGAACCATCTTGAATTGTATCAAGCCCATGAGCATTTCCTGCATTATTTACAAGAATATCAATAGAGCAAAACTCCTTTGGAAGATTACTTAAAAGTTTACTTACTTCATTTTTATTTGAAACATCAAAGCTAAGTGATAATACGTTTGTAGATTTTGAAAGTTCATCAGATATTTCATCTAATTTACGTTGTCTTCTACCACATAAAATCAGTTGATTTTTTTTATTTGCTAATTTTTTAGCAGCTGCTAATCCAATTCCGCTTGTTGCTCCGGTAATAAGTATAGTTTTCAAGTCTTAAATTTTAAGTTATTCAAAATGTTAATATTTGGTTAAAAATGGTCTTTTTTAACCTAATGTTAACAGAGATATTTATAATGATTTACCAATTTGCAAAACCAATTTTAAAGTTATAATAATTTTTAGTCATGGAAAACAAAGTTGATATAAAGAAAATTAATGAAAAAATAGAAAAAGAAAGTGCTTTCATTGATTTGTTGAGATCAGAGATGAATAAAGTAATTGTTGGTCAAAAGAATATGGTGGATAAACTTTTAATAGGTCTTCTTGCAAAAGGCCACATATTACTTGAAGGTGTCCCTGGTTTAGCAAAAACCCTTGCCATCAATACTTTATCAAAGGCGATAAGTGGTAGTTTCAGTAGAATTCAATTCACACCTGATCTTTTACCTGCTGATGTAGTCGGGACACAACTTTATAATGTGAAACAGTCAAAATTCTCTGTTAAGAAAGGTCCTGTTTTTGCAAATTTTGTTTTAGCAGACGAAATAAATAGAGCACCTGCAAAAGTGCAATCGGCTTTGCTAGAAGCAATGCAAGAAAAACAAGTTACAATTGGTGAAGAAACATTTAAGTTGGAGGAGCCGTTTCTAGTGATGGCTACTCAAAATCCAATTGACCAAGAAGGAACATATCCACTTCCGGAGGCTCAGGTAGATAGATTTATGTTAAAAACAGTTATTACCTATCCTGAATTAGATGATGAAAAATTAATAATGCGAGCAAATTTAGAAAATACTGCAAGCAAGGTAAAACCCGTAGTGACACTTAAAAAGATTATGACTGCGCAAAAAGTTGTGAGAGAAGTTTATATGGATGAAAAAATTGAGTCATATATACTTGATATTATTTTTGCCACTAGATTTCCAGAAAAATATAATTTATCAAAATTAAAACCGCTAATATCTTTTGGTGCTTCCCCAAGAGGAAGTATTAACCTTGCCTTAGCTGCAAAATGTTACGCGTTCATAAATAGACGAGGATTTGTAATTCCTGATGATGTAAGAGCAGTGGTGTTTGATGTTTTACAACACAGAATTGGAATTTCTTATGAAGCCGAAGCAGAAAATATGTCATCTATTGATATTATCACAAAAATTGTAAATGAAATAGCTGTTCCATAAACTCTTAACAATGGAAACAAAAGATCTTCTAAAAAAAGTCAGAAAAATTGAAATCAAAACCAAAAGATTATCAGACCACATCTTTGGTGGAGAGTACCAGTCTACATTCAAAGGAAGGGGTATGGCTTTTAGTGAAGTAAGACAATACCAATTCGGAGATGATGTCAGAGCAATAGACTGGAATGTAACAGCGAGATATAACGACACATTTATAAAAGTATTTGAGGAGGAGAGAGAGCTAACAATGATGTTAATTATTGATATTTCTGGCTCCAATTTTTTTGGATCTAATACAGCCTTTAAAAATGAATATGTTACCGAATTAGCGGCAACTTTAGCATTTTCAGCAACTAAAAACAACGATAAAGTTGGATTAATTTTATTCTCTGATAATGTTGAATTATACATCCCCCCAAAAAAAGGAAAATCTCATGTCTTAAGAATTATTAGAGAGTTGCTAGAATTTAAATCGAAGAGTAAAAAGACTGATATTAATGTTCCTTTAAAGTTTGTCTCCAATATTTTAAAAAACAGATCTATCGCTTTTATTATCTCTGATTTTATTGCTCAAGATTATTCAAATTCTCTTAAAATATTTTCCTCTAGACATGATGTTACAGGAATTAGAATATATGATAAAACCGAAGAAATTATTCCAAATTTAGGTGTTATTGATATAAATGATAATGAAACCGGAAAACGAACTACAGTAAATACCAGCTCAAAAAAAATCAGAAGGAAATACCATGAATATTATAATTCCAAAAGGAGAGAGTTTGTGGATTATTTTAAAAGGTCAGGATCTGGAATAATTGAATGTAATACGCAGGATGATTATCAAAAAAAATTATTAAAATATTTTAAAAGTCGATGAAACTACTTCTAAATATTTTAATTATTTGTTTTGTTTTTTTACAAAGCGTTTCATCCATTTCACAAAATGTTACTGCTTCTGTTGAATCTGATTCAACATTAATAGGAAAAGAACTTATTTATACAATTGATGTCAGTTCTGAAAGGGTGGAAAATATTATTTTTCCAGATTCAACTTCGTTTGTGCCTTTCGAATTAATTTCAGAATATCAGATTGATACAACTGAGGTTGAAGAGGGTTTTCTATTTTCAAAGAAATACGGTATTACATCATTTGATGAAGGAGAATATATCATTCCAAAAATAAAGATTCAAATTGGAGATAAATTATTTTCTACTGACTCAAAAAAAATCTTAGTTAATTTAGTTGAAGTTGACACTAGTAAGCAAGGTCTCTACGATATAAAGCCATCATTCGATAAGTTCTCAACATTAGAAATTTTCAAACTTCGTTTAATGAATAATTACCCAATTATTCTATTCACTCTTTTTTTAATCCTGATTTTACTTTTTTTCAGAAGACAACTTGTCGATTTTTTTAATCCACTATTAAATATTAAACCTGCATTAAGACCTATTGAATTAATTAAGAAAAGATTAAGTGATTTAGAAAAAATTAATCTTGATTCGAAATTAGATATTAAGTTGTTTTATTCTGAATTAACATATGCATTAAGAAGTTTTTTTGAAAAAGAAGTATATGAAAGAGCCTTAGAAAGTACTACAGGTGAGCTAATCTTAAAACTAGAAAACTTAAGCGATATAAATTCTTTTAATATTTCAAAGAAATCTATCAATAGAATTGAAGATGTTTTTAAAAGAGCAGACTTGGTAAAGTTTGCAAAATTTATTCCTGAAAAAAATATTATTCAAAATGACCTTAGCATAATTAATGAAGAGGTTCAACTTTTTTCACAATTACTGCCTGAACCCAGTGAAGAAGAAAAACTAAAAAATTTAAATTATCAAAAACAAGCAGAGAAGAAGTTGAGAAATGAAAGACTAAAAATTGTTTCAATTTCAGCAGCTTCTTTAATTTTCTTATTATTTATTTTTTCAGGTTTTATAAATGGTTTTCAATATTCGTTAGATAGGATAACATTTAATAAGAATCTTAGATTGCTAAATAAAATTTGGGTAAAATCCGAATATGGGTCTCCTGGAATATTTGCTGAAACTCCTGATGCTTTAGTAAGATTAAATAACGATAATGAGTTTTTATATGATGATTATAAAATGGAATCTCAATTTTATTTCTCGAATTCAAATCAATCTATTGAATTTTTTGTCTCAAACTATTCTTCTCAAACGAAGATAGAACCACAAAATTTCCAATCAATTTTAGAGTCAAGTTTGGATAATTTAGAAAGTAGGGGACTTCAAAATATATTTGTTAAGTATGAGGAATTTGAAACAAACAATAAAGGAAAAGGTCTACTTATTTCAGGAACTTCAGATTTTAAAATAAGTGATAAGAAGTATAAATCTGGAAATTATAATGTTATTGGTTTTTTAACAGAAACAGGATTTAAAACAGCAATTCTTTTAACACATGAAAAAAGATATGTTGATGAGATTAGAGAAAGAATTATTAAGTCAATTGAAGTATTAAAAGAAGAAGAAAAATGAATTTAGAATTTTTAAATCCAGAGTACTTTATTTTATTGGCTATTATTCCTTTAATAGTCTTATGGAATTACCTAAAGAGAGATAATTTAACAAACTCGATTAAATTTTCTAATTCAGAAGCCTTTGGTGATTCAGGAAACTTCTATTCAAAACTAAAATCAACATTCAAATTTTTAAGGTTGATTTCATTAATATTAGTCATTATTGCTCTAGCAAGACCACAAGTAATTGATACATCAACTAGAGTAAAAACAAATAGTGGTATCGATATAATAATGGCAATTGATGTTTCTGCAAGTATGTTGGCAAAAGATTTAAAACCAAACAGGCTTGATGCATTAAAAAATGTTGCTGACGAATTTATTAAAAATAGAGTTTCAGACAGAATAGGGCTGGTTGAATATGCTGGTGAAAGTTATACAAAAACTCCGCTCACGTCTGATAAGAATATAACATTAAGATCTCTTAGGGAGATAAAATACAATAATATTATTGAAGGTGGAACCGCAATTGGAATGGGACTAGCAACTTCCGTAAATAGAATAAAAGACAGTAAGGCTAAAAGCAAGGTAATTATTCTTTTGACTGATGGAGTAAATAATGCAGGATTTATTGACCCTATAACAGCAGCTGAGTTAGCAAAAGAATTTCAAATTAAGATATATTCTATAGGATTGGGAACAAATGGTCTTGCATTATCCCCGGTTGGTATTGATGCAAGAGGAAAATTTAATTATGCAAATGTTCAGGTTGAAATTGACGAAAACTTACTTACTCAAATTTCTGAAATGACCGGAGGAAAATATTTTAGAGCCACAGACAATGAAACACTAAAAGAAATTTATTCAGATATTGATGAGTTAGAAAAGACAGAGATAGAGGAGTTTAAATATTATTCAGTTGACGAGAAGTTTAGATACTTCCTTCTACCTGCAATTATATTAATTGCATTTGAGATGATTATGAAATTAACAATACTAAGAAGTTTTATATAATGTATGAATTAGAAAACATATCATGGTCTTGGTTGTTTTTATTGATTATTTTAATCAGCATACTGTTTATTTTTGACAGAGCTTGGAAAATAAAAACTCAGAAATTATTTTTCTCAAAGTCCAATTTGGAAAGATTAAGCCCAAACATTTCAAATCTAAAACCTATCATAAAAATATTTTTTATGATAGTTGGGATTTCAATGTTTATAATCGCTATGATTAATCCTAAAATTGGAACTAAGATTGAGACTTTTCAAAGACTAGGAGTTGATATAGTTTTTGCAGTGGATGTTTCTAAAAGTATGCTTGCTGAAGATATAGCTCCTAGTAGAATAGAAAAATCTAAGCAGCTAGTAGGCCAAGTTATAAATAATCTGGGTGGTGACAGAATTGGTATTGTAGCTTATGCTGGCAAGGCTTTTCCTCAACTACCATTAACCACTGACTATTCATCAGCTAAAATGTTTTTGCAAAATATGAATACTGATATGCTTTCATCACAAGGTACTGCCATTGATGAAGCTATCCGATTATCTTCTACTTATTTTGATAAAGACCAGTCAACAGAGCGGTTATTATTTATTGTTTCAGATGGAGAGGATCATAATGATTTATCCTATGAAATGGCAGACTTAGCTGCAAAAAATAATATTATTATTTACTCGATTGGTGTCGGAACAGAAAAGGGCTCACCCATTCCAATTAAAAAAAATGGAATTGTAATGAGCTATAAAAAAGATATCAATGGGGAGGTGGTTATTACAAAACTTAATAAAAATTATCTTGAAAATATTTCTGATAAAACCAAAGGAAAATACATAGATGGCTCTGTAACTGAAAATGTGATAAATGAGGTAATTGAAATTTTAGAAAACACTGAAAAAAAAGAATTTGATACACAAAAATTTTCTGAATTTAAAGACCAATTTCAGTGGTTTATCTTAATTGGATTTGTATTGATAGTTATCGATATTTTCATGAGAGATGGTAAAACTATATGGTTAAAAAACTTAAATTTATTCAATGAAAAATAATATACTTTTTTGCTTTTTTATTTTCATTCTGGCATCAAATAATATTTATTCTCAGTCAGAAAATTATGCTAAATTTTATAACAAAGGAAATAAGCTTATTGAAAACAACTTTGAGGAAGCTGAAAAGAATTTTAGAGTTGCTATTGACGATTCACTAAGTGACTTAAGAGCCACATTCAATTTATCTAATAAATATTACAGCGAAGGTCTATATGACGAAGCAATTTCAAGACAAATAGAATCAACCAAACTTGCAAAAAATAAATCCGAAAAACACAAAGCTTTTCACAATTTGGGCAACTCTCTAATGAAAAAAGAAATGTGTTCAGAAGCAGTATTAGCGTATAAAAATGCTTTGAGAAATGACCCCGGCGATGATGAAACTCGTTACAATTTAGCACTGGCTAAGAAATGTGAAGAGGAACAGCAAAATGACGATCAAAACAAAGATGATCAGAACAAGGACAATGAGAATAAAGACGATCAAAACAAAGATGATCAGAATAAGGATAATGAGAGTAAAGACGATCAAAACAAAGATGATCAGAATAAGGACAATGAGAATAAAGACGATCAAAATAAAGATGATCAGAATAAGGATAGTGAGAATAAAGACGATCAAAACAAGGATGATAATAAGTCTGAGAAACCTAAAGAAAACAAGAACCAACAATCAAAACTTTCTCCCCAACAGATTAAAAATTTATTGAAGGCTATGGAAAATGCTGAAAAGAAAGTTCAAGCAAAAGTGAATGATAAGAAACAAAAAGGCACAAAAGTTGTTTCTGAAAAAGACTGGTAATGTTTAGAAATAAATTTATAAATATAATTGTTTTCCTGATTGGCTTTTCAGCCTTTTCACAAGTAAATTTTACCACAAAATTGAGTAAGAATCAATTGGGTTTAAATGAAAGAGTTAAAGTAGAGTTTTCGGTTGACAAAGATGGTGACAATTTTATACCCCCAACTTTTGAAAACTTTAGAATTGTTGGAGGTCCAAGCCAATCAATCAGAAATTCTTGGATTAACGGTAAAAGATCATACTCTAAAACCTATTCATATTTTTTATCTCCAATTGAAAAAGGCTCTTTTGAAATTGGTCAGGCCTCCATTGAAGTTGACGGAGAAATTTATAAAACTCTTCCCGTTCAAATTATTGTAACATCCGCCGTTGATAAACCAACAAATCCTAATGATCCAAATTACATTGCAGATAAAAAGATACACTTAGTTGCGGAGTTATCCGATAGTAATCCTTTTTTAAATGAGGCAGTCTCAGTCATATATAAGCTTTATGTTGCGCCAGATACTGGGGTTGATAATTGGAGAGAATTGGAAGCTCCAAGATATGCTGATTTTTGGAGTAATAATATAGATATTAAGTCACTGAATGTTCAAAATGGCACATATAAAGGTGAACCTTACAGATATGTTGTATTACGAAGAACATTATTGTATCCTCAGAAAACAGGTAAGTTAAAAATTGAGCCATTAACTTTAGATATTTCTGTTCAGGTTCCTTCAAACAGGAGAGATTTTTTTGGAAATCTTTTATCATCTAGTGTAAACAAAACTGTTTCCTCTGGAAGCTCAACTATTGATGTTAAGCCATTACCACTTAACAATAAGCCATTGGATTTTTCTGGTGCTGTTGGGAACTTTAATTTTGAGATTAAATCAGATAAAAAAGAATTGTTATTAGATGAGGCATTTCAATTAAGTTTGATTGTTTCTGGAAAAGGTAATTTTAATTTATTTGATGATCCAAAGATATCTTTACCAGTATCGTTAGAGGTATACGAGCCCGAAAAAATATCAAATGTTTCGGTTAGATCTAACGGAATTAAGGGTAAAATAAACAATAAATATACAGTTGTGCCCAATAACCCTGGAAAGTATACAATCCCACAAACAAAATTTTCGTTTTTTGATCCTGAGTTAGAAGATTATAAAACCATTTATTCAGATCCGATTTTTATCGATGTTGAAGGAGTTTACAAATCTTCCTTAGATTCCGAGGATAACTCTGAGAATATTAAAACAAATAAAATTCAATTATCTGAGAGTCAATTCTCATCCTTTAAAACCAAAACAAAATTTTCAAAAGTAAACGAGGGTATTTTTTTTAATTCAATTTTCTATTGGATTTTACTAATTACACCATTAATAATCTGTTTTATAATTATAATTGTAACTAAGTTTATTAGCAACTATAACTCAAAAAAGATTGACGAATTAAAGCTTGCCCGAAATAAAACAAATAAACTATTAGATGAGTCAAAGGTCCTAATTGGAAACAAAGAAAAATTCTATGAATCTATTGACAAAGCATTAACAATATACTTAAAGACAAAGCTAACAATTAAGAATTCTGATTTTAAAAATGAAGTTATTCAAATTAAGCTTGAGCAAATGAATGTAGAAAAAAATACAGTTGATTTATTATTTGAGATTTTTGAAAATTGTCAACTTGCCAGATACACTCCTTTAAATATAGATGCAATGAGCGATGATTATAATAAGACAAAACAATTTATTGAGCAGCTTGAAAAATATTAGATAATGATATTAAAATATTTACATAATGTAGTCTTTATTCTTTTTGTGATGATTTTCTCAAATAATCTTCACAGTCAAGATCAGCTTGATTTTTCTGATTTGAACGATAAATTCACCGAGGCCAATAATCTTTATAATGAATCAAAATATGAAAAATCAATAGATCTATATTATCAAATTTTAGATTCAGGATTTCATTCGGCCGAACTTTACTTTAATCTTGGAAACTCGTTTTATAAATTAAATGATATAGCAAACAGTATATTGTTTTACGAAAAATCGTTGAAACTTAATTTTAATGACAAAGACGCAATCAATAATTTAAAAATGGTTAACAATGCAATTATTGATGATATAACAAAGATCCCAGAACCTTTTATCGAAAGTCAATTAAATAAAATTTCAAATGCTCTGAGTTTTTCTACATGGAGCTACATATCAATAATTTTATCATTCCTGTTTCTTATTATATTTGTCTTATATTTCTTTTCAAAAGAACCTAATTTTAAAAGAGCTTTATTTACTTTTTTATTCGTTTTATTTATTCTAGTTGGCACTATATTGAAGATTAGCTTTCATGCCTATGAAAAAAATCATGTTGAACAATATGCAATTATCTTTTCAACAAAAACTGAAATAAAAGCAGAGCCAAATGAAAGAAGTGAGAATTTACTTAATTTGCATCTAGGTACTAAAGTAAAGATCATTGATAGTTTCAATGAAGAATGGGTAAAAATAAAATTAGTAAATGGTCAAGAAGGCTGGATTAATAATAAAGAAATTAAGATAATATGATAACAAAAGAATTAATTCATGAAGCTCAAAAAAAATGGGGCGAAGGAATTATAAGAATCGGAAGTTTAAAGCATAACAATTCGGAGTGCATTCAATACACTACTTCATTTTTAAATGAAATGTATGATTTTGAAAATCATGATGTATTATTCAAACCGACAAAAGCATCTGTTGAACAATTTAGACCAACATTTAAAATGGCATTATCATATTTCTTAGGTGGAGATGATTCTTTTTGTTCTGAAGATGATGGTTTTGCTATGAAGCCCTGGGTTGATGTAAATTTTGAAAATTCAGGATATATTATAGAAGATAGTAGAGCTATTGCAATGGGAAATTACTTTTTCAAGGATGGTTCAGACAATGTAGTAAAGGTGGAATTTACATTTGGTTATAAATTAAATGATGGAAAGCTGGTAATAGATCTTCATCATTCCTCATTACCATTTTCCCTATAATTACTTTCAATTATTAGATTATTGATTTTTTCAATTTTTGGGTAAAAAAAAGATTGGTTAAGTTTTTCTGCTTCAATTATACTTATTAGCCTATTAATATTTGAAAATATAAAAACCACAATACATAAAAGAAGGATAGTTTTTATAACTCCGAAAACAGATCCAATAATTCTATTTAGTAATCCAAGTGCAATTATTTTTAAGAGTTTTGTTAAAATTTTAGCAATAATTTTGAACAGCATAATTGTTATCAAAAAAATTACTGTAGCTGAAAGAATGGAAATAAAATTTGCGTCAGATTCAAAAATCGGTTTTAGTTTTAAATCTAAGTATGGGTAGAAATTTTTTGCTAAGAATATCCCCGCAATAACTCCTACTATTGAAGCTAATTCTTTTATTAATCCCTTTGAGAAACCACTGTAAGCTCCCCAGGCAATTATTAATCCGAAAAAAAGATCTAGGTAACTCATAATAAAATATTCATTGAAGTTAATTTAATAAATATTAACTTCTTTATATTAGTAAAGTTAATATTGCAATAAAGTTAAGCATTGAAATCTGAGTTAAAAATAAAGTGGGATAATTTAAAAAATAAACTTTCTGTTGATTTTTCAGAAGACCAAATAATCGATTTAGATTCAATAATTTTTTTGATTGGATTACAGGAATTAGGTCAATTTCAAAAAAGACTTAACAAGCAAAGGAAAATGGAGGTTATACATATAGCTGTTTGTAAATTATTAAGTGATTATGGATATTATGAATTTGATTTTATAGACGAAGATGGCTGGCCTCACTATAAGCTAATTAAAAAATTACCAAATCTAAAGCCAGGAGAGCAAACAATTCTCATGAAAAAAGCAATTATTAACTATTTTATTAAATCAAATTATATTAATTAAGTTTTCATAAATTTGAGAATAGATCATTATGGAGGATAAAATAAAAAAAGATATTCAGGAGATTCAAGATTTCACGTCTGATTCAATTGCTGAAATAGAGGAGTTTAGAATAAAATTTTTGGGAAAGAAAGGTTTATTAAATTCATATTTTGTTGAATTTAAATCATTAGATAGTATTGAAAAGAAAAACGCTGGTCGTTTATTAAATGAATTAAAAAATCTAGCTCAGGATAAAGTAGAAGCCCTTAAAGAGAGTAGCTCTAAATCTTCTGAAAATAAAAAAATAAATGACATTTCAAGACCTGGTGATCCAATTAATATTGGATCTCGCCATCCTATTTCTGTAGTTAAAAACAGAATAATTGATATTTTTTCTAATATAGGTTTCACAATTAGTGAGGGGCCAGAAATTGAAGATGATTGGCATAACTTCAGCGCTTTGAACCTTCCAGAACATCACCCAGCAAGAGATATGCAGGACACATTTTTTATAGAAAAAAACCCTGATTTTTTGCTTAGGACACATACAAGTTCTGTTCAAGTTAGATACATGGAGAATAATAAACCTCCTATAAGAACAATATCACCTGGAAGAGTTTATAGAAATGAAGCAATCTCTGCTCGTTCTCATTGTTTTTTTCATCAGATTGAAGGACTATGCATTGATAAAGACGTGAGCTTTGCAGACTTAAAACAAACATTAGAATATTTTACAACCCAATTATTTGGAAAGTCAAAAATTAGGCTTAGACCTTCCTATTTTCCTTTTACCGAGCCTAGTGCTGAGGTTGATGTTTATTGGGGCTTAAATAATGAAACTGATTATAAGATGACTAAAGGAACTGGTTGGCTTGAAATTATGGGCTGTGGAATGGTTGATCCAAATGTTTTAGAAAATTGTAAAATTGATCCTAATGAATATTCTGGATTTGCTTTTGGGCTGGGGATTGATAGAATTGCTTTACTACTTCATCAAATTGATGATATAAGATTACTTAGTGAAAATGATGTGAGATTTTTAGATCAATTTAAATCTTCATTTTAAGATATTATATCGCTTAAATCTTTAAATATTTTTTTTGCACTTCTCTTTTCGTATAGAATTTTATATGCTGCATCAATGATAGGTGTTTTAGCTTTTTTCTTTGAATCAAGATTAAGCAGATATGCTTTTTTTGTTGCAATATATCCTTCAGCAACCATTTTCATTTCAAGTTGAGCTGCTTTAACAGTATAACCTTTACCAATCATATTCCCAAACATTCTATTCCTTGAAAAAGACGAATATCCCGTGACCAGTAAATCACCTAGATATGCCGAATTATTTATATTTCTTTTAATTTTATGTCTTTTTGAAATAAATCTTTTCATTTCCTTTATAGAATTACTCATCAATACACTTTGATAATTATCTCCGTATCCTAAACCATTGGAAATACCAACAGCCAACGCAAATATATTTTTAAGCATACTAGCATATTCAATTCCAATAACATCATCAGATGCTTTTACATTTATATACTTACAGCTAAATTTTTCGGAGATAATTTTACATAATTCTAAGTTTGAAGAGCCAATGGTAAGATATGATAGTTTTTCTAATGCAACTTCTTCTGCATGGCAAGGACCTCCAATTACCAAAAACTTATTAGGTGAAATACCAAAATGTTTTTGCATGTGTTCACCAAATAAGAGATTGGTTTCTGGGACAAGCCCCTTGAGAGCACATATTATTATTTTTTTTGAAATATCCAAATCAATTTTTTTCATCTCATCATTTACATACTCAGAAGGAACAGCTATAATAATTACATTAGAAGCCTCTACAACTTCATTTATTTCTGCAGAAAATTTCAATTTTTTTAAATTAAGCTCTACGGAGCTTAAATAGTTTGGATTATGAGAATTCTCTTTTATGAATTCTATATTTTCTGTATTTCTGATATACCAGTTTATATCATTATTATTTTCAGAAAGAATTTTAATTAATGCAGTTGCCCAGCTTCCACTTCCTATTACTCCAAATTTCAATTTGGCTTCTTTCATTGGTATAATTTATTACTATTTATATATTCCATAACCTTGTTAGAAATTAAATCTTTTGGGTCAGAATTATTAGAAACGATTTTTCTAATATTAGTCGAGCTCAAATCAATTCTTGGACCTCCGATATACATTGTGTTTTCATTAATTATGTGCAGATTTTCATTTAGTGTTCCTTTTCGTGGATAAATAAAGATCTTATACTTATTAATTATTTTTTTATAATCTTTCCAAGTATCAAAAATTTTATAATTGTCTTCCCCAATAATTAAACTAAATTCGATATCCTTTAGTTTGTTTGAAATGTATTCCAATGTATCGATAGTATAATTAGGTTTTTTTAAATTAACTTCTAAATCACTTGGTATTATATTATCGTAATTTTCAGTTGCAATTTTAGCCATATTAAATCTATGATTAAAACTAGATATTTTACTTCCAACTTTTATTGGATTTTCAGGAGTTACTACAAGCCAAACTTTATCAGCTAATTTTTCTTCAGTAATATATTTGGCAATTCTTAAGTGTCCATTATGAATAGGATCAAACGTGCCAAAAAATAAACCTATCTTTTCTTTACTCATTTATGAAACTATTAACCAATTCTAATACTTTACTATAGCTTGTCTCAAGAATATTGTTTTCAACAATGTAATCAAATTTATCCGCTAATAATATTTCATCTTTAGCCTTATTAATTCTAGTTTTTATACTAGAGTCTGAGTCCAAATTTCTATTTATTAATCTTGTTTCAAGTTCATTTATACTTGGCGGTTTAATGAAAATTGTAATTGTTTGTTTTGGAAATTTTTTCTTAATATTTAACCCCCCCACAACATCAATATCAAAAATTAAATTCTTTTGTGATGAATTTTCTAATTCTGAGATTAGTGTTCCATAGTAGGTGTTTTCATAGACCTCTTCCCATTCTATAAATTCTTTGTTTTCAATTCTTTTAATAAATTCATCTTTACTCAAAAAGAAATAATTTAATCCATCTACTTCATTATTTCTAGGCGCTCTTGATGTTGCTGAAACTGAAAAAGATAAGTTTAGGTTTTTCTCTTTAAGTAGCTTGTTAACAATCGTTGTTTTTCCTGAGCCAGAGGGAGCTGCAATCACTATGAATTTTGAATTATTCATCAAAGAATATTTAAAATGTTTTCTTTAATTTTTTCTAGGTTATCTTTCATTTCAATAACAAGCTTTTGAAGATTTGCATCATTTGCTTTTGAACCAATTGTATTTATTTCGCGACCAATTTCTTGACAAATAAATCCAAGTTTTTTGCCTACCGGTTCGTTTGAATGTAAGGTGTCTTCAAAAATTAAAATATTACTTTTTAACCTGATTATTTCTTCATTTATATCATATTTTTCAAGATAATAAATCATTTCCTGTTCAAGTCTATTATTATCAATCTCTAATTCAATTCTTTTGAACTCATCAAGTAATTTAGTTCTCTTTTTTGATATTCTATCCTTTTCAATTTTTTCAATATTGCCTAAGGACTCTTTAATTACAGAAATTTTATTTCTGAAATCTTTTTCCATTTCTGAACCTTCTTTAGCCCTATAATCGTTGAGGTTTTTTATAGCTATTGAAATTTTATCAATAATATTATTAATCTCAGTATTATTCAACTCAATTGATTTTGATGAGTATGCATTTGGTAGTCTCATCGCCATTTTCAAATAGTCTTTTTCATCTGAGTTAATGTCATTCAATTGCTTAAGTTGTTGAATATAGTTGGTGATAATTTCCTTATTAATACTTATTTCGTCTGTATTTGCCCCTATTTCAGAATTAACATTAAGTTCTATTTTTCCTCTGTGAAGTTTATTTGAAATTTCTTTCCTTAGATCATTTTCATAAGCTTTTAGAAAATGAGGGAATCGTATGTTTAAATCTAATATTTTACTATTAACAGATTTTATTTCAACAATGAATTTTGTTGAATTAATTATGAAAGATTCACTGGCATAGCCAGTCATGGACTTAATCATTTTTAATCATATATTAAGCAAATATATGAATAGATTTTTAAGTTGCTTTGCTGGTTTTTTTAGAAACTAAATATACTCCTGTAAAAACAAGAAGAACAGAACTTATATCAGCTAATGTTAATTTATCAGCTCCTCGATAGATAGCAAATAAAATTCCTATTACTGGTTGGAGATAAATAAACATCCCTACTGTTGAAGCTTTTAAATTTTTCAAGGCGTACAAATTCAACAAATAGACCAAAAATGTAGTACATATTACCACATAAGATACTTTAAGTAAAGAAGTTCCAGAAATTTCAACCCAATTTATTTTGGTAAACTCAATCAGCCCAAACGGCATATTAATAAATATGGAAAATAGAAATAGCCACTTCATTATTGTAATCATATTGTATTTTTTAGTAAGTGGCTTAACCAAAACAAAATAAAGCGCATATGAAACACTATTTATTAAAAAATAAAAATTCCCAAGGTTTATATTGGGGGCATTAATTACAGTTTTTTCATTGAGTAGTATTAGGGTTAATGTTCCACAAAACCCGATAAAAACACCCAAATATTTTTTCTTGGTAATTTTTTCTTTTATGAAGATTACAGAAATAAGAAAAATAAAAATTGGAGCAAGAGTTGTGATGATTACACCATTTATTGGTGTTGAATTATATAAGCCATTTAATGCTGTAATCATATTTAAGCCCATTCCAAAAATTGAACATATAAAAATTAGCTTAAAATCTTTAATTTCTACTTTTTCCCATTTTAAAAAAAATGATATAAACCAAAAAAGAACTGCAGCTCCTAGAACCCTACAGTATAATAGCGCGTTAGGGGATAATACATTTGGCATTAGCTCTTTAGCGATTGTATAATTTAATCCAAAAATTGAGGTTGCTAGTAAAGCTGCTATAAGAGCTAGGATTCTTTTATCCATAAAATTTATTGAATTCTGCAAAGATAATCTATACTTTTGTTTTGGAGCTATTATGCTTTATATTAATTTTTAGAATTATGAAATTTAACACCAAAACAATTCATGGAGGACAAAAAATTGATCCTGCTTTTAATTCGGTTATGCAGCCAATCTACCAAACATCTACTTATGCTCAAAAAAGTCCTGGTGTTAACAAAGGTTTTGAATACTCGCGAACCCATAATCCAACAAGAACAGCTCTACAAAATTCATTTGCAAGTCTTGAAAATGCAAAATATGGAGTCGCCTTTTCATCTGGTTTAGCTGCAATTGATGCAATTATCAAATTACTTAGTCCTGGTGATGAAGTAATAAGTACTAATGATTTATATGGCGGCACCTTTCGTTTATTTACAAAGGTTTTTGAAAAATATGGAGTAAAATTTCATTTTACATCTTTGCATAATGTTTCTGATGTAGAATCATTAATTAACGAAAACACCAAAGTTATTTGGGCTGAAACTCCTACAAACCCAATGATAAATATTTTTGATATTGAAGCGCTTTCAATAATTAGTAAGGCAAAAAATTTACTATTGGTAGTCGATAATACTTTTGCATCTCCTTACTTACAAAATCCTATAAATTTAGGTGCTGATATAGTAATGCATTCTGCCACTAAATATTTAGCTGGACATAGTGATGTTGTACTAGGTGCTTTAATGTTGAATGATGATGAAATTGCTGAAAAATTATATTTTATTCAAAATGCAAGTGGTGCAGTTCCAGGTCCACAAGATTGTTTTCTAACATTGAGGGGAATTAAAACACTACATGTAAGAATGCAACGACATTGTGAAAATGCACATAAGGTTGCAAATTTTTTAAATAACCATGAAATGGTTGAAAAAGTATATTGGCCTGGTTTAGATTCTCATAAAAATCATGATGTTGCAAAAAAACAAATGTCAGGTTTTGGTGGAATGCTTTCGTTTAGAATTAAAGATTTCAATAAGGAACAAACTATAAAATTTTTAGAAAAACTGCATTTATTTACATTAGCAGAATCCCTTGGAGGAGTTGAATCATTGTGTGGACATCCAGCGACCATGACACACGCTAGTATTCCTGTAGAGGAAAGAGAAAAATCTGGAGTTACAGATTCTTTAATTAGATTAAGCGTAGGAATCGAGGATATTGATGATTTAATTGATGATTTGAAAAATGCTTTTTTATAAAATTGTTAATTATTCTAGTTTTTTTTGGTAAAACAAAAATTTTAAATCCCTAATTTTATTTAATATTTAATTTCGGCCTACTATAGGTTAGGAAAATTATCAATTATGAAAAGAAAGATTGACGCTTTTTTAAACATCGTTCGAAAAAGAGATGGACACCAACCAGAATTTATGCAGGCTGTTGAAGAAGTTGCAGAAACGGTTATTCCTTACATTATAGAAAATGATATTTATCACGGTAAAAATATTTTGATGAGAATGTGTGAGCCTGAAAGAGCTCTAGCATTTAGAGTTTCGTGGGTTGATGACAAAGGTGAAATATGGGTAAATAGAGGATATAGAATTCAAATGAATTCAGCTATTGGTCCATATAAAGGAGGGTTAAGGTTTCACCCTTCAGTGAATATGAGTATTTTAAAATTTTTAGCCTTTGAACAGGTTTTTAAAAACAGTTTAACAACCTTACCAATGGGTGGCGGCAAAGGGGGTAGTGATTTTGATCCAAAGGGTAGAAGCGAAAATGAGATAATGAGATTTTGTCAAGCATTTATGACTGAATTATATAGGCATATTGGACCAAATACAGATGTACCGGCTGGCGACATAGGAGTTGGTGGAAGAGAAATTGGTTACATGTATGGTCAATACAGAAAACTTGCGAACGAGTTTACCGGAGTTTTGACAGGAAAAGGTATGTCATGGGGAGGTTCATTAATTAGACCAGAAGCGACGGGTTATGGTACAGTATACTTTGTTCAGGACATGTTAGCTCAGAAGAATGATGGCATCAAGGGGAAAAAAGTAGTTGTTTCAGGATCAGGAAATGTTGCACAGTATGCTGCTGAAAAAATATTACATTTTGGAGGAAAAGTATTGACAATGTCTGATTCATCAGGCTATATATATGATTCATCAGGAATTGATGAGGAAAAATTAAAATTTATAATGTATCTAAAAAATATTAAACGAGGAAGAATCAGTGAATATGTAAAAAAATATCCAAAAGCTGTTTTCAAAAAAGGTAAAACTCCTTGGTCTGTAAAATGTGATATAGCTCTTCCGTGCGCAACACAAAACGAATTGAATGGTAAAGATGCAAAAATACTAGTCGATAACGGATGTAAATGTGTTAGTGAAGGTGCAAATATGCCTTCAACTAAAGATGCAATTGAAGTTTTCCTTAAAGCAAAAATATTGTTTGCTCCGGGTAAAGCTGCGAATGCTGGTGGAGTAGCAACCTCAGGTTTAGAAATGACTCAAAATTCCTTGAGGTACAATTGGACTCGTGAAGAGGTAGATCAAAAGCTCCGTGAAATAATGCTGAATATCCACAATTCATGTATCGAACACGGAAAGCAAAAAAACGGATACGTTAATTATGTTAAAGGCGCAAACATTGCCGGTTTTGTAAAAGTTGCTGATGCTATGCTAGCTCAAGGAGTAATCTAATTTTTTACTTTATACATATTATACTGGTATATTTGTCGTTTATTAGACATAATTGCTTAGTATTATATGTTAAAGGTCCGATTATTTTTCATTTTCTGTTTTACGGTATCCCTTTTATATACTCAACAAAACAAGTTATCAATTGAAACTAATTCATCAGTATATCCTGGGTGGGAAACATATTTTTCCTACAATTCAATACCCTCAATTGCTGAAGGTGTAAATGAGATTTATTTTGCTTCATACAATTCGATTTTTTCATATAATATTTTTAATTCTCAAATAGAAAAATTTGATACATTAAATGAATTATCTGGAGATGAAATTTCAGCTTTTTATCACTCTGAAAACAATAATCTTATTGCAATAGGATATAGTAGTGGATTCTTACAGATTATTAATTTAAATTCAAATTCAATAATTAATATATATGATATATTAAATAAGCCTACAATTCCTGCTGACAGAAAAAAAATAAATCATTTTTATCAAAACGGAGAGGGGTTATTAATCTCAACCGGCTATGGAATATCTGTCTATGATATAAATGCATTTGAATTTGGTGATACATATTATATTGGTGACTTTGCTTCAATGCTCAATATAAGTAGTACCATTGTTGATGAAAATTATATTTATGCATCGAGTCCGGATTTGGGAATTTTTAGAGCAAATTTAGAATCTAATTTAATTGACTTTAACAGTTGGCAAGCAATTTATACAGGCAACATATATGAGTTATTGATAAATGAAAACAATATATTATTCTATGATGATTTTAATTTAATGAGTATAAAAAATGAAGAAATAATTACTTTATTGACATTACAAAATGAAATAAAAAATGTTAGTATTAATGACTCAAAAATTATTATTATTTCAGACGATAATTGTATCATTTACAATGATGATTTATCTCAAATATTAAATCTTTTTGAATCTGAAACACATATGACAATCTTCAATGATGGAATTATAAAAAACAACAAAACATATATTGCTACAGAAGAAAAAGGTGTTTTGGTAATTGAAAATAGTAATAATGGCTTTTCATATCTAAAGCCTGATGGTCCTTTAGAAAATAATATATTTTCTGTTGAAACATTGAATAATCATACATGGGTTTCATTTGGAAGTTATTCAGAATATTTTAATCCATACCCTCTAAAATATAGTGGTATAAGCAGCTATGACGAAAATTTAGAAAGTTGGTTCAATATAACTAAGGATTCTATACCAAATCAAGCAGTTAATTTGAATAATATTTCTATAAACCCCTTTGATAATAATAATGTTTTTATAAGTTCATTTCATGGGGGATTAATTGAAATGGACAATTTTAATTTCACTGAATTATATGATAATAATAATAGTGGATTAGAAACTTTATTAACTTCTGATTCTGAATATGAAAGTATTAGAATTTCCGATATTGAATTTGATGAAAATGGAGATTTGTGGGTTTTAAATTCTAGAGTTGATAATCCATTGAAATCATTTAACCTTGATAATAATAGCTGGAATAGTTATGATTTTACTGAAATTATAAATGATGGTTTTCAGGATGAACTTGGATTTAATGACATTGAGATAGATGATTATGGAAATAAATGGATTGCTAGCTTAAGATCTGGATTAATAGGGTTTAATAATGATTCAGGAAATATTAGACTTAGAAAAGTATTTAGCCAAGACCAATCAGATATGCCATCGTCATATGTCAAATCTATTGTAGTTGATAATAATAATCATTTATGGATTGGTACAGTGCAGGGTCTTAGGGTTTTATATAATACATCCAACTTTTTTGATGCCTCAGTCGTTACAACGCAGAAGATTGTGATTTTAGAAGATGGTATTCCAAGGGAGCTTCTTGAACAACAATACATCACAGATATAGAAGTAGATAGTGCAAACAATAAATGGGTTGGAACAGTTGGTTCTGGTGTATTTTATTTTTCACCTAATGGTCAACAAACAATTTATCACTTTACCAAGGAAAATTCACCACTTCCTTCAAATAATATTAATGATATTTCTGTAAATTCAGTAAATGGAAAGGTCTATTTTGCAACTGATCGAGGATTAGTGAGCTTTAACACAGGCAGCAGTTCAAGTTCTGAGAATTTCTCAAATGCTTTTGTTTATCCAAACCCTGTAAGACCAGAATTCAATACACAATTAGACAAGATTAAAATTAAGGGTTTAACCGAAAATGTTAATATTAAGATAACTGATATAGCAGGAAATTTGGTAGTTGAGGCTCAATCCAATATTAACTCTAGATACAGAAATTTTAATTTAGAAATTGACGGTGGAACTGCATTTTGGAATGGCAAAAACTTGAGAAATCAAAATGTTGCTTCAGGTGTTTATATTTTAATGCTTTCGGATTTGGAATCTTATGAGACAAAAATCTTAAAACTAATGATAATTCGCTAATGATTATTTCCTCAAGTGCTATTGTTTTAAGTAAGTTTAAGTATAGAGACAATGATCTAATTGTAAAGTTGTTGGTTCGGGAGTTGGGCGTGACATCTTTTATTGTAAGAGGAGGGTCTAAAAAGAATAAAACTAATCACTTTCAGCAACTCTCATTGCTTGAAATTGAATTTGATTTTAACACTAAAAAAAACTTACATTATTTTAAAGATTTTGAAAATAAATTTAGCCTTAAGACGATTCATACCGATTATAAAAAAATGGGTGTTGTTATTTTTTTATCAGAATTTTTATCTAAAATTTTAGTTCATCAAGAAAAAGATTTCGAACTATTTACTTTTATTGAGGATTCAATTAAGTACTACGATGACACTAAATTTAATTCTTCTTTTCATTTAGCTTTTTTAATTATGTTATCTAAGTTTTTAGGTTTCTTTCCTGAAACTGAAAACAATCACTATAAATTTTTTGATTTACAACATGGTTGCTATACAAATACTAAGGATTCAAAGTATCTTATTTCGCATGAAGAATTAGAATACTTTAATATGATTTTAGGCATAAATTTTGATGATTTAAATTCACTAACCATTAATTCTGTGCAAAGAAAAAATTTACTTGATAATATCATTCTTTATTATAAGCTACACATTGAAAATTTTGTTTCTTTAAAGTCACTTGAAGTTCTCAGAAAATTATTTTAATCGTGAACAGGTTTTATTTTTTTTTAGTTTGGACGATTACAGGATTCTCTCAGAATCTAACCATTATCGATGAAAATAATAAACCTGTAATTGGAGCATCAATTTTCAGTGATTTAAGTAATTATGAGACAACAGATAAAAATGGGAATGTAAGTCTTGACAAATTTTCAAGATCTGATACTTTAACTATAAAGCAATATGGATTCAAGGAGGAAAAACTCCCAAAGTCTAAATTAAAAGATACGCTGATATTATTGTATGATAATGAATTACTTGATGAAGTAGTAATTTCAGCTTCAAAATTTTCACAGAAGTTCAGAGAGGTCCCGAAAAAAGTAACTCAAATTGATAGGTCAATGATTGGATTCACAAATCCAATGACAAGTGCAGATTTACTTGAGAGAGGTGGTTATGTATACATTCAAAAGAGTCAATTAGGGGGTGGAAGTCCAATTATAAGAGGTTTATCAACAAACAGGCTTGTTTTATCAGTTGATGGTGTAAGACTAAATAATGCAATATTTAGAAGTGGAAATATACATAACGTAATATCAATTTCTCCAATGAATATTGAAAATACTGAAGTTATTATGGGGTCAGCATCTGTTTTGTATGGGAGCGATGCAATAGGCGGAGTTATGAATTTTTACACTAAAAAAGCCAAGTTATCAAATGATTCAAATACAAATATTCTAATAAATATAAACTCAAGATACTCATCTGCTTCAAATGAAAAAATGTATCACATAGACTTTAATTACGGATTGGAAAAAATAGCTTTTTTATCAAGTTTTTCAAAATCAGACTTCGGTGATTTAACTATGGGAATTCATGGACCATCAGATTATTTAAGACCAAATTATGTTACTCAAAATTCTGCAGGCGATGATCTATTAGTAACTAACTCAAAACCAAGGGTTCAGAGAAATACAGGATACAGCCAAACTAATTTTATGCAAAAAGTTTTTTACGAGCCAAATGAAGATTTAAGTATTGATATAGGAATACATTTTTCAAAAACTGTAAATATTCCTAGATATGACAGGCTTATAAGAACTAATGAAAACGATGGTCTTTATTATTCAGAGTGGTATTATGGACCACAGGAATGGCTATTGATCAATAGCCAATTGACCTATATTCCAAAAGAAACTAAATTTTATGATGAATTAAAATTTGGCTCCTCATTTCAGAGATTCTCTGAAAGCAGAAACAGTAGAAGGTTCAGTGACGGTTTTCTAAAATCAAGAGAAGAGGAATTGGATATATTTTCTTTAAATCTAGATTTTTTTAAAAAAATATCAGAAAATTCTAACATAACATATGGGCTAGAGATGATAGAAAACAAGGTTGGTTCATTTGCTAAAAGTATTAATATAAGTGATTTATCTGAAACTCCAATTTCAACTAGGTACCCTGATAATTCATCTCTTAATTCCTTGGGGCTTTACATTAATTACAAGAATAAAATTATTGAAGATGTATTTTTCCAAAGTGGTGTAAGATATAGTTCAACAGTATTAAAATCAGATTTATCTCAAAATAATATTTATTATGATTTTATGTATGAAAATACAACTCTTAAAAATGGAGCATTTGTTGGGGGTATAGGGCTAAGCTGGGTTAGAAATATTTATAATAATTGGAAGTTTAATATTAACACAGCTTTTAGATCTCCAAATATAGATGATCTTGCTAAGGTTTTTGATTCTGAACCTGGAAGTGTAGTTGTTCCAAACCCTGATTTAAAACCGGAAAGATCTTTTGGACTTGAGTTTGGAGGTTACTTCAGAACAAAGAACAATATTGAGTTAGATTTTTCATCATACGTAACATATTTATATAATTCATTTATAAGGGATGATTTTACACTGAGTAATGGTGCGTCAGAGATAATTTATGACGGAGAACTATCCCAAATTCAAGCACTTCAAAACAGCTCAAAGTCTTTTATTTACGGAATTGAATTTGGGATAAATATGTTTTTAAACAAAAACTTTCGTATGAAATCTCAGCACAATTTAATCGCGGGATATGAGTTAGATTATTTACCTTTTGGAATGCCAGTTAGGCATATACCCCCAAATTACGGTAATTTTCATTTGATTTATAATAATGGAGATTTTACAATTGATACATACTTGAATTATAATTCTAAAATATCATTTAATAATCTTGCAGAGTCTGAAAGGGCTAAACCTTATATGTATGCATTAGATGAAAATGGCAACCCATATTCACCTTCATGGATGACATTTAATGTTAGATCAAAATATTCTTTTTCCAAAATGCTAAATATCAATTTGACCGTTGAGAATATAACAAATAAATTATACAGACCCTATTCATCAGGAATTTCAGCACCTGGATTAAACTTTATTTTTTCTCTCAGCTATGCCTATTAGTTTAACTAAAGATGATAAGATTATAATTGAAAAAATTCAATCTTATTGTCTTTATCAAGAGAGGTGCATTAAGGAAGTAAAAAATAAATTATTTTCACTGAAAGTAAGCTCAAAATCTGCCAATGATATTATAGAATATTTGATTGATAATGATTACTTAAACCAAGAAAGGTATACTAAGATGTTTATTCAAGGAAAGCTTAGAATAAAAAAATGGGGAAGAATTAAGTTGAAGTATGAGTTGAGATTAAAAGGTATTGATATAAAAATAATTAATAAACATATTAATCAGATTGATGAAGAGGAATACATAAAATACTTCAATGAATTTTCGACAAACAAGATAAATTTTTTAAAAGGGTCTAGGGATCAAAAGAAAAAATCATTTATAAATTATTTCACATACAGAGGTTGGGAAAATAGCCTTATTTACGAAAAACTAAAAGATATTAGTTAATAGAGTATTTAATTCCGACCAAAGAATTAAACCCTGGCATAGGAACCAGATTTGTCTCTGAATACTCGGTATCTAAAATATTGTTTAAAATAACAGAAATGGTAAATTTATCATATAAATAGGAGGTTCTGAAATCTATCAACGTGTAACCTTCATCGTTTAGCCTTTTAGAATTTTTAAATGATATTGTTGAAGAAATATAATCTCTAACTTGAAACATGTAAGTAGCAGTAATTTGATTTTTTAAAGAATTTAAAGCATATCTTGAGAAAGCAAAATCAGTTTCTAAAAGATCGTCATTAATATTACTGTATCCAATATTTATACTTTGCGGTCTAAAAGTACCCAAATAAAATTTATAACCCATACTTAATTCAAAACCATTGGTAATTATTTCTCTTATATTACTTGCTCGCCATGGCTCAGCCTCATTATTTTTTACATAATCAATTATGTCCGACGCGTCCCTTTGATACAATGACATACTAAGATTGAAATTATTTTTTAAATATTTTAAACCAAATTCTTTAGTAAGGGCTTTTTCAAGTTTTAAGTTTTCATTACCTAAAGTAGTTGGGCTTGAGTAAAATAAATCTGTATAAGTGGGTATTCTGTAAGTGTAACCGATATTACTATAAAGTTTCATATTTTGGTTTACTCTGTAGCCTAAATCCATTCCAGGATAGAAAAATAAATTATTAAAAAAATTACTTTGATAGTTCAACCTAGTTGATACATCAGAAAAATGTGTAATGGCAACACCAGGCGTTAAATCAATTTTTTCACTTTGAAAATCAATTTTTTGTTCAATGAATATATTTAACATTGTTCTATCTCTATCTCCAAGATTATTACTGCGTAAGGAAACTTTTGACAAATCAAAACCTATCCCTAAATTACCTATGGCGTTTGGGGTGGATGCATTAACTTCAACTCCAACTTTATTAGAAATATGTAGATTTCTGTAAACAGAAGGGTCTTGTCTTAAATACACATATATGTCTTGATTTCTCTTCCAATAGAGTTTAGGTTTAATGATTAATTTATCTTTTTTGTAGGTTGTACTTAATCCAACTATACTGGCTTGTGTTTCTTCATATTGATCAATAGCTGCAGGGCTTGCATAGAATCCATTAGCACCAAATTTTCTTTCATTAAATGCCCCAATAGCTGAGATATTCTGATTCTTTATTTTAAAATTACTTTTGATAAAAAACTCATCATTTTTAAAGTCTGTATTATACCTGTAACCTTCAGATTCCTTTCGGTTATAGTTAATTAGTAAATCAGAATTTTTCAAGTTTCTTTGCATTGTAACTGCAGCTCTTTTTTGATCAAAGGACCCTGCTGTAAGATTCAAAGAAATATTATTTTCAATATCTTTTTTTGTAATAATATTTATAGCCCCAGTAAATGCATTTTGTCCGTATATTCTTCCTGATGATCCTTTTGTGATTTCTATTTTTTCTATGACCTCCAACGGTAGTGTCATGTTCATTGTGTGATGACCGGTTTGTGGGTCTTCAACTTTTATTCCGTCAATCAATAATAAAGTTTGATCAAACGAGCCTCCTCTTATGTAAAGATCTGCTTGCATTCCCTCTGCACCTCTTCTTCTTATATCTAGTCCTGCTATTTGTTGTAGCAACTCACTAATATTCGTCGCTGTACTTTTTTGAATTTCTTCTTTTGAGATCGTTAAAACACTAATTGAATTATCTGTATTTTTAATTTCTATTCTTGGACTAGTAATCAATTCAACTTGATCAAGTTCTATTTCTGATTTATTTTCTTGTGCATTTATGTTTGTTGTAATTATTTGAAAAATTAATATTGCTAGGAGAGTTTTTTTCATGATTTTAAATCAAAAATTAATTTTTTAAAAGTACTTATTTGCCTATACTTATCAAATTATTTTTTTGTTAAATAAGTTCTGAAATATTATAATTTTTAAATCTTTAAAAACCTATATTTATATCATGTTTGCTTTAATAGATTGTAATAATTTTTATGTCTCTTGTGAGAGGGTGTTTAATCCAAATTTAAACGGTAAGCCCGTAGTCGTATTATCTAATAATGATGGCTGTGCTATTTCTAGAAGTGACGAAGCTAAGCGATTAGGAATACCTATGGGAGCTCCTATTTTTAAATATAGATCAATCATTAATCAGCATAATGTAATTGTTCTGTCTTCAAATTATCCTTTATATGCAGATATGAGTAATCGTGTAATGACAACAATTTCAAACTTTATTCCAGACGTTGAAATTTATAGCATTGATGAGGCTTTTTTAAAATTTGAAGGATATGAAAATTATGACCTCTTCAGCTATGCTTCAAAAATGAGAAATACAATTTTAAAATGGACGGGGATACCAACATCTGTAGGGATTGCTCCTACTAAGTCATTGGCAAAGATTTCTAATAAAATTGCCAGAAAATTTCCGTCTCAAACAAAGCATGTATATGTTTTGGATACAGACTATAAAAGATCTAAAGCATTAAATTATTTTCCCTTGAATGATATATGGGGAATAGGTAGAAGATTATCTAAACGGCTTCAAAATATAGGGTGTAAAAATGCATCAGACTTTGTTAATTTACCTGAACAATGGGTCAAATCAAATTTATCAATTGTTGAATTAAAGATCCAACAAGAATTAAAAGGTATATCAAATTTAGATTTAGACTCCTTGAAGATTAAGAAATCTATAGCCACTACAAGGTCTTTTGAAAAACCTATTTCAGATTTAGGTAAACTAAAAGAAAGGGTTTCGACTTTTTCGCTTTCCTGTGCTGAAAAGTTAAGAAGACAGAACTCTCTGTGTAATGTTATGATTGTATTTATAAGAAGTAATTATTTCAGAAAAGATTTACAACAACATTCTTGCTCTAGGGTTGTAACATTACCATACCCAACAAACTCTTCATTTGTTTTAAATAACTATGCTCTAAAAGCAATTGAAAATATGTTTCAAGACAAAATAGATTATAAAAAGGCTGGTGTAATTGTGACGAGTCTTGTCCCTAATAATAGCTATCAACTTGGTATTTTTGAAAATGAAGATTACAGACATAAGCCTTTAATGAAGACAATGGATTACATTAACTCTAAATACGGTGAAAAAATTAAGTTAGCTAATCAAGATTTAAAAAGAAAATGGAAAATGAAGCAGGAATTTTTATCACCTTGCTATACAACTAAAATTGATGATATTATTAAGATTAAATGAAAAATAAGAATAATTTAAATTTTTTCACACCTAGTAAGAATACTAATCTTGATGCACTTTTAATCACTGCTGGAATCTCAGCAGGATTTCCTTCACCTGCAGGAGATTTTAAGCAGGAAAGAATAAGCCTTGATCAGGAGCTAATAAAAAATAAAGAGGCTACATTTTTTGCCAGAGTTTCGGGTGAGTCAATGATTAATGCTGGTTTAGAAGATGGGGACTTAATTGTAATTGACAGAAGCATAGAGCCAAGTAATAATAAAATTGCAGTTTGCTTTATAGAAGGTGAGTTTACAGTAAAAAGACTAATCGTAAAAAGAAATAAAATTTGGCTAAAGCCTGAAAATTCGAGTTATAAACCAATTGAGGTTAAAGATGATGACCAGCTAATCATTTGGGGAATAGTAACAAACGTAATTAAGAAGCTGTAGATTTTATTCTACTAATGCAGTCACTTTATTATTTTTCATTTCAACAGTTCCAGAGTTGATATCTAAATGATAACCCCTATCACCCTTTTCAAAAATTTCTTTTTGGGTATCATCAAGGGTAATATTTCCGTAAACTTTTATTGCACCTTTTTTTAAGTTTGATACAATTGCTGCGTGGTTATTTAACATTTCAAATTCACCGTTAACACCAGGCACAGCAACGGATTCTACCTCGCCGGTAAAGATTATTTTTTCTGGGGAAATTATTTCTAAAATCATTTATAGAAAGTTTATACTTCGGCAAGCATTTTTTCTCCGGCTTCAATTACTTCCTCAATTGTTCCTTTAAGATTAAAAGCAGCTTCTGGTAAATGATCAAGTTCTCCATCCATGATCATATTAAATCCTTTGATAGTATCTTTAATATCAACCAGTACACCTGGTACTCCTGTGAACTGCTCAGCTACGTGAAAAGGTTGTGATAAGAATCTTTGAACTCTTCTTGCTCTACCTACTGCCTGCTTATCTTCTTCAGATAATTCTTCCATACCAAGAATCGCAATAATATCTTGTAATTCTTTGTATCGCTGTAATAACTCTTTTACTCGTTGAGCACAGTTATAATGATCATCTCCTAAAATCTCTGGGGTTAAAATTCTAGATGTTGAGTCAAGTGGATCAACGGCAGGATATATACCTAGCTCAGCAATTTTTCTTGAAAGTACGGTTGTTGCATCCAAGTGAGCAAAAGTAGTTGCAGGGGCAGGATCGGTTAAATCATCAGCAGGAACGTATACAGCCTGAACAGATGTGATAGAACCATTTTTAGTCGAAGTAATTCTTTCTTGCATGGCACCCATTTCAGTTGCAAGGGTTGGTTGATAACCTACAGCCGAAGGCATCCTACCAAGAAGAGCAGATACCTCAGAACCTGCTTGTGTAAATCTGAATATATTATCAACGAAGAAAAGTACATCTTTTCCTTGACCATCACCAGCTCCATCTCTAAAGTATTCAGCAACAGTTAAACCAGAAAGAGCAACTCTAGCTCTTGCACCTGGAGGCTCATTCATTTGTCCAAAGACGAATGTTGCTTTTGATTCTTTTAAAGCCTCTTTGTCAACTTTGCTAAGATCCCATCCACCTTTCTCCATGCTTTCCATAAAGTCATCTCCGTAATTGATAATTCCAGATTCAAGCATTTCTCTTAAAAGGTCATTTCCTTCTCTTGTTCTTTCACCAACACCAGCAAATACTGAAAGACCACCATGTCCTTTAGCAATATTGTTAATTAATTCTTGAATTAATACGGTTTTACCAACACCAGCTCCACCAAATAAACCAATCTTACCACCTTTTGCATAAGGCTCAATCAAATCAATTACTTTGATTCCTGTAAAAAGTACTTCAGTTGAAGTAGATAGGTCTTCAAACTTAGGAGATTCTCTATGAATTGGAATTCCACTGTCACCTGATTTTGGTAAATCTCCAATTCCATCAATTGAATCTCCAATTACATTGAAAAGTCTTCCGTTTATTTCTTTTCCAATTGGCATCTTAATTGGATTATCAGTAGCTTTAACTTCAGCTCCACGGCTTAGACCATCAGAGGAGTCCATAGCAATTGTTCTAACCATATTTTCACCGATGTGAGCTTGAACTTCTAGAACAAGCTTGGTTCCGTCAGCTTTTTCAATTTCTAAAGAGTCATAAATTTTTGGAAGGCCAGATTCAGAACTAAATTCTACATCTATTACTGGGCCTACAATCTGAGCTATTTTTCCTGATGTCATTTTAATGGATAAGAGAGTTAAAAATACTAATTAAATTAAGTCGCAAATATAGATTTTTTATGAAATATATTCAATAGATTTTTTAAGATTTAATCAAATATTTTAAACAAAAAAAAAGTCTGGAATTATTCCAGACTTTTTTGTTTTAGTTTGTTTTCCTAAAGGTTATATTCCGTCAGGATAGTTTGTTGGATAATCTCCAATATCTAACCCTGCTTCTGAAAGATTTGAACCATAAGTAGCATCAATAGCCGCTAACATTCTCTTAGCAATTAAAGCACTTCCACGAGAAGTTGGATTAAATCCATCTAAACTAAAGAATCCTCCAAATACTAAGTCACCGGTCATATTGAAGTCATCTTCAAATACGCCAGTAGTTACAACTTCATTGTATAAACCGTGTAAATCAAATAAAGCCCATCCTTCTGGCACTGAGCCTGCAATTGCACCATTAGCAGTTGCCAACAATGTTTGAATTTCCTGAACTTCAGAAGGTAACAAAACACCAAGATCTGGTAGTGGAGCAGTAACACCCCATACTCCATTTGCTGGATTTACTCCATCAGCTGGATTCCCTAAAAAAGTTGATGCTAAAAGAGAAATTTTGTCATTTTCGTTTGCATCTCTTATTGAAGGTAATCCAAGCGCACTTAAATCAGTTAATGTTTCATCTTGAATTAATACTGGATTTGCACCTTGTACTCTTGATGCAAGAGTTCTCAGTGCAACTTCATCAGCACTGATTAGTCCAAATGTTTGTGCTACAACTAAACCAATATTAACAGCTCCAAAAGCTAAATTAATTTGATCAGCTGTCGCCTGATCTTCTAAAGGAATTGCATTGTAAGGTACTGTATTCCAGTCAGGTGTGCTTGTTGGATCAGGAATAGTAGTGATAACTCCATTAGGAACAGATGCGCTTAATGCCTGAATACTTCCAACAACTCCTGCAAACATTCCAGTAGGACCGTCTAATACAACAGGTCCAAAAGGAAATCCACTTGCTCCAAATTGAGCATAACTTGCAAAATCGTTTCCTGGCTCAAAAGTTACAAATGTTGGTTGTTGCATTAATGCATCGCCGAGCATTGTTGCTCCATCACTGGAAGCTGTTCTAACATACCATGGGTTAGCGGCTCCGGTTGCTAATCCTGCTAAACTACCAACACCAGGCGCTACATAGCTAATACCTATAGCATATGGCATTGCCATATTAGAATATGGTCCAGGAACAACATTTGTTGCCTCAGTCGTAGGAGTTCCAGAAACTTCAGCAGGTCCTGCACCGTTAAAAAATAATCTTGGTCCCCAGAATTCTTGACCACCAACTAAAATTCCACCTACATTATCACTAACATATGGTTGAGTGAATTCTCCTCCACCTGCCATTGACATATAACTTGCTAAAATATTCGGATAAGAATTCATTTGACCTGCGGCAAAAAGTGAATTATCAGAAACACCAGCAGTGATACTTGCCCCCATTGAAACGTATGTGCTAAAGTCAGCGTCACCAGAATCAATGCTCACATATTGATTTGGATAGT
>CABYFY010000006.1 GCA_902518355.1 uncultured Bacteroidota bacterium | reverse complement strand
CCATAGCCAATTCTGTCAACTAGAGCTCTGTATTTGAAATTATTAAGACTTAATGGAATATTGTTTATTGTAAGTATTCCAGAGTCTACACCATTGTAATATTCATTATCAACTAAAATATTCCAATCGACACCATCACTTGATGACTCCCATACATAACTATCAATTGTTTCAGACTCAATTACAATCTGGACTGAGCCATCTTCACAAACAATAATTTCTGCTTCAGGTTGAGTGTCAATGGTAATTGGTGCATTTATAGTGAAATCATCATTAATAGGTAATGTGTATCCATCAATACCACTGGTTACTGTACCTGTAGAACCGTCTATTGTAGTAGTTTCATCACCTAAAATACCATCATCATTTTGATCTGTGTAACCAGCCTCAATAACGTCTAAGCATCCATCAGAGTCAGAATCTAAATTTGTGTAGTTATTGAAGTCATCATCATTTGAATTTAATATTGTAAAACTTAAAATATTTGTGTCAATTTCAGTTTCGATTGAATTTGATAGACCATTATTTCCAACTTCGATATCATCAATAGTACCGTTTGAATCGCTATCATTTACGAATTCTAATGCGCCAGATTCGTGTAAATCATATATTCCATCATTGTCAGAATCTAAATCCAGATAATCTAAGACACCATCATTATCAAAGTCAGAAGGAGTAAAATTATCGCCAAAAACATCATCATAACCATCTCCATTTGAGTCAATGTTAAGAATTGGGTTATAATTATTACTTGCTGCCTCAATTAAATCTAAAATACCATCATTATCACTGTCATAATCTCTAGCGTCAACGATTCCGTCTCCATCAGAGTCAATTGGGACACATGTGGCTGTTACATTGAATATTGCGGAATTTGAATTTTCATTATTAGAGTTATAATGAATTAACTCAAAAAAGTTTGTTAAGTGGGTGTAAAATTTAAATGTTGAGTCAGCACTATCTAAGTTCTCACCATTAACCCTAAACCTGATTTCAAAATTTGAAAAATTTGTTATTCCACTTTCAAAAATACCATCAAAATTGGTATCAATTAGAATCTGATCATCTGGGTCAAGTAATGTTAAAGTTTTATCAAAAGGCACTTTCAAACTGAACCACTCTTGATTACCCATTGTATTTGTAGTAATTGGATTTCCCGTGACAGGGTCAAAAAATGAACCATAGGTGATTGCTAAGCTTATTTCGTTATCAAATGTTATTGACGAAGAGATATAACCATCTTGCGGATTATTTTCATTGTCAATAGTAGCAGGTGGAGATAAAGTTTGCCAATTACCAATTTCATCTCCAATCCAATCTGAATTTAAAATATCCGATGATTCTAAGTCAAATGTGTAATTATAGGTTCCCATTATTGTACCACCAGTGTCTCCGGTTAAATCAATTGTTTTATCACCTAGTGATTCAAAGCAATCTAGTAATCCATCATTGTCATTGTCGACATCTACATTATCGTTGACTCCATCATTATCATAATCTTCTGGGCATGCGCTTACAGGGATATTATTTGAAAGTAATGAGCCTTCACACCCCTCAATAAGTCCAGAAATTTGATAATATCCGGGCTCAGTTGGAGTAAAACTGTTTGAATTTGCACCTGAAATTTCTTCATCATTGTAATACCATTGATATTGATCATATGTTGAAATACTACTTAAACTTAACGTTAGATTTGGAATACATAAATTATCTTCATTATCTAAAGTTTCGAGAATGATTTCAGGTCTAAATTCAAAACCAGAGTAATAACCTCCAAATGTGGCATACTCATAGGCTCCAAATGTGGCAACGTATACTTGAGCCGTTGACTCAATACTGACATCTCCTATAAGACCTTCAATTGTATATGTCTCGTAAAGTGGATTAGCATTGACAATTTCAGCAACGGCACCATAACTTGAAATTGGATTTCCATTTATGTTTACTTCCGCACCAGCTTCAGTAGCAATTGTTATAACGCCTCCAAAAATTTCATCACCAATTTGGCTAATCCCAGGAATATTGTCAACACTTTTAGGAGTTTTACAATTGATAGGGGGTACGTAAAAAAGCCCAACATTGGCGACACCATTAGTTATTCCAAATGCACCTTCAGATCCTGGTCTAGTACCTCCGATAACTTGGTAAGCAAATACTGGGTTGTTAGTATTTACATACATGTTGTGAGATTGATTGGTAGCTGGCTGATCATCAGCATTTAGAGCGGGGTTAACGGAAACGCCATTGACGGTTTCAGGATATCCGTCATCATTTACATTTCCATTTCCAAAATATACAGTATTTGAATAACTAGCGCCATAAAATGTAGATGGAATAGAATAATATTCACCTGCATTTATCGTAGTTTGTAGGTTTCCATTTACGTAGATCTCAGTGTTATCCTCATGTGCAACAATTAGTGGTCTCTCTACCTCATCAGGCCCTAATCCTCTGACAAAAATATATTCGTTACCGATAATACTTGCGGGAGCAACCTGATCAATTCCTAAATCTTGACCTCCACCTTGATTATAGTTAGAATTACTTCCGTTAAAAGAGCCTGAGTTTACTGCAATCGGTTTATCAGATTCAACTAAAGTACCAATTAGACCTGCAGCATTAGCTGAATTAGTATTACTTGGGTATGGAGTTATTGCAACCGAATAGCTTTCACCTGCGTTAAGTGTTATGTTTTCTGTAGGTATATTATTAATTATAGTTACTCCATTTCCAAATTCTTTAAAGTCAACAGTTGTATTATCTTGAGTAGCTAAAACTGAAATAAAATTCAAATAGTTTGAGGGGGTACCTCCAGTTAAATTTCCTTCGTTTTCAAAACTTCCAGCCCTAAATTCTGTTCCTAATGCCGCAGTACCTTTACTAACTATTCCTCCAGCTTGGTAATAACTTCCAGCAAATAATCTAGCTGAAACATAGGTAAGGTCTTCAGATTCAATTATGAATCCTTTGTTGTCATAGGCGTTGCCATCTAAACTTCCGGAGGTTATTATTAAATTAGTATTTATACCACTACCAATGTAATACTCCCAAGGTACTGAATTCGAAACTGTGCCTGTAATATCTGTACCACCGATAGGTTTTATAACAACATTAACTGGTGTCTCGCTAGGGGTGGAAATATATAAATATTGGTCTAGAGGATTGGCTGCTCCATTACCAGTAGTTGTAATTGGTGGGATGTAATGACTTTTACTATATTGAGCAATAGTATTATTATAGCTTAATGCCATTAATATTGTAAAAATTATTCTCAATATCTTCATAAAACCCATCTGTATCAATAACTTAATTTTAGTTATAGGAAAATCTTAACAGAGACTACAAAAACAAAGCCAATTCCAAATGGCTAAAGATAATAAAAAAAATCACCCCTATTTTTTAGCAAGGATGAATATACCAGTACTATTTAATTATGTCAAAACTTCTTTTAATAAAGTTCGTTAATTCCTCCCCTTTCAAAAGTCCGTGAGAAAGTTTTGCTAAATCTAAACTTTGATTAATCAATCTTTCTTGTTTTTTCTTGGTTTTTGT
Organism: uncultured Bacteroidota bacterium; assembly: GCA_902518355.1. GTDB lineage: Bacteria > Bacteroidota > Bacteroidia > Flavobacteriales > Flavobacteriaceae > MED-G13. The sequence goes on along the minus strand of CABYFY010000006.1, from coordinate 86,562 downwards.
ATTTACTATTTGAGAAATCAAATCTGAGTTTGTGTTAATTACAAGATTAAACATTTCTGGCATATTCCCAGTTCCAAACATTCCTCCTCCACCACTTTGTTGCATTTCTTTCATTCTTCTCATGAATTCAGGATTGGTTATGGTAAAAGGATTTTCTTTAGAGTCCATTGATTCCATTTTTATAACAAACTTTTCATCGTTTATTATATTTTTTACAATTTCCTCTAATTCCTTTTTTTGATCATCATTTAGTTTTGATATCTTATTTTTGTCCTTATTGATTAGATTGTCTATGTGATCTGAATCAACTCTTGCAAATTGAATATTTTCTTTAGATGTCTCCAATTTTTGTATAAGATGGCTTACAATTGGTGAATCTAGTAATAGAACTTCATATCCCTTATTTTTAGCACTTTGAATGTAACTATGTTGAGCTTGTTTGTCTGAAGCATAAAGAAAAATTAATTTGTCATCTTTGTCGGTTTGTTTTGCTTTAATTTTATTGTAAAGCTCTTCATATGTATAAAATTTTCCATCAACTGTAGGGTACAAAGCAAATTTTTCTGATTTTTCATAAAATTTTTCTTCGCTTAGCATACCATATTCAATTACGATTTTGATATCATTCCATTTTTTTTCAAACTCATTCCTGTCTTTTTTAAATAATGAAGATAATTTGTCAGCAACCTTTCTTGTGATGTATGCTGAAATCTTTTTCACAGCTCCGTCAGCTTGTAAATAAGATCTAGAAACATTCAGTGGAATATCTGGGGAATCGATTACACCTCTCAATAGAGTTAAAAATTCTGGAACAATTCCTTCCACATTATCTGTGACAAAAACTTGGTTTTGATACAGTTGGATTTTATCCTTTTGGATATTTACATCATTTGTCAATTTTGGAAAATAAAGAATACCTGTTAGGTTAAATGGATAATCAACATTCAGGTGTATATTAAAAAGTGGTTCTTCAAATTGCATTGGATAAAGCTCTCTGTAGAAACCTTTGTAATCTTCATCTTTTAAATCTTTTGGTTGTTTAGTCCATGCAGGATTTGTATTATTAATTATGTTATCGACAGTAACAGTTTTTGGCTTTTCTCCTTCTTTGGCATCTTTTTCTAATGGAAGATTTTCTTCTTTAGTGCCAAATTTTATAGGAATAGGCATAAACTTATTGTATTTAATAAGTAAGTCTGATATTTTCGATTCTTCTAAAAATTCTTTTGAATCTTTATCTATATGTAAAATTATTTCGGTTCCTCTATCTTTTTTAGCCCCTTTGTCCAAAGTATAATTTGGCGAACCATCACAAGTCCAGTGGGCTGCAGGTTTGTTTTTATAAGATTTAGAGATTATTTCAACCTTTTCAGCAACCATAAATGCCGAGTAAAAACCAAGACCGAAATGTCCAATAATTCCAGAATCCTTAGCTGTATCTTTATATTTTGCTAAAAATTCTTCTGCACCTGAAAATGCAACTTCATTAATATATTTTTCGATTTCTTCAGTGGTCATTCCGATTCCCTGGTCGATAATATGAAGTTTTTTACCTTTTTTATCAATTTTTACTTCGATTTTAGGTTCTCCAACTTCTATTTTTTCTTTACCGATACCAGCAATATGCTTAAGCTTTAAAGTAGCATCTGTAGCATTACTAATTAACTCACGTAAAAATATTTCGTGATCACTGTATAAAAACTTCTTTATCAGTGGAAATATGTTTTCTACTGATACATTAATGTTTCCTTTTTTCATCTTATTTAAATTTTATGGATTAAGTTCAATTAAAATGCCAAATAGAAACAGTATGACATATTGGCATATTGAATAATTAATCTTGAAGTAATCCTAAACTCTGGCTTACTGCACCATCTCTTGGGTAATGATATGATCTCCATATAAAATTAGTAGTTTCATCTTTTACATATTTCCACGCAATTTCTCCATTCTCGGTTACCTCCCACAGACCATAATCAGATTCAGTGATTAAAGTGTTTCCATTTGGCAATCTTATTGCACCACAAAGTTTACCAGAAAATATTTCATCGTTAAGATAACTCCAAACAATGTTAGGTTCATTATTAAAATTTGATTCAAGACTAAAATTTGATGGCATTGCCAATTCATAGATAATAGATTGTTCTGTTGAATTTCCGTTTACATAGACTAATACATTACCTTCCCCTGGAACACCATCCTCCAGTAGGTTAGGAAAATGAATTTTATCAAAAATTTTATCACCTAGACTATTATACGTATTGGGATTTCCAAATCGATAGATCAAATCACCTCCTTTATTATAATTACCTCCAGTTTCTGATTGAGCTTCAGAAGTTGTTGTACTGTGATCTATCACCCAAATTTCATCATAATAGTTAACACTAAGATATATTACATCTTTTATAGGATCATAATCTAAACCATTAGCATGCATAATATCTCCATTTATAAAAAAACTTCCCCCGGGTGGATTATCGATTGAATAGTTTATGTTAATCTTATTTGGATTCATATTAATATCTCCAAAGTTTGGTAAATCCTCAAACTTATCTTGTATAATATGATCCCAGCTTCTCCATTCCCAAACAATTTGATTGCTAGATGGATTAACTTCAATAATTTTTTCCGCGAATATGTCGTTATCAAAATCAACCCCATTCTGAACTGCTGTTTGGTTGGTTATTCTTTCCCAAATCATCATTAAAACATTACCATTTGGCAGCATTTCAACATCATGATGAGCAATAAAATTATCATCACTGACAGTGAATTCCCAAAGTGTATTTAAATTTGAGTCTATTAGCTTTGCAGTACCTCCAAATCCACCAAAATCTATGGTTGCGTTTGCATCTTTAAATAAACCGATTATATTCCCGTTTTCTAGAATTTCTAAATCATTGCCGGAAGATGTATCAAAATTCCATTCCCACAATTTAAAACCTTCCTTATTAACTAGGTATGAGTACGTTGAAGAATTTCCAACAACGAAAATATAATCATCACTAATTAAGTCTTGATTATATAATTCAATGTTTTCAGATAAAATAATTGGTTCACTCTCATCATTATTATCATTATTACAAGATGTAACAATAAATAAAATGACCATCCAGCTAAAAATATTTTTATTCATTTATGTTCTTTTTGAGCACATATAAAGACCCAAAATTGTAATTAGGCCGTTTATTGGCAATAATTCGTATCCAAATATATAAAGATTTTTCAATGCATATTCATTTGCACAATCCCATGTTTTAAACTTACATTCCAAAATTATCTCGTTATTTAAATACGAAAATATTGTGGGGCTAATATTAATTAAATAGGTTAATATCGGAGCTATTATGACCACCAGATAAATTAAATTTCCTTTTAATTTTCTTTTTGTGTACAAACCAAAAACGAAAAGACCTAGAAGAGGGCCATATGTGTATGATGCAACTGTTAATAAACTATCAATTACATTACTACTCAAGACATACTTAAATATGATTATAGTAATCATCAACAATAAACTCATTCCAATATGAACTACCTTTCTAATTCTTTTATTTTCTTTTTCATCTTTATTATTGTCCATTCCAAGAAAATCAACACAAAATGAAGTAGTTAAAGAAGTTAGAGCACTATCTGCGCTACTATATGCCGCAGCAATTAAACCTAGTAAAAAACTTATTCCCAGTACAATTCCTAGCTGACTGTTTAGTGCTATTTCAGGAAAAAGTAAATCAGTCCTAATTTGGCCACCCATCTCTGGAATTAAAATACCGTTAAGGTCTTTATATGTAAATAAAAGAGCCCCTAAAAACATAAATAATGCAGTTACAAAAAGCAAAACAAAGCTGAAACTAATCATGTTTTTTTGTGCATCTTTAATAGATTTACATGTAAGGTTTTTTTGCATCATGTCTTGATCTAAACCAGTCATGCAAATCGTTACAAACATTCCTCCGATAAATGATTTTAAAAAATGATTTCTATCATAAATATCATCTAGAAAAAACACTTTATTAAATCTATTAAATTCGTCAGAGTAAATGTATTCACTAAGACTTAGGTCAATACTATTTAAAATCGACACTATGGATATAAGTACGGCTAAAATCATAAATAAAGTCTGTAGAGTATCTGTCCAAACAATAGTTTTTATACCACCTTTAAAAGTGTATATCCATATTAATACAATTGAAATTCCAACAGTGATAGGAAACGGAATATTCCAATTATCAAATACAAATTGTTGTAAAACTATTGCAACTAAAAATAATCTAAACGAAGCACCTAATATTCTTGAAAGAAAAAAGTAAAATGCTCCGGTTAAATGAGCAGCTTTCCCAAACCTCATGTCTAAAAACTCGTATATTGAAGTTAAATTTAGTTTGTAATAAACAGGAAGTAACAAATAACATACTACAATATAGCCCACAAAATAACCAAAAACGACCTGTAAATAACTAAATTGTGAACTTTCAATCCATCCAGGTACTGAGATAAATGTAACGCCTGATAGAGAAGCGCCAACCATTCCAAATGCAACAACATACCACTTGGAATTTCTTCCTGCTTTAAAGAAAATATTATTGCTATCATCTTTACCAGTTACATATGAAATAACATAAAGAAGCAAAAAATATAATACAATAATGAAAATAATAGTAGCAGAATTCATTTTGGTTTATTTGCTTTGGTAAGTTAATTATAATTTTTTTACATTTTTTAAAAAAAGAGGTTAGTCTAATGATTGTAACCTCTTAAAATTTGTAAGTTTGTTTAATGGAATTTTCTTCAAAATTTATTGAAAATGCTGTTTATGAAATCTCTAATTTACCAGGGATAGGAAAAAAATCTGCATTACGTTTGGTTCTTTTTTTATTAAAACAACCTGAATCTCAATCTCAAAATCTTGCTAATGCAATTTCTCAGATGAGATTGAATGTAAATTTCTGTAAAAAATGCCATAATATTTCTGACTCTGATATTTGTGAAATATGTGCAAATCCTAGAAGAGACGAATCTATTATTTGTGTTGTCGAAGATATTAGGGATGTAATGGCTATTGAAAAAACCAGTTCCTTTAATGGTTTATATCATGTGTTAGGTGGAAAAATCAACCCTGTTGATGGTATTGGTCCAGATGATTTAAACATAAGCTCACTGGTAGAAAAAGTAAAAAATAATAAAATAAGTGAGGTGATTTTTGCGTTAGGTACTACGATGGAGGGAGATACTACAAATTTTTACATTTACAGGCAGATTTCCGATTATAATATAACAACCTCTACAATTGCAAGAGGAATATCTGTTGGAGATGATTTAGAATATGCAGATGAGATTACTTTAGGAAGAAGTATTACCGATAGAATACCATTTGAAAAATCACTAAAGGGATAAAATTGAAAATATCTGTAATAATTGTAAGCTATAATTGTAAAGCATTCCTTGATTATTGCCTACAGAGTGTAAGCAAAGCTTTAAAACAAATTGATAGTGAGATATTAGTGATCGATAATTGCTCAACAGACGGATCAGTTGAATATTTAAAGTCAAAAAAATATGATATCAGGATTATTGAAAATAAAGAGAATTTAGGATTCTCAAAAGCCAATAATAAGGCAGCAAAATTAGCAAAAGGTGAATATTTGTTTTTTTTGAATCCTGACACAATTATCCCTGAAGACTTGATAGACTCATTTTTTAAAAATAAAAAACCTAATACAGGAATTTTTAGTTTTAGAATGATTGACGGAGAAGGAATTTTTTTAAAAGAAAGTAAAAGAAACTTTCCTAATATTAGTATTATTTCAAAAAAACTTATCGGAATAAATAGTGGATACTACTCTGATTTAGGTGAATTTGACTCAGGAAATGTTGATGTGTTATGTGGCGCTAATATGCTTATTGAAAAATCACTTTTCAGGGATATAAATGGTTTCAATGAGGAATATTTTATGTTTGGAGAGGACATTGAGATTTGTCACCAAACACTTAAGAAAGGATATAACAACTTTTATTGTGGAAGTTCTTCACTAATTCACTTTAAAGGGGAAAGTACTGTAAATGACATTAACTATTTAAGAAACTTTTATGGTGCAATGCATATATACTTTAAAAATGTTTTTACAACAAATCTATTTTTATTAAGCATCATAAAAATTATTTCAAGACTTATCATAATTTTAAGTGGAATATTTCCAGGGAAAACAAAAAATAAAAGTAAGCCTAATCAAAATATTTTATACGGAAATAAGCTGAATAATCAGTTAGAGGAAATATTTGGAGATATTTTACTGATAAAGAAAATGGATGAAACGTTAAAGGATTGCAATCTCATTTTTGATTCAAATTACTTGACCAACAAGGAAATTATTAATTGTGTTGACAAGTTAAAAAACAGAAATAAGATAAATTTTTGGTTTTTATCTTCTGATTATTCTTACATCATAAGGGCAAGTGGAATGAACCAAAAAGGGAATGCTATTTTTTTTATGATTAAATAAATATTAAAATAATGAATTGGACTATTTTCACTAATTTTGAATGTATAAATCAAATCTATTTTAATGTCAAAATTTGAATTAAAATTACCAAAAATGGGTGAGAGTGTTGCTGAGGCAACCTTGACCACATGGTTAAAGGAAATTGGTGATACAATCGAATTTGACGAACCAGTAGTTGAAATTGCAACTGATAAAGTTGATTCAGAGGTACCATCTGAAAAAAAAGGTGTTTTAATTGAAAAATGTTTTAAAGTTGACGATGTGATTTTAGTTGGTCAAACAATAGCCATTATTGAAACTGATGAAGTTGATGTTGAAAAAGAAACCACAATTGAGAATCCAGCTTCAAAAGAGAAACCTGAAGAAATAATAACAGAAATTAATTCTGAAAAAGAATTAGCAGAGGAGATGACTGATTCTTTAGAAAAATCTGCAAAAGTAATTTTAGAATCTGAGGAGGCTATAAGTTCAAATAAAGGATTTTTATCCCCGTTGGTTAAAAACATGATTAAAAAAGAGGGTATTTCTTCTGAGGAGTTGTCCCTTATAAACGGTACTGGCAAGGATAATAGAATTACCAAAAATGATATATTATCTTTTTTATCAAACAGGAGCTTGATTGTTGATGATTCAATTAAACTTAAGACAAAAATTATTCACTCCGAAAAAATAGATACTTCTGATTTCAGTGATGAAGTTATCGAAATGACAAAAATGGGAAAGTTGATTTCTCAGCATATGACAGATTCGGTAAAAACTTCTGCACATGTCCAGTCTTTTATTGAAGTAGATGTAACAAATATATTCAACTGGAGAAATAGAGTTAAATCAGGATTTGAAAGTAGGGAGGGACAGAAGTTTACATTTACTCCTATATTTATTGAGGCGGTAGCAGTGGCACTAAGACAATATCCAATGATGAATATCTCTGTTGCTGATGATAAAATTATCCTCAAAAAGAAAATAAATATTGGAATGGCAACTGCACTTTCAGATGGTAATTTGATTGTGCCTGTAATAAAAAATGCTGATCAATTAAACTTAGTTGGTATGGCAAAGTCAGTCAATGACCTAGCGCATAGAGCTAGAAATAATAATTTAAATCCAGATGATGTTGCAGGTGGTACTTACACGGTCACTAATGTAGGGGTTTTTGGAAGCATAATGGGTACGCCTATTATTAATCAACCACAGGTTGGTATATTGGCTTTTGGAGCTATCAGAAAAATGCCAAGTGTCATCGAAACTGAAGAAGGTGATTATATTGGAATTAGAAAGAAAATGATTATTTCACACTCATACGATCATCGAGTCGTAAATGGCGCGCTTGGAAGTAAGTTTATTAAAGCTGTAAAAGATCACCTTGAGAATTGGAATTTAAATCGTGAAATTTAGTTGTAATGAAAATAATTTGTGTAGGAAGAAACTATACTGATCACATTAAAGAATTAGAAAATCAAAGACCTGAAAGCCCTGTATTATTTCATAAACCTGATTCCTCAATAATTTTAAAAAATAAGCCGTTTTTTATCCCTGATTTTTCAAATGAAATCCATTATGAATTAGAGTTAATTATTAAAATTTCAAGAATTGGTAAGCATATTCAAACTAAATTTAGTCACAAGTATTATGATTTTATAGGATTGGGTATTGATTTTACCGCAAGAGATATCCAGAATGATCTTAAAAAAAATGGTCTTCCGTGGGAAAAGGCTAAGTCATTTGATGGATCTTGTTTTGTAAGTGAATGGATTGAAAAATCAAAATTTGATGATATCAATAATATTAACTTCAAACTTGAATTGAATCAAAAAACGGTTCAAAACTCAAATACCAGATTGATGCTTTGGAAGGTAGACGAGTTAATTTCATATATTTCAAAATATTTTACTTTGAAAATTGGAGATATCATTTTCACAGGTACTCCTTCTGGAGTAGGTAAGGTTGGCATTGGTGATGAATTACAAGGTTACCTTGAAAATCAAAAATTATTTAACTTAAAAATAAAATAGATCATTGATTAAACTTATCTCAGTCATAAATAAAATAAAAGATCAAAAACTGACATTATCGGTTGCAGAGAGTTGTACTGGTGGTAAAATTGCTTCCAGTATTGTTTCATATGAAGGTGCTTCTGACTTTTTCTTAGGTGGAATTGTTTCATATTCTGTTGATTCAAAAATTAGAATTTTGAATATAGATAATCAACGGATTGAAAAATATGGAGTTGTAAGCGCTGAGATTGCGAAAGAAATGTCTATAGGAGTAAGAAATAAATTTGAATCTGATATTTCTGTTGGAGTCACAGGTAATGTTGGCTCAAAATCAGGAGATGGTAAATCTGCAGTTGGAAAAGTTTTTATAGCTATTAACTTTAAGAACAAAATAGACACATGGGAGTTTAATTTTAATAGTGACAGAAAAACAAATATAGAAAGTGCAGTTTCTAATGTATTTGGCCTTCTGAACAATATTTTATAAAAATTCAAAAAATTGCCTTGCTAATAACAAAAAAGTTGTAAATTCGCGGCTGAAATTATATATTTTACTGAGAAAAATCTTTATATGGCACGAGTATGTGATCTTACTGGAAAAAAGAGAATGGTTGGAAATAATGTTTCACACTCTCTTAATAGAACAAAACGAACTTTTGATACAAATCTTATCAAAAAACGTTTTTACATCCCTGAAGATGATAAATGGATAACACTAAAGATTACTGCTTCTGCTTTAAAAACAATTAATAAAATTGGTATTAAAGCAGCATTGAAAGATGCAAAACTTAAAGGATTTTTAAAATAATTTTAGATGGCAAAAAAAGGTAACAGAGTTCAAGTAATTTTAGAATGTACGGAGCATAAAGACAGTGGTATGCCGGGTACTTCTAGATACATTACAACGAAAAACAAGAAAAATACGCCTGATAGAATCGAACTCAAGAAATTTAACCCGATTCTTAAAAAAATGACTGTACACAAAGAGATAAAATAATTATACCATGGCAAAAAAAGCTGTTGCATCATTACAATCAAAATCAAAAAGACTTACAAAGGCTATAAAAATGGTTAAGTCACCGAAGTCTGGTGCATACTCATTTGTTGAATCAATTCTTCCACCTGAAAAAGTAAACGAGTTTTTAAGTAAATAAATCTCCTTACTTATTTTATCCTTTTATTACTCACTAAGTTTCTTTTATCATATATTTATATCATAATTATATAATTCTCTAATATGGGTTTATTTGATAAGTTTTTTTCTCTTTTCAAGAAAAAGAAAGATAAAGAACCCCCAACAGATGAAAAGGAAAAAAATAAACCTGAAGAAATAGAAGAAATTTTAGAAACTATTCCTAAACCAGAACCTAAACCAGAACCTAAACCAGAACCAGAACCAGAACCTGAGCCAGAGCCTGAGAGTTTTTTTAAAAATATATTTTCAAAGAAGAAAAAAGATACACTTAATAAGGGTTTAAAGAAGTCTAACCAATCATTTTTTTCAAAATTAAATAAACTAGTTACAGGAAAGACTAAGATTGATTCTGATGTATTAGATAACCTTGAAGAGGTTTTAATTTCAAGTGATGTTGGTGTTAATACTACTTTAAAAATTATCGATAAAATTGAATCAAGAGTAGCAGAAGAAAAATATTCAAATTTAAGTGAATTAAACATTTTATTAAAGGCTGAAATAGCTTCTTTACTAATTGAAAATGAAGAAGAACTAAGTAATAATAATAGTACTTTCTCAGAAAAACCACATGTGATAATGGTAGTTGGAGTCAATGGTGTGGGTAAAACAACAACAATTGGAAAATTAGCAAATAAGTACAAAAAATTAGGTCTAAATGTTGTAATTGGGGCAGCCGACACATTTAGGGCTGCTGCGATTGATCAATTGGTTACATGGGCAAATAGAGTAGATGTACCAATAATTAAACAGGAAATGGGTAGTGACCCTGCTTCAGTAGCATTTGATACTTTAAACTACGCCAAAGCAAATGACGCTGATTTAGTCTTAATTGATACAGCTGGAAGACTTCACAATAAAATTAACCTAATGAATGAGCTTTCAAAAATAAAGCGTGTCATGAATAAGGTAATTGAAAATGCACCGCACGATGTAATGCTTGTATTAGACGGATCAACGGGTCAAAACGCATTTATTCAGGCAAAAGAATTTACCAATACCACTGAAGTTAGCTCACTAACAATAACCAAACTTGATGGAACAGCAAAAGGAGGGGTGGTAATTGGAATTAGTGATGAGTTTAAAATTCCTGTAAAATATATTGGAGTTGGAGAAGCACTTGAAGATCTTCAAGACTTCAATAAATTAGAATTTGTTGATTCTTTTTTTGATTAAAATTTGAGAACAAAATATTCAGATAAAAATAAAATAAATGTTATAACTCTGGGTTGTAGTAAAAACACCTACGATTCAGAAGTATTAATGGGACAACTTAAATCCAACAATAAAAATGTTGTTCATGAGGAGGAAGGTAATATTGTGGTAATTAACACTTGTGGATTCATCGATAATGCCAAACAACAAAGTATTGATACAATTCTTGAAAATGTAAAAAAGAAAAATGAAGGTTTAATTGATAAAGTTTTTGTTACTGGTTGTTTAAGCGAAAGGTATAAACCTGATTTGAAGAAAGAAATTCCAGATGTGGACGCGTATTTTGGAACCACTGAAATGCCATCTTTACTTAAACATTTAGGTGCAGACTATAAACATGAATTAATAGGTGAAAGACTTTTAACAACGCCCAAAAATTATGCTTATTTAAAAATTTCTGAGGGATGCGATAGGCCGTGTAGCTTTTGTGCAATTCCGCTAATGAGAGGTAAACACAAAAGTGTTTCTATTGAAGATTTAGTTTATCAGACCAAAATTTTAGCAGAAAAGGGAATTAAAGAACTTATTTTAATTGCGCAGGATTCTACATATTATGGTATAGACTTGTATGGAACAAGATCTTTATCAAAATTATTAAAAGAGCTAGTAAAAGTTGATGGTATTGAATGGATTAGACTTCACTATGCCTTCCCTAATGGTTTTCCAGTTGATGTCCTTGAAGTTATTAATTCTGAACCAAAAATTTGTAATTATATTGACATCCCTCTACAACATATTTCAAATAAGATTTTAAAATCGATGAAAAGAGGTGCTTCCATGCAAAAAATTAATGATTTACTTCAAATGTTTAGGTATAAAGTTCCTGAAATAGCCATTAGAACAACTTTAATAGTTGGTTATCCAGGAGAAACAAATGAAGATTATGAATTATTAAAAGAGTGGGTTAAGAATACTAAGTTTGATCGTTTAGGTTGTTTTACATATTCTCACGAAGAAAACACTGGTGCTTATAAACTCATTGATGATGTTCCTCAGAAAATAAAAAATGAGAGACTCAATGAGATAATGGAGATACAGTCACAAATTTCTTGGGAACTTAATCAGAAAAAGATAGGTAAAAAATTCAAAGTTTTAATTGATAGAAAAAGGGGCAACTACTACGTTGGCAGAACACAGTATGATTCTCCTGATGTAGACAATGAAGTATTAATACAAGCTGAAACAAATTTCTTAAGGGTTGGAGAATTTGTTAATGTTAAAATAATTGAAGCATCAGACTTTGACTTGTACGCTGAAGTTAGTTGACAAAAAAGATCGAGTTTACCAAAAATAATTTTCCATTCTCCCAAAAACTTCTAAACATTATGTTATCAGTAAAGTATATCATATTACCTCTTCCCAATTTTTCATGACCAAAAACCAGTGAATTTTTGAATTTATCTTTGATATTATCACCGACAAATCCAATTGTTGAATCATCATCTTCATTAATTTTACCGACATTATAGCCTCTGTTGAGATTTTCATAAGTTGATGTTGATGTTTTTAACGAGTAGTATTCATTAGGATACCCAAATGCTAATGGATGAGTATTATCTAAATTAACCTTGAATATAGCCCCTGATAGATAATTTTGAATCCTGTTTCTATTTAAGTCCTCATATTTTACGTCTTCTTGTTTATTTTCAGTCTTGTTTCTTTTTAATTTAACAGAAAATCCATCTTTATTTGTGAAAATTCTTATTGCATTTTCAAAGGCAACAAGATTGCCACCTCTTGAAACCCACAACTTAATTTTTTCAAGATTTTTCTCATTTCCTAAAGTTCCATAATATCCGCTTGGGATAATTAATGTGTCAAATTCATCCAATTCAATATTTTCAAAATTTTCAACATCAAGATGAGTCAGAGGATATTTTAATTCCTGTTCGAAAAAGTGCCATATGGCTCCATAATTTAGTGATGATACTGAGTTGCTATTACCCTCACCAGCTAAAATAGCTACGTTTTTTTCCTTTATCAGTTTTACAGAATCAGAGCCTAAATCAGGTCCAGATTCTGAAATTCCTGAGTTAATTGAATGAAGTTGAATTTTGTAATTATCAGCTAGCTCTAGTAGAATTTTTTCATAATTTCTATTGGTTTGATCTCCTTTATAGATTATAAGAGACCCATGAGGAAGAGTTAAACTCCCGTTTTTAATAATTTTTTCCGTATATCTTACTTTTATTTCATTTTCAATCAAATTTGATAGAAATTTTGCGTCATTTATATGGTTCCAAATTCCTGCATAGGCTATTGCTTTTTTGTCAACAAGATTTTCAACTTTTTTTTCTTTATATTTTTTTAATTCAATTTTTTTAGAAGTACTATATCCATTCACACCATAAACAAAAGGAAGACTCCATGCAGTAATATCATATGTCATTGAGTCACTAAGCTTTGTAGTTCTCTCCATAAACACATCAACTAGTTTTCCTTTAGGCTGGTAATTTGGAATTAATAAATCTGCAGTTGATATACTGTAGTTGATAGTTTTATTTTTATTATAACTATATGCACTTAATTTTTGATCATCGCTTGAATAAAAATCTATTTTATGGTTTTTTAAAAATCTTGATAGTTGATCGATTTTATCTTTATCACCATTCATAATGTAGGTTGTATTATCATCTTTATTTTTAAAAAAATTAATAAATTCCGTATTTAATTTTTCTGAATTAGCTGATGATATTTCGACAGTTGATATACCAGCCACTGTATGATGCTTAACCCTGTCTACTAGGGTTAAATTTTTACCCTCTGAATTTAATATTCCAAGACCAGCAACTCCACCACCAGCTTGTTCATAGGTCATCCCAATTGCACCGAGGTAGGTAGGGTATGTATCTCCATAACTTGGATATAATAAATCGAAAATTTCCTTTGTAAAATATAGCCAGCCATTTTCATCAAAATATTTAGCATTGTTTTTTCCTATCATGAATTGAAAATCTCTTTGCCACTTTGTTATAACCTCATGGTATGGTTCAGCTGCTGGGGCAAAATAGTATGGTTCATTTATTCCTTGCTCATGAAAATCAACATGAACATGAGGCATCCACTTTTGGTACTCATTAAGTCTTTGTTGAGATTCAACCTGCGTTATCCATGCCCAGTCTCTATTCAAGTCAAATAGATAATGATTAGCTCTTCCACCTGGCCAGGGCTCCTTATGTTCCATTGATATTTTATTTGTATTGTAAGGAATAGTTGTGGTTTGATTATACCAATTTGCATACCTATCTCTTCCATCAGGGTTTAAGCAAGGATCAATTATGACAACGGTATTTTCTAGTAAATCAGACCTTTTAGTAAGTAACTCGTAAATTGTTTGCATAGATGCTTCAGTTGAAGATGATTCGTTACCGTGAACACTGTAACTTAACCAAACAATAGCCTTATCATTAATCCTATTATCATTAAAATCTAATGCTGACAAGTTATTTAATCTGATATTTTCTATTTCAGCAATATTTGCTTCTGAAGAAATTACAGCATAAAATAATGGTCTTCTTTCATATGTTTTCCCATAATTTATCAATAATATATTTTTATCCATTTTCTCTGAAACATGATTAAAATAGTCTACAACTTGGCTGTGTCTAGAGAATTGAGTTCCAATATCATATCCAAGAAAATCAGATGGTGATTTTAAATTTTGACTGTTAACATCAAATACTACCGAAAAAAGAATAAAAAATTTAAATATTGATTTCATAAAAAGTAATTTATAATAGGACCAACAAATATAGAAAGAATAATACAGTTCAGTATATTTGTTTAATATGAGTTTACGAGAAATTAAATACGCCGATACTAATGCCTTTAGTAAACTACTTGTTGATTATAGTCAAAGTGAAAAACATTTTTCTAAATTAATTTCTCATTTTCCCAGTGTTGACAATTTGAAAAAACAAATTTCGTCCAAGTCAAAAAATTATAATCATTCATTCAGAAAGTTATTAGTTGAAGAGATTTACGATCAGTTTGAAGGCTTTAAATTAAATGAAATTCAGAAGAAAAATATTGATAAATTATTAGAAAAAAACACTTTCACAATTACCACTGGTCATCAATTAAATCTTCTTACTGGACCACTATATTTTATATATAAAATTATTTCGGTTATAAACTTGTGTGAAAATATGCAAAAGAATAATCCTGAAAATAATTTTATTCCTGTTTATTGGATGGCAAGTGAAGATCATGATTTTGCAGAAATAAATCATTTTTCCTTTAAAGATGAGAAATTTATATGGCCTTCAAAAGAGAATGGTATTGTTGGTGAATTCAAACTTGAATCAATTGAAGGCACTATTGATAGATTTGAAAAATATATCAAAGGTTTTAATTACACAGCCCAGATAATTGAGATAATCAGAGAGTGTTATTTAAATTCGGATGATTTGTCTAATGCAACCAGGAAACTGGTTAATATTCTTTTTTCAAAATATGGTTTAATTATAATAGATGCTAACAACAAGAATATAAAGACCCTATTCAAGGATTTAATTTTCAAAGAAGTTTCTGAGAAGTTAATACTTAATGAATCAAAACAATCAATAGAAATATTAAACGAACTTGGTTATGATATTCAGGCAAACCCAAGAGAAATAAATCTTTTTTATATAGAAAAACAAAGCAGAGAAAGAATCATATTAACTGATAATAATTTTCAAACATTGAGTGGGTCAAAAAAATGGAATCTAGACCAAATTAAAAAAGATATTAGTGACAATCCAGAAAAATTTTCTCCCAATGTGTTATTTAGGCCCATATTTCAAGAATATATTCTTCCAAATATTTGTTATGTTGGTGGTCCAGCTGAAGTTTCATATTGGTTACAATTAAAATCTGTTTTTGATAGTATTAATTTAGATTTCCCAATTATTCTTAATCGTAATTCCGCTTTATTGTTAGAAAAAAAGACTTTAAATAAAATAAAAAAGCTGGATATCTCTTTTGAGGAAATGTTCTTATCCGAAAGAAAATTAAAAGATATATTAGTTCGAAAATATTCTAAATTAGAATTAGATTTTACAGATTTAAAACAACAATTAATAAATCAATTTTCTGCATTGAAGAAGAAAGCAAAACATACTGATAAGTCTTTTATTGGAGCTCTTAGTGCTCAAGAAAAAAAGCAGTTAAATGGATTAAAAATGCTTGAAAAGAGGCTAATCAAGTCTGAAAAGAAAACCCATAATAATAAAATTAACAGAGTAATTGAAATTAGAAAAAAATTATTTCCAAATGAAAAACTTCAAGAACGATCTGTAAATTTTTCTGAATTTTATGTTAATGAGGGAGCAAATTTAATCGATGTATTAAAAAATAATTTAGACCCGTTAAATCAAAAATTTTCAATAATCGAAATTTAATAATAATACTATTCTATTCTTTTTAATTAGAGAATCAATTTCTATTTTTACACATGCAAAATAATGTACTAATTCTTGATTTTGGCTCACAGTACACTCAATTAATAGCTCGTAGGGTCAGGGAATTAAATGTTTATTGCGAAATACATCCATTTAACAAAATCCCAAAAAATTTAAATTATTTTAAAGCTCTTATATTATCAGGTAGTCCACTTTCTGTAAGAGAACCTAATTCACCAAGAGTTAATTTAGATGTTCTATTGGAAAAATTTCCAACTCTTGCTGTCTGTTACGGAGCACAATTAATTGCACAAGAAATGGGAGGGTTGGTATCTGCATCAAATATCAGAGAATATGGTAGGGCTAACCTTTTTCTTAAACAAACAAAATCCGTTCTTTTTGAAGGTATCTCAAATAACACCCAGGTTTGGATGAGTCATAGTGACACAATAAAGAAACTCCCCAATAACTCTTTATTATTGGCAAGTAGTGATGATGTTGAAAATGTTGCATACAGGTTTTTAGAAAATGTATATTGCTTACAGTTTCATCCTGAAGTTTATCACACGGTTGAGGGGAAAAAAATTTTAGAAAATTTTTTAACAAAGATTAGTTCTTTAGAACAAACTTGGACCCCAGACTCCTTTATAGATTCAACAATAACTGAGTTAAGGGGAAAAATAGGTAGTGATAAAGTAATTCTTGGACTCTCTGGTGGTGTTGACTCATCAGTCGCTGCCATTCTTTTGCATAAGGCAATAGGCAAAAATCTCCATTGTATTTTTGTTAACAATGGATTGCTCAGAAAAAATGAATTTGATGAAGTATTGGATCAATATAAAGAAATGGATTTAAATATTTCTGGAGTTGATTATTCTGAAGAATTTTACAATGAACTTAAAGGTGTTTCCGACCCTGAAAAGAAAAGAAAAATAATTGGCAGGGTTTTCA
This sequence comes from uncultured Bacteroidota bacterium, assembly GCA_902518355.1. Lineage (GTDB taxonomy): Bacteria > Bacteroidota > Bacteroidia > Flavobacteriales > Flavobacteriaceae > MED-G13. The sequence continues at coordinate 69,326 of CABYFY010000006.1, read as the reverse complement.
TAGAGGCTTTTGAAAAAGAGTCCAACAAAATAAAAAATGTTAATTGGCTTGGTCAGGGAACCATTTATCCTGATGTAATCGAAAGTATTTCTGCAACTGGAGGACCTTCAGCCACAATTAAAAGTCATCACAACGTTGGTGGACTACCTGACTTTATGAAACTTGAAGTAGTTGAGCCATTGAAACTTTTATTTAAAGACGAAGTTAGAAGAGTTGGTAAATCACTAAATATCGATAAAAAAATTCTTGGAAGGCACCCTTTTCCTGGACCAGGATTAGCCATTCGTATTCTAGGCGAAGTGAATAAAGAGAATGTCCAAATGCTTCAGGAGGTTGATCATATTTTTATTCAAGGGCTTAAAGAGGCAGATTTATATGATAAAATTTGGCAAGCCGGCGCAATGCTGCTCCCTGTGAAGAGTGTAGGTGTAATGGGAGATGAAAGAACTTATGAAAAATGCGTTGCCTTGAGAGCTGTTGAAAGTACTGATGGTATGACTGCTGATTGGGTAGATTTACCACACAAATTTCTTCAGGATATTTCAAATAAAATTATCAATAGGGTTAAGGGAGTGAATAGAGTAGTATATGATATAAGTTCAAAACCCCCTGCAACAATAGAATGGGAATAACCAATGATTATAAATTATTTCAAAATATTTGCTTTTCTCTTTTTTTTAAACTCGTTTTCTCAAAGTATTGAAACGATTGAAGTAGAAAGAGACCAAAAAATTTTAAGTTTTATAAATGATTTTGAAATTTCACCTAATGATTTCTTTATCCTAAATCCTGGCTATACAAACACAAGATTTAATCACTCAGAGTTAGATTTAAATAAAAATATTTTAAAAGGAGATTTGGTCAGAGTATTCGATATAAGTCAAAACAATGACTTAGAGGAAATAAGTTTTATTTCTCATAAAATCAAAAGAAAGCAAAATCTTTCGGAGATTTCTTCAATTTATGGAGTTAGTAAAACTTTAATTCTAAAGTATAATGGTGGTGTAGATATAAGCAGAAATAACATACTTAAAATACCAAGAGTCGTAAAATCTAATTCACCTAATGTGGACAGATTAAAACCTTACATAGTTCAGCCAAAAGAAGGTAAATGGAGGATTGCATATAAATATGGAATAAGTATTGATATTCTAGAGAATATAAACCCAGAAATCGGAACAATACTTAAAATAGGTCAAAAAATCGCTGTTCCAAATAAAGATGAAGTAGAATTGAAAAGTATAGAGGAAAACCGAGACTATTTTGAAGTTCAAAATAACATCCAAATTTCAGTATTAGAGCAAAAATTAGGATTAAATAAAAATTCAATTGTAAAACTAAATCCAGAAATAATTGATAAAGTTGAAAAAGGAATTATAATTAAGGTTCCCGTTTTGACCAAAACAAATGAAGATGTAATCAATCTTTCAAAAAAATCTTTAAAAGAAAATATTATCAATTTTGAAACAAAGAAGTTTGCCTTAATTCTTCCGTTTAGATTAGATAATTTTAACTACGATTCTATTCAGAAATCTACTCCAATTTTAAAAAATGATAAACTTCTAAATATATCTTTGGATTTTCTTTTTGGAGTTGAAATGGCAGTTAATTCTTATTCCGAACTTGGAATAGATGTTGAAATGGATGTTTATGATAGTGCGTTAAATAAGAAAAAAATTGATAAAATTCTAGCAGAAATTGACTTTGAAAATTATGATTTTGTATTAGGGCCTCTTACCAATAATCTTTTTGATTATTTTGTTAATTCAACATCAGATTTAGATATTAAAATTATTAAGCCTTTATCAAAAAAACAAAACACAGATAGGAGAATAGTAAATACTATACCAAACGATACAATACTATTTAATAAAATTATTTCTCACGTTAAAAAAGATTCTATTTTGTCTGAAAAATATATTATTTCAGATTCAAGAAGTATTGAAATCAGTAATAAAATCAAGCAAATTTTTCCAAATGCAAAACAATTTTACTCAAAGTTAGATGAGTCCGGAGTTGATACAAAAACTTTAGTGTATGATGATTTAGATTCTACATTCGTTAAGGGAAAAAACATTGTTTTTCTTGAAACAAAAGAACAAGGCTTTGTTTCAAATGTTACTAGTATACTAAATTCGTTCATTAATGATACAATTAATATCGAATTGGTAACAACTAATAAAAACAATGCTTTTGAAGGAGTTAATATTTCAAATAATTTTTTGTCAAATTTAAAATTCCAGTACGCATCAACAAATAAAAAAATTGATATTGAAAAGGATAACAGTTTTATTGAAGAATTCATTTCAAACTATAATTTTTTTCCAAGTAAATATTCACTAAGAGCATATGATTTGGTTTATGACATGCTTTTGAGGATTAGTAATGGAAATTTTGATGATAATGAAATTCATGAAATAGAGGCTGAATATTTTGAAAATAAGTTTAAATACTTGAGAAGTTCTTCAGGATCGATTGACAATGTGGGTGCATACCTGTTGAAGTTTGAAAACTTAAAAGTTGAGCAGATATCTGATAATTAAAAAATCAACTCGATTTTCTACCTTCATTGGATTTAATTTCATTAAATTTGTTCGCGTTTATAACGCATTATGTCTTCGCAAACTAAATACATTTTTGTTACTGGTGGTGTTAGCTCATCCCTTGGGAAAGGGATAATAGCTGCTTCTTTAGCTAAACTTCTACAAGCACAAGGATATAAAACAACCATTCAAAAGCTTGATCCGTACATTAATGTTGATCCTGGAACATTAAATCCTTATGAACACGGAGAATGTTATGTTACCAATGACGGGGCTGAAACTGACTTAGATCTTGGTCATTATGAAAGATTTTTAAATGTCCCAACTTCCCAAGCAAATAATATAACAACTGGCAGAATATATCAGAATGTCATCGGTAAAGAAAGACAAGGTAAATACCTAGGAAAAACAGTTCAGGTAATTCCTCATATAACTGATGAAATTAAGGAGAATATAAAATTTTTAGAAAGTAAAGCTGAGTATGATATTATAATAACTGAGATTGGAGGTACTGTTGGAGATATTGAGTCCTTACCATATGTTGAAGCATTGAGACAATTAAAGTGGGAGATGGGAGAGGATAACCTGATTGTAATCCATCTTACACTTATTCCTTATTTGTCTGCAGCAAAAGAATTAAAAACCAAACCAACCCAACATAGTGTAAAAACTCTTATGGAAAGCGGAGTTCAGGCAGATATCCTTGTTTGTAGAACAGAGCACGAATTAAATGATGAAATTAAAGAAAAGTTAGCAAGTTTTTGTAATGTAAATGTTGATTGCGTTATCGAATCTATTGATGTCAATACTATATATGATGTTCCTAATCATATGCATCATGAGGGTCTAGATAAAGTCGCACTCACAAAACTTAAATTAAATTATAATAAGCCTAATTTAATTGCTTGGAATGATTTCCTAAATAAATACAAAAACCCTAAAGACTCTGTTAATATTGCATTAATTGGAAAATATGTTGAGTTACAAGATTCATATAAATCAATTCTCGAATCTTTCATTCATGCAGGAGCTGTTAACGAAGTGGATGTAAATATAGTTCCTCTGCATTCTGAACATATTACATCAGCAAATGTTCAAGAAAAATTAGAAAGTTTTAACGGGATTTTAGTTGCACCTGGATTTGGTGAAAGAGGTGTTGAGGGTAAAATTGAAGCGATTAAATATGTTAGGTTAAATAAAATACCATTTTTTGGTATCTGTTATGGAATGCAAATGGCAGTAATTGAATATGCAAGAAATGTTTTAAACTTGGTTGATGCTAATTCAACAGAGGTAAATCCAAGCACTAAAAACCCTGTCATTGACCTAATGGAGGACCAAAAAAGTATTACTGATAAAGGTGGAACAATGAGGCTTGGTTCCTGGAAATGTAATGTTAAAAAAGAAACTTTATGCCATTCAGTTTATAAAAGTGAAAATATCGATGAAAGACACAGACACAGATATGAATTAAATAATAAATATTTAAATATGCTTGAGGATAAGGGGCTAGTAGCTTCGGGGAAAAATAATGATACAAACCTCGTTGAGGTTGTAGAAATAAAAGATCACCCATGGTTTTTAGGTGTTCAATTTCATCCAGAATATAAAAGCACTGTTTTATCACCTCATCCATTATTTGTATCTTTTGTTAATGCTGCAATTTTAAATAAGAATAATTAGATGGAAGAAAATAAGGTTGACATTAATTCATTAATAGGGTTTTTCTTGATAGGTTTAATATTTATCGGGTGGTTATATTTAAACCCGCCACCTCCAACACCTGTAATTACTCAAGAAGAAAATAGTGAAGTAAATGTCGTAAACGAATCTCCAAAACAAGATTTATCAGAAGTTCTTTCTCAATCTAATACAAATGAAAGTCAAGACTCTAATCTAAGCTTTGAAAATTCATTATCCGAAAAGAATGAGCTGGTTAGAATCGATACAGAAAAATTTATAATCGAGTTTTCTACATTGGGTGGGCAGATATCATCTTTAGAACTCAAAGGGCAGTTAAATTATTTAGGTGAACCTATAAACCTAATACAATCTGGAAACTCTACATTTAATTTAGACTTTACAACAAAAAACGGAAGAATATTTAATACTAAAGATCAAACGTTTGTTTCTTCGATAAATGATCGTGGTTCGGTTAAGCAAGTTTCTATGAAGCTTTTAGTTTCCGAGGATGTTTTTATTGAATATTTATATTCGGTTAATCTAGACGATTATATTATTGATTTAGATATCAATTCAAGAGGATTTTATAATATTCTTGATACAAATAAAAGATATAATCTAAATTGGGAGTTGACTGCATTTAGAAACTCAAAGAGTATTTCTTATGAAAATAGATATTCATATTTAACATACTTTCATGATGATGACAAGATTGATTATTTATCAATTAGTGGAGATGATGAAGATGATGAAGAAAACGTTAACTGGATTTCTTTCAAACAACATTTTTTTAGCTCTGTAATAATCGCTGAAAATGAAAATCCATTTAAAAATGTTGAATTTAAATCTGAAGATCTAGTTCAAGATAATGACACCGATACTTTATACACCAAAAAATTTATTTCTAAAATTCCTTTTGATTACTCAAATAGTGAGTTTGATAATTCATTGAAATTTTATTTTGGACCAAATCAATATTCACAGCTTGAAACATATGATATTGGCTTGGAGGAAAGTGTTGACTTTGGTTGGGGCATTTTTGGATTTATTAATAAAAATGTATTTGTTCCCTTATATAGGTTTTTAAGTGGTTTATTCCCATATGGAATTGCAATTATTTTTATGACAATAATTGTAAGAATTGTTCTTGCTCCTGTACTTTATAAATCTTACTTATCACAAGCTAAAATGAAAATATTGAGGCCTGAACTTGATGAAATTAACAAGAAATTTAAAGACAATGCTATGAAAAGACAACAAGAAATGATGTCTTTATACAGAAAAGCAGGAGCTAATCCAATGAGTGGGTGTTTACCTGGCTTACTTCAGATTCCTGTCTTTTATGCCCTTTTCATGTTTTTTCCTTCAGCATTTGATTTAAGACAAAAGAGTTTTTTGTGGGCTGATGATTTATCAGCCTATGATAGTATTTTAGATTTTGGTTTCTATATACCACTTTATGGAGATCATGTCAGCTTATTCCCAATACTAGCATCTGTTTCAATATTTTTCTATATGAAAATGACTACTGGTCAGCAAATGGCATCTCAACCCCAGCCACAAGAAGGTATGCCTGATATGACTAAAATGATGAAGTATATGATATATTTTGCTCCAATTATGATGATGGTATTCTTTAATAACTATTCCAGTGGACTTAGTTTATACTATTTCGTTTCAAACTTATTGTCAATTGGTATAATGTTTACTATCAAGAATTATATTCTTGATGAGCAAAAAATAAGACAACAAATACAATTTAATAAATCTCAGCCTGTAAAACCCCCTAGTAGGTTTCAAAGGAAAATGCAAGCAATTATGGATGAGGCGGAGAGACAGAAAAAAAACAAGCAATAATTTAGCCTGATTTCTCATTTAACCATTCCTAATAGTGGCATAAGCTTTGATACTATTATACTAAATAATAATATCATGGATAGACCAAAATGTGGATGTGGAAATACTCAGAACCCTGACGGATACTGTGACGGATCACACCTAAAAAATAATTAAATTGAAAAGAATAGTAGCAATTGGTGCTAGTAGCTCATCAAATTCAATTAACAAAGAATTTGCCAGTTATGCTGCAAATTTAGTTTCCCTAAAAAAAAAGGTTATAGAATTAGATCTGAGGCAATATGAAATGCCAATTTACAGTGAAGATTTACAAAACCTTTCAGGAATCCCCAAAAAAGCATTTGATTTTAAAAGTGAAATCTCAAATTCTGATGCATTAGTAATTTCACTAGCTGAACACAATGGTTCTTACACAGCAGCATTTAAAAATATTTATGATTGGATATCAGTAATTGAAACCGATGTTTGGTGTAGCAAACCAATACTTTTGCTATCTACTTCAACTGGTGCAAGAGGTGGAAAGACAGTCCTTTATACTGCTCACAGTAGATTTTCCAGAAATTATAAATTTAAAATCCCTTTTTTTTCATTACCAAACTTTAATAAAAATTTTGATTCTGCTGAAGGCATCATTGATATAAGACTTAATCAGGATTTTCAAGCAGTTTTAATAGATTTTGAGAATATAATAAATGAAAGTTAATTTTTATCCACCAAGTGTTCAAGCTTCTGGAAACTTTAATTTTGGTGAAATACTTGAAAAAAAACCAATTGGATTTCCACAAGATGGGGGGCTATTGAAGCCTTTTTCAAATCTATTTTACTGGGCTCACGCATGGACTCCAGGAAAAAGAAGTACGATTGGTTTACATCCCCATCAGGGGTTTGAAATATGTACTTTTGTTTTAAAAGGTAGTATAAATCATTACGACACTCAGCTGAATAAATGGATTAGACTTGATGAAGGAGATGTACAAATCATAAGATCTGGTAATGGAATTTCTCACTCTGAGGAAATTCTTGAAAAATCAGAAATATTTCAAATATGGTTCGATCCAGATTTATCAAAATCCCTTAAGAAACCTGCTTCTTACAACGATTATAAACATGATAAGTTTAAGTTCTCCAAATTTGAAAATTATTCCATAAAGCATATTCAAAATAAAAATTCTAAAATGTGGATGGATTCTGAAGATATAGTTATTAATGAATATTTTATTGACAAATCTTCATCGTTAGATATTAAAATTGAAAGCGATAAGATTCATTCCTTTTTCTTACACGAAGGTGCTGTTTCTCTTAAAGAGTTCAATTTCAAAAAAGGAGATTTCTTCACTATTTCTGATACTAAAAATATACTCCTAAAGTCACAAAAAGCATCTAAACTATTTGAGATTTCATCCCCAATTAAACCGTCTTACAAGACATATTTTAATTAATATCTTAATTATTAACTTTACACCGTGAAAAAAGTTATTGTTGGTCTTTCTGGAGGTGTTGACTCAAGTGTAAGTGCTTTGTTATTAAAGCAGCAAGGATATGAAGTTATTGGGCTTTTTATGAAGAATTGGCATGATGAAACTGTAACCATTTCTGATGAGTGTCCTTGGTTGGATGACAGTAATGATGCAATGTTGATTGCCGAAAAACTAGGAATTCCTTTTCAAACAGTTGATTTAAGCAAAGAATACCATTCTAGAATTATCGATTATATGTTCAATGAATATGAAAATGGAAGAACTCCAAATCCTGATGTACTTTGTAATCGAGAAATTAAATTCGATGTCTTCCTCGAAATAGCACTTGGTCTTGGAGCTGATTATATAGCTACCGGACATTACTGTCAAGTGAATAAAATTAATAAAGATGATAAAGAAATTTACAGATTAATAGCTGGTGCTGATGAAAAAAAAGACCAATCTTATTTTCTATGTCAACTTAATCAAAAACAGCTTTCAAAGGCTATTTTTCCTATTGGTCACTTAACTAAAGCTGATGTTCGAAATATTGCAAAAAATAATGATTTAATTACTGCTGAAAAAAAAGATTCTCAAGGATTATGTTTTATTGGAAAGGTCAAATTACCAGATTTTTTGAAACAAAGATTGACCCCTAAAAAAGGAAAGGTTATAAAAATTGATTCTAAATTTATTCAACAAAAAACAGATTTGACCATGTTTAATTCTAAAGAAGAGGAATTGCAATTATTAAGTTCTCCATATTCATTTTCATCTGTTGATGGTCAAGAGATAGGAGAACATAATGGCGCATATTATTATACAGTCGGTCAAAGGAAAGGTTTAAATATTGGAGGCTTTCGAGATCCTCTCTTTGTTGTTCAAACAGATGTGTCAAATAATATTATTTATGTAGGAATGGGAGAATCTCATCCTGCATTATTTAAAAAAGCTCTATTTGTATGTTCAAATGAAATTCATTGGGTCAGAGAAGATTTAAAAATTGATGAAAATGAAACGATGCAAATTGAATTTAGAATAAGATACAGACAGCCCCTACAATCTGGAACTTTGTATAGATTTAAAAAGGGATTATACATACTTTTTGATAAACCAATTTCGTCAGTTACTGCCGGTCAATTTGTAAGTTGGTATATTAATGATGAACTTATAGGTTCAGGAATAATCAATTAACTATTCCATATTCTCCAGGCTTCATTAGCTTGAACTTCAAGCATCTCTAACCCATTTTTTATTTTACAACCTGATGTTCTCCCTTTTTTTAGAAAAAGTGTTTCAGCTGGGTTATAAATTAAGTCATATAAAATATGGTCTTCAGTTAAATACTCATAGGGGATATTAGGACTATCATTTATATTTGGATAGGTTCCAACAGGTGAGCAATTTATTATCAACTTAAAACTATTAATTATCTCGTTATTCAAGTTTTCATAAATAAATTCAGATTTACCTGATTTTCTTGAAACTGTAGAATAATTAATGTTTAATTTATTTAGAACATATTTCACTGCTTTGGATGCTCCACCACTGCCAAGAATTAATGCATTTTTAGGCTTTTTATTTTCAATCAAGCCTATTAGTGACTTTTCAAAACCTATAAAATCAGTATTAAATCCAATGTATTTATTATTAATTTTTTTGATTGTATTGACTGCGCCAATAGTTTTTGCAGCTTCATCGATTTCGTCAAGAAATTTTAAAATTTCTTCTTTATACGGGATTGTAACATTAAAACCATTAATCGTATCATCCTGTAAAATCGATTTTACATGGGAGATATTCTCGATATCAAAGTTTGAGTATATACAGTTTAGATTTTCTTTTTCAAATTTTTCGGAAAAAAATTTCTTTGAGAAACTGTAATCTATATTTTTCCCAATCAGTCCGTATTTTCTATTTTTTTTCATAACTACTTAAAAACACAACCAATGCTATTCCAAAAAATATAAATATAATGGCATAAAAAGTTTCAAAATTAATTTCTGGTAAATACCTTACTATTTTATATTCGTTTTCAATACTCAAAGTTGACTTCCAAGGCCAAATTACCCCTAAAGATCCAATTATAAAACCAAATATGATAGAATTACAAAGTTGGTTGAATTTACTTAAAAGATAACTAAGAATTTTTGACAATGTAATAAGCCCAGTTATAGAACCCAGAGTGAATACTGATAATACTTTTATATAATTGATACGGTCTTGGCTTAATAAGTTTGAAAAGTCTCCTCTGATTATTTCATTTATGCCATCGTATAAAGCATTAACTGAATCTACCAATAGTAACACATAGTTTCCCAGCAGCATAAGAAGGAAGGATCCAGAAAGGCCTGGTAATATCATTCCACTTACACTTATTATCCCACAAATAAAAACAAAATATAAATTGTCATTTTCCTGTGCTGGATCTGCTAAACTCAAAAGAATACCAATTGAAGTTCCTATAATTATGAAACAAATATTTTTAAAGTTTTTAAGTTCAATAATTGTTCTTAGATGAAAAATAGTTCCAATAACTAATCCAAAAAATAAACTCCAAACATATATTTCAAAATTATTTAACAGAAGGTCTAATATCTTCGATGTAGAAAAGTAGCTAATCACTATTCCTGAAAGAATAAGGACTAAAAATTTGCCATTGACATATTTGAAAAAATCTTTGAATTTAGCCTTTATTAAAAATTTTAAAGCTGTTTTATCAAATCTTTTTAAACTAAAGATTAATTCTTCATAAAAACCAATAGCAATAGCCACTAAACCACCTGAAACTCCTGGAATCTTGTTTGCAGTTCCCATCAATATACCATTAATCAGAATTTTCAAATAATTAGATATTGAATTTTTATCTGTCATTAGATATTTTTTGTTTTTTCTAATAGAAAAACTATGATAAAACCTAAAATTACAAGAGAAACAGAGAGTGATAAATTAAGATTTGATAACTCCACAGAAAAACTTTTATTCCATGGCCATACCTTTTCAATTGAGCCAATGACTAATCCTAGCATAATAGTGTAGGTAACGTTTCTGTGATTTTTAAAAAGATATTTTAGAATTCTGCTAAAACCTAACAATCCGATTATTGCACCCAAAATAAAGGTAAATATTACGATGAATTCTAAATTATCAATAGACTTAATTAAATATGCATAAACCCCTAAAATTACAAGAATTAAAGATCCGGATATTCCTGGTAAAATCATTGCCGATGAGGCAATTATGCCAGAAAATAAAATAAATAATAAACTTATTTCAGTAGTTTCATAAATTGAAAAAGATGAGAGAAATAAAGAAAACAATATTGATATAACTAAAAAAAATAAACTTACTACAGACCAATGGTTTATCATTTTATAAATAACATATATTGTTGCAAATATTAATCCTAAAAAAAACGACCATATATACAAAGGAAAGTTTTCAAGTAAATTTGCTGAAATTTTGACAAAAGAGATTAAGCTAATTCCAATTCCTAAAGAAAGGACCAATAAAAAGTTTCCATTTAATTTTTTCCAAAAAGAGTTAAAACCATTTTTTTTCAACTCAGAAAAAAGACTAATATTTAGTTCACTAATTGACTTAATTAGTTCTTCATAGATTCCAACCAACAGAGCTATCGTTCCACCTGAAACACCAGGCATTGCATCTGCTATACCCATGAAAACACCCTTAAAAAATAACTTTATAAAATCAAATGTATTTCTACTTCGCATATTAAATTTCTAGTGTGTTAAACTAGTAATTTTTTGTTGAAGTTTTAGATAAACAGTTTAAATATATTTTCCAGTATTTGGATTTTTCTTGGTTTAGCTTAATTGCTTTCTCGATATATTCTTTAGCTCTTTTAAACTTGTTTTCCCTATAATAGAACATTGACAGCCTAAAAAAAGCTTTATCCATATTTGGATCTTCATTGATGCATTTAAAATAGTAGTTTAGAGAATTACTGTAGTCATACTTTTTTTCATAACAAAATGCTATCCTAAATAGGGCATAGGAGGAATTTGGATTTATACTTATAATTTCCTTATAGTTATTAATAGCTTCATCATATTTTTTCATTTTCTCTAACAACTTACCCTTGTCGATATATGGGCTTGTAAATGTATCATCTGAAAATATCGCATAGTCAAATGAAGCAATAGCCTCATCATACATTTTATTTTTTATATAGCTTTTACCTAAATTATGCCAACCAATTTCATTATACGGGTTTTTTGAAAGGTATTCTTTCAAAAATAATATTAGACCGTTAGAATCTTTAATCATTTCATAGCAATAGAGAATATTATATAGTGCGCTGTGATCTAAATAATCATAATTAAGGCTTTTCTTAAAATAATAATTAGATTTTGTATAGTTTTCAATAAATAGATATTCAATTCCTATCTGATAAAATAATTCTGACTTATTTTCATAATCATCGATTATGGTTTTGAGTAAAGAGATAGACTTATTATGTTTTTTTTGCTTAGAAAGTATGCTTGATTTTAAAATTATAGCTTCATAGTTATTGGCTTCAATCATTAAAATTGAGTTCACCAAGTCAAGAGCATTTTTAAGTTTGTCTTCTTGAATAAAAATCTCAATTTCATAAAGAGACAAATTAGTGTTTGAGGGATGTTGGCTTAATGAAAGCTTCAGAGCTTTTTTTGCTAATGTAAGTTTTCCGGTATCTAAATAATATGAAATGATTTTTTCGAACTCTAGAGAGTCAAAGAAAAGAACAGAATTTTCTTTGACCATTTTTTCAAACCTACTTATTGAAAAGTTTATGTCATTAACATTATCCATCTCAGATCATCTTTTTATTAAAAATAAATATGATTTGTTTTAAAATCAGTCAATGAATTTTAAACTTCTTAACAAACTAATTAACACCTACTGAATAGAGTCAAGAATATTTAAAATAATATTACATCCATCTTCAATTTCTTTTTTTGAAATTGTTAGGGGTGGGGTAATTCTTACTGCTCTTTTTTCTATTAGAAGCCAAAATAGAATTAATCCTTGATCCTTTGCTTCCAAAACTAACCTGTTAGCAATTTCTGCATTAGTCATTATCAAACAGAGCATTAAACCAACTCCTCTAATTTCTTTAATTAGTTTGTGATTTAATTTTTTTCTGAATATTGTTTCTTTTTCTCTTGATTTTTCGGATAGTTTTGTATTTAATACAATTTTTAATGTTTGAAGAGCTGCAGCCGTTATCACGGGGTTGCCTCCAAATGTTGTTATGTGACCCAGTATGGGATTTATGTGTAGGCTATCCATTAATTTTTTACAGCTTGTAAATGCTCCAATAGGGATACCACCGCCCAATCCTTTTCCATAAACAATTACATCTGGGATACAATCAAAATTTTCAAACCCAAACAATTTACCAGTCCTACCTATACCTGTCTGAATCTCATCTAAAATTAATAATGCACCAACATCTTCACATTTTTTTTTAACCGCTCCTAGATACCCGTCTTTAGGCAAAATAAAGCCTGCACTTCCTTGAATTGTTTCTAACACAACACATGAAGTTTGACTATCGATTTTATTAATATCCTCAAATGAATTATAATTGATAAAATCAACTTCAGGAATTAGCGGAGCAAATGGTTTTTTTCTTTCCTCTAGACCCATTAAAGTAAGAGCACCCATAGTACTTCCATGATATGCATTTTTTGCAGCAATAATTTTTTTTCTTCCAGTAAATCTTCTTGCTAATTTCATGGACCCCTCTAATGCTTCTGTACCTGAATTAGTAAAGTATGTACAGTTAAGGCTATTAGGGAGGTTCTTGGCTAATAATTTTGCTAATTCTAATGAAGGTTTTGTAACAAATTCACCGTATACCATTACATGCATATACATCTCAGATTGATCTTTAATGGCATTTATAACTTCTTTATTACAATGTCCAACACTGCAAGCGGAAACTCCAGCAACAAAGTCTAAGTATCTTTTATTTTTGTGGTCATATATATAGCTACCCTTTGCCTTTGAAACCTCAATCATCAAAGGGAACGGTGTGGTTTGTGCTTGATATTTTTTAAACTCTGAAATGATAAATTTTTATTCTAAACTTTTAATTTTTGTCAATTTGAACTTTTTATCCTCTAAAAATAGGTCATCAATTGATCTTATAATTTCGTCTTCTCTAAAATAAAACCCTTTAAGTAATTTATCATTTTCATTGAATTCATCTTCTGGATATACCTTTCCATCAATTTGATTTATTTTAGTGAAAGTATCAATATTTTGATCTGAAATAAATATTTTAATCTTAGCTGACTTTGATTTGTCAATGCCAATCAACTCATTTTCTGAGTTTCTTAAATAGTAAATTGACTCTGCATTTTTTATAATATCTACCTCATTTAATTTTCCGTCAATAAAATTTCCGTTAAGTCTTTTACCCGAAATTTGATTAAATCCTAATTCCATTGTATCCTTTTCAATGATAAATGCATTATTAAAGACAAAAAGGGAATCTATAACTTCATCCTCGTTATTAAATTTAATGTGAATAGAATCCCCAGTGATTTGACTTCTATTATTCCATAAAATCGGCTTTTTTGTTTTTCTAGACCTGCTATTGATTATATTTTCTTTATTAATTAATTGGGCAATTCCTGTCATTTGATTGAAGTGTATTGAATCGCATTTTCCACTAAGATTATTTCTTAAAATTTTACCATTCATAAAAGCCCTAATAATTTGTTCATTCTCTTTTCCAGTTATTATAATTGATTCACCATGTATGTAGGTTGTATCCCTTTCTTTGAATGACGCAATTAAAGCTCTTTTTTTAATAAACATTGAATCCACACTTCTATGAATTTCAGCATAGTGTCCAGTGGTCAAAGTTTTATTTATTGTATCAAGAATTTTAATGTTATTAGTTGCAGATGCATAATTTGTTGATTTATCAAAGTAAATACTGTCCCCGTTAATCACGTATTCTTCGAAATCAATTTTTGAATTTTTAATAAAGTATCCATTATCATTAGTTGTGTCATAATACCCGATTTCACAATATATTTTTGAGTCATCGGTGATAATATCAGTAGGTCCTGAAAAATATGATTTCCCTGTTTCGGTAAAATAGTTCAATATATCTGAGTAAATATTATACTTCGGCGTTCTTAAGTCAACATTTTTTTCAAATCGATATTTTTTTTCATTGGCAAAAAAAGTACCCCTGTCACTAAATATTGTATCGGTTAAGGTTCTAATCAATTTACCTTTTTCATTATAAAATGCTTCCTGCTTCTTTCTGTCAAAATATAACGTTTCAGTATAAAGCTCTGACTCTGGTTCATTAAGAATAACATTTCCGCTAGCAAAAACTAATTTAGTGTCGCCGTTATACTCAAGATAATTGGCCTTTAAATCTAGCGTATCTCCTTGTTTCAATGAAACTTCACCAAAAGCCTCAATAAAATTTCTTTCTTCGTAAAAAAATGCTTGATTACATGTCATCAATACACCATCATGTGAAATAAGTACTTTTTGGTCTTTATCTCTTGTTAAGACTGATGCGTCAGGAAATTTATTTTTATCTTTTTCAAAGAATCCAGCTCTTTCAATTTTTATTTTTGTTTTTTCTTGTGCAAGGATTTTTGTGTAAAAACAAAAAACCAAAAGAATTACAGAAACTAAAAAGAATTTTTTTTTCACCTTACTATCTAAAAAGTGTTTCTTTCCTGTCAGGTCCGACAGAAACAATAACAATAGGTATATTTAATTCAGATTCCAAAAAATCGATATATTTATTCAAACTTTTGGGTAAATTATCTGCAGATTTAAGCTCTCTTAAATCCTCAGACCATCCCTGAAACTCTTCATAAACTGGTTCAAGAGATTCTTCAGAAAGATTATAGGGTAAATTCTCTATTGTTTCCCCTCTATATTTGTATTTTGTACATACTAGTATTTTATCAAAACCACTTAAAACATCGGTTTTCATCATCATAAGCTTGGTAACTCCGTTAATTCTACAGGCATATTTAAGAGCAACTAAATCTAACCATCCACACCTTCTTGGCCTTCCAGTTGTAGCTCCAAATTCATTACCAACTTTACTCATTGTTTTGCCATAATCATCAAATAATTCGGTTGGAAACGGGCCTGATCCAACTCTTGTTGTATAGGCTTTAAAAATTCCAAAGACATCATTGATAGAATTTGGGGATATTCCCAAACCTGTACAAGCACCGGCTGCAGTTGTATTAGAGGATGTAACATATGGATAAGTACCAAAATCAATATCTAATAGAGAACCCTGAGCTCCTTCAGCAAGAATTGATTTATTTTTATCCTGTGATTCAAATAATAAATTTTCAGAGTCTACAAAATTTATTTTTTTAAGTTTTTCAATAGCCTCAAAAAACTCTGACTCTAAATCTTCCAAACTAAAATCAAGCTCAACATTATAAAAATCAATCAATTGTTGATGTTTTTTTGATAGATCGTAATACTTTATTTTCCAGTTTTTACTCTCTAAATCACCAACTCTAAAACCATTTCTTCCGGTTTTGTCCATATATGTAGGTCCTATTCCTTTTAGAGTAGAACCGATTTTATTTTTCCCTTTTGATTTTTCACTGGCTGCATCAAGAAGTCTGTGTGTAGGAAGAATTAAATGTGCTTTTCTTGAAATAAATAAAGTTTTACTTATATCAACATTTTCTTTTTTGATATTTTCAATTTCTTTATTCAATATTACTGGGTCTATTACAACTCCATTTCCTATTAAATTAATTTTGTCATTGTGAAATATTCCAGAAGGAATGGTATGTAAAACATATTTCTTATCATTGAATACGAGAGTGTGACCAGCATTTGGCCCACCCTGAAATCTAGCAATTATATCGTAATTAGATGTTAATACATCAACAATTTTACCTTTTCCTTCATCACCCCATTGGAGTCCTAATAACAAGTCTACGGCCATTTATTTTTTTTATTTTTTTTTCCATAGAAGTACAATGAATGACTATCAATAGTAACATCAAAAACCTCCTCTATCGTTTGTTTAATTGTATTTATTCTTGGATCACAAAATTCAATTACCTCACCAGAGTTACTAATAATCAGGTGATCATGTTGATTGTTAAAGTAACATTTTTCATATGATGCTTGATGGTCATTTGAAAACTGATGTTTGCGAACTAAAGAACATTCAAGTAGAAGTTCTATAGTATTATAAAGAGTTGCTCTGGAAACTCTGTATTTTTTATTCTTCATCTTGACATATAATGATTCAATATCAAAATGAAATTTGGTCTCATAAACCTCTTTTAAGATTGCATATCTTTCAGGCGTTTTTCGATAACCTTTTTTTTCTAAAAATTCTGTAAATACATCCTTTACAGTGTTTTGATTATTTATATTATCTGACATAGTTAATTAACACTATTTATGTTCTTTTGATTTTGTCAATTCCATTCAAAACTTTTAGTTTTTTTATGAGATTATTTACCTCAACATTTGATTTGACGGAAATAATTATATTGCCTACAAACGTATTTCCAGCTGTTTCAAAATTAAGCCTTTTCATATTAATATTCATATTTTCTGAAATGACTTTTGTTATATTATTTAACAATCCCAATTTGTCAATTCCTGTAATATTAATTTGAACTGTAAATTTTTCTTGGGATGAATCAATCCATTTTGCTTTTATTATTCTGTAGTCATAATTTGATTGCAGGCTTAGTGAATTAGGGCAATTCTTTTTATGAACCTTAATACCGTCATTTATTGTTATGAATCCAAACACCTTATCACCAGGAATTGGGTTGCAGCAAGGAGCATTTTTATAATCAAGTTTTTCTTCATCATTTCCAAAAACTAGTAAATCATATTTTGAAGTTATTTCATCTTGATTTTTTTCATCAATTTTAACATCACTGCCTCTTGAAATCTTTTTTCTTATATAGCTTATGAATTTATTACTCCTTGAAGAAACGAATTTTTTTAATTTCTCGTTATCTATGGTATTTATTCCAACTCGGTAAAATAGATCCTGACTGGTATTAAGTTTAAAATATTTTTGAAGCTCAGTTATAATACTGTCACTAAAATTAATTTTTAAATGCTTTAGTTTTCTTTTTAGTATCTGTTTACCCTCATCAGCAAGTAGTTTCTTTTCTTCATTTAATGTGGACTTAATCTTTGATTTCGCTCTGGCGGTTGTTGCATAGTCTAACCAGTTTGCGCTTGGCTTAATTTTGTCAGAAGTTAAAATTTCAACTCTGTCTCCACTAGATAATTCTTTATTTAAAGGGACTAGTTTTCCATTAACTTTTGCACCTCTTGTTTTTAATCCAACTTCAGTATGAATAGCAAACGCAAAATCTAGAGGAGTTGCACCCTTTGGTAGAGATTTTAAATCTCCGGTTGGTGTGAACACAAAAATTTCTTTTGAATATAAATTCAATTTGAATTGTTCAACAAAATCTACTGCATTTGTTTCAGAGTTTTCAAGTGCTTCTTGTAATTTATTAATCCAAGAGTCTAAATTGTCATTTGTATCATCTTTTTGTTTGTATTTATAATGAGCTGCATATCCCTTTTCTGCAATTTCATCCATCCTCTCACTTCTGATTTGAACTTCAACCCATTTGCTCTTAGGACCTACAACAGTTATGTGTAGTGCTTCGTATCCAGTTGATTTTGGTGCTGATATCCAGTCCCTTAATCTCGTTGGATTAGGAGTGAAATTATCAGTGATTATCGAATATATTTTCCATGCAATAAATTTCTCTTTTTCTGGTTTTGACTTATAAACAATTCTAACGGCAAATTTATCATAGACTTCCTCAAAGGAAATCCCTTGTCTTATCATTTTATTATTTATTGAAAAGATTGACTTTGTTCTGCCTTTAATATTGTATTTAAGTTTTTCTTTTGTTAATGTTGAACTAATTATTGAATTAAACTTATCGATATACTCATCCTGGTCTTTTTTACTTTCAATTAGTTTTTTTGATATTTCATCATAAGTATCGGGATCGGTATATTTTAAGCCTAAATCTTCCAATTCTGTTTTAATATTATATAACCCGATTCTATGTGCAAGTGGAGCATAAATATATAAGGTTTCTGATGCTTTTTGGATCTGTTTTTCATAAGGCATACTGCCAAGAGTTTGCATATTGTGAAGCCTGTCAGCAATTTTAATTATTATTACCCTTACATCTTCATTAAGGGTAAGTAACATTTTTCTGTAATTTTCTGCCTGAATTGAAACATCTGAATATCCTTTCGTATTAAGTTTACCTATCTTGGTTAATCCATCAACAATTTTCGCAATTTTATCTCCAAATTCTTTTTGGATTCGTTCCAATGTGTGATCATTATTATCTTCAACAACATCGTGAATGAGAGCAGATGCAATTGAAACAGCATCAAGTCCAATTTCAGATGCAACAATTTTGGCAACAGCTATGGGGTGGAAAATATAAGCTTCACCTGATTTTCTTCTTTGGTGCTGATGAGCGTCAACAGCATAATCAAAGGCTTTTCGAATTAATTTTTTATCATCTTTGCTGAGTGACTGGTAGCTAATTCTTAAAAGCTCCTTATATTCCTTAGCTAATGCTTTTTTTTCTATTTCGATATCATGAATAGGCATATCTTAAAATTAGCATAAAGAAGGTTAATAGACAATTTCTTTATATAATATTTAAGAACTTATCTATTAAAGTCATTCTGTCTATTTATCTCATATAAAACAATTGCGGCAGAAACAGACACATTAAGCGAATCAATTGATCCAAGCATCGGAATTTTGATTAATTCATCAGATTTTGTGTCCCAGAATTTTGATATTCCTAAGTTTTCTGACC
Source organism: uncultured Bacteroidota bacterium (assembly GCA_902518355.1). GTDB lineage: Bacteria > Bacteroidota > Bacteroidia > Flavobacteriales > Flavobacteriaceae > MED-G13. The sequence continues at coordinate 49,916 of CABYFY010000006.1, read as the reverse complement.
CTACAACTACAGCGCAGGATTTATTATAATTGATTTTATCAATATTTTTTTCCCCATTTAACGAAGTGGCATAAACATTTAAATTGTTTTTCTTTAAAAAATTATATGTGGACTCATAATCATCAATAATTATTTTTTGTGAAAAGATTGTACCTAAACTAGATCTTATAACATTTGGGTTATATAAGTCACATTTTTGATTATTAATTATAATGAGATCAACCTTAGCAGCATCACAACTTCTCAAAATGGCACCAATATTCCCAGGTTTTTCAACTCCGTCAAGAATAATTACCAGATTATTTTTTTTTGGTAATAACTCAATTTTTTCATCTTTCTGTTCCAAAATACCAACAAGCCCTTCGGTTGTATTTCTAAAACTTATTTTAGAATACACCTCGTTATTAACCTCAATTATTTCAGATTTAAATTCAGATTTAACAGATTCAAGGTTAGCAATATTTGTATTGCAAAACAACTTTTTAATATTGAAGCTATTTGAATTTGCCATTCTTAGCTCTCTTAAACCTTCGACAACAAATAATTTAGATTCATTTCTTAATCTAGATTTATTTGTAAGTCGAATTATATTTTTAATTTCTTTATTATCTAAGCTTGTTATTCTTTTACTCATTTATTTGATTCTTGAAGTTTAAAATTAAAGAAATACTTTCATTATAATTTTTAATACCCGTTTGTATATTATTTTGTTTTAGATATAAGTCATAACTTTTTTTCGAAACCTCTTCAATTTTACCATCATATTTTTTCCAAAAATTATTGATTTCAACATAATCTTTAATGATTCCCTTATTTACTTTTTTTAATAACTCTTGGTACAGATTATAATCTATTTTCGAAAGTTCATTTAAACATAATTTTAAAGCATAGGAATAACCACAGAAATTATGATAATGATTATCACTATTAATTAGCATTACATATGAAATAAAATTTGCATCTTTTTCACTGGCAATCCCAAGCTGATGTGCAATTTCATGATTAATCACAAATGTTAAGCTGGTTGAAGGAATTTTTCGGTTAATATTGGCTTCGTTAGTGAAAGGATTAATATAACCGCTAAAACCCATATAGGTCAGAGGTAAGCTAAATAATGATTTTTTTACAGAAACATTTTTATAATTAGACTTTAATAGTGATTCTTTGAAAATACCTTTTAATTTTGCCGTATTTTCTTTTGAAGTTTGAATATTTTTTTCAAAACTATATATGTTTTTTGGTTTAACACTATCATGAATAAACAATAATTCATGCTTATCGTTAATCTTATTTATGAGATTTTCAGTAAAATTCACCAACTCCTTTTTATCAAATTCATTCTTAATATTTAATTTGTCTTTGATAGTGATTCTCTTGTAATTAAATCCCCAGAGAATGTAAAATAAAAAAGTCAAGATAAAAATAGATGATCCAAGATTAATGATTTTGTTAAAAATGTTATTTACATCACTAATTATGAAATAAATTAAGCTAATACCTAGAAATAAATACAAAACGTCTCCTACAGGAAAAACTACCCAACCTGTAATTAATCGTAGTTTTTCTGAGATTAGAGGATAAAGTAGATTTGAATAATATTTTTCAAAAACTATATTGCTTGGATTTAAATAGTTAATTATTATTAAAAAGGGTACTAAACCTATAGTCAATGAAAACTTTAATTTTTTCATATTTAAAATATATTAACGAAATTATAAATTTATTATTCGTTAATTTTATAAAAAATCTGTGAATATGAGTGTAGAAGTTTCAAATGTTGAGCCAAAAGAGGTTTGGAAAAACTTTGTTTTGTTAAATGAAGTTCCAAGACCTTCAAAGAAAGAAGATCGTGTTATAGAATTTTTAATTTCGTTTGCAACAAAAAATAACCTAATGTATAAGCAAGATGAAGTTGGAAATTTAGTAATAGTAAAAGAATCAACGCATGATATGATTACTCGTGAAACTGTTGTTCTTCAATCCCATGTTGATATGGTTCATGAAAAAAATAATGATGTTGAATTTGATTTTTTAAATTCTGGAATCAAAATGTATGTTGATGGCGACTGGGTAAAGGCAGACGGGACAACTTTAGGAGCTGACAACGGATTAGGAGTTGCTGCAATCATGGCTATATTAGAAAGTAATGAAATTTCACATCCAAAGATCGAAGCATTATTTACTATTGATGAGGAAACTGGAATGACCGGCGCGTTAAATCTTTCTGACACTATTCTTACAGGAAAAATATTATTAAATCTTGATACAGAGGAAGATGATGAAATTTGTGTTGGTTGTGCTGGTGGAATTGATATAACTATGAGTAAAAATTATCCTCTACAAGAATTAAAAGAGGATGAGATCAATGTAAAAATTTTATTGAACGGATTAACGGGTGGTCACTCTGGAGCTGAAATTCACAAGGGTCTTGGTAATTCAAATAAAATATTATTTGAACTTATTCAAAAACTTAATTCAGATTTTGATGTTAAAATATGTTCGATTGATGGGGGAGGATTGAGGAATGCCATTCCTAGAGAGAGTTCCACAATAATCTCATTTGACGAAGATAATTTGAATTCATTTAAAAAAATAATGAAAAATACATCACAAACATTAGTAGCTGAATTTAAAGAAACAGATGATAATATAAATTTAGAATTTGAATTATTAGAAAATAGATTTCAAACAATTGGCGCTATTGGATCGAAAGAATTAATTAATGCAATAAACGAATGTCCGAACGGGGTCTTTGAAATGAGTGAAAACATTGAAGGCTTGGTTGAAACATCAAATAATTTAGCCAATATTAGATTAATTGAGGGAAAACTTAAAATTCAATGTTTGACAAGGTCATCATCTGAGAATTCAAAGGATAAGTTATCAAAGATTATTTCAAATATATTTGAAAATATTGGATGTGATAGTAAATTTTCAGGAGGTTATCCCGGATGGGAGCCTAACCTAAATTCAGCCACATTAAAAGAGGTAAAGGATTCATATATCACGTTGTTTTCATCAGAGCCAAAGGTTAATGTAATTCATGCTGGTTTGGAGTGTGGCATAATTGGATCTCATTATCCAGAAATGGATATGATAAGTTTTGGACCAACTATATTAGGAGCTCATTCACCTGACGAAAAGGCTTCAATATCATCGACTCAAAAATTTTGGAGATTTTTTAGAGAAATTCTTAGTAATATCCCTGAAAAAGTTAATTAGTTAGATATATCTACTAACTCAATTATAAACTCTAAATCTGAATTTGCAGGAATTCTATTACCCATAGCTCTATTTCCATAACCCATTTCTGATGGGATATATGCATATACCTTGTCTCCTACACTCATTGTCATTAATACCTCTCTAAATCCTTGAATTAGCTGCATATCGTTTGAGTAGGTGATTTTTGAAGGGTCATACCATCCTTTACTTTCATCTTCAGCTGAGTATCTATCGTAAGCAATCATTATATCCTTTCTGTTTGTGCCAAATAATACTCCGTTTATTGCTAAATAACCTTCGTAATAAAAGAAAATCTCATCACCCTCAATTGGTTTGATTCCTTTTCCTTTGTTTATGTAATATATTTCAACCCCGGATCTTAATTTTGTTGCTTTTTCTCTATAATTATTATTCTTTTCTTTTTCAATTCTAGCAAGTGAATCCATTTTTTCAATGGCAGCTCTTTTCTTTTCCTCTTGCATGATAAACAGTTTTGGTTCCATTTCATTCCATATTTTTACTGCATCAAAACCTTTTGCGTCAGATCCAATTCTGATTATTTTAAGATTATTAATAGTTACATCTTTTACTGGTCTATCAGCAATTGCAGTTTCAACATTTGAAATGGCATCCTGTATTTCAATTCCTTTTACCACATGTCCAAATACTGTATGTTTGCCGTCTAAGTGCGGGGTAGGGACCTCTGTGATAAAAAATTGACTACCGTTTGTTCCAGGGCCAGAATTTGCCATTGAAAGCACTCCGGGTTTGTCGTGTCTAAGGGTTAAGTCAATTTCGTCTAAAAACTTATAACCTGGTCCTCCAGTTCCATCTCCACTTGGATCTCCACCTTGAATCATAAATTTGTCGATAACTCGGTGAAAGATTATTCCATTATAAAATTTCTTACCTTTAAAATCATTATCAACTTTTGGATGATTCCCTTCTGCCAGAGCAACAAAATTCGCAACTGTTACTGGCGTTTTATCATATGTTAATTTAATTAGCATTACACCCATACTGGTATTAAACTCAGCATATAGACCGTCTTCTAAATCTTGGTAATTGCTGTAATTATTATCACATGCAAAAACCATTGAACATACTAGGAAAAAAATTGCAAATTTTGTTTTCATAATTTTATTTTAATAATTCTTTATAATTTTTTAATGATCCAATAAAATAATCTATTGTTTCTTTAAGAGTTTTTTTACTTACGGCTCCAGCGGCATTTTTATGTCCACCTCCACCAAATATGTTTTTCGAAAATTCATTTACATCAAAATCTCCTCTCGATCTTAATGAAATTCTTATGACGTTTTCCTTTAAATTTTCCATAAAAATGACGGCAAACTTAATATTTTTTATCGAAAGACCATAATTAACAATTCCTTCAGTATCACCCTTTTCATAATTGAATTTATCAAGATTTTTTTGAGACAATGATATATAACATGTATTTAAATCTTCAATTATTTTAATTTGACTTAGGGCGAAGCTCAAAAGTTGAACCCTTTTAAATTTATTGTTATCATAAATTTGGTTATGTATGTCCGAGTGAGATATACCTGTTTCTAAAAGTTTTGATACCACTTCATGAGTAACGTGAGTTGTTGACGGAAACTTAAATGACCCAGTATCGGTCATAATCCCTGCATATAAGGATTGTGAAATAGTTTTATCAATTTTATTCTTGTCTCCAAGTTTATCGATAAAATGATAAATCATCTCACAAGTTGAGCTCATTTCGGGAACCGAGTACATGAAATCTGCATAATTAGATGGATTCTCGTGATGATCAATCATAATAATTATAGCATTAGATTTTTCAACATGGTCTTTCATTGATGATATTCTAACTAGATTATTGAAGTCAAGTGTAAAAATTATATCTGCATTAATAATTTTTTGAATACAATTTTCATCTTCAGAGAATATCTTTATATGATTATCAGGATCCATCCATCTCAGAAAGTCAGGAAATTTATTGGGACTGATAATTTCTACATTATGATTATAATTATCCAAATAATTCTTTAAGCCTGTACTAGCACCAATTGCATCACCATCAGGGTTTTTGTGTGGAATTATTACTATTTCCTTTTTTTCAGATAAAAGACTTTTTATTTCACCGATTTCACTAACATCCATATTTCGCGAAGATAAACATTAAATGTAAAACCTAATAAATTAATAAAAAGTGTTATTTTTGCAAACTAAGATATACAAAATGAGTAGAGTTACTTTTACAATGTTAAAACCAGATTCGGTTAGAAATGGAAATATAGGTGCTATTCTTGATAAAATCATTAAATCTGGTTTCAAGATCAAGGCAATGAAGTTTACGCAAATGACTAATGAGAAAGCAGGTGAATTTTACGCTATACACAAAGAAAGACCTTTCTTCACGGACTTAGTTGATTACATGACTAGTGGTCCAATTGTAGCTGCAATTTTGGAAAAAGATAATGCTGTAAATGATTTTAGAGACCTGATTGGTTCAACAAATCCTGAAGAGGCAGAGGAGGGTACCATTAGAAAAATGTTTGCTAAGTCAATTAGCGAAAATGCTATTCATGGAAGCGATAGTGATGATAATGCTAAAATTGAATGTGAATTTCACTTTTCGGCTGATGAGATTTTTTAATTAAGTATTATTTTTTCAACCACATTTTCCTTTAATCTTTCATTAATTAACTTAATAAGTTTTTCTTTTCCATAGCTAAGTTCTTCTTTGAGGGCAGGTGAACTTAATTTTATGTAAAGGGTCTTTTTTCTTAAACTTACATCAGTAGTGTAATTCGCTACTCCGTTATTCATCAGTTCAAACCAAGCTTTCTTTACCTCTATATTCAATAATCCCTTTTCAAGCTTATTTTCCTTGAGAAATGTATTAACCAGATTCTTTAATTCGAGATTATTCATTTAAATAATTTTTTGGATAAAATCTTTTGTACTCATAAGTGAGTCCTTCTAAGTTTTTAATTATTAAATTCATCGAGTCAATTTTAACTACATTCTCAGTAAAATTTTCACCTTGACTATAAACTAATTTAATTGAATTACTAAAATTCAAGTCAAATTTAAACAACCTAAAACTTTTTTTTTCTTCATCAATATTGAAATTAATTTGATGCATTGTAATATCAAAATTACCGTCGATTCTGGGCTTAACTTTTTTTCTGAAACCTTCTGTTAAGTTTTTATTCAATTCAAAATAATCAATTGTACCGCTAAATGGATAATTTTTAATTTTATTGTTGTCTTTTTTAACAGAGGAAATTTCCCAATATCCAGAAAGGTATTTTAAATTTATCGAATTGTTGCATGAACTTAAAATTAGAAAAGATAAACTTATTATTGTAAAACTAATTTTTTTCAAATTTCAAATATTTTATACGATTTATTTACCTTCTTTATAATGTTTTCTGATCTTGTTTTGTTCGTATCAGAAATAAATATTTGATTAAACTTTTCTTGATTAACTAGATTAATAATTTGCTTAACTCTGGAGTCATCTAATTTGTCAAAAATATCATCTAATAGTAAAATAGGTTTTGAATCAAGTTTTGAAAGATAGTCAAATTGCGCAAGTTTCATGGCTATCAAAAATGTTTTTTGCTGACCTTGACTTCCATATTTTTTTATCGGAAAATTATCAAGACTCAAATTAAGATCATCTTTATGTATTCCTTTAGTTGTATACTGGAATCTTAGGTCTTTTTCAAGACTATTTTTTAGTAATTTATATAGTTTTTGATCTGGTGAAATATCACTACTATGTTTAATTTCAACATTTTCTTTATCGTTACTTAATTCCTTGTATCTAGATTTGAATATTGGAATAAATTCATTTAGGAATTCCCTTCTTTTATCGTAAATTTTTTGTGCATCTGATGAAAGTTGCCTATCATAAATATCAATGGTTTTTCTTATACTCTCTGAGTTATCATAAAACATTTTTAATAAAGCATTTCTCTGTTTGAGTGTTTTATTATAATCGATTAAATTATTTAAATATTCTTTATCAGTTTGCGAAATAATCCCATCAATAAATTTCCTTCTCGTTTCACTTCCTTCAATTATTAAGTTTCTGTCATCAGGAGAAATAAGTACCAGCGGAATTTTTCCAATATGATCACTAAATTTTTTATAGAGTTTATTATTTCTTTTTATTATTTTTTTATCTCCTTTCTTAAGTGATACTAATATGTTTTCTTCTTTATCATTAATCATGTACCTTCCTGAAATAAAAAAAAATGTTTCCCCGTGTTTTATATTTTGAGAAGGAATTGGATTGAAGTAGCTTTTTGTGTAAGATAGATGGTATATAGAATCTAATATATTCGTTTTACCAACACCGTTTAGTCCCACAAAACAAATAATTTTAGTGTCAAAACTAAACTTGAGGCTTTCAAAATTTTTATAGTTTGTTAATGATAACTCTTTTAAAAACATAAATTGTAAATCTTATTAGAGAAATTGAATTGTAACCCAACTAACCCAAAAATAACAAATAAATAATCCAATTTTAATAATAAAAATTTTATTTTTACGGCCTAAAATAATTTTATGGCAACTTACAAGAAAAGAGGTTTTAAAAATAAAGCGTCTTCTAATAAGGCAGAAGCTCTTGAAAATAAGTCAACAACTGCAAATGTATTTAATACACTTGATGAAGGATCATCCAGGACTCAACAATGGGTTGAAAAAAATCAAAACAAAATTCTTGGTGTTGTAGGTATTGTATCAATTCTGGTTATTGGTATTTTCGCCTATTCTAAATTAATAACTGAGCCGAAAGAAAGTAAAGCTTTCAATGAAATGTACTCTGCACAAAAAAAGTTTGATGAAGCAATTTTTATTGACAATGATTCCTTATATAATATTGCACTTAACGGTGATGATCTTAATATGGGGATGCTTGATGTAATCGAGGAATTTAGCGGAACAAATGCTGCAAATCTAGCACATTATTACACTGGTATGATGTATTTAAATATGAATGATTATCAAAATAGCATTAAATTTTTATCAAAATTTAATTCTAATGATATATTGCTTAGCTCATTAGCCACCGGCTCGATTGGTGACGCTTTTGCGGAGTTAAACCAGTTCGAGGATGCTTATGATTATTATGTGAAAGCCTCAAAAAGTGATAATAATTATACAACCCCCTTATTTTTATATAAGGCTGGAACAGTTGCTATGAGATTAAGTAAATTTAAAAAAGCTGAGGAGTACTTTACCAGTATTAAGTTAGATTATCCTAAAAGTCCTGAAGCAAAAAATATAGATGCATTTATCTCCAAAGCGATTGCATCAAATGAGTAAATGAAATCAAGCAGCCAAAATTTTACAAAAATTACTTTTGAAGATTTCCCAAATTTGAAAAAAAATAAAATTGGGATTGTGGTTTCCGAGTGGAATAAAGATATCACTTCAAATTTGCTTAATGGAGCTCAAGAAAAATTAATAGAGTTTGGTATAAAAAATGAGAATATCAAAATTTCATGGGTACCTGGAAGTTTTGAACTTGTATATGGCTGTAAAGAATTATCTAAACAAAATCTGGATGCTATCATCGCAATAGGATGTGTTATTAAAGGCGAAACTGATCACTATGATTTTATTTGTAACGCTGTTTCAAATGGAATTATGCAATTAAATATTTCTTATTCTATCCCTGTAATTTTCTGCGTTCTTACTGATCACAACAAAAATCAATCATTAGATAGATCTGGAGGAAAATTTGGAAATAAAGGGGCTGAGGCAGCAATTGCTGCTTTGAAAATGATATCTTTTAAGTAAGATATTTATTATATTTAGTTAAATTCATATATAACGGTTTGGGTCTTTTTAAACTAAAAAAAAATAAACGTTACAGTTACTCAGGTAGATACTCTGAAGACAACTCCTATTTAGGTAAGCATTCTGTTCCAAGAAAAATTAAATCAAAGTTTGATGAATATAGAACCACTGTAGGAGATGATAATAGTTTTAGAAAAAAATTTAGAAATGCTGTTAATGATTATAAAAAAGGATCTGAAAAGTCTGTTAGAATAAGACTTCTAATTATTTTATCAATTTTAGTCTCTTTATTTTTAGTATTCTTTTTTATTTAAATAACTAATTGATGAAAGACATTATTAATATTTTACCTGAAAATGTTGCTAATCAAATTGCAGCTGGTGAAGTAGTACAAAGGCCAGCTTCTGTAGTAAAGGAATTACTAGAAAATTCAATAGATGCCAAAGCAAAAGAAATAAAAATCTTAATCAAAGATGCAGGTAAGACAATGATACAGGTTATTGATAATGGAGTTGGTATGTCAAAAAGAGATGTCTCAATATGTTTTAATAGACACACAACATCAAAAATTTCAGATGCAAAAGATTTATTCAATATAAAGTCTAAAGGGTTTAGAGGTGAAGCTTTGGCTAGTATTTCTGCAATTTCACATGTCAATTTAATTTCAAAACAATCTGGTATTGAATTAGCTAACGAGATTGAAATTCATGGTAGTGAAATTAAGAGCAATAAATCATCAGTAAGCGAAGTTGGTACTAAGATTTCTGTCAAAAATCTTTTTTTTAACATACCTGCAAGAAGAAACTTTTTAAAATCAAACAATGTTGAATTAAAACACATCATAACCGAATTTATCAGAGTGGCCTTAGCTCATCCTGAGGTGAAATTAATTTTTTATAATGATGACTCTGAAATGTACAATCTTCCTGTTTCTAATTTTAAAAAAAGAATTGTTAATTTATTTGGCGTCAAATCATCAGAAAAACTTGTTCCTGTTTCTGAGAATACAGAAATTTTAAATGTAGATGGATTTATATTTAAACCACAGTATTCTAAAAAAACCCGTGGAGAGCAATTTTTCTTCGTAAATAATAGGTTTATTAAAAGTCCATATTTAAATCACGCCATTAATTCAGCATTTGAAGGCCTTATTGATCCTAAATATAACCCTTCCTATTTTTTAAATTTAGTAGTTGATCCTAGTTCAATAGATATAAATATACATCCTACAAAAACAGAAATTAAGTTTGAAGATGAGCATTCAATTTATGCTATTTTAAGAGCGTCAGTCAAGCATAGTTTGGGTCAATATAATATTACACCTGTTTTAGACTTTAATAGAGATAAGTCTTTAGATATCCCATATGATTTTGAAAAGAATGGTAATTCTAACTCCGTTGGTATTGATATTAACACAAACTACAACCCCTTTGATGTAAATAAATCCAGAGAAAAATACGTAGAGATTGATTTATTTAAAGAAAAAATGGATTCTTTAGAGTTTTCATCAGAAAGTAACGAACTAAAGGAATTTAATTTTGAAGATTTTGAATCAAATGTTCATTTAAATAACCCAATTCAATTAAATAAAAAGTTTATTGTAAACAAGACTAAATCAGGATTGATAATAATCAACCAAGAAAGAGCACATCAAAGAATTTTATATGAAAGGTTTCTGAAATCACTAACATTAAACAAGGTTAATCCGCAAAAATTACTTCATCCAATAGTTATTGATTTTTCTAAAGTCGATATTGAAACATTAAAATCTAATAAAAATATTCTAAATCAGTTTGGCTTAGACTTTGATTTAGAGTCTGAAAAAATTAATATTAATGCGGTACCATCATTTGTCAACATTGATAATTTGAAAGAAATATTTGAAAATTTAACATATAATATACAGAATGAAATCCCTGACAATAGTTTTAGTGAATCTGATTTAATATGTAAAATCATGTCTAAATCTATGTCAATAAGAAACGGCAAGTCGCTAGACTTAAAAGAGCAACAATATATTATAAACTCATTATTTGCTTGCAAGGAAACAATGATATGTCCCTTTAATCTTAAGACTTATGTTCAGATAAATTATTCTGAAATTGAAAACATGTTTAAGTAAATGAATAGAATTTCACCCACTGTAAAACAGCTACTTATAATCAATGTGATATTTTATTTTGGTTCAAGTGTGTCATTAAATACTGAATTTATTTATTCTTTATTTAGTTTACACTTTCCTGAAAATCCCGACTTTAAATTTTGGCAGCTCATTACGCATATGTTTATGCATGGAGGGATTTTACATTTGGCTTTCAATATGTTTGCGTTATGGATGTTTGGTTCTGCTATTGAATCTATTTTTGGATCTAGAAGATTTATATTTTTTTATATTACATGTGGTTTAGGTGCTGCCCTCGCTCAGATTGGTTTTCTGTATTATTCTTTTTATTCTAATCTAGATATCTTAACAAGTAGTGGTTATGATTCTCAATCGGTTTTGAATTTATTAATGGAAGGTAGATATAATACAAATTGGGGTAATATTTTGGGGGCTGACGGCCTCTTGAGCTTTAACACCTCGTTTTTAGCTACTATGGTTGGGGCATCCGGTGCAATTATGGGAGTTTTAGTAGCTTTTGGAATGTTTTTTCCTGAAAGTAAACTTATGCTAATTTTTTTTCCAATCCCCATTAAAGCAAAATATTTTATTCCTGGAATAATTCTTCTTGATTTGTTTTCAGTAATTACAGGTCAAGCAATTTTCAGTCCTAGTAATACAGCATATATTGCCCACATTGGAGGAGCCCTAACAGGCTTTCTGATTATGTACTATTGGAAAAAAAACCAATTTAATCAAAACCGTTGGTACTAATGAATTTTCAAAATAATCTTAATTTGAATTTTTCAAATCTTAATTTCTTTCAAAAAATTATCGGGATTAATGTATTGATGTTTATCATCTATCGTCTTTCATCGGTTTTTGGTTTCCAGGATGAAATAATTTCTTTGCTTTCACTTGACTTAAATATTTTAACAAAGCCGTGGTCAATTATCTCATATGCTTTTATACATCAGGGTTTATTTGAGCTTATTTTTATGATTTTTCTTCTTTTGTTTGCAACCAATTCAATTTCAAATTTGTTAGGCCAGAAAATTTCAATTAATCTTTTTTTCACAGGAATTTTTTTTGGTGGTATTATTTATCTTTTTTCAGGATCTCAATCTCCTCTCATAGGTGCATCGGCTGGAATTTCTTCTCTTTTAATGTTTTTATTTTTACTATCTCCAGATTTAGGGCTCAGGGTATTTAGATTTACTATTAAGTACAAGTACCTAATGGCTTTTATTTTATTCACAGACTTCCTAAAACTTATTTCACCTGGACAATTTGGAGTGTATTCCCATTTGGGAGGCTACTTGGTAGGTGTATACCACTATTATTCATTATATGGTTTTCCAAAATTCACCAAAAGAAAAAAATCCCCTTCTAAAAGATATTCTAATGAAAACAAACAAACAAAAGTTGATAAAATTTTAGACAAAATTAGTAAGAGTGGATATGATAGCTTAGACAAGGATGAGAAAGAATACCTATTTAAACAAGGTGGGAAAAAATGAAAAATCTAGGTCTTTTTGAAAAGTTTCTTTTTTTTATTAATTCGGTAATTGCATTTCTTTTTTTGGGCACCTTATTAATTCCTTATTTAAGTCCATCAATTTTTTCTCAATTTTCAATTCTTAGCTTATTCTCTCCTCTAATTATCATAGCAAATATTCTTTTTCTTTTTTTTTGGATTGCAAAACTTAAAAGACAATTTATATTATCTCTTGTTGTTTTGATAATCGGTATTGATAGCTTGAGAAGCTTTATAAATTTTTCTAATAATTCTAGATTTTTGGGAGGTAATGAAATTTCAATAATTAGCTACAACGTAAGATTATTTAATATTTACAAATGGATCGAGGAGGATAATGTCAATATAAAAATAAGAGATTTTTTAAATGAAAAGAATCCTGATATTATCTGTTTACAAGAATATCAAAATTCTGAATTCAAAATTCATAATTATCCGTATGTGTGTGAAAAATTGAGAGGTGATAATTTAAAATATGGACAAGCAATATTCTCTAAATATCCGATTATTAATAAAGGCTCGGTAGATTTTAATAGTTCATCAAATAATGCAATTTTTTCTGATATAAAAATTATGAATGACACTATCAGAGTTTATAATATCCATCTTCAATCGTTTTCTTTTGAAAAGGTCAATCCCTTAATTAATATTAATAAAAAGAATGAAATGGTTATAAAAAATATTTCAGATACTTTCATACAGCAAGAGCAGCAAGTCAACGAACTTAAAAAAAGTATAAAAAATAGTCCATATAAGGTTATAGTTACAGGAGATTTAAATAACACAGCCTTTTCTTATGTTTATAAAGAACTTTCCAAAAGCCTCAATGATGCATTCAAAGCAAAAGGTAATGGACTTGGAATTACTTATAATTATAATTTTATACCGTTGAGGATTGATTTTGTTTTTACTGAGGAATTATTTAAAATAAATTCATTTAAAACATTTAAACTTAATCTTTCTGATCACGAGCCAATCTTTACTGAACTTAAATTTTAGATTCATTAAAAAAATTCAAGCATCCTATTCCTTCGTTAAAGATTAAGTCAAGCATGCTTAAATTTTGAATATGACCATGTCGATTATCAAATACCTGGGGATAACTTTGAATCGCATTTTTTGTTTCTACTCTTTTTCTGTCACTAATATTTCTTAAATCATTTGTTAATTGATATTTGGCTTTGTATTTCTTAGTAAAAGAGTAATTTAATTCTAATTCTAAGATTTGAAATATTAATTCTATTGATTTAATACTAATATCAACTAAGAATTTTTCTTTTTTTTCAAAAATTTTATAAAAGTAGTCTTCGAAAAATTCAAAATAAGGAGAACTCCTATATGAAATTTGTATTGATTTTAAATGATTTTTTTGCCATTCAGTATCATTACAAATTTTAATATCCTTGAGTTTTTCTTTGTTTTTGTAAGAGTATTTTACAGGAATTACTAAGTTCAATTTTCCATTTGAACCATAAATTGATGTTCTGTTTCTATGAGTTTGTTTTTGATAAAAATCATTAATCTCAAAGCATAAAGATTTCGAGTTTAATAAATGATTAAAGTGTTCAATATTGGGAAAATAAGTTGGGTGAATTATAGTCATTGTAATTTCTTTCTTCTGAAATAAGAAATTACATTCCACAAAACCACAACTGCAATAAAATATAAAAAATAAGAAGTTGGTTTACCTTTACCATGAACCGTAGTAAACATTCTATCCCAACGGATTTTATTAAAACCCTTTGCATTATAATCAATGCTTAGCCATTTGAAAACCGGTTTTCCAACAACATGATCAAAAGGCACAAAACCCCATGATCTTGAATCCTGAGAATTACTTCTATTATCACCCATTAACCAATAATAATCCTGCTTAAATGTATATTTTTTTGTTTCAACTCCATTAATATAAATTTTATCATCCATAGTGAATAAATCATTATTCTCATAAACCCTAATAAGTCTTTCATAAATAGGTAAGTTCTCTTTATTTAATTCAACTGATGAATCTTTTTTAGGAATGTATATAGGTCCATAAAAATCATTATTCCAATTGAATGATGATTTTTGGGGGAAAACAGAAGGGTCTTTAAAACCCTTTGGAAAAGTGTCTTTTTTTATCCATTCAACGTTTGTGTCTTTTTTTAGCTTCTCTAGTGATGAGTTGCTTATACCCATAAACTTATAAGTATAATCACTGTTTATTGGTCCAAACCTGTCAGTTATATCATAATTGTTAATCATAACTTTTTGGTTAAACTTATTTTTTTTTGGTTGAACTAAATATGAAAATTGAAGTTTAGCTCTTTCTGGTAATTGATTTTTTTGTCCATTTATATAAACATAACCATTTATGACTTCTAATGTATCTCCTGCAATTCCAACAGCTCTTTTTACATAATTGGTTTTTTTATCTATGGGTTTGTAATAATACTTATCAGTGTAATACATATTTTTAAATGTATCAACTGGCCAATTAAAGCATACTATTTCATTTCTCTTTATCTTTTGCAGTCCCGGTAATCTCATGTATGGAAGTTCTGCTAAAAATGGAAGTTGTTCTTTGTTAATGTAAGAACGTGTTTTTATGATTGGAATAGTGTCATGTACCATAGGGGCTGCTACTGTAGTCATAGGTACTCTTGCTCCATAATGAAACTTACTAACAAATAAGAAATCTCCAACTAAAAGAGATTTTTCGAGAGAGGAAGTAGGAATCGTATAGGGTTGCATAAAATATGTATGAACAAATGTAGCAGCTATTACAGCAAAAATTATTGAACTAATCCACTCTCCATTAGAGCTTTTTGGATTTATGTCTCTGTTTTCAACATGTTTAGCTTTTGTAAAATAGTTGATATAATAATTATAAAATCCTAATGAGCAAATAGAAAGTATAGTATCAGTATATTTGTTTTTTCCAAAACTTCTTGAGATTTCAACCCATAGAACAGGAATAATTATGATATTTAAAACAGGTAAAATTAAAATAAAAATCCACCACCATGGTCTATTAACTATTTTGAGTAAAACCAATATATTATAGACAGGTATGAATGACTGCCAGCCCTTATTACCCGAAATATTATATAATTTCCATGTACCAATTCCATGGATAATATTTAAAAAAAGTAAAATAAATAGGATTTCAATCATAATTCCACATTTAGAGAAATTCCAAAATTTGATTTATTTAGAACTTCGTTATAATTTATTTTTGGTTCTAATGTCAAATTATCGTCAAGATTATACTGAAGTAAATGTGCATCAACATTAGCATCAATAATATTTAGAATATAAAGTCCTACAGTAACTAAAATTGAAAGCTCTTTGTTTCTTTTTAATGTATTTTGAGCTCTTATTAATCCATCATTAGAAATTGAAGGGTATAGTCCATTACCGTAAAACTCATCATCAGTAAAACCTGCTAATCTTCTCTTATATGCATTTCTATACCTATTATAATCTTTATCATTTTGATTATAAAAATATATTCCAGTAGCTAGAGCTCCATAAACTATAGGAATTTTCCAATATTTTTTATTGTAAGCTTGACCCAGCCCAGGAAGAACAGCGGAATAAAACGTAGCTTTTGAAGGTCTTAAAGCCATTTCTAAATCTTTATCAGGAAGTTCATTTTGACTAAACATAAAAATTGGCATAAAAAAAACGATAATATATAATGACTTTTTATTCATTTATTTTCTTTACTATTCTTTGAAAATCACTTTTAGATTTAAAACTTAAAATAATTTTACCGCTGTTATCATTTTTGAAAATGAATTCAACTTTGGTATCTAGATTTTTTTCTGTTTTATTCTTTTCCTTGGTGAAATCTAAAAGTACTTTACTGTTTTTCTTTTTTATATGCGGATTTTTTAAAGATTTAATTAGTCTCTCGGTATTTCTAACGGATAAATTTTTTGAAATTATCTTTTGATATATCGAAAGTTGAAGCTTTTCATCATCAATGTTGATCATTGCTCTTCCGTGGCCCATTGAAATAAAGCCATCTTTAATTCCACTTTGAATTATTGGGTTTAGCTTGAGTAATCTCAAATAATTACTTACCGTAGATCTTTTTTTTCCGATTTTATCACTCAATTCCTCTTGTGTAAGTTTAATTTCTTCAATTAATCTATTATAGGAAATCGCTATTTCAATTGCATCTAAGTCTTGTCTATGAATATTTTCAACTAGAGCCATTTCTAATGATTCTTGGTCATTGGCATTTCTGATATAACAAGGAATTTTATTAATTTTTAATTGTTTAAATGCTCTTAATCTTCTTTCTCCAGAAATTAATTGAAATTCATTTTTTGATAATTTTTTTACTGTGATTGGTTGGATTAATCCAATATTTTTGATTGATATAATTAATTCCTCTAATTTTTCCTTGTTAAAAGCAGACCTTGGTTGAAATGGATTAAGGATTATCTTAGAAATTTCAATTTCAGTACTGTAGTTTGTTTTAATTTTGGAAATTGTACTTGCCTTGTTTTTAGAATCTTTAAGTATGCTAGTTAGACCTCTACCTAAAACTTGTTTTTTTGTTGCTTTAGCCATTATCAGTTTTTTGAAATAATTTCCTTTGCTAAATTTAAATAATTATCTGCACCTTTACTGCTTACATCATAATCTATGATACTTTTTCCGTAACTGGTTGCCTCCCCCAATCTTACATTTCTGTGAATAACTGTTTTAAAAACCATTTCATTGAAATGTAGTTTAACCTCCTTTTTTACTTGATTTGAGAGATTTAATCTAGTATCATACATCGTTAATAACAAACCTTCAATTGAAAGTTCTTTGTTATGTAGTTTTTGAATGCTTTTAATTGTATTTAGCAATTTACCAAGTCCTTCAAGCGCTAAATATTCACATTGAATAGGAATCAAGACTGAATCGGCTGCTGTCAAAGCATTTATTGTTAACAATCCAAGAGATGGAGGGCAATCTATAATGATAAAATCATAATCAGCTTTAAAATTAAAAATTGTATTTCTCAATAAATACTCTCTTTCAATCATATCGATTGATTCAATTTCAATTCCTACTAAGTCTATATGAGCAGGAATTACATCTAGAAATTCAAGATTAGTTTTATTAATACAATCATCCGATGAGCACTCATTTTCCAATAAATCATAAATTGTTTTACTTCCAATATTTATATCAATTCCAATGGATGATGTTGAATTTGCTTGTGGGTCAAAATCTATTAATAATACTTTTTTTTCTAGAGCTGCAAGTGAAGAAGATAGATTCACCGAAGTTGTGGTTTTTCCAACCCCTCCTTTCTGATTAGAAATGGCAATAATTTTACTCATATTTTTGACCTAGAAATAAATTTAAATGTACGATTAATAAAATTTAATTAGAACTAATTCTTGTTAAAGAAATTTTAAAATATTAACAGGAAAAATTAACTATAAGTATTAATTAAAGATTCTAATATGGTACTTGCAGATTTACCAATATTTGACCCTGGCCCAAAAATACATTTAACCCCTTTTTCATATAGAAATTCATAATCTTTTTTTGGTATAACACCTCCAACAACAATCATTTTATCATCACTATCATATTTTTTTAATTCTTTAATTAAATTTGGGACAAGTGTTTTGTGACCACCAGCAAGTGATGAAATTCCTACTATATGAACATCATTTTCAACTGCTTGTTTGGCAACTTCTTCAGGTGTTTGAAATAATGGCCCTATATCTACATCAAATCCAATATCAGCAAAACTAGTGGCAATCACTTTTGCACCACGGTCATGGCCATCTTGACCAATTTTTGCAATCAAAATTCTTGGTCTTCTACCATCAATTTCTGCAAATTTATTGCAAAGATTTACAGCATTTATATAAGAACTATTGTCTTTCATACCTGATTTATATACTCCCGAAAAGCTTCTAATTTCTGACTTGTATCTTCCAAACTCTTTTTCCAAAGCTAAGCTAATTTCACCTAATGTAGCTCTAGCACGAGCAGCTTTTACAGCTAAAGCTAGTAAATTTTTATTTTTTTCTTTTGCTGCAATTCTTAACTCATTTAAAATTTTCTGAACTTCAGACTCATCTCTAGAATTTTTAATCTTTTTTAAATTGTTTATTTGATTATTTTTTACTTCTTCATTATCTATTTCTAAATAACTTATTGATTCATCTTCATTTAATTGAAATTTATTTACCCCCACTATCACAAATTCTTTATTATCAATTTTTGCTTGTTTTTTTGTTGCCGCTTGTTCTATTCTCATCTTGGGAATCCCTATTTCAATGGCTTTAGTCATTCCACCCGCATCATTTATCTCATTTATGTGAACCATTGCTTTTTCTATAAGTTCTTCGGTTAAATATTCAACATAATAACTTCCGCCCCAGGGATCAACTGTGTCACATGCTCCAATTTCTTCTTGAATAATTAATTGTGTATCTCTTGCAATTTTTGCAGAAAATTTTGTTGGTAATCCTATCGCTTCGTCCAATGAATTTGTATGTAGACTTTGGGTTCCTCCAAACACTGCTGATAAAGCTTCAATCGTTGTACGTGTTATATTGTTAAATGGCTCTTGTTCAGTCAAACTCCAACCACTTGTTTGACAATGTGCTCTTAAACAGTATGACTTTTCTTCTTTAGGTTTGAACTGTTTCATCAGTTTAGTCCAAAGATATCTAGCAGCCCTCATCTTAGCTATCTCCATAAAATGATTCATTCCAATACCCCAAAAAAACGAAAATCTATTGGCAAAATCGTCTACCTTAAGCCCCGCATTAATTCCTGTTTTTACATATTCAATCCCATTAGCTAGAGTATATGCTAGCTCTAGATCAGCACTAGCTCCCGCTTCTTGCATGTGATATCCGGAAATGCTAATACTATTGAATTTTGGCATATTCTTGCTTGTAAACTCAAAAATATCTGCAATGATTCTAATCGAATCTTTTGGTGGATATATAAATGTATTTCTTACCATATATTCTTTTAAAATATCATTTTGAATAGTCCCAGAAAGTTTTTCGATATCAACTCCTTGTTCTTCAGCAGCAACAATATAAAATGCCATAATTGGTAATACCGCTCCATTCATTGTCATTGAAACGCTCATTTTGTCTAATGGAATCCCATCAAATAATATTTTCATATCATCAACACTGTCAATTGCTACCCCCGCTTTCCCAACATCTCCAATTACCCTGGAATTATCAGAATCATAACCTCTGTGGGTTGGCAAATCAAAAGCAACAGAAAGGCCTTTTTGTCCAGCTTTTAAATTTTCTCTATAAAATTTATTACTTTCTTTTGCTGTAGAAAAACCTGCATATTGTCTAATTGTCCATGGTTTTTTGGTATACATAGATGAGTAAGGCCCACGAACAAACGGTGGTAATCCAGCGATTGACTCAGATACTTTTATTTTTGAAAAATCCTTTGAATAATAATTAGATTTAATTTTTATTTGTTCATCGGTTTCAAAAAACACATTTTTGTCTTTTTTGATAGATTTTGGATTAAAGTCCTTTAGGGTTATATTGGAAAAATTCTTTTTATTCATCTTTATATTTATTGAATCCCACTAAAATTTTTTCCCCTGAATTATATTGTTCTTTTTCTTTTTTTGAGTTTAGTAAAATATGATTAAAAAGCCCATCATTTTTTAAACTCTCAGAATAACCTCCGTTTGATATTATTTTTTTAAATAAATCAATAGATTTTTGAGCTAAGTTTTCGATTAAATAAGTCAGATAATAACTACCACTGATGGCATTATTAACCTTGTCAATCGAAGTTTCATTTTTTAAAATTAATAGTTGATTGTATTTAATTCTTTGAGAAAATTCATTTCTGTTCTTAAATTTAATGTCATATGGGATGGATTTTATAAAATTACAACCCCCTAAAATTCCAGACATACACTCTGAAGTTGATCTTATAATATTATTATTATAATTTTCAATTGTTTTGTTTTTTGTGGATGGTTTAGCAGTAATGATACAATTATCGATTTGTTTACCATATTCTTTTGAAATTATACTCCAAATAATTCTTAAAACTTGAATTTTTGCTATTTCAAAAAAGTAATTATTTCCCTGGATTACCTCAAATGATATTTTTTCAATAAGATTAATTCCATATTTTTCTACTAATTCTGAAGCCGCTGAGATTAAAAAGGCCATTTCTTGTATTATGTTAGCTCCAGAGTTTTTAAAAAATTCTGATGAAATATTTAATTTAAATTTTTCATTTACACAATCATTTAAATTTAAATCGCCTATTGAGTCCAATTTTGGTTCAATTAAAATATTTAGATCAGTCTTTTCCATAAATTTATCAGAGCTGATAAAAAAATTACCCCTTGAAATAACTGACTTATCAATATCCTCATTTACATAATTATATAATGTGAAATTATTTATGTCATTATCTAATAATTTTTTTATTTCCTCATTTAAATCAATATTATTACTGCAATCAATATCGCCCATAATATCCCAGGTTTTTGGAAATAATAATTTATCGGGATTGATTATAGAATCAGCGTTTTTTGAATAGTGCGGTGAAATAGTTATTTCTTCGTTTGAAAATGAGAATAAATCACAATACTCCTTTTCCCCAATGTCATTTATTATCTTCGCAGCCCATTGATTATGTGTAGCATTTCTAACTTTCATCTAATCTAAAATTGTGTCATATTCTATTAAAAAAATTTCTTCATTATCTTTTTTCATAAATAATTTTTCTCTTGCATATTTTTCAAGCCCAGAGTCAGATTGTATCATTTCAAGTTCAATATTATCTTTTGCAATTTCTTTCTCGTAGTAGGTTTTTTGCTCATTTAATTCTTTAATGTCATTATTTAGTTCGCTATGAATAATTAGAGAATTACTGTCAAAAAATATCATCCAAAAAATGAATAATATTATAATAATTCCATAGGTGCTTTTAACGAATTTTAAGATTTTATTTTTCATCGCAAATTCTTTTTTATTACGTTAATCAAAGGATTAATGTTAATATTTTCGTTAGTGTTTAAAATTAAATCACAAAATTTTTTGTGTGGTTCAACAAATTCAGAGTGCATAATGTCAAGTCTAGTTTCAAATAGGTTTATAACATCATTATAGTTTCTTCCTCTTTCTTTGATATCCCTATCCAACCTTCTTTGGAATCTTACATCTCGTGGACAATCTAAAAATACCGAATAATTAATACTGTCTCTTAAAGTTTTATTTGTAAGAATTAAGATACCTTCTATTATTAATATTTTTTTTGGTTCTACTACTGTTGTTTTTTCAAGTCTTAAATGTGTAGTAAAACAATAGTTAGGTACATTAATATTTATTTCTTGTTTAAGTAAATCAATATGTTTATTTAATAAGTCAAAGTCAATTGCCTCAGGTATATCATAATTTAATTTATCCCTTTGGTTAAAATCTAAACTGACATTATTCTTATAATATGAATCTGAAGACAACAAACAAATTTCTGATGCATAGAATAAATTAATGACTTCGTTAACAATTGTAGTTTTTCCGCTTCCAGTACCACCAGTAATTCCTATAATGAACATTTTATTCAATTAGTTTTATAATTCCAAGGTTTTCAACCCCCACAAAAATATTTTTGTCTTTGTCTAACTCAACAGATCTTACTCTGCCAATTTGATCAAATAATTTTTTTTCTTCTACTACTTTACCGTCTTTAATAACACATTGGTGTAGGTATTGAAACTTTAACGATCCTATTAAAATACTTTGATTTAGTGACGGATAATTTGGGTTGTCAACATAAACCATTCCGCTGGGTGCAATAGAAGGAACCCAAAAGTGAATTGGGTCAATCATACCATCTATGGAAGTTTTATCCGTAAATTCTGTTCCGATATAATTAATGCCGTAGCTGGCTAATGGCCATCCATAATTTTCTCCAGCTTCAATGATATTTATTTCATCACCACCTCTAGGGCCATGCTCATGAATCCATATTTTATTATTTTTTTCGTCATAAAACATTCCCTGTGGGTTTCGGTGGCCATAGCTAAAAATTGCTTTTTTTGAATTTTTCTCATTAACAAAAGGATTGTCAATTGGAATCCTTCCGTCATCATGTAATCTATAGATTTTACCACCATCTCTATTAATATCCTGCGGGTTAAGATCTCGATTTCCTCTGTCACCAATACTGAAAAATAAATAATTATCCTTGTCAAATACCATCCTGCTTCCATAATGCAGGCTTCTTTTACTATTAGGTAAGGCTTTATAAATTATTTGCTGATTAGTTGCTTGATTTCCATTTAATTTAAATCTTAATATAGACGTATTTGTTCCCTCATTTTTATCATTAGAAGATGAGTAAGAAATATAAATCCATTTGTTTTCAGAATAATTGTGGTGTAATTCGATATCAAGTAAACCACCTTGATTTTTAGAAATAATTTCAGGAAGATTTTTGATAATCGTTTTTATCCCTTTTTTGTAGTGAATTAACTCACCCCTTCGTTCAGTAATCAAAATTGAATCGTCAGGCAAAAAAACAAATGCCCATGGTACATCTAAATTATCAACTATTAATTCGTATTTCAATTCATTTGGAAATGAATTATTAAAAAAACAAAAAACCGTAAAAAATAATATAAACTTCTTCATATAATGAAATTACAAAAAACTACTTATTAAATGGTTAAATGCATGCTTCAAATAAACAATAATTACATATTTTTGTTTATCAAATTAAATGTAAATGAGTGAAAAAGTAAATTGCCTTATCATAGGCTCAGGTCCGGCAGGTTATACAGCAGCAATATATGCAGCAAGAGCAAATATGAATCCAGTTTTATATCAAGGGATTCAACCTGGTGGCCAGTTAACAACTACAACGGATGTTGAAAATTTTCCTGGATATCCAGACGGAGTTTCTGGTCCTGAAATGATGGTAGAATTACAAAAACAAGCAGAAAGATTTGGTACTGATATCCGAAATGGTTGGGTAACAAAAGTTGATTTTACTGAAAAGTTAAAATTATGGATTAATGATGAACATGAATTGGAATGTAATTCAGTAATAATATCAACTGGAGCATCTGCAAAATATCTTGGTTTAGATTCTGAAAAAAAATATCTTGAATCTGGCGGTGGAGTATCAGCTTGTGCAGTATGCGATGGGTTCTTTTATAAAAACCAAGAAGTTGTAATAGTTGGTGGTGGAGATTCTGCATGTGAAGAAGCTCATTATCTTTCAAAATTATGTAGCAAAGTGACCATGTTAGTTAGAAGAGACGAATTTAGAGCCTCCAAGATTATGCAAGAAAGGGTTATGAAAACTGAAAATATTGAAATACTTTTTAACACATCTACATTAGAGGTTAAAGGTGATGGTCAATTAGTATCGTCAATTCTTACAAAAAACAATATAACAGGTGAAATAAAGGATATTCCTGCTGCAGGGTTTTTTGTTGCTATAGGGCATAAGCCTAATACAGATATTTTTAAACCATACATAGATATGGATTCGACAGGCTATATAATAAATAAACCTGGTTCAACAAAAACTAATATTGAAGGTGTATTTGTTTCTGGAGATGCAGCTGATCATACATATAGACAAGCAATTACAGCAGCAGGAACAGGTTGCATGGCAGCATTAGATGCCGAAAGATACTTAGCTTCTAAGTAAATTTTTTAATTTAGTGACTCCATGCAGTTTTTCAAGAGAAATCCCTTTGGCCATATACTATTTGTTAAAAAGTGGATTATCAGAATTATCGGTGCCTATAGTCATAGGAGATACAGAGGATTTAACGAACTTAAAATTGAGGGCTCTGAAATTATTAGAGACTTAGAAGATTCAAATGTTTTATTTATTTCCAATCATCAGACATATTTTGCTGACGTTGTTGCTATGTTTCACGTATTTAACGCAAGTTTAAAGGGAAGAGTAGATTCCATTAAGAATATAGGTTATCTATGGGATCCAAAACTTAATATTTATTTTATTGCAGCAAAAGAAACTATGAATGCGGGATTAATTCCAAAAATTTTAGCTTATGCAGGTTCTGTAAGTATTGAAAGAACATGGAGAAGTAGCGGAAAAGACGTAAATAGAAAAGTAAAGTTTAGCGATATTTCTAATATCGGAAAAGCATTAGATGACGGTTGGGTAATAACATTTCCCCAGGGAACAACCACTCCATTTAAGCCCGTGAGAAAAGGAACAGCATTTTTAATTAAGCAATACAAGCCAGTAGTAGTACCTATTGTTATAGATGGTTTTAGAAGATCGTTTGATAAAAAAGGTTTAAGGGTAAAGAAAAAAAACATCCTTCAAACAATGACTATAAAAAAACCTTTAAAAATTGATTATGATAAAGAGTCAACGGACGAAATAATTAACAAAATTGCACACTCAATAGAGCAACATGAAACTTTTTTAAAGGTAATTCCTCAAAAAGAGCTAGAGAAGGAGAATGAACTTAACAAAAAAAGAGAGTTTTAAATTTTAAATATATCACCTTCTTCTATAATATCATTAACCTGGGAAGCAACCCTGTGAAAAGCATCTAAGTCAGACGCATCTATTTTTGATCTAACCAAACTTTTGAAATGTCTTATTTTTTCAATAACTATCTTTCTTTTTTTTAAGCCAAGCTTAGTTAGTGAAATTATTATACCTCTACCATCATTAGGATCAGGTCTTCTAGTAATGAGGTTTTTATTTTCCATAGAATTTAATATCCTAGAAATACTATTAGATTCTAAACCCATTACAGGGCCTATTGAAGTTGATGGACTTCCGTTTTCTGGGTCAATACTTATTAAAGTAAAACTAATTGAGAATGTAACATCATATTTGGAAGCCTCAAGATTATACATTTTCTCTATGTTTTTCCAAGTTTGTCTAACAACAAAATCAACCCTTCTTCTAAAATCTTTATTAATAATCATAATAACATTAGTTAACAATATATAATGCTTGCAGAGTAAATTTAAAAAAATATTTTATTTTTTTATAATCCTATGATTTTCAACACCTGACTCTGAAAATAATTTGACTATATAAATACCAGGATTTGACATTGGTAATCTTATTCTTAAGATATCAAGTTCTTCTTTTTCCAAAAGTTTTTTTCCAAGTAAGTCATATATCTCTAATCTATTTATCTTATTTTTTGATACTACATTTATATAATTATTGACAGGATTGGGGTAAATTATAGAACTATATTGTTCAATTTCAGAAATATTTAAATTTTCTGAAAGCCCCTTTGTTTTAAAATTATCAAAATAAAACCCATCTCTTCTGAGGCCTCCGTCGGAGTAAAGCTTAAACCTCACAAAAATTTCATCGCCTAAATAATCTGTAAGCAAAATACTTTCATTAATCCACTGTGGTTGATTTCCGTCGTATAGTGGCTCATCTAGTGCATAATCATGTGTTTCTATTCCTTTCCTAGTGTATTCTCCACATTGTGGAATCCAAGTATTTCCGTTATCAACTGAAATTTCCAATTGAACATAATCATAACCTGATTCAATACTCCATTTAGCATCAAAATTAATTTCAGCATAAACATACCCAGAAAGATTAATAGGATTAATTAGTTGGATTATTTCTTCAGAATTATTGCTGTAATTAGAATATGGAGAATCTGTAATACTAGTCTGTGGTGAAAAATATTCTTCATAGGTGTTAGACCATTCAGAACTGTCATCCCAGAAACTATTGTAATTATCGCTTTCATCTTCAACGATTATTTGTGTTTGCCCATAAATCTTTGTTACTTCTATTTCCTCATCAAATAAACCATTATTTAAAACATATTTATAAATAATGTTATCTCCTTCAACAATTGACTCGTTTAAAGAAATATCAAAACTATCGTTAATGATTTCACCAATTTGACCAAAACTGACACTAATTGAAGATGAAACATTACTAATATTTGAAGAAACTGGTATTATGGAAATTAAAAATTCTTCATCATCAGAAATTCCAAGTCTTTGAATACTAAAATCCGATTGAAAATTGAGACTAGAAATAAAGTTTGAAGTATTATCCTCTAATTTTGCATAATTCCCAATCATTTTAGCAGCTGTTAAGTTTAAATTGAGCATTCCTTTACAAAGGTCTTCAATTGTTGATGACTGTGGCCAAAATGAGCTGCCAATTTCAGGTGTCATGGCAAATATTTTTTCTCTTGTTTGGTTATTTTCTGTAATTAGCATTCCATACATAAAATCATCACTATCACCAGCTGCTGGGTATAGATCAGCACTTATTATATTTTCATAATTATTTTCACTCACAAGCTCAGACGAAATAAATTGATAGATTTCATCATCATCAGTTGGTTGATTATAATCATATCCATAGGGGTATAAAAGTAAATTACCATATGTATGATTATTGAGAGCTAGTTTGAAACTTTTTGACTCAACCAGATGCCTCACAGCTCTGTTTTCAGCTTCTGAGAATGGTTCGTCACCAGCATAGGTGCTTCCGTTAGGACTGCTTGATGTCCCAGACGTATTCCAAACTTCGTTACCATTATTATCAATATAAGAATAGTTTCTGTTATTATCTACCCCATGATTATCTCTTCTATTTTTTCTCCACATTCCGCCTCCACTTGGTTCACTAGTTTCATTATAAATATATCCATCAGGGTTTACACAGGGTACAAAATACAACTCTGAATTGTCAATGATTTGCTTAATACTTTCATTGGAGTCATAATTTTCTAGTAAGTACCACATAAAATATATTAGTTGTTGCATAGATCCTGGTTCACGAGCATGATGAAGAGCTGTATAAAGAATTTGAGGCTCCTCTTCTTCATCAGTTCCAGGGTTATCTGAAATTTTTACCAATTGTAAAAATCTACCTTCATATGTTTCGTGAATATGAGGAGAATTTGTGTAATTAGGATCTTTAATATCAACCCTTTCTGAAATTAGATATGGGTATTGGAAATACATATCATCTAATTCATCCAACATTTCGTTGTAGGTGTAAAAGCCTCCAAAATCATCACCTTCCTTAAAGTCATAATTTTCTGGTGTTACATAATCATTAGTAGTTTCACAATAATCATTTGATTTTGTCTCAAAATCAGTCTTATTTCTACTTTGATAAAAGCTTATAACATCTTCAATTAAGATTTCATATGAAAACCCCAAAAGGTTAATCTTATTTAAATCCTCAGTGGAAAAATCAGAAATGAAAAAATGATTTTTTTTATTAATTCCGTGGTCAATACAGACTCCGTTATTAGCAAGTTTTACTAAATCTGATGCTTTTGAATAATTGATTTTTACTTTGTGAAAAACATCCGTATTTTGCAAAAATGTTGACTGGAATGTCAAAAGTGATACTAATAAAACCAGATACTTTTTCATTAAAAGTTTTCTAGTATAGGGCAAATATTATTCCGAAATCATTGAATTTTCTAAAATCCAATCTTTTGCGTTCTTAAAGGCTAATATCCAAGGGCTTACTTTGTCATTTCTGTCATTATGGTAGAATGCCCAATTCCACTTAAAAATTGACCTTTCTATGTGAGGCATGGTAACAAGATGTCTGCCATCATCACTGCAAAGCATAGCAGAGTTAAAATCAGAACCATTTGGATTTGACGGATAATCACTGTAACCATATTGCGCAACTATATTATAATTTTCAGAAGAGTAGGGTAGTTTAAATTTTCCTTCACCATGACTGATCCAAACACCTAATGTTAAACCCTCAAGGTTATTCAACATTACTGAATTGTTTTTGTTTATCTTGACAGAAGTAAAATTACTTTCATGTTTTTTAGAATCATTAAAAGTCATTTTACCATGTTCTTTGTGTGTTGGATAAATTAAATCAAGTTCCATAAACAATTGACATCCATTACATATGCCAATTGACAAAGTGTTTTTTCTTGAAAAGAAGTCCTCTAATGATTTTTTTGCAATTTCATTATATTTGAATGACCCTGCCCATCCTTTTGCTGAACCAAGAACATCAGAATTAGAAAACCCTCCAACCGCACCTAAAAATTGAATATCCTTTAGGGATTCCTTTCCGCTAATCAAATCAGTCATGTGAACATCTTTAACCTCAAAACCAGCCATGAAGAGTGCGTTTGCTAATTCTCTTTCACTATTACTGCCTTGCTCTCTCAAAATTGCAGCTTTTGGTTTTACCAGTGACGAATCTAATCTATAATTTCCTTTAAAATTATCTGGAAATTTAAATTTAAGTGGTTGTTTTTTATAATTGTTATATCTGACCTCAGCTAAATTATTTGAAGTTTGCTTTCTGTCCAATAGCATGGAAGTGTGATACCAATAATCTCTAAATTTTTCCAAGTCAAATGAATACTTATTTTCAAAATTTTTGATATTTAGTGTGTTACCGCTTATAACTTCACCAATCTTTAATGCATTAATTCCATTTTTTGAAAAGGTTTTTTCTGCTTCTTCATTGTCAACCTGTATTATTATTCCACTATTTTCTGAAAATAAAGCTTTAACTATATCTTTTTCATTTAATATTGAGAGATCAATATTTGCTGAAATATTGTTTGATGAAAAACACATTTCCATCAAAGTGGTAATGAATCCACCTGATCCTATGTCATGACCAGCAACTATATGATTATTTTTTATTAGAATTTGAATTGTTTCAAATGCGTTTAAAAAGTATTTCGTATCATTAATTGACGGGGTTTCATTTCCAATATCTCCGATTATTTGAGAAAATGCAGACCCTCCGAGTTTAAAATTATCACACGAAAAATTTACATAGTAAATCGATCCACGATTTAGTTTGAATACAGGTTCTACTATATTAAAAATATCGTTACAATGAGCTGTAGCTGAAATGATTACGGTTCCTGGAGACTTTACTTCAATATTATCATATTTTTGATTCATTGAGAGTGAATCTTTACCTGTAGGAATATTAATACCCAATTCAATCGCAAATTTTGAAACAGATTTAACTGCCTCATAAAGTCTTGTATCTTCTCCTTGATTTTTACATGGCCACATCCAGTTTGCTGAAAGAGAAACACCCTTTATTCCATTTTGTAGAGGCGCCCAAATAATATTTGTCAATGCTTCTGCAATACTGTTTTTACTTCCAGCAATTGGGTCAATTAATGCGGAAATAGGGGAGTGTCCGATAGAAGTTGCAATTCCATTTGAAGTTGAATAGTCTAACGCCATAACTCCACAATTATTTAGTGGTAGCTGTAGCTCACCCACACATTGTTGTTTAGCAACTTTTCCCCCTACACATCTATCAACTTTGTTAGTTAACCAGTCTTTACACCCAACTGATTCTAAACTAAATAATTCTTTTACATACTCATTTATTAATTTTTCTGAATATTGTAATTCGTTGTATTTTTTTGATATTGTCTTATCAGTTAAAATAGTTTCCGGCGAGCTTCCAAAAAAATGATCCAGACTTAGGTCAACACAACTGAGTTTTGTTTTTTCTGAATAAATTGTGAACCTTTTATCATCCGTAACTTTTCCAACAATATACATGGGAGCCCTTTCCCTTTCACAAATTCTTATAAATTCGTTAATATTTTCCTTTTTTATGATTAACCCCATTCTTTCCTGAGATTCATTGCCGATAATTTCTTTATTCGATAGTGTTGGGTCACCTACTGGTAGTTTATCTAACTCAATAAAACCTCCAGTATCTTCTACTAATTCTGTTAAACAATTTAAATGGCCACCTGCTCCGTGATCATGAATTGAAACTATACAATTTTTATTATTTTCTATTGTACCTCTAATAGCGTTAGCAACTCTTTTTTGCATTTCTGGATTTGATCTTTGAATTGCATTAAGTTCAATACCAGCGGAAAATTCTCCAGTATCTGCCGAAGATACTGCCGCACCACCCATTCCAATTCTATAGTTATCTCCACCCATAATTACAATTAAATCGTCCTTCTCAGGATTTTTCTTTAAAGAGTGGTCTTTATTTGCATATCCGATGCCGCCAGCTAACATAATTACTTTGTCATATGCCTGTATTTCTCCATTTGTTTCATTTTCAAATGTAAAAACTGACCCAGAAATTAAAGGCTGTCCAAATTTATTTCCAAAATCTGAAGCACCGTTAGATGCTTTTATTAAAATATCTAACGGTGTTTGATAGAGCCATTTTCTTTCTTTTATATTTTTTTCCCATTTTTTCTCATCAATTCTTGAGTAGGGAGTCATGTATACAGCAGTACCTGCAAGAGGAATTGAACCTCTTCCTCCAGCTAGTCTGTCTCTGATTTCACCTCCCGAACCTGTAGCAGCTCCATTGAATGGTTCAACTGTAGTCGGAAAATTATGAGTTTCAGCTTTTAGTGAAATTACGCTATCAATTTCTTGAGAAACATAAAAATCTGGTTTATCTGACGTCGCAGGTGCAAATTGATTTATTTTTGGACCTTTTATAAAAGCAACATTGTCTTTATAGGCAGATATAATATTTTCAGGGTTTTCTTTAGATGTTTGTTTAATTAATGAAAATAAACTATGCTCTTTTTCTTCACCATCAATTATAAATTTACCGTTAAATATTTTATGTCTACAATGTTCAGAATTAACCTGTGAGAAACCAAAAATTTCAGAATCAGTCAATTTCCGATTAATTTTTTTCGAAATATTATTTAGATAGTCAACTTCATCGTCGCTTAAAGACAAACCTTCCCTCTCGTTATACTCTTGAATATTAGAAATACTTGTGATTTTTTTTGGATCTAAATTTATCTTAAAGAGTGATTGTGATAAAGATTCAAATTTTTCATTTAACATAGGGTCAAAATCATTAGTAGAATTTTTGCTCTCTATATATTTTTCGATTCTTAGAATAGAATCTAATCCCATGTTTTTACATATTTCAACTGCGTTTGTGCTCCATGGAGATATCATTGCAGCTCTTGGTCCAATAAATTCTTTTTTAATTTTAACGTCTGAAAGTAAAGTTGCATTTCCTAATAACCATTCAAGTTTTTTTATTTCAACCTTTGAAATAGTATGATCAGTTTGTACTGCAAAAATTGAATGATTTTGAGATTCAAAAAAAGATATCATCTAGTTAGAGAATATGAATGCTAAATTTAGTCCAAATTAATTTATAAACTAGTAAAAAAAATATACTTAAATAAATAGTTATTCACCTCTTTTGAACACTAATTTATATTGATTGCATTTTAACAAGATTGCTGTAAATACCATCATTTTTCATAAGTTCTTTATGAACACCTGATTCAATAATTTTTCCTTTTTCTAAAACAATAATTTTATCAGCTTTTTGGATTGTAGATAATCTATGAGCTATAACTAATGAAGTCTTATTTTTCATCAGATTTTCTAAAGCATTTTGAACAAGCTTTTCACTTTCACTGTCTAGAGCAGAAGTTGCTTCATCTAAAACCAGAATAGGTGGGTTTTTTAGAACTGCTCTAGCAATACTTAATCTTTGTTTTTGACCACCGGAGAGTTTATTTCCAGAATCTCCAATATTAGAATCTATTTGTTCAGGCATTTTGCTCACGAACTCCCAAGCGTTTGCAATTTTTAAGCATTCGATTATCTCTTCATTTGTCGCTTCTGGTTTAGCTATGAGTAGGTTATTTTTAATAGAATCATTAAACAGAATTGAATCTTGGGTTACTAGTCCAATAAGATTTCTTAAGGCATCTTTCTTTAAATTTTTAATGTTTATTCCGTCAACGTTTATTGAACCAGAGCTGACATCATAGAATCTACATATTAAATTAGCTAATGTAGATTTTCCACTTCCTGATTGTCCTACCAAAGCAAAACTTTTACCTTTTGGGATTTTTAAGTTTAGACCGTCTACAACAATTTCATCTTCGTATGAAAAAGTGATATTATTGATTTCTATACCACTACTAAAAGATTCAATATTTTGTGCATTTTTATCTTCAACAACCATTGTTTCATTATCAATTATGTGAAATATTCTTTCAGCAGCTGCAGAAGCTTTTTTGACCTTATATGTAGCTCTGCTTAAGGATTTGGCTGGTGTTAAAATATTATAAGCAAGTCCAAGATAAACTATGAAAGCACTCGCATCTAAAGAGTTTTCTTTTAAAACCATGATTCCACCAAACCATAACACACCGGCAATTGATGATATTCCTAAAAATTCGCTCAATGGACTAGCAAGATTCTTTCTGTTTAAGACACTGTTTGAAAATTTATAGAATCTATTTGTTGAGTCGGTAAATTTTTTAAAAAACTTTTTTTCTGCATTAAATATTTTTAAAATTTTCATCCCTGAAAGGGTTTCATCTACCAGCGAAATAAATTGACCTTGTTCTTTTTGAACTTTTAGAGATTTTCTTCTTAGAGATTTTCCAACAACTGAGATAACAAATCCACATATTGGAATAAATATAATTACAAATAGACTAAGTTTTGGACTAATTAAAAACATTGAAATTAGAGTGAACAATACCATTAGAGGATCTTTTACAATTAATTCAAAAATTGATAAAAAAGAATTGTCTAATTCCTGAACATCAGATGATATTCTTGCAACTATATCTCCTCTTTTTTTTTCAGAGTAGAAGGAAAGAGATAATTTAATCATCTGTTCATAAATATCATTTCTTATGTTTTTCACAACACCATTTCTAAGAAAGGTTATAAAAAACATGGACAGATAGTTAAAAATATTTTTTAATAAAAATGTTATGATGATTATAGAGACCATAAAAATTAGAACATCATCGCTTCCAGAAGCCTTTTTTGTAGTTACAAAGTAGTTTAAATAATTTTCAATGTAATTAGCTGCTTCAGACATTCCTTGCCAAACAGGTGGATTATTGAGTTGTTCTGTCTGATTGAAAAGTACCTTTAGCATCGGAAACAAAGAAATCATGGAAAGTGTCCCAAAAAACGCATAAAAAATATTTGAGATTATATTCAGTATAAAATACTTTTTATAAACCCATGCATATCCGAAAATTCTGTTAAAATAGTTAGTTTTCATAAATCTATACTTTCAACTATTTCTTTAATTTTATTTTCTAATGTACTATTCACTGATTCAAACTCACTGATATTATCCAAATCAGCATTAACACTAATGTACATTTTAATTTTCGGTTCAGTTCCACTTGGTCTTAAAATAATTTTAAAGCCGTCAATTGATTCAAATTCGATAACATTAGATTTTGGTAATGAAATTTTTTCATTCGTTTTATCTATTAAATTTCTCTTTATCGACGTTGAATAATCACAAAAATATTTCACCCTTGATTCTGAAATAAATTTTAATGGATTTTTTCTGTAGCTATCAATAAGACTTTTTATTTCTTCTTGACCTTTTTGACCATGTTTAACAATTGAAATTAATTTTTCTTTGTAAAATCCGTGAAGAACATACAGCTTTACTAATTCATTGAACACACTACTATTATTTTCTTTATAATAAGACATCATTTCGAAAGCAGCTAAACTCGCTGTCAAAGCGTCTTTATCACGAACATCATCACCTATCATCAGCCCATAACTTTCTTCCCCACCAACAACAAATTTCTTATCAGGAAAATCCTCAATCATTTTGGCAATCCATTTAAAGCCTGTTAGACTTAATTTGTAGTCAACATTGTAATATTTGGCAATATTTTTAATCATTGGTGTAGAAACTATTGTTGACGCAATAAAATAGTTTTTATTTAGAGCAATTGCTGTTTTTTTTCTTTTTAGAATATAATCAAACATTAATACCATTAATTGATTGCCGTTAATCAAGGCCAAATCATTATTTAAATCTCTTACAGCAACTCCTAATCTATCCGCGTCGGGATCAGTCCCTATTATCATTTCTGCATTTTCATCCTCTGCTAACTTTAGAGCTAAGTCAAGTGATTCAACTTCCTCTGGGTTTGGTGATTCAACTGTAGAAAAATTAGCATCAGGAGCCATTTGAGATTCAACATATTTAGCATTTTCATACCCTGCTCTTTTTAATAATTTTGAAATTATAGTGGATGATGTTCCGTGTAAAGCAGTGAAAATAATTTTACTAGATCTATTTTTTAAGTCAGAATTTAATCCGTTTTTTAAACAAACATCAATGAATAAGTTGTCAATTTTTGTATCAATAATTTCAATTAATTCCTCCTTAAAATTAAAGTTGATATCATTGAAATTAACTTGTTCGATTTCGTTTATTAATAAGTTATCAATTGGAGGAACAATTTGACCACCATCCTGCCAGTAAACTTTAAACCCACTATACTCAGGTGGATTATGAGAAGCAGTTAGAACAATTCCACATGAACAATTTAATTTTCTAACCGCATATGAAAGTTCTGGGGTAGGCCTTAAATTTGAAAATAAAAATACCTTTATATCATTAGCAGAAAACACCTCGGCTACAGTTCTTGCTAACTCCACACTGTTGTGTCTGCAATCATAGGCGATAACAGCAGATTTTTTACCATTAATGTTTTTGTTTAAGTAATTTGATATTCCTTGAGTGTTCTTACCTATTGTGTATTTATTTATTCTATTTGTTCCTACACCCATAAGTCCACGCATACCACCAGTTCCAAATTCTAAATTTTTGTAAAATGCATCATGTAATTTGGATTTATCCTTTGCAAGAATATTTATCTCTTTTTGAGTTTGCTCACAAAAAGGATATTTTGACCACTCTTCAATATTTTTATTTACTATGTCTTTCATTGAACGAATTAAATTCAAAATT
The DNA here is from genome assembly GCA_902518355.1 of uncultured Bacteroidota bacterium. Taxonomy (GTDB): domain Bacteria; phylum Bacteroidota; class Bacteroidia; order Flavobacteriales; family Flavobacteriaceae; genus MED-G13. Next base: position 14,484 of record CABYFY010000006.1, on the reverse strand, counting down.
ATAGTTTAACAAGATTATTTTAGAGGTAATGTTGTTAAATATATCACAAATTTGTTTGCTTTTGGATCACGTACTGAGGGCTTTTATTAATGCTTTTCAAGATTAATTCACCAATAAAGCCCATTGAGAAAAATTGACTACCAATTATCATTGTAACTAAACTTATGTAAAATTCAGGCCTTCCTGTAATTAGCCGGCCACCTGGGTTTACAAAAATTTTATCGTAACCTAGAAAACCAGCAAACAAAAACCCTGTTGTTAGCATAATCAGCCCCAACGAACCAAATAAATGCATCGGTCTTTTTCCAAAACTTGAAATAAACCATATGGTAATTAGATCCAGGAAACCATGTAAAAATCTGCTAGGTCCAAATTTTGTATTTCCATGTTTTCTTGGTCTATGATTCACAATTTTTTCACCAATCTTATGGTAACCCTCATTTTTAGCTAAAACGGGAATATATCTGTGCATTTCACCATAAACATTAATATTTTTTACGACATCTTTTTTATATGCTTTTAATCCACAATTAAAATCGTTTAACTTTATCCCAGAGGTAACCCTTGCAGCAAAATTGAAAATTTTTGAAGGTATATTCTTGAACAAAATTGAATCAAATCTCTTTTTCTTCCATCCAGAGACCAAATCATAATTATCATTTATAATCATGTCGTACATTTTAGGTATTTCTTTTGGATCGTCTTGCAAATCAGCATCCATGGTAAAAATAACATCACCATTACAGTTTAAGAATCCAGCATGTAACGCCTGAGATTTGCCATAGTTTCTTTTGAATTTTATTCCTTTTATATCGGCGGAATTTTTAGAAAGTGTTTGAATTACCTCCCAAGATTCATCAGTGCTACCGTCGTCTATTAGGATAATTTCATATGTAAAGCCGTAACTAGACATAACTTCACAGATAGAATCGCATAATTCATTCAGTGATTGACTTTCATTGAGAAGCGGTATTACAACGGATATATTCACCTGATTTTAAGATTTTTTAAAGATTAAAGCTATAATTAGTCCAAAAACTGCATTTCTTAGAAGTGCATTTGCATAATTTTGAACAATAGCCATCCATGAGAATGAGTGGTTTTTTTGCATTTCATCCATTGTGAGAGCAATAACATCAGAAGGAGAATTGAAATTTTCCATCATGGTTTTTGTAAAAACCATTATTTCTTCATGAATTAAATCCGCAGCAGCCGGATCAATAAATTTAAATAGTACAATGTTTCCCATTGTAACAATCAAATATCCGATGGCAACACACAAAAAATATGCTGTAAACGCCTCTTTGAAAGTTATAATTTGGTTTTGTATTTTTTTTACACTGTATACAGAGTAAATACTTACAGCAAGAGTAGGCAGCATGAAAGCTAGCATTATCCATGTATTTGTGAATAATTTTAGATCAATAACATAAATTAAAGCGGTGATAACAAATAAAAATGTACCTAGCTTAATTCCAAGATCAATTGTGTTTTTCTTAAGGTTAGTTTCCATGATTTTATAAAATTTGATTCAAATATACAAAAACGATATTCCAAAAAAATCAAATTAAATGACTACAACTATTGTTTAGTATTAAAAAATCAATAAATTTGCACCTCAAAATCAGTAAAATGAAAAAAGGAATACATCCTGAAAACTATAGACTTGTTGCTTTTAAAGACATGTCTAATAATGATATATTTTTAGCCAAGTCAACAGCTCAAACCAATGAAACTGTTTCTGTTGAAGGTGTTGATTATCCACTAGTTAAATTAGAGATTTCAAGAACTTCTCATCCATATTACACTGGAAAAGCTAAGTTGGTTGATACTGCTGGAAGAATTGATAAATTCAAGACTAAATATGCTAAATTCAATAAAAAATAGTACCAAAAAATATTAACTTAAAACCTCTCAAATACACATTTGAGAGGTTTTTTTTTTACATTTAACCATTTACATAATTAATTATATGTCAAAAGTATATTTTAGGAATATTGAAAAAGAGGATTTAAATCAGGTATTCGTTCTTTTAAACCAATTAAAACCTATGGATATTTCAAAAGTTGATCCTGAAAAGGCTTGGGATAACTTTGTAAGTAATTCTAGTTCCAACTCAATTGTTGGAATATATGATAGTAAGATTGTTGCTTATGGTAGTGTTGTTGTTGAAAATAAAGTTAGAGGTGAGGTTGCTGGTCATATTGAGGATATAGTTGTTGACAAAGAGGTCAGAGGTAAAATGATAGGTGTGTCTCTTATCAAAGAATTGGTAAAAGTTGCTAAAAGAAAAGGATGCTACAGAATAACATTATTTTGCAAAGAATCGCTGATTAATTTTTATTCAAGAAATGGTTTTGAGGTTAATAATGTTGTAATGAAAAAATACCTCTAATCTACTTTTCTAACATTCCTCAGATCCAATAAATTAGTAGCGTTTATTTCCATACCTACAACATTTTTAGAAATAAATCTTACGACTTCGTCATAAAATAAAGGAACTATTATCGATTTTGATGTAATAATAGAATCCATTTTTTGATACAATAATTTAGATTTTTCGGGGTTTGTTTCCTTTAATGAATTCTCATACATTCTGTCGTATTCATCATTGCTAAAATGAGTGTAGTTAGGTCCGTCTGGGGCAAGATTTTTACTGTAAAAAAGAGATAAATAATTTTCTGCATCTGGGTAGTCAGCTATCCAGCTAGCTCTGAAGAAATCTAACTTGCCATTTGCTTTAGCTTGCTTTAATGCAGATCCAGGAATAACATCGATATTAATTTCAATACCTAATTTCTCAAGTTCTTTTTGAATAAATTCACATAAATCAAGATAATTACTTGAAGTGGTTAACGTTAATGAGGGTGTAGAATTATATTTTTCTTTATAATTGTTAACATACGACTTAGCGAGTTCTGTATTGAATTTATTTATATTATTTTTTTTGTAACCCGGTAACCCTGAGGGTATAAATCCTGCTTCTGCCGGAATACCAACTCCATTTCTTAAAAATTTCAGCATCTTTCTTTTATCAAATCCAATATTAATTGCTTTTCGAATTAGTTCCGATTTTATTTCGTTTTTTTCAGATTTCAAGAAAAAGGCTAAATACTCAGTGTTTAAATAGGGCCCACGCAACATTTTAATTCTATTTTTATAGAACTCATTAAGTCTACCATCATTTGTTATTATTTCATCTTTATATGAGTTGTCAAGTCCAGAAATAAAGTCAATTTTACCTTTAACTAACTGTAAAAATTCACTTTGTTTTTCGGGCAAAAATGTTATTGAAACAGCTTCCAAGTAAGGCAATTGGTTTCCAATAGAGTCTTTTTGAAAATAGTTCTCATTTTTTCTAAGTACTAGTTTAATGTTTTCTTCCCATCTCTTAAATTTAAAGGGTCCTGTACCTATTGGATTTGATCTAAAGTCATCATCATAGAATTCAACCACATTTTTTGGCACAACTGAACAATATTTCATGGTAAGTAGGCCTAAAAATGCGTTAAAAGGGTTTTTCAATTTAATTTGAAAAATTGAGTCGTTTTTTGCCTCAAAATTATCGACTTTATCAAATATCCAACGTCCTGGTGAGGCATTTTTGGGATCTAATAATCTATTGAAGCTATATTCAAAATCATAGGCTGTAACATTCCTTTTTTCAAGACTTGGATGTGGGTGAAACTCCACAGATGTGTTAATAATAAATGTGTAGAGCTTACCGTTTTCTGAAATTTTCCAACTTTTAGCTACGGAGGGGACAACATTTAATTCTTTATCCATTTCAACTAGACCATTAAAAAGTTGATTTACTGCTTGAATATTTGCAATATCTTTAGCAAAAATTGGATCTAATGAATTTATATTCTTATGCTCATTGTATCTAAAAACAGTATTTAAATCTATAGACTTTCTTTCTTCACATGATGAAAAAATTATAAGTAAAGCAATTAATTTAAAGTATAAATTTTGCTTAAAAATTGATGTGTCGTGTTTGATAAACATAATTAGTCGTAAATTTACAATCCTTTTAGGATAAAAAAATGTTAGCAAAGAAAAAAGTTGCATTTCATACACTCGGTTGCAAATTGAATTTTACTGAAACTTCAACCATTGCCAGATCATTTGTTGAAAATGGTTATGAATTAACAGATTTTTCAAATGGAGCTGATTTTTATGTAATCAACACCTGCTCTGTCACTGATAATGCTGACAAGAAGTTTAAAAATATTTTAAACAAGGCTAATAAAAATAACCCTGATGCATTTAAAATTGTTATTGGATGTTATGCTCAACTTAAACCAGAATCAATTTCTAAAATTCAAGGGGTTGATTTGGTGTTGGGGGCTAATGAAAAATTTAATGTAGTTGATTATTTAGATACACTGAGTAAGGAAAACACTCATGTCTATTCATGTGATATCAACAAAGTAAATTCATACGAAAGTAGTTTCTCGGTTGATGATAGAACCAGATCATTTTTAAAGATACAGGATGGATGTGATTACAAGTGTACATATTGTACAATTCCATTAGCTAGGGGAGTTTCAAGAAGCGACAGCCTTGAAAATATTAAAAATAATATTTCGCAGATTTCGGCTAAGACTGTTAAAGAAATTATTTTAACTGGAGTAAATATCGGTGATTACGGAAAAGGTGAGTTTGGTAATAAAAAACATGAAACAACATTTCTAGAACTAATTAAAGAATTAGACTTAACCAGTAAAATTGATAGATTTAGAATTTCGTCAATTGAACCAAATTTGTTAAAAAATGATATTATAGATTTTGTTTCAAAAAGTAATTTATTTGTTCCTCATTTTCATATACCTCTTCAAAGTGGATCAAATAAAATATTAGCAAGAATGAAAAGAAGGTATAAAAAAGAGCTTTATGAAGATAGAATCAATCATATACATTCAAAAATTGACAATTGTTGTATTGGTGTTGATGTTATTGTTGGATTCCCAGGCGAAACCGATTTAGATTTTCAAGACACTTACGATTTCTTATTAAATCTTGAAATTTCATATTTACATGTTTTTACATACTCTGAAAGAGATAATACTGAGGCTGCAAGTATGAATGATAATATTCCAAAAAATATCAGAAATAAAAGAAGTAAAATGCTTAGGTCACTTTCAGAAAAAAAGAAAAGAATATTTTATAATTCTCAGCTTAATAAGATCAGGCCCATTCTTTTTGAAACTGAAAATAAATTTGGATACATTCACGGGTATACAGACAATTATATAAAAGTTAGACATCCTTGGAGTCCTAGTCTTTCAAATAAAATTATATACGCAAAACTTTCAAAGATAGATAATGAAGGTTTCGTGAGGGTTGAGGATTTCGATAAAAAAAATGAAAAAAATAAAGAATATTTATATTCTAATTCCTACAGGTAGCAAAGACTTATATTTTCTGTTTTTTCTGATAAACTTTGTAATAATTGCCGCTGTTGGAACAACACTAATATTTCTATCACGAATTATTTCTAAAACTTCTGAGATAAATAGTTCAGAAAATTCATCTTTAGATTTCATTTCAGGAACAAAAATTTTTGTTAAGAAGATTTTTCTTTCTTGAACAGAATATTCTATTATAGCCAAACCACCACTAACTTTAGTTTCAAATTGTCTTAAAAAGCTGTTATCAACAATCTCCATATTAACACTTCTTTATTAAAAAGTTAAGTGCAAAAATAATAAATTTATACTAAATCATTAATTATCATAGTAATTACGGATATGAATAACCACATTTACATGATGCCTGGATTAGCTGCCAGTTCCTTGGTTTTTGAAAATATAAGACTTGAAAACCCTAATTATCAACTTTACAGGCTTGATTGGATTCAGCCCAAAAAAAATGAATCTATAAAGTCATATTGCCTCCGATTATCAAAAAAAATAAAACACAAACAACCTATTTTATTGGGAGTATCTTTTGGTGGTATTATTGTACAAGAATTAGATAAAATTGTAAATGCAAAAAAAATAGTAATAGTTTCTAGTGTTAAGAGTCATGATGAATACCCAATGGTTTTTAAGATAGCTAGAGACTATCAGCTAAATAATGCATTACCATTTGGAATGTTTGATAACTTTATAAAATTTTCGCTTAAACTTAACATAAACAAATTATACAAAAGAATTGACTTGGCTGAAAGATATCTAACCGAAAGAGACGAAAAATATCTTGAATGGGCCGTTTGGACATTATTAAATTGGAGGCAAGATAAATTCAGGGAAGATATAATCCATATTCATGGTGAAAAAGATAAGGTTTTTCCAATAGATAATATTTCAAATTGTATAAGAATAAAAGGAGGTAGGCATGAAATGATTATATTAAGAGCAAAATGGTTTAATGAAAACCTAGTTTCATTAATTGAGAGGTAAAACTACCTTCTTCTCATATTATTTCTGCCAAAATGTAGGTTTGGTATGTTTGTTTTTTTCATTTGATTTTTCATCATTTTGATTTGATCTTTCATCATACCATTTTTATCTAAATCTTGGGCTTCTTTAAGTAGCTTTTGGGCTTCTATTTTTCTTCTCTTCGAAAATAATATTCCTGCTAGATTTAATTTAGCCATTGCTAAATCATGATCCATATTTAAACCCAATGTTATCGCTGTTCGAAAATATTTCTCAGCTTGATTCATGTTTTCTTGTGAAATAATTAATCCTTTTAAATAATTATAATATCCTTGTTGCTTGGTTGTTAAAGCTGATTTAGGATTTTTAATTCTGTTTAACCACTTATCAGCACCCACTAAATTCTGTTTTCTAAGCTGAAAAAAAGCTAATATTAAAAATTCATTCTTAAAATATAGAAGAACGAATAAAAGAGATAGTAAAATTAGCATTATTCCATTTCCTGTTGATCCTACAGCTCCATCAACGAATTGTTGAATTGACAAAGCAAAAACTGCGATTGCTATTACTATTTTAATATACTTGTTAAACATTTTAATTTTGGATTAAAAATTCGCTTAAAATTAATAAAAAACAATTTGATAATAATTAAATAAATTGATTTGTTTAAGTAAAAAGTCTTTGTATATTTGCCCGCGGTTTTAGTTTTAAAACGTTAATATTTAAAAGATGAGCAAAAGAACTTTTCAGCCTTCAAAGCGTAAAAGAAAAAATAAGCACGGTTTCAGAGAAAGAATGTCTACCGCTGCTGGAAGAAAGGTGCTTTCGAGAAGGAGAGCTAAGGGCAGAAAGAAGCTTTCAGTTTCATCGGAAAATAGCCCGAAATAAAATGATTAACAATTGTTAATATATAATATGGTGTTACTTACAGTAACACCTTTTTTTTTATTTTTTTGATTAGTACATTTAAAAAACTTTAATTCGATGCCGAAAGATTCTAACCTCAAATCACTTTTAATAATAGGCTCTGGACCAATAGTTATTGGCCAAGCATGTGAATTTGATTATTCAGGTTCCCAAGCTCTGAGATCTCTTAAAGAAGATGGAATAGAGACAATTTTGATAAACTCTAATCCTGCAACCATTATGACTGACCCAGTGATGGCTGATCATATATATTTATTACCGCTTACTACTTCTTCTGTTGTAAAAATTTTAAAAGAACATCCTCAAATTGATGCTGTATTGCCAACCATGGGTGGTCAAACTGCATTAAATCTTTGTATTGAGGCTGACGATAAAGGAATATGGGATGATTTTGATGTAAAAATTATTGGGGTTGATATCAATGCAATTAATATTACTGAAGATAGAGAACAGTTTAGAAATTTAATGTTGGACATTGGAATTCCTATGGCACCTCAAGCTACCGCTACTTCATATCTCAAGGGGAAAGAAATTGCTCAAAAATTTGGATTTCCTCTGGTAATTAGAGCATCATTTACCCTTGGTGGAACCGGTGCTTCTTTTGTATATGAAGAAAAAGATTTCGACGAACTACTGACTAGGGGATTAGAAACGTCCCCAATTCATGAAGTCATGATTGATAAAGCATTAATAGGATGGAAAGAGTATGAATTGGAGCTTTTAAGGGATGCAAATGATAATGTTGTTATAATATGTTCCATTGAAAATATGGATCCGATGGGAATTCACACTGGAGACTCGATCACAGTTGCACCTGCGATGACATTAAGTGATACCACTTATCAAAAAATGCGAGATATGGCAATTAAAATGATGAGAAGTATTGGAGATTTTGCGGGTGGTTGTAATGTTCAATTTGCTATAAGCCCTGACGATAAAGAGGATATAATCGCTATTGAGATTAACCCACGAGTGTCTAGGTCCTCAGCTTTAGCTAGTAAAGCTACCGGATATCCTATTGCAAAAATCGCTGCTAAGTTGGCAATTGGATATAATCTAGATGAACTTCAAAATCAGATTACTAAATCTACTTCTGCACTTTTCGAGCCAACTCTTGATTACGTTATAGTAAAAATACCAAGATGGAATTTTGATAAGTTTGAAGGAAGTGATAGAAGACTAGGACTTCAGATGAAAGCTGTTGGTGAAGTTATGGGTATTGGAAGATCTTTTCAGGAAGCATTACACAAAGCGACACAATCACTTGAAATAAAAAGAAATGGTCTAGGAGCTGATGGTAAGGGTGTTACCGATTACGAAACTATTATTTCAAAATTATCAATTGCATCGTGGGATAGAGTTTTTGTTATTTATGACGCCATTCAAATGGGAATTCCACTAAGTAGAATTTATGAATTGACTAAAATTGATATGTGGTTCTTAAAACAATATGAAGAGCTTCATATTTTAAAGAACGAAATTGCTAATTATAAGATTGAATCAATACCCAGAGATTTATTGCTAGAAGCAAAACAAAAGGGTTATGGGGATAGGCAAATTGCCCATATACTTGGATGTCTTGAAAGCCAAGTTTATTCAAAAAGAGATGAAATGAACATAAATAGGGTATATAAGCTAGTAGATACTTGTGCAGCAGAGTTCAAAGCCTTTACACCCTACTATTACTCAACTTTTGAAAATGAAATTGAAACAAAAAACGGTTCTAAATATTCTGAAAATGAAAGTGTTGTTTCTGAAAAGAAAAAAATTATAGTTCTTGGCTCAGGACCTAATAGAATAGGTCAGGGAATAGAATTTGACTACTGTTGCGTACATGGAATTTTAGCAAGTTCAGAATGTGGCTATGAAACAATAATGATTAATTGTAATCCAGAAACGGTTTCAACAGATTTTGATATAGCTGATAAACTGTATTTTGAGCCAGTTTTTTGGGAGCATATATATGATATAATTAGACATGAAAAACCCGAGGGAGTTATTGTTCAGTTAGGTGGTCAAACTGCTTTAAAATTAGCTGAGAAACTTGAAAGGTATGGTATTAAGATTATTGGCACTAATTTCAAGTCTTTGGATTTAGCAGAGGATAGGGGCTCTTTCTCTACACTCTTAAAGGATAATGATATTCCCTATCCGATGTTCGATACCGCATCCACTGCAGAAGAAGCACTGGCTGTTGCGGAAAAACTAGATTTCCCAATTCTTGTAAGACCTTCATATGTTTTGGGTGGTCAAGGAATGAAAATTGTCATAAATAAAGAAGAGTTAGAAGAGCATGTGGTTAATCTTTTAAGAAGAATTCCTGATAATAAACTTCTTTTAGATCATTATCTAGACGGAGCAATAGAAGCTGAGGCAGATGCAATTTGTGATGGTGAGGATGTATATATAATTGGTATTATGGAACATATAGAGCCATGCGGAATCCATTCAGGAGATAGCAATGCTTGTTTACCTCCATTCAATCTTGGAGATTTAGTGATTCAACAAATTGAAGATCACACTAAAAAAATTGCTAGGGCATTAAATACTGTTGGTTTAATTAATGTTCAATTTGCTATTGTAAATGATAAGGTATATATAATTGAAGCCAACCCACGTGCCTCAAGAACAGTTCCTTTCATCTCAAAAGCTTACAAAGAGCCTTATGTGAATTATGCAACAAAAGTTATGCTTGGTGAAAATAAAGTAAAGGATTTTGATTTTAAACCAACATATACTGGGTATGCAATTAAAGAACCTGTTTTTTCTTTTAGTAAATTCCCTAATGTCAATAAAAAACTTGGTCCTGAAATGAAAAGTACAGGGGAAAGCATATTATTTATTGATAGTTTACAAGATGACAAATTTTACGAGTTGTATTCCAGAAGGAAAATGTACTTAAGTAAATAGAATTAAACTCTCTCTTTCATATTTCTGTAAATTAATTGTAAATTGTTAGTTATGGATATTATCATTTTAGTTTTATTGATTTTTGTTTCTTTAATACTTATGTATTTAATTTTTAAGTCTAACTCAGCTTCAGGGTCAATTGAAGCTAATGACTTGATGAACTTTTCAAATAGTTTAAATTCTCAAATACAAGATATAAGAAAGGAAATCAGCAGTAATTCTAAAGAAAACAGAAACGAAATTGAAGCAAAACTAAATACAATTAATAAACAAATTAATGATTTTCATAAGTCATCATCAGAATCAATTACACAGCAATTTAAAGAGTCAAATAAGGTTATAAAAGACGTAACATCTGAATTAGAAAAAATAAAAGGAACTAACCAGCAGGTTTTGAGTTTTGCTAATCAAATGAAAACCCTTGAAAAAATTCTTGGTAATCAGAAACAAAGAGGTGTTTTAGGTGAAATACAGCTTGAAAACTTATTGGCTAATGTATTGCCTCCTGAACTTTTTAAAATGCAGCACAGTTTTTCTAATAAGGAAACAGTCGATGCTATTGTTAGAGTTGGAGAATTTATTATTCCAATTGATGCTAAGTTCTCACTTGATAATTATAATAAAATGATTGAGTCAGAGAATAAAGATGAGTTAATCGATTTAGAAAAAAAATTTAAATCTGATATCAAAAACAGAATAGATGAAACTGCTAAGTACATTAGGCCAAATGAAAAAACAACAGATTATGCTTACATGTTTATTCCAGCTGATGGTTTGTATCAGGATTTGCTTAACAGCAGAGTAGGATCCCTAAAGATTAATCAAAGAGACTTGGTTAACTATGCATATGAAAAAAAGGTAATGATAGTTTCACCAATGAGTTTATTTCCAATGTTGCAAATAACTGTGAAAGCTCTGCATAATATGAAAGTTGAAGATTCAATTAATGATATAATTAAAAATGTTGAAAAGCTCTCAAATCATTTGAATGCATATAAAACATATCATGACAAATTGGGTAATACTTTAGGTACAGCAGTCAATCATTATAATGATAGTACTAAAGAATTTAAAAAAATCGACAAAGATATTATCAGAATTTCAGGCACATCAAAATTAGAAATTGATACAGAATTAATTGACAAGCCTAATTCAGAAGATTAGTTAGCTGATTTAGGTAAAATTGAGGAAATCTTTCTAAAAGAGAATTTAAATAAGTATCCAAAAAATAAATCTCCGGCAATTGAATACCCGAAAAATGGTATCGCCATAGTATAACAAAGCAGAAGACCTTCTAAATTTTTAGGATAACCTAAAATCCATACTCCAAAATTAGAAATCAAAAAGAAAAGAAAACTTGCTAGTAAAATATTACCAAACTTAATAGATTTAATTTGGGAGCCCAGTAAAACTACTGAAATAAAACCTAGGTAAACAAATAAATTTATAAGTGATATTCCAATTATTAAATCTGATAAAAATAAAATCAAAAGGGGAATTGAAAAAGCTACTCTTTTATCATTAAAATTAAGTCCACCGAATAATGCAATTGCAGTTACAGGAGAAAAATTAGGAGGATGAGGAATAAGCCTGCACAGGAATCCAAAAATTATAATTACAAGTACTATTTTTTGAAACTTATTAAATTTAAATTCCATCATTAATTTTTATCTCTTTGTTTTCAATATACATCTCTCTCTTTAGAAAATCAAATTTAAAATTATCGTCAACAAATTCTAGTGTTTCAGGTTGTATATTTATTTCTGCTCTTGAATTTATTAATCCCATTGCAAAGTTCAGCATTGGTTCATTTAAATCACCAATAATCCCCATATTATATACCTTCTCCTCAAAATCGTATTCGGGATTAATGCCATTAAAGTAATCTGTTATTCCTAATACATTTAATGTTTTAAGTACCAAAGGTTGTATTGCATAGTTGTGTGAAGGATTAATATTTTGATTCGAAAAATTCTCTGAATCATATAAAGTTACTGAAGCTTGATATTTTCCATATGTTGTTGTGCCTATTTGAATTACATCTATATATGGATCTAAACAGTTAATAATTAATTCGCTTGCTGATGCAGAAGATCTGGTTGTAAGTATAAATACTCTATTTAAATTTAAACTACTCTCCAGACTTAGAAATCTATTCACTAGATACTCTGGGTTATTATTAATCCAGTAGTTTTGAATTTCCGTGTTCCACTCCTCAGTGTTAAAAATATCATTTTCAAATTGGCCTGTAATTAGGCTAGCTAAAATTAAGGCCGAATTAATACTTCCTCCAGGGTTATATCTAAGATCTAAAATTAGTTCATTTACAGAGTTTGATTTATACTCAGAAAAAATCGATTCTAAATATTGATCATAGTTTGAAACAAATTGGTTGTACATCAAATATCCAATTTTACCATTGGAAGAATTTAAAATCGAATAGTGATGTACTGGGTTTTTAACTAGTGGAGTTTTTTGAATTTCAATATTTATATTATTAAACTCTACGATGTCATCATTTATATCATCAGTATTATTGTTTAAATAGCTAGCAAAATTTAAAGTGTAGATTTCTTGAGACAAAAGATCACTATAATTATCAATTGTTAGATTAATTCCATTAATCCCTCTGAAAATATCACCTCTTTGTATATTGGCAATATCAGCCGAAGACCCTTCATTTACATATCTAACAAAACCAAATATTTCATTATTTGAATTTGGTATATAACTCAACCCATAATTAAGGCCATTTGAAATAGAAGATCCGGATAAGTATTGTTCTAATTCAATGTAATTATCAACTATAACACTAAATTTATCAATACTCTCTCTTTCATAAATTAGTGATTCAAATAATTGTTCAGGATATTCATAACTGTTTAAATAACTTGCATATTCTTCTGAGTCATTAAATCTATCATTGGATAAATCAATTATATCTGCCTTGTATAAATATGCAGCATTCATACCTTTCCAAATAAAATCATTTATTTCACTTGCATATGCTCCATTATCATCGTCATCTTCAAAGCAACTTAAAAAAATGAAAGGGATAAATAACAGGAATAAAAATTTAGTTGATTTCATTAATTAAATTTAGTTAATTCCTGTAAAGTTTTCTGGTGTTATATTTTTTAATTCTGATTTCACAGACTTTTCAACTTTTAAGGAATCGATAAATTTGTGTATGCTTTTCTTATCAATTTTTTGATTTGTTCTTGTCAAATCTTTTAATGCTTCATAAGGCTTTGGATAATTAATTCTTCTTAAAATAGTTTGAATTGCTTCAGCTACAACAGCCCAATTATTATCTAGGTCTTCTTTAATCTTAGACTCATTTACAATTAGTTTACTTATACCTTTAATTGTTGACTTAAATGCAATTAGTGTGTGAGAAATGGGCATCCCGATATTTCTTAATACTGTACTATCTGTAAGATCTCTTTGTAATCTTGAAACCGGTAATTTTTCTGAAAGATGACAAAATATACTATTGGCATAGCCTAAATTTCCTTCACTATTCTCAAAATCTATCGGATTAACTTTATGGGGCATAGCTGAACTGCCAATTTCTCCTTTTTTGATTTTTTGTTTGAAGTAATCCATTGAAATGTAGCTCCATATATCCCTGTTAAAATCAATCAATATGGTATTTATTCTTTTCAAATTATCAAAAATTGCAGCAAGGTTATCATAATGTTCAATTTGGGTAGTAGGGAAAGAATGCTTCAGGCCTAATTTTTTTTCTATTAAATTCTTAGAAAACTGAAGCCAATCATAATCTTTATATGCAACGTGATGTGCATTAAAATTTCCAGTTGCACCACCAAATTTTGCTGAAATTGGAATTTTTTTAAGAAGATTTAATTGTTCGTTAATTCTAACAATAAATACTTTTATTTCTTTACCAAGTTTGGTGGGAGATGCTGCTTGACCATGAGTTCTTGCAATCATTGAAATATCTTTCCATTCATCTGAAATTCTTTCTAGGGATTTTAAAAGTGTATCCAAAGAATTAAAATAAACTTGCTCAAACATTTCTTTTAAGCTTAGTGGTATAGCAGTATTATTAATATCCTGGGAGGTTAATCCAAAGTGAATAAACTCTTTATACTTTTCTATATCTAATCTTACAAATTTCTCTTTTAGGAAATATTCAACTGCCTTTACATCATGGTTAGTTGTTTTTTCAACCTCTTTAATTTCCATAGCGTCTTTGTCTGAGAAATTGAGATATATTTCTCTTAAAGAACTGAAT
>CABYFY010000005.1 GCA_902518355.1 uncultured Bacteroidota bacterium | reverse complement strand
GTTTCAGGAACTGTTTCTGATGAGTCAGGAATGCCTGTAGCCGGAGTAAATATAATTGTTCAAGGCACATCTTCTGGAACTCAGTCTGACTTTGATGGTAACTATAGCATTATGGTTGACGAGGGAGCAGTTTTGACATTTAGTTTTGTTGGATATACAGCTGAAACAAGAACAGTTGGATCCTCCGACACAATTAATGTTACAATGAGTGAAGACGTTGCACAATTAGAAGAAGTAGTGGTAACTGCACAAGGTATTTCAAGAGAAAGAAAAGCTCTTGGTTATGCTGTAAGTGAGGTTTCCGGTGAAGAGTTGGAGCAAAGAACCGAAGGTGATGTTGCCAGAGTACTTTCTGGAAAAGCATCAGGTGTTAACATTACCAGTCAGTCTGGTACTTCTGGATCTGCAACAAACGTTGTTATTAGAGGTTATACTTCTATTAATGGTAATAACCAAGCACTTTTTGTTGTTGATGGTGTTCCCTACAGTACTGAAACAAACTCACAAGGAAGTTTCCTTAGTGGTAATTTAGGTTCTAGTAGATTTTTAGATCTAGACCCAAACTCCATTGAAAGTGTAAATGTTCTTAAAGGACTTGCAGCAGCAACTCTTTACGGATCTGCTGGTAAAAATGGTGTAATTGTTATTACAACAAAATCTGGGTCATTAAAATCCAAAGGACCTAAGAAAACAGAAATAACTGTTAATCAGTCATATTTTGTAAACGAAATCGCATCGATGCCTAATTATCAAAATAGATATGGTGGTGGATTTGACCAGTCTTTTGGATGGTACTACAGTAATTGGGGACCTGCTTTCGAAAGAGGCGGAGTTGACGGATGGGAGAACGATCCTGCTGGTACTATTGTAGATCTTGGCGATGGTGTCCCTACAGTTGAACATCCTTATGGATCTTCTGACTTTCTTAATAACTTATTAGGTGGTAATAACACATTTAATAATGAATACACTGGACAAAGATACGAATGGAGACCTTACAAAAGTGTTGAAAACTTCTTTAGATCTGGTGGTGTTTCTAATACATCTATTAACATTAGAGGCGCAGCTGATGATGGAAAACTTTCTTACAATGTAAATTATAGTCATCTTGATGAAGAAGGTTTTACACCAGGAAATAGTCTAAGAAGAAATAATCTATCTATAGGCGGAAGAGCTGAACTTTCCAATAAGTTTACAGTTCAAGGTTCTGTTAATTACACTAATACATCATTTGTTTCACCTCCAGTTGCTGCATCAAGAGGTAATGCTGACAATTGGTCAACTTTTGGTAATGTATTTTTCACACCAAGAAATGTTGACTTAATGGGGCTGCCGTACACGATTCCTGAAACTGGTGGAAGTATCTATTATTATCCAACTAACCAGATTATGAATCCAAGGTGGTCGGTCGATAATGCTTCAGGTGGACAAAATGTTCATAGAATTAATGCGAATGCTAGTCTAGCTTATGAGCTTAATGATAATTTATCATTTACTTATAGAGCTGGAATTGACTTCTACAATGAAAGAAATAAAGAATACTCTAATAAAAATGGTGTTGAATACACTCGAGCTATTTATGGTTTCTTAAACACCTACGATAACAATGTCAAAATCATGAACCACTACCTAAGTTTAAATGGTAGTTATGACTTAACTGATGATTTAGGGTTGACTTTTAACGTTGGTGCTAACTCTGTTCGTAATACATATGATACAGAAGGTGTTGCAAGTAATGGTCAGATCGTTTTTGGTGTGCTTCAACACTTTAATTTCGAAAACCAGCTTCCTATATCATATCACGCTGCAAAAAATACTTTAGGTGTATTCGGTAGTGCTGATTTTGACTACAAGGACTTCTTATTTGTTACTCTACAAGCAAGAAACGATTGGGTTTCTAATTTACCCAAAGAAAATAACAGCATGTTTTATCCAAGTGCGAGTGTATCGTTTTTACCTACCTCTATGGATGAGAACCTAAAATCAGATAATTTATCATATTTGAAAGTTAGAGCTGGCTATGGAACATCTGCTGGTTTCCCAGGTGGTTATCCAACTGTTAATACTGTAGCTCAGAGCACGAATGTAAATGGTGGTGCTGCTGGTGGAATTATTACTAACTCAGTAAGTAATTTTCAAGCAAACCCAGATTTAAAACCTGAATTATTAGGTGAAGTAGAATTCGGATTTGATGCAAGAGTTTGGAATAATAGAATAGGTATAAATGCTTCTTACTTTGAAAGAACAAGTAAAGATTTAATTGTATTTAAACCTCTTCCAACTTCATCAGGATACACTTCTACTCAAGATAATATCGGAAAGATTGAAGGAAATGGTATAGAAGTTGATGTTGATTTAGAAATGTTTGAAATTCTTCCTGTTGATGTTGATGGTTTAAGTTGGAATGCACGTGTTAATTTCACTAAAAGTGAAAATATTGTAACCGAGCAAACCGATGATCAAATTATATTTGCAGGTACTACTGCAACTTGGTACGGTGGAAATGCCGCTATTGAAGGTCAGCCATTAGGTGTTATAGTTGGAAATAGAATCGAAAGAGACGATAATGGCAATTATGTTGTAAATGCTTCTGGTAATTACGGTGTTGAAAGTTCAATGGCTATTGATGCCAACGGTAACGAAGTTCCATTAGGAACTGAAGGTTCTAGAACAATTACACCAATTATTGGTAATCCAGAGCCTGACTATGTAATGAACTTCATTAATACGATTAAGTATAAAAACTTTACTCTAGGATGGCAATTAAGTCATACTTCTGGTGGGGATATGATTTCTAAAACTATTGCAACCTTATTAGGTCGTGGTAATATTCCAGGAGAGGAAAGAAAGAATACTTACATATTACCTGGTGTTAATGCAGATGGTTCTCCAAATCAATTACAAATAAATAATTCATCATATTATTTTAATAATGTATTATTTGGACCATTAGAATTATCTGTTTACGATGCTTCTGTTATAAGACTGCAGGAATTATCATTCTCATATGATTTCCCACAAAAGTTTTTAGATAAAACTCCTTTTGGTGCTCTGTCTTTAACTGCAACGGGATATAACTTATGGTATGACGCGTACAATACACCTGAAAATGCTAACTTTGACCCAAATGTTGCTGGGGTTGGTGTTGGTAATGGTAGAGGTTGGGACTTAATGAATGGTCCTTCCTCAAAAAGATACGGAATAAGTATAAAAGCATCATTTTAATTTTAAAAAATAATCAATTATGAAAAGAATGTTTAAATATTTAATGATTACAGTCCTTTCGGCTTCAGTATTTTTTTACTCATGTGAGACTACTGAGTTAGAAGATTTAGCAAGCCCTAATGCACTGTCCGCAGATCTAGCTGATGTAGATTTGCTGTTAAACTCGATTCAGCTAAATTACCTAAGCGCTATGGGAAATATGCATGGCACTTCTGCTCCTTTAGCTAGAATTCAATATATGTTTGGTAGAAACTACTATGAAAATTTTAGTAGTGGTACTGCTAGCTCTATGTGGAGTAGCTTATACTCTGGAATGCTTCCTGATATTGAAGCAATAGAGTCTCAAAATGGTGAAGATAACTTATTAGCCTTTCACCTAGGAATTTCTAAGACCATGGCTGCCCATGTTATGATGGGATTAGTTGACTTTGTTGGAGATGTTCCGTGGTCGCAAGCTAACAATCCAAGTGAATATGCTAATCCGATGGTGGATGATGATGCTGATGTTTATGAAGCTGCATTTGCCATGTTAGATGAAGCTGAAACATATTTACTTGCAGCTGGTGGTGGAGATGACATGTTTTATGGCGGAAATGCTGATAATTGGATGAAATTAGTCAATACTTTAAGAATGCGTTACCATTTAACTGTTGGTAATTATGCGGCTGCATTAGCTCAAGATGGGATAATTGCAACTACTGCAGATGATTTACAGTTCAATTATGGTACGCAAGAACTACAGCCAAATACACGTCATCCATATTACAATAGTAATTATGCAGATGCTGGTACTTCATCTTATATGTCTTCATGGTTAATGGACTTAATGGATGGAGATGAAACTGAATGGTATGGAGCTCCTGTAGCTTATCCAGGTCTTGGAAACGAGGAAGACGGTGCTGCTCAAAGAGCTGTTCAATCTGATGATCCAAGAAGAAGATATTACTTCTACAGACAAAATTGGATAACACCAGGTCAATCAGGAATGCTTTTTGCATTTGATGCTGGTCCATATGTATGGCCATTAAGTTGGGGTGGAAACTCTGAGGATACTGAAGATGCAGTAAGATTACAGTGTTCATTACAACAACAGCCATTTCATTTAGAGTTTACACCAGACGGTAATCCAGATACTGGTATGATTGGTAGATGGTGTTCAAACTTCCTAGGTTATTGGGGAAGAATGCATGGAAATGATGAAGGTACTCCCCCAGACCAATTTTACAGGACAACATTTGGGGTTTACCCAGCTGGTGGTAGCTTTGATAATCAACCAGATATACCAAACTATGACAACTATGGTAGCTTAAGTGCTACAGGCACAGCAATCAAAGGTGCTGTAGGTTTAGGTAATGGTGGACAAGGTGCCGGAATATGGCCTATACATTTAGCTTCTTATTCTCACTTTATGAAAGCTGAGGCTGCTATGTGGTTAGGTGATGCTGCTACTGCTGCTACAATGATGGAAGCAGGAATGAATTTATCATTTGAAAAAGTTTTATCTTTTGGAAGTCTTGACCCTGACGCTGATTCAAATTATTTTGCAACAGCAACTGAGGTTTCAGACTTCGTTGCAATGAAAATTGCTGAGTTTAACGCAGCTCCTTCATCTTCATCTCTTGATGGATTTGGATGGCCAACTGAAAAAGATAAATTAGATTTACTTGGTGAGCAATATTTTGTTGCTATGTTTGGTGGAGCTAATGATGCTTGGAACTTCATGAGAAGAACTGGTTATCCTAGAACACTAACTAGAGGTATAATGGATAATGCTGAAGCAGGACCATTCCCAAGAACAGGAACATATCCTTCAAGTGAGATAAGTGCTAACCCAAATATTTTACAAAGACAGGATAACGCTACTCAAGTCTTTTGGGATAATGGTACAACTAATCCTGCTAACTAATAAAAATAGAAACTATGAAAAATATATTTAATTTATTATTTGCTTCTTTATTGATCTTTTCTGTCTCGTGTTCTGATAGTGAATTAACTATCGATGAGATATTAGACGCTGAACAAGGAGCTGTCATTAGAACTATTTCTGTTGATAACAACGTTGTAAATTCTAGTGACGAAACAAGCTCATGGCTTGCTACGATTGAGGTCCAAGATGGATCTGATGATAACTCAGCATGGTCACATATTGATGCATATGTTGAAATGAAAGATTATACCCCAGAAAACGGTGATAATACAACTGATTCAGTTTTATTATACACATGGACACCTGCAGACTTTGAAAACGGACCTGTAGGTTTACCAAGAGCTGACGTTGCTGCTCCTTGGGGAGATATCAAAAATGTGTTAGGATTTACTGGTGGAGAATTTTCCCCTGGTGACCTACTAACAATCAAGTTATACCTTAATCTGAATGATGGAAGAGTATTTGGTCCTGATTCTGCCGCTGGTATTATCACTGGTGGTTACTTTTCAGCACAATTTCAATACAATGCTTTACTAACATGTTCTCCAGCGCCTGGTACATACACTATAAAAATGTATGATAACTATGGTGATGGATGGCAAACAGGTAATTATGCATTAGGTCTTGATATCGTTGCTGATGGCGTAAGTACACAAGTTGCAATGTGTTCTCAATGGGGAACTTATGATTTTGAATGTACACCTACAACAGATGGGTATTTCGCTGAAACAACATATGAAGTTGCACCTGGCACCGAAGTTCTTACTTGGACTTGGCCTGGTGATCAATATGGTGAAATAGGACTTATAATAATAGGCCCTGGTGGTGAAATAGCATATTCATCAGGAACATATCTTGCTGATGGTTCTGGACCTTATGGTGACGGCTTATTGGCTGATGATGGATATGGATTTGTAGATGTTGGTCTACTTCCTGTAGCAATTTGCGCTGAGTAAAAAATGCTTATTTAAAAAAAAAGAGTCTTACAAATGTAAGGCTCTTTTTTTTTACCATTTTATTAAAGAATTTGTATTTTATTCAAGAGAATGTTATGTATGTCTATTTTATTAATTAATAATCAGTATTATAAATAATGGATAAAAGCACTGAAATATACGGAATTAGGTCAGTTATTGAAGCTATAAACTCATCTAAGGACATTGATAAGGTTTTTATTCAAACCGGGCTTAAAGGAAAGCTTATTGGACAATTAGAATCACTTATAAGAAACAATAAAATCAACTTTTCTTATGTTCCAACACAAAAACTTAATAGACTTTCAAAAAAGAATCATCAAGGGGTTATTGCTAGAATTGCTCCAATTAAATTTTATAATATTGATAGCTTTAGCGAAGTATTAGAAAGATCTAAAAATCCATTTGTTTTAATACTAGATCAAATAAATGATGTTAGGAATTTTGGAGCAATCATTAGAACAGCTGAAATTAGTGGTGTAGATGGGATAATAATTCAAAACAGTTCATCAGCCCCTGTTAATTCAGATACAATAAAGACAAGTGCTGGAGCAATTTTCAATATTCCAATC
This sequence comes from uncultured Bacteroidota bacterium, assembly GCA_902518355.1. Classification (GTDB taxonomy): domain Bacteria; phylum Bacteroidota; class Bacteroidia; order Flavobacteriales; family Flavobacteriaceae; genus MED-G13. The sequence continues at coordinate 134,286 of CABYFY010000005.1, read as the reverse complement.
TGTAAAGTAAATCATATTAAAGACGCCATTTATCATTTACAATCCATGAATATTTCTATAATTTCCGCGTCAGAAAAATCAGCAAAAAACATATATGATGTTGATTTAAAAGTTCCGATAGCAATAATCATGGGGTCTGAACAAAAAGGAATTAACAAGTCTGTAATCAATCTATCAGATGAATCTGTTAAACTTCCTATGTATGGAAAAATTGAATCACTAAATGTTTCTGTTGCATGTGGAGTTTTTCTTTATGAAGTAGTAAGGCAAAGAATCTAAAGTAATATCGAAATAATTTCTTTAAGATCCTTTACAATAATCACATTTTCTCTTTCTTGCTCATCAGTTTTGTGAAAGTCATAGTATATAGCTTTCATGCCTACTCCCAAAGCACCAAGAATATCTGCATTAAAATTATCACCAATCATTATAGAGTTTTTGACATTTGCGTTTGCTGATGTTAATGCGTGATCAAATATTAATTTATGAGGTTTCTTTACTCCTACATCCTCAGAAATTGTAACAGTCTCAAAATATTGAATCAGGTCTGATTTTTGCAGTTTTCTTTTTTGAACTTCCTTAAAACCATTTGTTATAATATGCATTTTATACTTAGACTTTAACAAATCCAAAACAGTTAAGGTATCTGGAATTAAATGATTGAAATCTGAAAGATGTTCTATATAATCTATTGCAAGCTGATTTATAAGATCATCGTTAATGTCATAATTTAACTTTTTAAACGTATCAGAAAGTCTGAAATATCTCAAGTCAGCTTTACTGACTTTATTCACGCGATACATCTCCCAATATTTTCTGTTAATTGGATGATAATAATTTAAAAATTTAGATACATCAATACTTATATCATTTTTTTTTAGAATCTTAAAAAAGGTTAAATCAGAATTTTTATCAAAGTCCCAAAGGGTGTGATCTAAATCAAAAAATATGTTATCAATTAGTTTCATTTAAGATTTTTTAATCTTGTCAATATCTAAACCTCCAAATTTACCAGAGCTCATCATCAATAAAACAGAATTTGATAAGTCAAGATCATATATTTTTTTGTTCAGTTTTTCGTAATTATCAATTACAGTCAAACTGCTATGATTAAATGATCTTATAATTAATTCTGAATCGATAGGCTCAAGTCTTTTGATTCTCATATTTTTTTCAGAGTAGTAAATGTAACATTCATCTGAGTGTTTTAAGGTATCCCTGTATTTTTCTAAAAACAATGGATTTAAACTACTATACGTATGAAGTTCAAAAAAAGAAATTAATTTTCGATTTGGAAATTGTTTGTGAACAGCCTCTGTAGTAGCTTTAACTTTACTTGGGGAATGTGCAAAATCTTTAAAGATAATAGTCTCTGATGATTTATAAACCAACTCTAGTCTATTACTTGCGCCGTTAAAAGAAGTAATTGCATTATAAAAATCTTCCGATTCAACTCCTAATGCTTTACAAATATTCAGGGCTCCTGATATATTTTGAAGATTGTGATCTCCAAAAATTTTGAGTCTGTATAATCGATTGTTAATATCGATAAATGAAGTACCATCTATTATTTTGTGTTTTGGAATCGAATAGGGAATATAATTAAGATTACTTTTATTCGAGCTTACAAGTTTTTTTAACTCAGGATCTAGCTCATTGTAAACCAAGGTTCCATTTTTCTCTATAGAATTGATAAATATCTCAAATTGTTTTAAATAATTTTCAAATGTCTTAAACACATTTATATGATCCCATGCGATTCCACTAATTAGAGCAATATGTGGTTTATATAAATGAAATTTTGGTCGTAGATCCAATGCAGAAGATAAATATTCATCACCTTCTAAAACAATATATTTGCTTGTATCTGTAAGTTTAACCATAACTTCAAATCCATCTAGTTGAGCACCAACCATATAATCAGATTCAATATTTAAAGTGCTTAAAACATGTAAAACCAAGGATGTGATAGATGTTTTACCATGGCTACCTCCGATTACAATTCTGATTTTATCCTTCGATTGATTGAAAATAAACTCGGGATAAGAGTATATTTTTAATCCTATTTTCCTAGCTTTTAATAATTCAGGATTATCATCTTTAGCATGCATTCCAAGAACAACTGCATCAATATCAGAGGTAATTTTATCGGAAAACCATCCTTCTTTTTGAGGAAGTAAATTATATTTTTTAAGTCTTGACCTGGAGGGATCATTAATCGCGTCATCACTACCTGTAATACTAAAACCCTTTAATTTTAAAGCTATTGCAAGATTATGCATCGCTGATCCTCCAATGGCTATAAAGTGAATTTTCATTGCTTAATTAGTTTATCTAATTCCTCTATCTTTTTGTTTAAGTTAGGATTTTTTTTCTGATTATTTTCATAAGCTTTCTTTGCTCTATTAATCAAAGGTTTTGAGTTTGTATTTCCAGCTCTATAATTTGAGTAAGCTAAATAATAATAAACCTCATCCAGGGTAAATCTATCAGCTGATGAATAATTAGCTAAGTATGTTTCTAAATATTTAATCGATAACTTATTTATTTTATCATTTTGAGTTGTAAGTAACCTGCCGACGACGAAGTTAAAATAATTGAATTCAAACAAACTAGGAGTAGATATAATATAGTTGACTATGTCTGTTTCCAACTCAGTTATCTTATCTTGATTATTTTGAAAACTGTAAAAATAGTGATATGATATCAAGCCATGAATGAATGAAATATTTTGTATTTCATTACAATATATAAGAGCATTTTCCTTATTCCCACCTAAAATTTGAGGCAGCTCGGTTAATATTTGAACTAATGCCCATCTACTGTAAATATGCTCAACATCTAATGATGCAGATTTAATTAAATTTCTTTTCGCTGTATTTATTAATGACAATACCCGAAACTTACTTACTACTTCGGAGTATGCAGCCTGAGTACCTCCGAGCCTATATAAGTAATCTGGGTTATCAGGATCAAGATCAACTAATTTTTCGTAAGAATCAATTGCTAAATCCCATTTTTTTTCTGCAGCATATAACTCCCCGATTTCAATAAGAATTTTTTCATCTTGAGGTTTATTTTGATGAATTTGAATTAATGAGTCAAAAGAAATTTTTTGAGGAAATAAGTAAGTTGTACAAGCAATAGTAAAAAGTAAGATGAAATTTAATTTTGAGGTTATGAAAAACATGTTCTTTAGTTAAGCATTTCCCAGATTTTATCTTTGAGTTCAATTAGCCCTAAATTTGAAATTGAAGAAATAAATATAAATTCCTCGTCTATTTTTTCTTTTATTTCAAATTCAATTTCTTTTATTAATTCATCATCAAGTAAATCAGATTTTGTAATCGCGATAAGCCTGCTTTTGTCTAGCATTTCAGGGTTATATTTCTTTAATTCTTTCAGTAAAACCTTATAACTAGTTACTATATCATCAGAATCTGAAGGAATCATAAAAAGAAGAGTAGAATTTCTTTCAATATGTCTTAAAAAATAGTGACCTAATCCCTTTCCCTCAGAAGCACCCTCAATAATTCCTGGAATATCTGCCATTATAAATGTTCTAAAATCTCTGTACTTTACAATTCCTAAATTTGGCTTTAAAGTAGTAAACTCATAATCAGCAATTTTAGGTTTTGCATCAGTAATGACTGACAGTAGGGTTGACTTTCCCGCATTTGGAAAGCCTACAAGGCCAACATCAGCTAAAACTTTTAACTCTAAGGTTATTTGAATTTCTTGGTTTGGTAATCCAGGCTGAGCATACCTCGGAGTTTGATTAGTGGAGGATTTGAAATGCCAATTTCCCCTACCTCCTTTACCACCTTCACAAATTATTCTTTCCTCTCCTTCTTCTGTAATCTCAAAAATCGTTGACTGGTCAGTGGTATTTTTGACAACTGTTCCTAATGGTACATCAATAAAAATATCCTTACCATTCGCACCTGTAATTCTGTTTTTACCTCCGTCATTTCCTTTTTCAGCTTTAAAATGTCTTTTAAACTTTAGATGATAGAGGGTCCAAAACTGTGAATTACCTCTTAAAATTATGTGTCCTCCCCTACCACCATCTCCTCCATCGGGACCACCTTTAGCGACATACTTCTCTCTTCTCAGATGTGTAGATCCTTTGCCACCCTTTCCAGAGGCGACATTAATTTTAACATAATCTACAAAGTTACCCTCGGTCATATATGTATTATATTTTACTTATTACGTCAATTATCCTAGATGTAATTTCATCAATCTCTCCAACGCCATTTACTCCATAGTAACAATTTTTTCTTTGGTAATAAGTTTTTAAAATCGCTGTCTTATTGTAATATTCACTAATCCTATTTTCAATAATTTCACGGTTAGAGTCATCAGCTCTACCACTATCTTTACCCCTTTCCAACAACCTGTTAATCAAAATTTCATCATCAACTTCTAAGGCTATCATTCCAGAAATTGATGTGTTAAAATTCTTTAACAAACTATCCAATGCATGAGCCTGACTTTCAGTTCTCGGAAAACCATCAAAAATAAAACCATTGACGTGACTATTTTTTTCAACAACATCGCTTAACATGTCTATTGTTATTTGATCTGGAACCAATTCTCCTTTGTCCATAAATACTTTTGCTAACAATCCAAGATCTGTATTATTTTTTATGTTATATCTAAAAACATCACCAGTCGATATATGAAATAAATCATATTCTTGCTTAATAATTTCAGCTTGAGTTCCTTTTCCGGCTCCAGGTGGACCAAATAATACAATATTTTTCATAAGGTTTATTTATTAAGTACAAATATAATCTTTGGGTGGTTTAATTTCTAATCGATTAAATATTAAAATGTATTTTTGCATCAACATTACAATAATGTTAGATTAATGCAATTATTTAGTTCAAATTTCAAATTAGGTATTCTTGGTGGCGGACAACTAGGTAAAATGCTTTTGTATGATGCAAAAAGATACGATTTACACACCAAGGTAATGGATTCAAATAACCAGGTTCCATGTGCAAAAATAGCTGATGAATTTATTCTAGGAGATATTACTAATTATCAAGATGTTATAAATTTTGGGAACAAAGTTGATGTAATAACTGTTGAAATTGAAAAAATAAATACTGAGGCTTTACTTTATCTTGAAAAAAAAGGGAAAAGAGTCTATCCCTCTGCAAAAACATTGCAAATAATTCAAAATAAATCAGATCAAAAAGACTTTTATAAAAATAATAATTTACCTACTTCCGGGTTTAAAAATTATTCAAATTTAGATGAGTTGAAAGAAAACTTTAAAAAAGATAATTTTCAATTTCCATTTGTTTGGAAAAGTTCAAAATTCGGTTATGACGGAAAAGGAGTAAAAATTATTAAAGATCAAGAAGATCTTGATTTTTCACATGATGATCAGTGTTTAGTTGAAGAAATTGTTTTAATAGAAAAAGAATTATCGGTAATTGTTTCTAGAAACGTTAAAGGAAGTGTTAAGTGTTTTCCGATTGTTGAAATGGAGTTTAATGAAAAATCTAATCTTGTTGAATATGTTATGTGTCCTGCAAATATTTCAAGTGATGTCAGAAAAAAAGCAATTGAAATTGCCGTAAAAACAGCTGAAAAATTTAATATGGTAGGTTTGCTTGCCGTAGAATTGTTTCTCACCAAGCAAGGAGATATTCTAATCAATGAGGTGGCGCCAAGACCTCATAATTCAGGGCATCATACTATTGAGTGCTGCGTGACATCTCAGTTTGATCAACATTTAAGAAGTATTTTAGATTTACCTCTTGGTGAAACTGAGTTAATAATCCCAGGCATTATGGTAAATCTAGTTGGAGAAAATATGATTGAAGGAGATGTTATTTATCAAAATATTAATGATATTTTTGATATTCCTGGTGTTTTTGTACATATTTACGGAAAGAAAAAATCAAGATTAAACAGAAAAATGGGGCATATTACAATTGTGAATGAGGATATCGATAAAGCAATTGAAATAGGAAAAAAAATTAAGAAAAAAATAAAAGTAATTTCATGAAAAAAGTAGGAATTATTATGGGTAGTAAAAGTGATCTCCCTGTTATGCAAGATGCTATTGATATCCTTAATGAATTTGGAATTGAGTCAGAGGTAAATATTGTATCAGCTCATAGAACACCAGAAAAAATGTTTAAATACGCAAGTGATGCAAGTGACAACGGAATCAAGGTTATAATTGCTGGAGCAGGTGGTGCTGCACATTTACCAGGAATGGTTGCTTCAATAACAACACTACCCGTCATTGGAGTTCCTGTAAAATCAAGAAATTCGATTGATGGCTGGGATTCGGTATTATCAATCTTACAAATGCCTAATGGTGTTCCTGTGGCTACAGTTGCACTTAATGGTGCAAAAAATGCTGGGATTTTAGCCGCTCAAATTATCGGAATATCTGATTCAGAAATCACAAAAAAACTTGTTGACTACAAGAATCAACTTGAAAAAAAAGTTTACGACTCAGAAAAAAACTTGTAAACCAAATTCAATTAGTAACCACATCATAGGAATAGACTCAACAGTAAACGAACTGTAGTATTTATTCTGCTTTTCACTTGATAAATATATTAAGACTCCGGCGACTAAGATTATTAAAGCAGTTGAGTTTTTTGAAATTAAATCTTCTGACAAATAATGTATTAATATCATGGGAACAAGAGAAGTTATCAGAATAAAATATCCTATAATCTTAGAATTCTTTGTTTCATAGATGTGTACGATGGTTTTTACGTTATACCTGTCCTTGTGTTTATCTCTGATTTCAAAGGGAATCATTTGAGCAGTAACTAAACAAAAGATTAATAGTGAGTAATTGAACATATTATAGGAGTCCATCATCTCAAAAAAGGGTAAAACTACAATCATCATAGTCCAACAAAAAGCAACAGTGAATATTTTTATAATAGGATTACCCCTTAAAGTGAATTTTGATATAAATGGCACAGTGTATAAAACCGTTAAAAGAGACGTAATTAAGACGGTTATCTGCTTTGAATTAGACAAATCAAAAAATAAATAAAATGAAATTAAAAATGCGATAAGTGCCTTTGAAAAAAATAATTTTAAAACAAACGAAATTGGCCTATTTGTTGATATCACAATCTCATAAAATTTTATAAAATTATAAGTGAAAAAAGTGGTGAAAAAAACAAATGAAATATTCCCCCAATCAAAAGGAAATTTATTAATCAATTTTAATGTGATTATATAAGAAATTATACAAAAAGAGACATGTAAACTAGAGTTTATATAATAATCAAAAAGTAACTTGATTTTTTTTGTTAATAAAACCATAAATGTTGTTCATTATTTATTTTTTAATATATGATAATTGGACGTTATATTATTTAATTTTAATCGATATTTTTTAAAAATGAATACAGAATCTTTTGAAAGAAGACATATTGGACCTGCTGAGAATGAAATTAAGCAAATGCTTAGTGTAATTAACGCAAATTCAATTGATGAGTTAATTGATCAAACTATCCCTAAAAGCATAAGAAATGACAAACCTATGCGGTTAGATCCTCCGATGTCTGAATCAGACTACCTAACACACTTAAAAAAAATTTCATCGTTAAATAAGGTGTACAAGACATACATAGGGTTGGGATATAATAGATCCTACCTCCCTGCTGTTATTCAAAGAAATATTTTAGAGAATCCTGGATGGTATACCGCCTATACACCATATCAAGCAGAAATTGCACAGGGTAGGCTTGAAGCTCTTCTCAATTTCCAAACTATGGTTACAGACTTAACTGGTATGGAAATATCTAATGCCTCACTGCTTGATGAGAGTACAGCCGCTGCAGAGGCAATGACACTTTTATTTTCTACAAGATCAAGAAACCAAAAAAAAGAAAATATTAACTCGTTTTTTGTGTCTGCTGATACATTTCCTCAGACTCTTGCCTTGCTGGAAACTAGAGCTAGACCTCTTGGAATTAAACTTGAAATTGCTCAGTCAAGTAAATTTGATCCTGAAAAAAATTATTTTGGTGCATTTTTTCAATATCCAGGTCTTTCGGGTAATATAAACGATATTGAACCTATAATTCAGATTTGTAAAGAATATGAAATAAAAGTAGCTGTTGCAGCAGACATACTTTCTTTGGCATTACTTAAATCGCCTGGAGAAATGGGGGCCGATGTTGTTGTTGGGAGTACACAAAGATTTGGTATTCCACTGGGTTATGGAGGTCCGCATGCAGCATACTTTGCGACCAAAGAAGAATTTAAGAGAAACCTCCCTGGAAGAATAATCGGGGTAAGTATTGATGAAAATGGAAATAGAGCACTTAGAATGGCCTTGCAAACAAGAGAACAACACATTAAAAGAGATAGAGCTACCTCGAATATTTGTACTGCACAAGTTTTACTTGCTGTTATGGCAGGTATGTATGCTGTTTATCATGGTCCTGACGGTTTGAAAGAAATCGCAAATAAAATCCATTCAAATGCCTGTATACTTGAAGAAAATTTAAATTTGCTTGGCTTTAAAACACCAAATAAATCTTTCTTTGATACCATTCTGGTAGAGTGTAACTCTAAACTTATAAAAGGAAAAGCATTAGAAAAAAAAGTAAATTTTCATTATCCAAGTGATAGTCTGGTTTCAATTTCAATAAATGAAACGACAACTACAAATGATATATTTGAAATTATTGCAATTTTTGCTGAGTCTAAAAACACTAAACTGGAAAATTTTTCAAATTTTGAAAGTCTGAACAGCATCCCCAAAAACTATCAGAGAAAATCAGATTTTTTGACAGATGAAGTTTTCTCAAAATATAAATCAGAAACCTCTCTGATGAGATATATAAAATTTCTTGAGAATAAGGATCTCGCCCTAAATACTTCAATGATTTCACTAGGTTCGTGTACTATGAAATTAAATGCTGCTGCTGAAATGCTTCCATTAAGCTGGAATAGATGGTTAAATATTCATCCGTTTGCTCCAAAAGATCAGGCTGTTGGTTATGAGAAAGTTCTGAAGAAATTAGAAAATCAACTTAAGGAAATTACAGGTTTTGATGCTGTTTCATTACAACCAAACTCAGGTGCTCAAGGAGAATATGCCGGCCTAATGGTAATAAAAGCATATCACGAAAATAACGGAGATTTTGATAGAAAAGTATGCCTCATTCCATCATCGGCTCATGGCACTAATCCTGCAAGTGCTGTTATGGCTGGAATGGAAGTCGTTGTTGTCAAATCATCTGATAATGGAAATATAGATGTCTCAGACCTTGAACAAAAGGCAGTTGAGTATAAAGATACATTGGGTGCATTAATGATTACTTATCCATCAACGCATGGAGTTTTTGAATCTGATATTTTAAAAATAACAGAAATCATCCATAAAAACGGTGGACAAGTATATATGGATGGAGCTAATATGAATGCACAAGTGGGTCTTACAAATCCAAAAATTATAGGAGCTGATGTTTGTCATTTAAATCTACACAAAACATTTGCTATTCCTCATGGAGGTGGTGGGCCTGGAGTCGGACCAATCTGTGTAGCAAAACACCTAAGTCCTTTCTTACCTTCAAACCCAATTATCAAAACCGGAGGGGATAAAGCGATTTCTTCAATTTCAGCTGCGCCATTTGGATCTGCTCTAGCGTGTTTAATTTCATATGGATATATATCAATGTTGGGGTCAGATGGGCTAACAAAAGCCACTAAAATTGCAATATTGAATGCCAATTATATCAAAGAAAGACTTCATGGTAGCTTTGATATTCTATATACCGGTGAACTAGGAAGATCTGCTCATGAAATGATAATTGATTGTAGACCATTTAAAGATTATGGTATTGAAGTAGTTGATATTGCTAAGAGGTTAATGGACTACGGATTTCATGCGCCGACGGTTTCTTTCCCTGTTGCAGGTACAATGATGATTGAGCCAACTGAAAGTGAAAACAAAGAGGAAATTGATAGATTTTGTGATGCTATGATTTCAATCAAAGAAGAAATTATTCTCTGTAAACCCTCCGAAGAAAATAATTTATTAAAGAATTCTCCACACACGCTTGAAATGGTAACTTCTGACAAATGGAGCTTTAACTATTCGAGAGAAAAAGCTGCATTCGCTTTAGATTATATTAAAGAAAATAAATTCTGGCCACCAGTTAGAAGAGTTAATGATGCATACGGCGATCGTAATCTAGTTTGTAGTTGTACACCGATAGAATTATATGCTGATTAATTTTCCAAAAATCGCTATTATTTAATAAGTTTACCTTAATTAAAAATTCATTTGTAAATGAACATTAAAATAACCGGAACTGGATCCTATATTCCAGAAATTGTGCAGGACAATTCTAAATTTTTAGACAGAAATTTTTTTGATAATGAGGGAAATCGAATTGAAACAAAAAATGAAGAAATTATTGAAAAGTTTCAGAAGATAACTGGAATTAGAGAAAGAAGATATGCGAAAGATGAATTAAATACTTCGGATATAGCCTATTTAGCAGCAAAAGAAGCCATTAAAAACTCAAAAGTTGATCCTGAGAAAATTGATTACATCATACTAGCTCATAATTTTGGTAATGCTAGTAATAATTCAACACAAGTTGATGTATTTCCCAGTTTAGCTGTAAGGGTTAAAAATTTATTAAAAATAAAAAATCCAAAATGTGTAGCATATGATATTTTATTTGGATGTCCAGGGTGGCTTGAAGGTGTGATTCAAGGTTATGGTTTTATTAAAGCTGGAATGGCTGAAAGATGTCTAGTAATCGGAGCAGATACATTATCAAGGGTTGTTGACGTTAATGATAGAGACTCCATGATTTTTGCAGACGGAGCAGGTGCTACAATAATTGAAAAGACAGATGAAGAAGGTGGTATTTTATCTCATAACACAGCAACTTACACAGATGATGAAGTTTTTTATCTTTTTTACGGGAAATCTTATAATCCTCAGGCTGATGAAAAAACTAAATATATTAAAATGAGGGGGCGAAAAGTTTATGAATTTGCTTTAACAAATGTCCCTTCTGCCATGAAAGAATGCTTAGATTTAGCTAATACCGATATTTCGGAAATAAAAAAGATTTTAATTCATCAAGCAAATGCTAAAATGGATGATGCGATAGTTAAAAGATTATATAAACTTTTCAATGAAGAATCTCCCGAGAAAATTATGCCCCTTACCGTAGATCGCTTCGGTAACAGTTCAGTGGCAACAGTACCAACAATGTTTGATTTAATTGTAAAAAATAAACTTGGGGACCATAAAATTGAGAAGGGTGATAAAATTATTTTTGCTAGTGTAGGTGCTGGAATGCATATTAATGCAATGGTGTACCAATATTAATAAATGTATACTAGAAACTTTCCGTACAAGAGATATAGAATAACAACCGATTTTATTAATAAACATATTGATAAAAGTGAGTTAATATTAGACTTAGGAATCAAAAACCCTTTATCAGAGGCTTTAAAAGAGGATGGCTTCCAAATAATAAATACAAATGGTGAGGACCTTGATATAGATCAATCATTAATATTGGAAACAAAAGCTACAGTGGTAACTGCATTTCAAATATTTGAACACTTATTAAACCCGTTTCAAATATTAAACAGTATCAAAGCTAAAAAGTTAGTTTGTAGTGTTCCCCTAAGACTCTGGTTTGCTAAAGCATATAGAAATTTCAGTGATATCAGAGATAATCATTTTCATGAATTTGAAGATTGGCAATTTAGATTATTACTTGAAAAAACAGGTTGGAAAATAATTGAAGAAAAAAAATTTACAAATCCTGTAAAAAAAATAGGAATAAGACCATTCTTTAGACTGTTTACATATAGATATATGATTATTTATGCTGAAAAAATTGATTTATGAAAGTATGTATAATCATACCGGTTTTTAACGAGCAGGATTTTATAAAAAAATCAGTTGAGTCATTAATTAATCAGACAATTAATCCTGCAGAAGTAATATATGTAAATGATAACTCAACTGATAATTCTAAGAATATCATTAAAAATTTAATAGGTAATTGTGAATGGATTAGGGTTATTGACCATAAGTCGGTTCAAGAACATGTTCCTGGAAGTAAGGTTATCGAAGCATTTAATTTTGGATTAAAAAATTTAGAAACACAATTTGATATCATTTGTAAATTTGATGGTGACATTATACTTCCTAAAAACTATATTGAAAAAATTATTGAAATTTTCAATGAAAAAGAAAAAGTAGGGATTGCAGGAGGAAATTTATACATACTAAAAAATAGGAAATGGATTTATGAAAATATAGCTGCTAAGACTCATGTACGAGGACCAATAAAAGCATATAGAGCCGAATGTTTTAATGATATAAATGCTTTAAAATCTTCAATAGGCTGGGACACAGTTGACGTTTTACTTGCACAAAAAAAAGGGTGGTTAATTTATACAGATAAAAATTTGATTGTTAAACACTTAAAACCTACAGGGCAAAAATATTCTCTTCATTCAAAAATACTACAAGGTGAATCATTATATAAAATGAGATTTGGGTTTATATTGAGTATTCTTTCTTTATTAAAATCTTCTTTAAATAATTATAGTTTATCTAGATTATTTTTTGGGCTAATAGGTTATTGTGTATCATTTTTAAAACAAAAGCCATTTATTGTTACAGATGAAGAAGGAGTCTATATAAGAAATTTTAGATGGAAAGTGATTTATAAGAAATATTTAAAATTTTAGAGAATTAAAGTCGATATTTCCACCACACATTATCAATCCGATATTTTTATTTTTAAACTTTTTATTGTTTTTAATCAAAGCAGCTAAAACAACTGCGCTTGATGGTTCAACCACAATTTTTAACTTGTTAATTATAATATCTAAAGAATCCATAATTTCATCTTCGCTAACCAATAAAATCTCTTTTACATAATTTTGAATAATAGGAAAATTAATTGACCCAAGATTAGTTCTTAATCCATCTGCTATTGTATTGGTAGATTCATTGAATTCAATTTTTCCAGAAATTAAAGATCTATATGCATCATCTACATTTGACGGTTCAGCACCAATAACCTGACAATTTTCGGAAAAATTATTAATTGCAATAGATGTACCGGCAATTAGCCCCCCTCCACCAATGGGGGAAAAGATAAAATCTAAATTTGGATAATCATTTACAAACTCAAGTGCACAAGAAGAATTTCCTAAAATTACATCCATATTATTTGAGGGATGTATGAAATATAAATTTTTATTTTTTATTATTTCACTGGTTGTAAATTCCCTTGCTTTTAAGTTTGATTCACATTCTATAACATTTTTGGTGTAAGATAGCACTGAAGACTTTTTAAAATTTGGAGTATTATTAGGCATTACTATGTGACAAGGAATTTTTAATTCATAGGCTGCTCTAGCCAATGCATGAGCAAAGTTTCCCGAGGAATGTGTTATAAATCCTGTTTGTTTAAATTCAACAGGCATTTTTTTAATAGCATTTATTGCAGCCCTATATTTGAATGACCCTGTATGTTGAAAATTTTCACACTTAAAAAAAACATTGCAATTACATAAAGAATCAATAATATCAAATCTTAAAACTGGGGTCTTTATTACAAATTTCTGTAAATCTTTAGAAACTGATTTAATATTATGTCTTTCATAAGACATTACTTTAAAAATTGAATTTGAAGATCTTTAGCAGCAGTGAATAGTTTTTGAATTCCTTCTAAATTATCACCTGCACATGTGGAGTAAAAAGCTTGACCTCCTCCTCTACCATTAATAAACTTACTAAGTTTTGATATAATCTCAGAGGAATTTAAATTCTTTTCAGAAACTAGATTTTTTGATATGTAACAAGAGCAGTACACTTTATTTAAGTCTTTAGTGATAATTATTAAAAAAAGATTTTCTATTTCAGAAGCGATTGAAAAACATAAATCCTTGATTTTTGCAGGTTTTAAATCTACAGTAGTAGTAATAACATTCAATCCGGAAATATTTTCAAGCTTTGTTATGATATCTTTTTTTACTGAAAAAACTTTTTCATTACTTAATTTATCAATTTCTTTCTTTAGTAAAGAATTTTCTTCAGACAGTGATTTAATACTTTCATATAAGCTTTTTGGATTTTTTAATATATCCTTTATCTTATCAAATTCGTTAATTTTTGAATTATAATAATTTTTAACAGACTCATTTGTAATAGCCTCTATCCTTCTTATACCAGAAGCAATTGCACCTTCACTAATAATTTTGAACTGCCATAGTTCAGAAGTATTATTTACATGTGTACCACCACATAGCTCATAGGATGCCCCAAACTTAATTGTTCTAACGGTATCTCCGTATTTTTCTCCAAATAAACCGATAGCTCCATTATCTTGAGCCTTTTTTAAAGGAACATTTCTCTCCTCAATCAAATCAATAGAATTTTCAATTCGTGAGTTAACAAAGTTTTCCACCGATATTATGTCACTTTGATCAAGTTTTGAATAATGAGAAAAATCAAATCTAAAGTTTTCAGAACTTACCCTACTTCCTTTTTGTTCAACATGATTGCCAAGAATATTTCTAAGTGCCTGATGTAATATATGAGTTGCGGTATGATTACACTGAATTCTAAATCTGTTTTTGCTATCAACTACTGCTCTAAAAATTAAATCAAGTTTTTTTGGTAAATTTTTGGTTAAATGAATAGATAAGCTACCTTCTTTAATTGTATCGTGAATATGGACTACATCTCCGTCTTTTGATTCAATAAATCCAATATCTCCGATTTGACCGCCAGATTCTGCATAAAAAGGAGTTAGGTTAAAAACCAATTGAAATATTATACCATCTTTTTTTGACTTTACCTTTCTGTATTTGACAATTTTTACATTAGCTTCAAGCGAATCATATCCGACAAATTCTTGAACGGGATCATCAATTAAAACCATCCAGTCATCAAAGGAAATTTCCGCAGCCTTTCTTGACCTGTCTTTTTGTTTTTCAAGTTCACTATTAAATGATTCAATATCAAGGTTGAATCCTCTTTCTTCAAGAATTAAGTTAGTTAAGTCAACCGGAAAACCATAGGTGTCATATAGTTCAAATGTTTTTTTACCAGGAATCAACTTATTATTAGATGATGAGATTATTTCTTCTAAAAGTATCAGTCCCTGTTCAAGAGTTCTTAAAAAAGAGTTTTCTTCTTCTTTAATAACATTTTCAATTAAAATTCTTTGTTTTTGTATTTCAGGGTAAAAATCCCCCATTTTTAAGTGTAGTGCAGCAAATAATTTATATAAAATGGGCTCTTTGATTTTCAAAAATGTAAAACTGTATCTAATTGCTCTTCTTAAAATCCTTCTGATTACATAACCAGCTCCACTGTTACTTGGTAGTTGACCATCAGCTACAGAAAAAGAAACCGCTCTCAGATGATCTGCAATAACCCTCATTGCTATATCTACTTTATCATCTTCTCCATATTCAATATCTGTTAATTGTTCGATCTCTTTAATTATAGACCTGAAAATATCTGTATCGTAATTGGATTTGACCTTTTGAAGGACCATACATAACCTTTCAAGTCCCATTCCAGTATCAATATGTTTTTTTGGTAAATCTTCTAATTTTCCATCAGCTTTCCTGTTATACTGAATAAATACAAGATTCCAGAGCTCTACAACAAGAGGGTTATCTTTATTTATCAAGGATTGAGCAGGTACTTTCTTTTTTTCGGATTCATCCCTTAAATCTACATGTATTTCACTGCATGGCCCACATGGTCCTTGTTCACCCATTTCCCAAAAATTATCATCCTTTCCACAAAATAATATTTTTTCTTTTTCTATGATCTTAATCCAGATATTAAATGCCTCTGAATCCTCAGAGACTCCATCTTGCTTTGAGCCCTCAAAAATAGTAACGTATAAATCATTAGGGTTAATACCATACTCTTTAGTCAATAGTTCCCATGACCAGTTAATTGCATCTTCCTTGAAATAATCTCCAAAACTCCAATTTCCAAGCATTTCAAAAAATGTATGATGATATGTATCATGACCAACCTCAGATAAGTCATTATGTTTTCCTGAAACACGAAGACATTTTTGAGAATTAGCAACTCTTTTATTTTTAGGGTTTTCCTGATTTAAAAAGTAGTCCTTAAAAGGAGCCATTCCTGAATTTATAAACATCAATGAAGGATCATTTTTTGAAACAATTGGAGAAGATTGACCAATTTTATGCTTTTTTTTCTCGAAAAAGTCTAAAAATTTTTTTCTTACTTCGTTGGAGTTCATTTTATGGTTATTATCAGTTTTTATCGAACAAAAAAAGTATTGTTATATTTGCATTTATGTTTATCAGATAAACATTAATTACAAAGATATAATTTTAATTATGCCTAAAGTTAAATATTATTACGATTCTGAATCTCTTTCATTT
This sequence comes from uncultured Bacteroidota bacterium, assembly GCA_902518355.1. GTDB lineage: Bacteria > Bacteroidota > Bacteroidia > Flavobacteriales > Flavobacteriaceae > MED-G13. The sequence goes on along the minus strand of CABYFY010000005.1, from coordinate 117,843 downwards.
AAAAAAATTAAAAAGAGCAAAAGTGATGTATTCAAAAATATTCTACTATATCTAACTGGATCTGCATTTTTTGGCTTTTTATTTATTTTCATTGGGAGTCAATATTTTCAATCACCTCAGGAGAGATCTTTAAATAGGGAACTTGAAAATATGAAATTTCAATATTCTCAATTAGACAAAAAAATGGAAAATATTGAAAGTGTTCTTAAAAACATTGAAGAAAGAGATAATGCCATTTACAGAATCTATTTCGAGGCGTCTCCTATAAGTGAAGACAAAAGAAAAGCAGGCTTTGGAGGTGTTAACAGATATAAAAAATTTGACGGTTTTGAATATTCTAATATTATTAAGGAAAGTAATAGAAAAATCGATGTAATTCAAAAGAGATTAACAATACAATCAAAATCATTAGATGAAATTGCAAAATTAGCGATGGATAGGGAAAAGTTTCTAAAATCCATACCTGCTATTCAACCTGTTAATAATGATGACTTAACCAGAATTGCCTCAGGATTTGGTTATAGAATTGATCCATTTACAAAGGCTAGAAAACACCATTATGGAATTGACTTTACAGCTCCACAAGGTACGCCAGTTTATGCTACGGGGGATGGAACTGTAATTCGAGCTGATAATAGATCTTCTGGGTATGGAAATCATATAAGAATTGACCACGGTTATGGTTATACTAGTTTATATGCACATCTTTATAAATTCAATGTTAAAAGATATCAAAAAGTAAAAAGAGGTGATTTAATTGGTTATGTTGGTAGTACTGGGAGATCAAGCGCCCCCCACTTGCATTATGAAATTTTTAAAGACAAGGTAAAGATAAATCCGATTAATTTCTACTACGGAAACTTAACTGCAAAAGAATATGACGAATTATTAAAACAAGCTTCTGTGGTTAATCAATCCCTAGATTAATGAAAATCAATCTTCAAGACAAAAGATATTACTCAATCGGAGAAGTTGCATCAAAATTTAATGTAAATCCCTCACTGATCAGGTTCTGGGAACAAGAATTCAAAATTTTAAATCCTAAGAAAAATTCAAGAGGTAATAGGAAATTTACTCAAAAAGATATTGAAGCGATAAACAAAATATATTTTTTACTAAAGGAAAAAGGATATACAATCCAAGGTGCTAAGCATTACATTAATAATGAAAAATCTTCGGATAAGTTAGATATTGTAAATAAACTTAAGTTAATAAAGGACAAATTAATCGAGATACGAAACCAATTATAACTATTTTTTTCTCAGAAAAATAGTTATTGGAACACCTGTAAAGTCAAAATTTTCTCTAATCTTATTTTCTAAAAACCTTTTATAAGGCTCTTTAACATATTGAGGTAAATTGCAAAAGAAAGCAAATTGCGGATGATGTGTTGGTAACTGTGTTATATATTTTATTTTAACATATTTCCCTTTGATTGCTGGTGGAGGATATGATGCAATTATCGGAAGTAAAATATCATTTAACTTTCTAGTTTTTATTTTTTCAGATCTACCCTTAAATACTTTTACAGCGGTTTCTATAGCTTTATGAATTCTTTGCTTATTTAAGGTTGATACAAAGATTATATTTACATCTGTAAAAGGTTCAATTTTTTTTTTAACAGTAGTTTCGAACTGTTTTGTTGAATTTGTATTTTTTTCGATTAAGTCCCACTTGTTTGCAATTAAAATTATTCCTTTTTTATTTCTTTCACATAACCAAAAAATATTCTTAACCTGCGAATCAAACCCTCTTGATACGTCAAATAACAAGATACAAACGTCAGAATTTTCGATAGCTCTAACACTTCTCATTACAGAGTAAAACTCAAGATTTTCCCTAACCTTTGACTTTTTTCGTATTCCTGCTGTGTCAATAAGATCAAATTCAAACCCAAATCTGTTATATCTAGTATTGATTGAATCTCTTGTAGTTCCAGGAATTTCAGTTACAATGTTCCTGTTCTCTCCAATCAATGCATTAATAAAAGAAGATTTGCCTGCATTTGGTCTACCAACAACTGCGAACTTTGGTACATCATTATCTATTTCTTTTTCTTCTTTAAATAGTTTTACAACATCGTCTAGTAATTCTCCCGTTCCAAAACCATTAGAACTTGCAATTGGGTAGAGTTTTTTTATTCCCATTGAATAGAATTCGTTAATATCATTCATTCTAGAGGAATTATCAACCTTGTTAACAACCAAAAAAACTGGCTTTTCAATCTTTCTTAATAAATCTGAAATTTCTGAATCCATCGAAGTTATTCCTGAATCAACATCAACCATAAATAAAATTATATCAGCTTCATCTATAGCTAGTTCAACTTGATTATCAATCTCCGTTTCAAAAATGTCGTCACTACCCACTACATATCCCCCAGTGTCAATTACAGAGAACTCCTTTCCATTCCAGTCTCCCTTACCATAATGTCTATCTCTGGTAACCCCGCTTATGGAATCAACAATCGCCTCTCTTCGTTGAATAAGCCTATTAAACAACGTTGATTTTCCGACATTAGGTCTTCCTACTATTGCAATTATATTACTCATAATAATGGTGGACAAATGTAATACTAAATTAGCTGTAAAAAAAAGGGCGGTATTAATACCGCCCTTTTTTAAAATCAAATGGTTAAATTCAATCTATTCAATAGAAGTTGACATATCTGGTCTAAATTCTAGTGTTTCAACTATCTGACCACCATAGTCTCTAATTGCTGCATCTCCTCTGATTTGGTTATATCTCAATGATCTCCAACCAAACATTTCATTATACTCATCACGATAATCAAAATCTTCATCTCCAAAAGAACCTAATCCGGTTCCGTGAGCATCATAAGGTTCAACTACTGTTATTTCCCATTGACCACCGGAAACAAGAGCAAAAACACCTCTAATTCCAGTATAGCCATTTTCTCTTTTTAATTTTGCATCATTTCTCATTTCATGGAACCAGTCTCGAGCATTTTCTTGTTTTAGTCTAATAGTAGTATATCTTATAAACTTCTTTGGAGCCTGATTGTTATCCCAATTATATCCTAGACCTTGGATCCTCCATGTTCTTTTATTTCCTTCTTGAGCTTTAACATAAGGCATTACATTCTTAACCCAGTAGTCGTACTCAGCAGAACCTGATACTCCTTGATCAAAAAAATCAGCGGTTTTTGGACCAACTACTCGCATGTATTTTCCTGAATCGGGACCTGTAACTATTTGAAAAGTTAAAATCCCTGTTTCTTGAGTATTATTAAATTTTTTAGTCTTTTTTGAAACGGCCATTTCAAATTCTTTTGCCATTCCGTCTTTTGCTTCCCATCTATTTGTCTGCCAGTATTCCCAGTTTGTATTATTTTGAGAAAAGACAAATAAAGGAGCTAATAGTGCCAATAAAAATATTTTTTTCATCTTTTTATTTTTTTAAAATTTATTAATTAATCTAATTCAACTGCAGGAGAACTTAGTTCTGGTAGCCATCTCCAGATTTCAGAAAAATTTCCCCACATTTCTAAACTTGCGTTAAATGCTTTTTGATCTATTTCGTGTGCATCTTCTCCAAATAATTCACCATATGCTTCAATGACTTTTGGCCAGGTCTCAGTTTCATTATCGATTCCTGACATATCAGGACTTCCATATCCAACTTTTACGTGTCCAGAAGATGACCCACCAATGGACCAAGCCCATACATGAAGACTAAGTCCTCCCACTTTTTCAGCAGCCTTTGCTACTCGATTTCTATACTTCCAGAAATCAGGACCACCGTTTCTTTTTACGTTATAATGAAGTACCTTCCATATTTTTTTTGCATCAGATGGCCTGTCGTCAAAACTTGCTGTAGGAACATAGGACATATACTCAGTTCCACCGACATTAGTCATAAGAGGGGCAACATTCTCCATCCAGTAATCTAAACCTTGATTTCCATAAGAATCAAGCTCAGCATAAGAATCTCCTAAACCTTCCCTTACAATATAATTAGCTCTTTCTCCGGCAATAATTTGAAATGTATAAATTAATTCGCCATCAGCTTTTGAGTTAAACTTTTTTGTTTTTTTACCAATTGCATCTTTAGCTGCCTGCATGTTTTCTGGAGCAACCTTATACATAGTTGTCCAAGCGGTTTGAGCTATTGAATTACTAAATGTAAAAACAACAGCTACTAATAAAATTAGTTTTTTCATGGTTAGTTATTTATAGTTTGAATTAACTAACAATCTAACAAAAAAAAAGACCGACGTCACTATGTCCATATTAATTAATTGTTAAATTAATTTTTATAACCAAATCTCTTTAATTGGCTAGAATTAGACCTCCAGTTTTTACTCACTTTGACATGTAATTCAATAAATACTTTTTTTCCAAAAAATTTCTCTAAATCTTGCCGAGCTTTAGTACCTATTTTTTTAAGTGCAACTCCTTTATGACCAATTATGATTCCTTTTTGAGACTCTCTTTCCACTAAAATTTTAGATCTAATTTTAATTATTGATTCCTCTTCTTTAAATTCATCAGTAACGACTTCAACTGAATAAGGAATTTCTTTATCATAATACAAAAGAATTTTTTCTCTCAATTTTTCATTAACAAAAAATCTCTCGGGTTTATCCGTAAGTTGATCTTTTGGAAAATATGGTGGAGATTCAGGGATTAATTCAATAATTCTATCAAACAACTTTTCCATATTAAAATTATTCAAAGCAGAAATAGGGAAAACATCTGAATTTGGATACATTTTTGACCAATTATCTATTTCAGTTTCTATTTGCTTTTGATCAGACAAATCAATTTTATTTAATAGGATTATTACGGGAACTTTGGCATTATTTATTTTATTGTGAACCTCTATATCCCTAATAGATTTTTCTCCGATCTCAAGCATATAAACTAAAACATCGGCATCCTCTAAGGCAGATTTGACAAAGTCCATCATAGAATTCTGAAGTTCATAGGATGGTTTAATAATTCCAGGGGTATCAGAAATAATCAGCTGAAAATTATCACCGTTTACTATTCCTAGAATTCGATGTCTTGTTGTTTGAGCTTTTGAAGTGATAATAGATAATTTTTCTCCAACCAAACAATTCATTAGTGTAGATTTACCTACATTCGGGTTGCCAATAATATTTATAAATCCTGCTTTATGCACAACCCAAAGTTAATGTATTAATTAAATAAGAACCAAAAGATAAAGGGCTCCAATTTGGAACCCTTTAAAAAAACAAACTAAAAACCAACTCCCGTAGTAGGAGTTATATCTCACAAGGTTAGTTTAATCCACTTATCTGTTTCTTTTTCCTGGATATGCCCTAATACCATGTTCAGCTATATCCAATCCTTCAATTTCTTCTTCTTTAGTTACCCTTAATCCGATATATTTCTTCAGCAGCCAGAAGAAAACAAATGCAAAAAAAGCTGCCCAAAAAGAGTATGCTGATGCACCGATTAACTGACTAATTAATTGGTCTGGACCTGCACCGTTAAAGAGTCCAATTGGACCATCAGCATCAATACCCCAAAGACCAATTACAATAGTACCCCAAACTCCGACAACTCCGTGAACTGAAGATGCACCAATTGCATCATCAATTTTAAGCTTTTTTTCGATAAATTCTATTGCAAATACAACAATAATACCCCCTAATAAACCAGCAAAAAATGTGCCGAGAGCATCCATATTTGCTGCACCAGCAGTTATACTAACAAGTCCAGCAAGTGCACCATTCAATGTTTGAACAATATCTGGTTTTCCATACCAAATCCAAGTTGTAATTAACGCTCCAACAGCTCCAGCAGCAGCAGAAAGATTTGTATATAAAACGATAGTTGTAGCTCCTACTGTGTTATCACCTCCCCAAGCTAATTGAGATCCACCGTTAAATCCAAACCATCCAAACCAAAGTGCCATAACTCCCAGTGTTGCTAAGGTTTTATTGTGTCCTGGAATTGCCTCAACATTTCCGTTTACATATTTTCCAAGACGTGGACCTACCATGTAGGCACCAACTAAGGCTGCCCATCCACCAACTGCATGAACAATTGATGATCCTGCTAAGTCAATGAATTCAACCGTTTCACCCATAGAATCTTTGGGTAAAAAATTTGCGGTATTCAACCACCCGTCAGGATTCCATTCCCAGCCTCCTGCAATTGGATAAATTAATCCCGTCATCAAGACAGCAAAAATTCCAAATATAGAATACTTTGTTCTCCCCGCAACTGCACCGGAAACAATTGTTGCACAGGTAGCAGCGAACATGGTTTGAAAAAATAAATCATATGCTTGAGGGGGTCCATTTTGAGTAAAAAATCCTGACCATCTAAAAAATCCATTATCAGACTCACCATACATAAGAGAATATCCAATAAACCAATAAATAATTGTACCTACAGAAATAGCCATAAGATTTTTCATGGCAATATTTACTGCGTTTTTAGATTGAGTCATACCTGACTCAAGCAATGTAAAACCTGCATGCATGAAAAATACAAGAAAACCTGCTATGGTTACCCACAAAACTGTGAGATCAACCTCTACAGATGATTGGAGAAAAAAGTTAAAAGTCATAATAAATAGTTTTTAGATGTTTTTTTGTTTTTTTGAATAATTAATAAAGATATCTAAATATTTATATAAAGTTGATAATAAATTTTATCAATTATTAACTTTTACATATTTGATAAAATACAATAATTAAAATTGAAAAAATGTAAAAAAAAGTGTGTGAAAAAAAAGAATTTAATAATTGATAAAAAACTCAATTACTGACAATCACATAATTCTGACTCCGCCTGAATTCAATCCTGTGATGTATGAATTAAATTTTATGTTATTTTTTGAATACGTTTTGTCACAAATAAGTTTTAATTCTTTTGCTTTTTCATAACCATTAACCAGAGAAAAAACTGAGGGTCCAGATCCAGAAATTGAGCAACAAATAACATTTCTGGAATCACCTATTTTTTTTATTTCATGAAATAATGGAACTTGATCAGCTCTATACTGTTCAACTAGGTAGTCTTTTAAAATCAATCTCATTAAGTCGAAATTCTCAGTATGTAGCGAATGAATAAAACCACCCATAGATGCTAATTGTTGTGAAGCAAGATTTATATCAATAGTTTTTGGCAAAACTGATCTTGATTTAGAGGTTTTTATTTCAATTAAAGGATGATGAACTACCGCCAATAAATCTTCTGGAGCAGGAAGCTTAATAACATTATAGTTTTCTCGGTTATTTACCAAAATTAAACCACCATATAATGCTGATGCAACATTATCTGCAGGAGCTGTCTTACTTGAAATAAATTCACCTTGCATTGCAAATTTTAGAAGCTCTTCTTTTTCTAAAGGACTACCTAATATTTTATTGATTCCGTATACAACTCCAACTGCAGATGCAGCACTGCTACCTATTCCACTACCTGGCTTTATGTTCTTATTGATTTCAATATCAAAACCCTGATCAATATTTAAATAATCAAGCAATGCTTTTGCTGCTACGCATGCTGTATTTTTTTTTCTATCAATAGGAATTTCATAACCAGTTGCTCTTTTAATTTTTATCCCTTTTGAATTGGACTTTTGTATAAATATATCATCTCCAATACCCTCGATTGAAAAACCCAAAACATCAAAGCCGCAACAAACATTTGAAACTGATGCAGGAGAAAAAACTTTGATATTATTCATTATAAAAATCTTTTGATAAATTTAACTTAATTAATTTCCATTGATATAAACAAATATCTATGTTTGAGTTATAATTAAAAAGATTAAAATGAAAAAACTAAACTATTTATTGCTAACTGCTTTTGTATTTATGATTTCAATATCATTTAGTGCCCAAACTGCTGACGAGATCATTGAAAATTATATTGAAAAGATTGGTGGAGATGAAAATTGGCAAAATGTCAAAGCAATAAAAATGAACGCTATAATTAATCAAATGGGAATGGAAATACCTATTGAAATGGTACAATCAGCAAACAAAAGTTATACTAAAATTTTCATTCAAGGTCAAGAAATAAAGCAGGGTGTATTTGACGGAGAGACATTGTGGTCAACAAATTTCATGACAATGAAAGCTGAAAAAAGTAGCCAAGAAGATATAGACAAGCTAAAAAATGAACTTGGTGAATTTCCAAATCCCTTTTTAAACTACAAGGAAAAAGGATTTTCATTGGAATTTATGGGTACAGAGATAGTAGACGGTTCCGATACATTTAAAATAAAATTGATAAAAAAACCAATGCTTATTGATGAAATTGAAGTTCCTAACGTTTCGGTTTACTATTTTGATTCCAAAGAATTTTTTCCGATTATGGTTCAGGAAGAGGTTATGAGTGGCCCTGCTAAGGGTGTAATTATGGAGTCTAAAATGAGTAATTATCAAGAGGTAGAAGGCTTATATCTGCCGTTTTCTATGACCCAAGGGGTTAAAGATCAACCCGGTCAGCCTATAAAATTTAATTCTATTAAACTTAATCCCGTTATTGATGACAGTGAATTTAAATTTCCTGAATAATATAATGATTAGTCGAAAAGTTTAATTATGAGGGTTTTTAAATTATTTTCAATTTTTATTCTATTATTTCAATCATGCAGTAACGATATAATCCCTAAATTAGGTGAATATAGAGCCGAAATAAGAACAAAAGATAACTCGATACTTCCTTTTAAATTTGAATTGATAAATGAATCAAACAAATTAATTATGGTAGTTGAGAATGATAAGGAAACACTTATTTATGACGATATTATTTTTGAAGCTGATTCTTTAAAAATTTTTATGCCTCCATATGATGCAGTAATAATTGCCAAAGTTGAAAACGAATCATTACGTGGGAGGTACTTAAAAGAAGAATCTGGTAAGGAAGCTCCTTTTTTTGCTATAATAAACAATGAATCGAAATTTCGATCAGATAAAAAAGCTAATTTTTATTTAAGCGGAAAATACAAAACGGTTTTTAGACCGGAAAATCCTTATCCTGGACTAGGTGTATTTACCCAAAATGGTAATGAGGTTTCAGGTACATTTAGAAAAAATACAGGAGATACCAGATTCCTTTCAGGAATCACATTTGGAGATTCTATCCTTCTTTCAACTTTTGACGGAGCCCACCCTTATTTAATCAAAGCTGAAAAAAAAGGAGATACTATTTTTGGGAATTTACATTATTACAATGATTCAGTAACAGAATTTTGGATGATTGAGGATCAAGGTTATGAATTAGCCGATTCGAAAACCCTAACAAAACTTAAAGATGGAGTTCAATCAATTAATTTTAATTTTAAGGATACAAATGGAAAATTTATTAGTCTAGATGATATTCAATTTAAAGATAAAGTTGTTGTTGTTCAAATATTAGGAACCTGGTGTCCAAACTGCTTGGATGAAACTCAATTTTTCCTTTCTTATTTAGAAGAACATCCTAACGAAGATTTAGCATTCGTCGGTTTAAGTGTGGAGGCAGCGAAAACAGAAGAAAAGGCGATGAAAAGGATTAAAAATATGATTGATAAATTTAATATTCCTTATCCTATATTACTTGCTCAGTATGGTGGAACAGATAAAGAAAAATTTCTAGAAAAAATTCCTATGTTAGAAAATATAATTTCGTATCCAACCACTATAATAATTGATAAGTCCGGAAAGGTTAATAGTATTCATACAGGATTTAATGGCCCCGCTACAGGTCAAGCATATGTAGATTACAAAGAAGATTTTAAAACTGAAATTAAAGGGCTTTTAGAACTTTAATATGAATAATAAAACAGTTTCAAATCTGGGGTTTATAGGTGTTTCTTTACTCATTTTTACATTAATTTTTGGTGGACTATTGATAAAAAATTATTATATCACAAATCAATTTATAAGTGAATCATATGCAATTGATACAAAACATGGTTTTTTTCTAAGACTATTGGGATACATTCCAAGTGGCATTATAATCGCCTTATTTTGTTTTCTTGGTGAGAAATATTTAGATTCTAAATTAGTTGTTAAAATAGGGTTTTACGGAATCGGAATATTTTATGGATTAGGTACAACTGTTACGGGAATTTTCCCTTGTGATAGTGGTTGCAATAAAGAGTTATTAAATATAAGCTTATCACAAATTATCCATAATATCGCTGCTTTATTAATGTATCTATTTGTTCCTTTTTTTATAATATTAATTGGTTTGACAATAAGAAAAACAAGGCATTGGTTCTCTATCCAATCTGTTATACTTGGTCTGTTTAGTTCAATACTTGTCTATTTATTTGGATCAGATTTGTTAGGTAAATATGTTGGATTATACCAAAGGATAATAGAAATAATTTTTGCCCTTTGGATATTTCTATGTTCCGTAGAAATAAAAAAACGGCCATACTAGAGTATAACCGTTTTGTTGTTTCAGTAGCGGGGACTGGACTCGAACCAGCGACCTTCGGGTTATGAGCCCGACGAGCTACCTACTGCTCTACCCCGCGATGTGGTCTACAAATATACGATGGTTTTTAAGATTGGCAAGAATAAAAAGTAAATTATAGATATAAAAAAAGCGATTTACAGATGTAAACCGCTTTTTTTTGAATTGGTAATTTATTAACTACCAACTCCACATATCGTGTTCAAAATTTCTGATCTTCTCTTTAATTCTTTCTGATTCAAGTAATCTCATAAAGGAATTATTCTTAATATAGTCTTTTACTTCCCTATTCTCATATACATTTTCCTCTTTGTATATCACAGAGCTAAATCTTCTAGAATTAATAATATCATCAAAAGAAATATATTTAGATGTATTTCTGTTATTAAATGCTTGACCCTTCTTTAAGATTTCTCTTGCATGAGGATAATATACCCAAAATAACGGGATTATGTTTTCCTTTACAGAATCTTCAGGAGCGCTTGGACCTGAAACTTGTGAAGCCTCAAATTCAGCAACCATTTCATCAAACTGTTGTTTATCTTCTGGGGCTCCAAAAAGAGGATCTAGTCCATTTTGATTTTCTAAACCATCATTTACTCCGTCACCGTCAGTATCAGCTAGTTGAGGGTCAGTTCCAAAAATATCCGTCTCATCTAAATCAGAGATACCATCACCATCAGAATCTTCACCGTTAGGCTCATCAAGAATTCTTGGATCAATCATAGCACCACCGCCACCACCGACATCGCCAGCTCCATCTTCATCCAAAGAAGTAGCAACTGGAGCAATACCTATTGGTCTATAGATTAACTCAGAATATTTCTTGTCAAAATACCATATTCCCTTAATCAACCACTGCTTAAGTTCTTCGAATTGGAAGTTCTTGTAATAAAAATCAGTGTCTTCAACAAAAAACTCTGTATCAAGAATTTCACGTAAAACAGCTGTATACTCATTAATAGCATCTTGGCTTAATTCTTCAGGTATACCCTGTGGCTGAACAACCCTAACTGGACCATCAGGACTAGTAAATCCTAAAAATTGGGCATAGGAGAAAACCTCGTCTGTTAACTCTTTATAACCAGTAAATTTTTTAATGGTATAGGGAAAAATTGGATTAAAGGTAGAATCGTTTGCTAGAATTTGTTTTTCCTCAGCTGAAATTTCTTCTTCATAGGGATTAAAGTTGTACTTATCATACTGAACACTTATTCTTTCTTCAATTACAGCAATAGCATTTTTAAACTTTTCTCTCCCTTCATCACTAATAATCCTTCTTTTAAATATATTTTCTACCCTTTCGTCAGGTAATCTTTCAATAAACTCTCCTTCACTTTCTGTATTTTCAGCGTCGTATACAGGTAAATTAAATTTCTCTATCTCCTGTTTAAGCCACCATATCATAGGTCTTCTCTCGTCACCTACAACACTAGTATCAACAGGGTATAGTAAAGGGTAATTTACTCTTTGATCAAGATCAATAATTTCCCATACTGTGGTAGACCATAAAATATCCTTATCATTTACATAACCATACTCTAATGGATCATCTTTATCCTCTTGAACTTGTACAGCTGTACGTACTCCAATATCTTCAGGGTTGGCGGCGTTAAGTATATTACTCACTCCTGTTTTATATCCCGAATTTTGAGAAAAAATACTGAAAGAGAATAGTAAAAAGAAAAAGAAAAATATTTTATTGAAAAATTTCATTTTAGTTTATTTGTTATCTAACTGTTAAAACAACTTGATTTTGAGAAAACAGCGACTTTCTTCCTTTATCTATTTTAGAACTACTAAAAACTATATCTGAGATGGTAATTTGTGTACCTCTCCTAGCTTTTTTGATTTCACTCTTAAGTCTGTCATTAAAAGCACCATTTGTATTTCTAACAACACCTAAATTACGAAGTCCAATTCTAACTTTAAATTCAGAAACTCTTAGCTGAAGACTATTATCAAGTCTCTCGTTATTAAATGTACCACCAATTTTTCCAGTCAAAATTTGATTTGCTGAAAACTTATCTCCCTTTTGGGAGAATGAAGCAAATGGATCTGGAACCGCAACAACATCAAAAACTACTGGTGGAGAAGTAAAGTTTGTTAATTTGTCCTTAACAACAATAGAAACTTTTCCTGTTCTACCCTTTTTCTGATTTGTCATTATAAATTCACCATTTTTTCCAGGCTTAATTGTTGGAGGTGAAACAATTTGAATATTATCGTTTGAAACTCCAGGCATTGTAATATTTAATATATTTTCAATATCCTCGTAAACAATATTCATATCCTTATTTGAAACATTTGCTAATGGCGGATTTACAAAATATTCATGATCAATAGGGATAGATTTCTCTACATCAACACCATTTTCAGTTCTTACAAAAATAATTTCACCAGTCAGTTGTTTAGCACCAGCAGAACCAACATTTAAGTTTAGTTTTTCCAGAACAACTTCTCCGTTTTCCATAACGTCAATTGCTCTGTATTCTTTCATTGGTGCATTACCATTTTTAATTTTAACCTTACTTGCTACGAATGTTTCATCATATTTACCAAGAGCTACAGTTCCTTCTAATTTTGAATTTTCATAAAAAACATTCACATTCATAGGTATAGCTCTTAATGAAGTTAAATTTTCACCAAGAATAATTTCATTTACAGATGATATCATACCTTGAATTACATTTTCAACATCTTCTTCCATCAATGTAAGCTTAGTGATGGATGCAATTTCAGGAAATCCTTCAAAATTGAAATGAAGCCAACTTTTAATTTTATCATCAGCTTTTCCAACCTTAACAACATCAGTATTAAAGCTTTGCTCAATTTGACTTATTAATCCAGACTTAGAATCATTCCAAATTTTATTTTTTGTAGTGTCTAGTGAAATATCTGAGTTAGTAATTTCATTAACTGCTACATTTCTAAAGTTATTTACAAGTCTCACAAATTCCTTTCCAGCATCGGTGTAACCAGGATTTTCCTCATTAACATAAGCTCCGTTGAAAAGCATTTCATCATAAGCTGCGGAATTATCCATTACTTCATAATCACCTACCATTTCAGGAATAGACCCGTTAATTGTTCTCTTAAAATCATTTTCCTTTTCTAAAATGGGTCTTTTGAAACTTTGATAAGTAACTTTATTAACTTCATAAGGATTAACAAATTCATTTTCGGTTTTATTAATGAAATTAGTTAATTCATTTGCCGCTTCGGCAATTTTACTTATAGGTTGATATGCAGTATACCACTGTAAAGAATCGTTTTTAGCACTATTTTTTATTACTTGAACTGCCGCTTTATTAGCTTCTTTTAAGGATTTTGTTGATTTTGTTACTTCTCTATCAATTTCACCAAAAGTCATTAAAACTTCCTTTGACATATTTAAAGCTAGCATCGCAATAAATACAAGGTACATAAGATTAATCATCTTCTGTCTTGCGTTCTCTTTTCCTCCTGCCATAATATTATATTTTAGCGTTAATTATTATATCAACTCAGACAAAATCTGGTTGTTAAATAATGAAAATTATTTTTTGTTCATTGCATTAAGAACCCCACCATACACATTATTAAGAGATTCTAGATTTTTAGCTAAACTTTCCATTTGAGTTGTAAGCTTGTTTGCGTTGTCAGCAAATTCCTTATTGATTTTAGCCAACTCACCTGCATTGTCTGCACCAGATTTAGCAGAAGCTTCAAAATCCTTAATACTTTGCGTAAGACCTTTTACAACTGATTCATCTAACTTTGCATTTTTAAACATTTCGTCAATTTTGTCGCTCATTAAGGCCTTTGGACTCTTTTTATCAGCTGAAGAACCTTTTTTACCTCCAGCTAGTTCCGGATACACCTCTTCCCAAGCATAATCATCAGCAGGTGGATCAAATGCAGAAAGGGCAAAAATAATCGCCTCTGTTACAAGTCCAATTGTTAACATAACATTACCAGTTAAAAAACCTATTGAAAAGTGAGTGATTTTCATTAATGCTCCAATAATTACTACAGCAGCACCCATTCCATAGGCAAAATTCATTTGTGTTTTATTAAGTAATCTCATTTTTTATAATTTTAGTTGTTGTTTTTATTTATTATTTGATAGAACTTCTTCTATTATTTTGTTTTCTAATTGATGCATTGGTCATTGCGTTTGCAGTCATGTCTGCACCAAGATAGTCATGGACAGTTCTGAAGCCAATATAACTTCTAGCTTGATTAGCATTTTCATAATCCCTTGAACTAACCTGTAAAAAATACTTTACATCTTTCCAAGAACCTCCTCTAACTACTTTTAATTCATTTTCTTCGTCATTTACATTTGGATTAATTGTTGAAGAAAACTCGTATGCTTCAGGCTCGTAAGATGAATCAATCCATTCTGAAACATTTCCTGCCATATTAAACAGGTTGTAACCATTAGGGTCATAGGCATTTGCTTCAACTGTATAAAGTGCCTGATCAACTGAGTAATCACCTCTCATAGGTTTAAAGTTAGCCATGAAACATCCTCTGTCATTTTTTGTATATGGTCCTCCCCAAGGATACATAGCACCTTGAAGACCACCTCTTGCAGCAAATTCCCATTCAGCTTCAGTAGGAAGCCTGAATTCAGGAACTAAACTCTTTTTCTTTTTAGTTTTTTGATAATTATTTTTTGTCTTGGTTCTCCACTCACAAAATGCTTTAGCCTGGTGCCATGTTACTCCAACTACAGGGTAATCATTGTATGCATCATGCCAAAAATAGTCATTATGCATTGGCTCATTATATGAGTAATTAAAGTCTCTTATCCAAACAGTTGTATCCGGGTAAATAGGAACAGGAATTTGCTTAATAAAATTACTTCTTTTACTCGATGGAAACCTTTCGTGAATGTAGTCATCATTGATAGTTATTGTTTCTTCAACTTCACCGTATCCACCGCTTGGTGTTGCCAATCTAATCTCAAATTGTCTAAAAGAACCAGGCTGAGATACATCGGTTACCTGCATCTGATCATCTTGAATTAATTGTCCAGTCTGTTGATCATATAATTCATCAATAGCCATTCTTTTATATTCTTCCATTCTTGCCAAGTAACCATTTGGACCTGATAAATTTGAATATTTATTTTCATATGCAAACTGATCTACCTTCCAAGAAAATACCATATCGTTGAAAATCTGGTCTTCATCAAATAAAAACCTTCTAACAACTTCTGCATATTCACTGTCACTATTGAAGAAGATTGAATCTCTTGAGTAGGATGATTTACCATTTCCATAGGTAGGTCCAAAATAATCCAAATCTACATCCCAGTCTAAGTCAGTTTTTCCATCCCAATCAGATTCATCATCAGATTCTTTACTGGCTTTTTCAGATTTGTATAAGTATTGAAAATATTCACTTTCAGGACCTATGTCGTCTCTGTCTCTAAATTGTTCTGCTAATGCAGTTCTAATAACAGAGTCTCTAACCCATCTTACAAATTGTCTATATTCAGCATTGGTAATTTCAGTTTCATCCATGTAAAATGACCTTACTGTTACAGTTTTCGTAGGAGCATCTTGAATTGATGGCATATCGTCATCAGATTTACCCATAATAAAAGATCCACCTGGGACTAAAACCATCCCGAATGGCTTTTCGGCATAATATTTATTTCCTTTAACCCCAACAAGTTCACCTTTAGATTTATTCACGTTTCCGTTGGAACCACAACTAAAAGCTACTAGTGCTACTATAAAAAGTTGTAAAATTTTTCTCATTTTATCTATTACTTTTAAAAAAAAGTGGGGTAAACTTACCCATATAAATTTAAATAAACAAATTATGAAACATTATAATTTCCTGTTATTGTTTTGTGTTTTTTAAAAATAAAAAAAAACTATAATATATTTTTCTTTATTGCTTTAAACCATCTATCAGGAATTAAACCATTTTTAGCGGTTTCATAATCTTCTACTGTACAGGGTAATAACGTGGTTTGTTTCAGTTTAGTATTAGAGCCTTCACCAAAAATTTCTATCCACCATCTTGAAGTAATTTTATTTTTGTAGAAAACTAATTCATATTCGTCTACAATAACCGTGAATTTATTGTATTCATCTTCATTGGTAAAATCAGAATCAATTATTCGACAATTTACCCCTTCGATAAAATACCATATTACCTGTGAAATAAGCATCTCTGTAACTTCATCCTCATTTGAAGATTTGTATTCGAAAACACCAAATGAACTAACTTTATTACTGATACCAGCGTATCTGCTAATTGCACATATTTCTTTACCGTCAAACCCATTAGGAGAAAACTTTTGTCTAGAACTCAACTCGGCAGCTCTTATTGATTTCATATCAATGCTAACGATATCAGCATCCCTCATGACGGGTTCTACCAATCTAATTTTTGAAGAAACTTCACCAAGCCGGTAAGCTTCAAAATATAAATTATCCATCAAATCTATTTCCTCTTGAGAATTGTGATATGTTTGGTATCCAATGTTAGAATAATTGAATAAATTGTGTGGCTGATCAAGTATTACTTTACCAAGATAACTAAGATTATTGATTGGTTTTGAGGAATCACCCAAATCAAAATTTGAATCAACATTGACAATATTGACAGTATTTTGAATAGAATCATATGCTCTGTATACAGCGTATAACAGATCTTGACTACCACCAATAATTACAGGAATTATATTCTTTTTAAATATTATTGTAAGCAGGGAAATTACTCTTCCATATGTTTCATCAGCACTACCTCCCAAAATTAAGTTTCCTAAATCAGCAATTCTTGATGACCAATTTCCCGGATAAAGGTTGTAAAGCGATTTTCGTATCTCATTTAAGTTAAGATTATCACCTAAATAATCAACCGAATTTCTTTCTTCGGGAACACCAATTATAGCAATTTTTATAGAGTCTAAATCTGGAATACCTTTTTCAGAAGAATGAATACTAATTCTATTTCCAAGAATCAATGGAGTCATAAGCTCATTGTGGACTATAAGGTGATCATCCACAGGTTTTAACAAATCGTCAAAGGGTGATGTTAAATAGTCTGAACCCATGATTTAATTATTCTACTTTTTAGATGTATTTGCTTTGTATATCTCCTTGGCTTGATCTATATCAATTGACGCAACATCAAGATTTTTATCTAACAAAATCTTCTTTTTAGATTTTATCAAATAAAATTTACCCCATCTACCTTTTTCAACTTTAATTCCTTCCTGTTCCCAGTTATGAATAACCTTGTCTTTTTCTTTTTGTTTCTTTTCTTCAATTAATTCTTCAATATCATCAATCGAAAGATTATCCCAATCATACTTTTTATTGACGTTGATAAATATATTATTCCATTTGATATAAGGTCCAAATCTTCCTTTTCCTTTTTGAACATTCATATTTTCATAAACATGAATTGGAGCATCAGCTTTAATTTTATCTTCTATAATCACTATTGCATCTTCCAATGAAATTGATGTAGGAGATTTTCCAGCAGGGATTGATACAAATTTTTTCCCAAATTTTATATACGGTCCGTATCTACCATTATTAGCCTCTAATGTTTCGCCTTGAAATTCTCCCAATGTTCTCGGTAATTCAAATAAGGATAAGGCTTGGTCAAGTGTTACAGATTCAATCTGAAAATCTTGGGGAAGGCTAGCAAATTTGGGCTTTTCTTCATCGTCAACAGTTCCTATCTGAACCATTGGACCAAATTTACCCAATCTTACACTTACTTCTTTGCCGTTTTCAGGGTGTGAGCCTAAAACTCTTTTACCACTTTCTCTAGTAGCATTTTGTTGCACATCCTCAACAACCGGATGAAATTTTCCATAGAAACTTTTCATCATTTCTGTCCAATTCTTTTTACCGCTAGCTATACTGTCAAAATCTTGTTCAACCTTTGCTGTAAAGTTATAATCCATTATGTACTCGAAGTGATTTTTCAAAAAGTCAGTAACTATCATTCCAATATCAGTTGGAATTAATTTTCCTTTATCAGATCCAAATTTCTCACTAAGGGTATTTTCAGAAATTACTGCGTTGGAGATTGAAACCTTTATTACTTTTCTTGATTTTGCTTCAGTGGATCCTTTTTCAACATAACCTCTATTTTGAACTGTGGAGATTGTAGGTGCATATGTTGATGGTCTACCAATCCCTAATTCCTCAAGTTTTTTTACCAATGATGCTTCGGAATATCTATATGGGGGTCTACTAAATTTCTGTGTAGCAAATAACTCTTCTAAATTTAAGATCTCATCTTGGTTAAATCTAGGTAAAATCCCATCATCTTCTGCTGAATCATCATCCTTTGAAACTTGATATAATTTTAGATAACCATCAAATTTGATTACCTCACCATTAGCTGTAAATAATTCACTTCTATTAGAACTTGAAATTTTAATATTGGTTTTTTCAAGTTCAGCAGGTTTCATTTGGGACGCAAGTGTTCTGTTCAAGATTAGTTGGTATAATCTTTTTTGATCATAATCTTTAACGTTGTCAGGTGACATATCGAAATTTGTTGGTCTGACTGCTTCGTGGGCTTGTTGAGCGCCTTTTGCTTTCGTGCTAAAATTTTTAGGGTTTGAGTATGCTTCACCAAAATTTTTAACAACCTGCTTTTTTGCCTCATCTATAGCAAGGTTTGATAAATTAACGCTATCAGTCCTCATATAGGTAATATGTCCTGATTCGTATAATCTCTGGGCAACACTCATTGTTTTGGAAACAGGAAAAGATAGTTTTCTGGATGCTTCTTGTTGTAATGTTGATGTGGTAAATGGAGCTGGTGCCGATTTTTTTACAGGTTTTTTTACTATTTCTGAAACCTTAAATGTAGATCCTGTAGAACTGTTAAGATAATCAATTGCATCATCTTTTGATTTAAACTCGTTTGAAAGTCTAGCAACAAACTCTTTTCCATTCGAATTTTTGAATACCGCCTCAACTTTATAGGTTGATTTTGATACATAATTTCTTATTTCTCTTTCTTTTTCGACAATCAACCTTACAGCAACGGATTGAACTCTTCCAGCGGATAGTCCGCCCTTAACTTTCCTCCAAAGCACAGGTGATAGTTCATAACCAACTATCCTATCAAGAACTCTCCTTGCCTGTTGTGCATCCACTAGGTCATAATTTATCGATCTAGGATTATTGATTGCATTTGTAATGGCTGATTTTGTTATCTCATTGAATACAATTCTCTTGGTGTTATCAGCATCTAACTTTAAAGTTCTAAATAAATGCCAAGCAATCGCTTCACCTTCACGATCTTCATCACTTGCGAGCCAAACAGTTTTAGACTTTTTAACTAAATCTTTTAAGTTTTTTACAATAGTTTTTTTGTCAGATGAAACCTCATATTTAGGTTTAAAATCATTTTCAATATCAATCCCTATATTTTTTGAGGGTAAGTCAGAAATGTGACCAAAACTTGAGGCAACTTTATAGTTTACGCCTAAATATTTTTCGATTGTTTTGGCTTTTGCCGGGGACTCAACAATTACTAAATTCTCTGCCATTTTTGATTTTTAAGAGTACAAATGTAGATTATTTTTTCATAATTATATGTTTCAAATATTAAGCCAGAATAAAAATGATAAAATTTAAAGCATGACAAATTGTCGTATTTTTAATATATTTGCTGTGCAAAATGTTTAAAGAAATGAGCGAAAAGAATCCATATAAATATAATGGTGACGCATTAGTTGTTAAAAACATAAACGATAACAGTAAAACCAAATCTGTTTACATTGAAAGCTATGGCTGTGCTATGAATTTTAGTGATAGCGAAATTGTTGCATCAATACTCTCTAAAAACGGCTATAAAACATCTGATGATTTATACACTGCCGATCTGATTTTGGTGAATACCTGTTCAATTAGAGAAAAGGCTGAGCTAACAGTTAGAAAAAGACTTGAAAAATTCAATAAGGTTAGAAAAACCAACTCAAATGTTAAGGTGGGTGTATTAGGTTGTATGGCTGAGCGATTGAAACATAAATTTTTAGAAGAAGAAAAGATTGTAGATATGGTGGTTGGTCCTGATGCTTATAAAGACCTACCTAATTTACTGGAAGAAATTGAAGATGGTAGATCTGCAGTTAATGTGATTCTGTCAAAGGATGAAACATATGGCGATATAACACCAACTCGTATTAATTCAAATGGAGTTAGTGCTTTTATATCAATAACTAGAGGATGTGATAATATGTGTACATTTTGTGTTGTTCCATTTACTAGAGGACGTGAAAGAAGTAGAGATCCACAATCTATAATAGAAGAATTGAATGATTTACATGAAAAAGGTTTTAAGGAAATAACTTTACTAGGTCAAAATGTTGATAGCTATTTATGGTATGGGGGCGGATTAAAGAAAGACTTTTCAAAAGCAAGTGAAATTCAAAAAGCATCGTCTATAAATTTTGCTAAGCTATTAGAAATGTGTGCATTAACTCAACCTAAAATGAGAATAAGATTCTCAACATCAAACCCACAAGACATGTCACTTGATGTGATAAAAGTGATGTCAAAGTATGAAAATATTTGTAACTACATTCATTTACCTGTACAAAGCGGTAGTAATAAAGTTCTCAAGGCAATGAATAGACAGCATACAAGAGAGGAATATATAAACTTGGTTGAAAATATTTTTCAAATTATTCCTGATTGCAGTATTAGCCATGATATGATTTCTGGATTTCCTAACGAATCAGAACAAGATCATAATGATACTTTATCCTTAATGGAAAAAGTGAAATATTCATTTGGTTACATGTTCAAATATTCTGAAAGACCGGGAACTCTTGCTGCAAAAAAATTGGAGGACAACATTGATGAGGAAACTAAAAGCAGAAGATTAAGCGAAATTGTTGAATTACAACAAAAGCATTCCCTTTACAGGAGTAAAGAATTTGTTGGTAAAACTGTCGAGGTTTTAATAGAAAAAGAATCCAAAAAATCAAATTTACATTGGGCAGGAAGAAATCAACAAAATACTACAGTTGTGTTTCCAAAAGAAAATTATAAAATAGGAGATTTTGTTAATGTTAAAATCAATAGTTGCACTAGTGCTACCCTCATAGGTGAAGCTATTGCTTTTTCTAAAAATAATTAAGATTATGGTTTCATTACAAGCATTAAAACAAAGATTTGAAATTATAGGAAATAGTATAGGGCTTAACAGAGCTCTAGAAAAGGCTATGCAAGTAGCTCCCACTGATATTTCAGTATTGATAACAGGTGAAAGCGGTGTTGGAAAAGAAGTTATTCCAAAAATTGCTCATCAGCTTTCACATAGAAAACACTCTAAATTTATTGCTGTTAACTGCGGTGCTATTCCAGAGGGAACAATTGATAGTGAGTTATTTGGTCATGAAAAAGGGGCATTTACAGGTGCTACCCAAACAAGAGCTGGATATTTTGAAGTTGCAGATGGGGGAACAATTTTTTTAGATGAAGTTGGCGAACTTCCGTTAACAACACAAGTAAGATTATTGAGGGTACTGGAGAACGGAGAGTTTATAAAAGTTGGGTCCAGTAAAGTTCAGAAGACCAATGTGCGAATTGTGGCAGCTACAAATGTAAATATGCAAGAGGCAATCAAAAAAAATAAATTCAGAGAAGACTTGTATTACAGGTTGAGTACTGTAGAAATTAATTTACCACCACTAAGAAAAAGACCTGAAGACATTCATTTATTATTTAGAAAATTCTGTTCAGATTTTGCTCAAAAGTATAGTATGCCAACGATAAAATTAGATGAAGAAGCTATCAGTATTTTGACAAATTACAGATGGGACGGGAATATTAGACAATTAAAAAATATTGCAGAACAATTATCAGTCTTAGAAGAAAATAGGATGATAAAAAAAGACGTTCTTATAGATTACTTACCTAATTTGGGTGATAATTTACCAGCGATTATTTCTGAAAAGTCTGAAAAGTCTGAATTTAATAATGAGCGTGAGATTTTATATAAAGTATTATTTGATATGAAAGGGGATTTGAATGATTTAAAAAAATTAACCCTGGAACTAATGCAAACTTCTAACATTAGTGAATTCAAAAAAAATAATGAACAACTGATTAATAAAGTATATCAAAATGAAAATTATTCATCAGAAAAAAATATTGAAATATTTAATGTAGAGAATAATAAAAGCATTGAAGAAAATAAAGATTTTGAAGACAAATTTGATTATATTCAGGAAGTTAAAGCAATTGAATCATTATCAATTCAGGAAAAAGAATTAGAACTAATAAAAAAATCTTTAGAGAAACACGCGGGTAAAAGAAAATTAGCAGCTGAAGAATTGGGTATTAGCGAAAGAACCTTATATAGAAAAATAAAACAATTTGATTTATAACAAATGAGATTCGTTAAACTATTAATTTTAATTATATTCACCACAAGTTGTAGTGTAAAATACAGTTTAACAGGTGCATCAATATCTCCTGAGACCAAGACATTTCAGGTCAATTATTTTCAAAATAACGCCCCTTTAATCGAACCAGGAATTGAAAGAGATTTCACAAATAAACTAATAGATTTACTAATTAATCAAACCAGCTTAGAATTAGTTAAATCTAATGGTGACTTAACATATGAAGGTGAAATTGTTGAATATCGAATTTCACCAACTACTGCGACGGCAAATAATACTGCAGCTCAAAATAGATTGACAGTTGGAGTTAATATTAGATTTTATGATAAAAATGATAGCGAAGCTGATTTTGAAAAAAGATTCTCTTTTTACTATGATTATCCTGGAAACGTTCAATTAATCGGAGGTCAAAGAGATACTGCACTTGACGAAATTTTTGAAAGAATTACACAAGATGTTTTTAATGCTTCACTAGCAAAGTGGTAAAATGAACAAAAAAAATTTTATAAAGACCCTTCAAAATCCTGAAAATCTAACAGCGGAAGAATTATCGTTTTTAGACGAAATCAATCGCGAATTTCCATACTTTCAAATAAGCAAGGCTATTTATTTAAAGACCTTGAAGGAAAATGATGATATAAAATTTAAAAAATTTCTCAGATATACTGCAGCTTATTCTAGAGATAGAAAAATTCTTTTTGATTTTATTAATAAAAGTCAAAATCAAAATGAAAAAGTTTACTTTAATAAAAATGAAATCACAACTGTACAAAGTGAATATAAAATTATTAAAGAAGAGATTATTGAGGAAAATAGTTTTGTCGAGTGGTTAAAATTGTCAAATTTAAAGCCCATTGATAGAAGTAATGAAACAGAAACAATAGATAGGTTTATTTCTGAAAAACCTAAATTAAAAGTTGAAGTAAATGAGAATGAGTCAAGTAATGATAAACCAGATAATCTCAGTAATCAAGCAGGTTATATGACTGAGACATTGGCTAAGTTATATCTTAATCAAAAAAATTATGAAAAAGCTATTCAGTCTTACAAAATATTAATTTTGAAATTTCCAGAAAAAAACAGTTACTTTGCAGATCAAATTAAAAAAATTAAAAGCTTAAAAAGATGAGTTCTTATTCAATTTTTCTTATTCTTATAGTTATAGTTGCATTCCTACTGGTTGTTGTAATTATGGTACAAAATCCCAAGGGAGGTGGATTATCATCGTCATTTGGTGGAGGTGGCACTCAACAATTAGGTGGAGTAAAGCAAACAACCGATTTTCTTGATAAGAGTACTTGGGTTCTAGGCGGAACTTTGATTGGACTAATATTATTATCCAATATTACATTCACACAATCAGATGCAATTTCCGAGTCTAAAGCCTTAAATACTGAAGAAATAGTTGTGGAGCCACTACCAATTAACACTACCGAGGAAAATTCTTCTGAAGATAAATAAGAATTTTACTTTTCATGTAATTTTGTCATATTTTTTGAGATGGCATGATTTGTGGAAAATTTTAATCAAATTAATTAGATATGAAATTAAATATTAAACCGCTTGCTGACAGAGTTCTAGTTGAACCAATGCAAGCAGAAACTAAAACAGCATCAGGAATAATTATCCCTGATAATGCAAAAGAAAAACCTCAAAAAGCAACAGTTGTAGCTGTTGGAAATGGTACAAAAGACAATCCTATGACGGTTAAAGTTGGTGATGTTGTATTATACGGAAAGTATTCTGGAACAGAACTTAAGTTTGACGGAGTAGATTATTTAATGATGTCAGAAAAAGATATTCTGGCAATTGTATAATAAAAGAAATATAAAATGGCAAAAGATATAAAATTTGATATTGAAGCAAGAGATGGGCTTAAAAGAGGGGTTGATGCCCTAGCCAACTCTGTAAAAGTAACGTTAGGCCCTAAGGGTAGAAATGTTATTATAAGTAAGTCTTTTGGTGGACCTCAGGTAACCAAAGATGGTGTAACTGTTGCTAAAGAAATTGAGTTAGAAAATGAACTAGAAAATATGGGTGCTCAAATGGTTAAAGAAGTTGCATCAAAGACAAATGACTTAGCTGGTGACGGAACTACCACTGCAACTGTTTTGGCGCAAGCAATCGTCAAAGAAGGATTAAAAAATGTAGCCTCTGGAGCAAATCCTATGGATTTAAAAAGAGGGATAGATAAAGCTGTTTCTTGTATAACAGAAGAACTTAGTAAACAATCAAAGCAAGTTGGTAATTCATCAGAAAAGATACAGCAAGTAGCTAGTATTTCTGCTAACAATGACTCAACCGTTGGTAATTTAATTGCCACAGCATTTGAAAAAGTTGGAAAAGAAGGTGTAATAACTGTTGAAGAAGCAAAAGGAACTGATACTTATGTAGATGTTGTTGAAGGTATGCAGTTCGACAGAGGATATTTATCTCCTTATTTTGTTACTAATGCTGATAAGATGATAACCGAGCTGGAAAATCCATATATTCTATTATTTGATAAAAAAATATCAAATCTTCAGGAAATTTTACCAATATTAGAACCGGTCTCTCAATCTGGAAGATCTTTATTGATAATCGCTGAAGACGTAGAAGGACAAGCTCTAGCAACCCTGGTGGTAAATAAACTCAGAGGGGGATTAAAGATAGCTGCTGTTAAAGCTCCCGGTTTTGGTGATAGAAGAAAAGCAATGCTTGAAGATATTGCAATACTTTCAGGCGGAACTGTTGTTTCAGAAGAAAGAGGGTTTTCGCTAGAAAATGCTGATTTAACAATGCTTGGAACAGCTGAAACAATTACAATTGATAAAGACAATACAACAATTGTTAACGGTGCAGGAAAAGCTTCAGAAATTAAAGCTAGAGTAAATCAAATCAAAGCACAAATCGAAACAACTACTAGTGACTATGACAAAGAAAAATTGCAAGAAAGATTAGCTAAGCTAGCAGGTGGAGTTGCGGTACTTTATGTAGGAGCTGCAAGTGAAGTAGAAATGAAGGAAAAGAAAGATAGAGTTGATGACGCTCTTCACGCTACAAGGGCTGCAGTAGAAGAAGGTATTGTTGCCGGAGGTGGAGTTGCTCTCGTTAGAACAAAAGAAAAATTAGCTAAGCTTAAATCTGAAAATGCTGACGAAAAAACAGGAATTCAGATTGTTGAAAAAGCTATTGAGGCCCCAATAAGAACTATTGTAGAAAATGCAGGCGGCGAAGGTAGTATAGTTATATCTAAAGTTTTAGAAAGTAAAGATACTGTTGGATATGATGCTAAAAATGAAGAATATGTAGATATGCTCAAAGCTGGTATTATTGATCCGAAAAAAGTAACAAGAATTGCGCTTGAAAATGCTGCATCTGTTGCTGGGATGATTTTAACAACTGAGTGTGCAGTAGTTGATATTAAAGAGGAATCACCTGCTCCAATGCCGCCTATGGGTGGTGGTGGAATGCCAGGAATGATGTAAAATATATATCAAAAAAAAGAGCTGTTTAAAAAACAGCTCTTTTTTTTATTGATGATTCTTTACAACTTCTTCATCTCGATATTTACAACACATATAAAGGTTATTATATGCCTCATCAGGCGCAGTTTCTAATTTGGTATCATGACCAATCGAAGCAATCTTTTTATGTATTTGTTCTAACGAAATTTTTTTCTCATTGAAAATTACCTTAAGCATTCTGTTTTCTTTGTTCCAGTCAGCTAATTTAATTCCCTTTGTAGCTAAACAACTTGATTCAATTCTTTTTTCACACATTCCACAAACACCATCAACAAAAATAACCTCTGACTTGGTTTGAGAAATACCATCAACAGTAAAAAAAAGAACTAAAAGAGTTAGTATAAAATTTAATTTCATAATATTTGATTTAATTAATATAATATCTTAATCCGACATAAGACATTCGCCCAAAAATTGGGCCATATATATATGTAGCATCAAAATAATCTCCAAACGGATCATCTGATCCAAGTATTGTATTTTTTTGCCTGTAGTTTGTCAAATTTTCAACCCCAAGATAAAGCTGAAACGAATCGCTAAAGACCCTTGTAATTTGGGTATTGATAAGATTTAACCTCTCGGATGTACCCGAAAGCCTATACTCTGATGGATTGTTTTGAGTTGAAGGTAGTCTTTGTTGACCAACATGATTGAAAGTAAAATCATACTTCCAATTTCTTCCTTTATCATTTGTTGGTCCATTATATGCTACATTAAAGAAAATACGATCGCTGGGAGTTAATGGATTTTTTAATCTTCCATGTGAATTGTAGTCAGTTTCTGCATCAGTATTTTTATATGCAAATAAGAAATCAATCGAATTTGAAAGAGTATAAGAAAATTGAGCTTGAAAACTATTTGAGAAGCTTTTTCCGGTCAAATTATAAAAATTAATCTGAGCTGGAGTTTCCCAGTCTGCAACCACTTTATTTTCAAAGTCAGTTATGTAATAATCAAGAATCAATTGAGATTCCTTTCCGAATAACTTAAAACTATTAATAATCGAAACGCCATAATTCCAAGCTTGATCAGCTTTCATACTTGAAAAATCACTAGGTAATGAATTTTCTGTAAAAATTATTTCTCTTGAGCTATAAAATAGTTTTTGATTTTCAGAGAAAATATTAGCAAGACGAGTTGCTTTACCAAAAGAAAATTTAATTGTCGATTTTGGTAAAACCATATAGTTCATATGAAATCTGGGAGAAATGAAATTTCCAATTTTATTGTGATTGTCAAACCTTATTCCAGCTGATAAATTTATTTTATCCAAATTATCATAATTGTATTCAAAATAAGCACCAACTGACTTTTCAATTCTTGAAATATCAAAATCATTAAAACCAAGATTGTTTACATATTCATCATACTCATCATAAGAGATAGAAATTCCTGTTTTAATCTTATTATTAATATTTCCAATAATTGAATTATATACAAGATTTGTAAAAATACTTGATTGATTTGTATCATGAATGCTGTTTCCAAAAGAAGACCCCATATCAATCCCAGTATATGCGAATTGAATTCCCAAAGATCTGTAAGTAATTTCAGGGTCTACGTATCCAAATTTAAAATTTGTTTTTACCATTTCTGAGTCGGTTTTTCCTCCCCAGTAATTTTGATTTTCTGGAAATATAATTCCATCTATGTATTCATTTTCACCATAAACTCTTTCATCAAAAACATAATTGAAATCAAAAAACCCAACAAGTCCTTTTTCAAGATTTGTGTATTGAAACCTATTTAAAATATTTAATTGTTGACCAGTTGGATCATCTCTAAAACCATCATTATTATTATCTGCACTTGTGTCTTTTTTATTCGCATGAAAGTAAAGTCCGTAATCTAATTTATGGTTTAAATTAGCTGTATAATGCGTATTTAATTCTAGACGCTCCATCTGATTAGCAAATAGATTTAAAAAAAACTTATCGTCTGTTAACGGTTTAAGTAACTCTGCATTAATCTGACCCGAAATACTTTCATAGCCATTTACTACACTACCGGAACCTTTTGCAACCTGTAAACTTTCTATCCAAGTTCCAGGAATATATGTTAAACCATATGATTGAACAGCTCCTCTAATGGAAGGAATATTTTCAATGGACATCAAAATATTTGGACTACTCAAACCCAACATATTAATTTGTTTTCTACCGGAAATACCGTCTGAAAAATTTACATCAATTGAGGGGGTTGTTTCAAAACTCTCAGAGAGGTTACAACATGCAGCCTTTAATAATTCATCAGAAGAAATATTTAAAACATTTGCAGAGCTTAATAGAGAAACCGAAGATGATTTAGTATTATATCTAATGGAAACTGCATCTAATTCTGAATCCGCTTTTAATATAATTTTAGCATTTGATGATCCAACGCTTACGGTATCATTTTGATATCCAACAAAACTGACAACATAGCTATTCTTATTATCAGGGTTGGATAATTTGAATTTACCATCGATATCAGAAATTGTACCACCTGAATTGTCTATCCAATATATATAAGCACCAACAATAGGTATCTCTTTATTTTCAATAATCTCCAGAACTGTCCCTTTCACATCTTGAGAAAATACAAAGGATGAAAAGAAAATAAATACAATTGCCAAAAAAGAATTCTTACTAATCAATGTACATAAATTTTATAATACAAAATTACTAAAGAGTTAGGTTATAAACTTATATAATGATTGAATATATTTATAAAATTATCTCAAATTTGATCAATACCCTTTCTTTGAGAATTTTGATGTTTTTTGAACTCTGAGGGGCTCATACCTGTCACTTGTTTAAATTGCTTGGACAAATGTGCAACACTTGAATAATTCAATTTGTAAGCAATTTCACTTAAATTAAGTTCATCGTAATTTATTAATTCTTTGGTTTTTTCAATCCTTTGCATCGAAAAATATTTTTCAATTGTATATCCAGTATTTGAAGAAAATATTCTACTTATATAGGAATAATCATATCCAATTTTTTTAGAAAGAAATACAGAAAATCTTTCTTTTAATTTGTTTGAAAACTCAATATGATCAATAATAACATTTTTTATTTTTTGAATTAATACCGAGTTTTTTTCTTTTAAAATTTC
This sequence comes from uncultured Bacteroidota bacterium, assembly GCA_902518355.1. Taxonomy (GTDB): domain Bacteria; phylum Bacteroidota; class Bacteroidia; order Flavobacteriales; family Flavobacteriaceae; genus MED-G13. The sequence continues at coordinate 88,423 of CABYFY010000005.1, read as the reverse complement.
AAATCCTTTTTGATTAAGTTCGGATTCAATTGATAAAATTTGAAGATCAGTAATTTCATCTACAATCACCTCACCCAGTTGAATATTTTTAATGGCAATTCCTTGACCTATAAAAATACTTTCAACAGCTTCAGTACATCTTGAACAAACCATATTTTTAATATGAATTTTACGCATACTTGGCTTGAAATAACTTATTAAATGTAAGTGTTAACAAAATTGAATTCTTTCGCTAAAAATAAGGATAATTCATATTCCAATTTAATTATTTTTGAAATTATGAATAATATCAAAATCAAATCGGCTTTAATTTCAGTTTTCTCAAAGGAAGGGATTGCCCCAATTGTTGATGAGCTGGTAGAAAATAAAGTGAAATTATATTCAACTGGTGGAACATATAAATATATTTCTAAACTTGGTTATGATGTTATCGAAGTTGAGAATATTACAGACTATCCATCCATCTTTGGAGGAAGAGTAAAAACACTTCATCCAAAGATATTTGGTGGCATTCTTTACAGAAGAGAAAACAATGAGGACATTGAAGAAAAAGAAAAATATGAAATACCTTCGATTGATTTGGTTATTGTTGATTTATACCCATTTGAAGAAACTGTAAAAAAAGGCGGAACCCAAGATGAAATAATCGAAAAAATTGATATTGGAGGTATTGCATTAATTAGAGCTGCGGCAAAAAATCACAAAAATGTGGTTTGTATTTCGTCTGTAAATGACTATGAGTCTTTTTTAGAAATTTACAAAAACAACAACGGTCAACTTAGTCTGGATGAAAGAAAATATTTTGCAAGAAATTCATTTTTAACTTCATCCAAATATGATTCAGCGATATTTAATTATTTTGATGGTGTAGAAAACCTAAGCCTTCGATACGGTGAAAACCCTCATCAAAGTGGAATTTTTTCTGGGAAATTAGATGATGTATTCACTAAATTAAGTGGTAAAGACTTAAGCTATAATAATTTACTTGATATTGATTCTGCAATGGATTTAATGTCAGAATTTAAAGGGGATAAACCAACTTTTGCAATTTTAAAGCATAATAATGCATGTGGCATTGCAATAAGGAATAATATAAAAGAAGCTTATGATGCAGCCCTTGAAGCTGATCCAGTTTCAGCGTTTGGAGGTATACTTATATCAAACAGCAAAATTGATAGTGAAACAGCTTCAACAATAAATAGTCTTTTTTGTGAGGTTGTCATTTCTCCTGAATTTGAAAAGAGCGCTTTAGAAATATTAATGCAAAAGAAAAACAGAATTATTTTAGAACTTAAATTGTATCCAAAAAAGAATAATATTATGAGATCATGTTTGAACGGTAAATTAATACAAAGTTCAGACAATATTACTGATGATAGAGAAATTTTGAGCTATCCAACAAAACTTAATCCAGATGATAAACAAATTGACGACTTACTATTTGCTTCGAAAATTTGTAAAAACACAAAATCTAATACAATAGTGTTGGTAAAAAACAAACAACTTTTAGCCTCTGGAACTGGACAAACAAGCCGTGTTGATGCTTTAAATCAAGCAATTGAAAAAGCTGAGAAATTTGGATTTGATTTATCAGGTGCATCAATGGCTAGTGATGCATTTTTTCCTTTTCCAGATTGCGTTGAGATTGCCCACAAAAAAGGCATAAACTCTATAATTCAACCGGGTGGGTCAATTAAAGATAACCTAAGTATTGATTACTGTAATAACAATAATATTGCAATGGTTTTTACAGGGGTCAGACATTTTAAACATTGATATCATTTTATTGTTTTATTATTTAATTTTTATTCATAGATTTACAGTACAGGCCTAAGTATTAGAAACTTGATTTTTTTGATTTAACCCTATGGGATTTTTTGATTTTTTAACGGAAGAAATTGCGATTGATTTAGGTACTGCTAATACACTAATTATTCATAATGATAAAGTTGTAGTTGACAGTCCTTCAATTGTTGCTAAAGATAGAATTTCTGGTAAAATAATTGCCGTTGGAAATGAGGCTAATTTAATGCAAGGTAAAACTCATGAAAACATAAAAACTATTAGACCTTTAAAAGATGGTGTAATTGCTGATTTTGATGCCTCTGAACAAATGATAAATTTGTTTATCAAAAGCATACCAACACTTAAAAATAAAATCTTTTCACCTTCGTTAAACATGGTTATTTGTATTCCATCTGGAATTACCGAAGTTGAAATGAGAGCTGTAAAGGAGTCTGCTGAAAGGGTTAATGGAAAAGAAGTATACTTAATACATGAACCTATGGCTGCAGCTATTGGTATAGGTGTAGATATTATGCAGCCCAAGGGAAATATGATTATTGATATTGGCGGAGGGACAACTGAAATTGCTGTTATAGCCCTTGGAGGTATTGTGTGTGATCAATCATTAAAGGTAGCTGGAGATGTATTTACCAATGATATTATTTACTACATGAGGACTCAGCATAACCTGTATGTTGGAGATAGAACCGCAGAAAAGATTAAAATTCAGATAGGTGCTGCAACCGAGGACCTTGACGATCCACCAGAAGAAATGAGTGTTCAAGGTCGTGATTTATTGACTGGAAAACCAAAGCAAATTGAAATATCGTATAGGGAAATTGTTAAGGCACTTGAGAAATCTATTCTAAGGGTTGAGGACTCTGTTATGGAAACACTTTCAAAGACACCACCCGAGCTTGCAGCAGATATTTATAATACAGGAATGTATTTGGCCGGTGGGGGCTCAATGTTGAGAGGACTTGATAAGAGACTTTCTAAAAAAACCGATTTACCTGTTTATATCGCTGAAGACCCACTGAGAGCAGTTGTAAGAGGAACTGGTATCGTACTTAAAAATATTCCAAAATATAAGAGTGTGCTTATAAAATAGTTAGATAAATATGCAGCGAATTATTTATTTCTTAATTAGAAATAAGGATTTTATTTTATTTCTTTCGTTGCTTTTAATTTGTCTGTCTATAAACATAAATTATAATGAATACAATAAGAGTAAATTTTTAAACTCAAGCAATTCTCTTTTCTCCTACTTATATGACACAAAATTTACAATTTCAAAATATTTCAATCTTGAATATCAAAATAAAATTCTAACCGAAGAAAATAGAAAATTAAGACTCCATATTTATAATATGGATGATAAAAAAGTTGACGATTTAGAAAAAATTAACTTTGATGTAACATCGGGATCGGTTATAAAAAACAGCTATTCATTTACAAATAATTTTATTACGATAGATGTCGGAAAAAAGGACAGTATTGAAATTGATCATGGGGTGATTTCATCCAAAGGTGTTGTTGGAATTATTGATAAAACTACCTCTAATTATTCAAGATTTATTTCGGTTTTAAACACTAATTTTTTATTAAACGCAAAGTTTAAAAACTCAAACTACTTCGGAATACTTTCATGGGATGGTATAAATATTAACAAAGTACAATTAAAAGATATACCAAAACAAGCAAACGTTTCTATTGGAGATACAATTGTCACAGGAGGGAATTCGTTAATTTTCCCAAAGGGGATTCCGATTGGGTATGTTGACTCGTATAAATTAGATAATTCTCAAAACTATCTTGAATTAGAGATTCAATTAGCTACAGACATGGCCAACATTGAAAAAATTTATGTGCTAAAAAATAATAATTTAAGTGAGATAAACTCATTGGATGAATAAATTTGTATCTAATATAATTACAGCATTAATATTAATTTTTGCACAGGGGTTATTTTTTAATAACATTAATTTTTTAGGCTCAATTAATCCCTTTGTATATGTTTTTTTTATTGCATATTTTCCTTTAAAAAATAACAGGACATTTTTCATTTTTTGTGCTTTTATTTATGGACTAATTATTGATATTTTTTCTGATACTCACGCTATTCATGCAGCAGCTACTCTTGTAATTTCATTTCTTAGGCCAAATCTCCTAAAACTTTTTTTTGGGATAGCATATGAACACCAAGTTGTTAAATTTGATTCAATTGATCTAAGGCAGAACTTATTATATCTATTCTCAATAATTTTTATTCATCATCTAATTTTATTTGGTTTAGAAATATTTGATATTTCTAAAATATCCTTGATTTTAAAAAATACTTTGGGTAGTACAATTTTTACTTTTGTTGTAATATATATTCTTTTTGAATTGATAATAAACAGAAAGAAATGAGAAAAACTCTTTTAATTCTAATTGTTATTTCCACCTCTTTGGTTTTTATACTGAGACTTTATTATTTACAAGTATATGCTACAGAACCTTATTCTATTTATGAAGATAATGCAATTCGCAAAGTTTTTACTTATCCAAAAAGAGGATATATATATGATAGAAATAACAACCTATTAGTATCGAATCAACCTTCTTATGATGTAATGATTATTCCTGGTTTAGTTAAAGAACTAGACACTACAGAATTTTGTAAACTATTAAAAATATCAAAGGATTATTTTGATAATAAAATTGAAAGAACAAAAAGATATTCAACAAGAATTCCATCGGTTTTTCTAGCGCATCTTTCAAAAGAAGATTATGGTTTTCTTGCTGAAAAGATTAGAAAATATGATGGTTTTTATATCCAAAAAAGAAATTTACGTCAATATAATACAACAATAGGAGCAAATGTGCTTGGATATGTAGCTGAAGTCAATAGATCAAATTTAGAAAAAGACAACTATTATTCTCAGGGGGATATTATTGGTAAACAAGGAGTTGAATTATCATATGAGAAATATTTGAGGGGCGAAAAAGGAATTAAGTTTATTCAAAAAGACAGATTTAATAGAGATATTGGGAGTTTCAATGATGGTCTAAATGATATTAATTCAATTGCTGGAAATGATTTGACTATTACAATTGATTCGGAACTACAAGAATATGGCGAGCTTTTAATGTCTAATAAGAAAGGGGCAATTGTAGCTATTGAACCAAGCTCTGGTGAATTATTAACACTTGTTTCTGCTCCCTCATATAACCCAAATCTATTGGTTGGCAGAGAAAGGTCAAAAAACTACTTTGAATTATACCAAGACAGTATTTATAAACCTCTATTAGATAAAGGTCTTCTGTCTACATTTCCAGCAGGATCTCCGTTTAAAGTTATTGTTGGATTAATTGCATTGGAGGAGGAGGTTATCAGTGAAAAGAGTACAATTTTTTGCAAGGGTCAATATATATACGGAAGAAATAAAAAATCTATGAAATGTCAATGCGGAGGTGGTTACAGAAATATTTATAATGCAATTTCTGAATCATGCAATTCATACTTTGCAGATATATATAGAAAAACTATTAGTAAAAACAATGAAATTTCGGATAACTTCAATTCATGGAGTGAAAGTGTTAAAAGTTTTGGTTTAGGCAACTATCTAAACAATGACCTGCCGATAGGAAAAAAAGGTATGATTCCAACCTCAGAATTTTATGATAGGTGGTATCCTGACTTTAGATGGGGTCCAACAACAAACCTTTCAAATTCAATAGGTCAGGGAGAAATACTTGTAACCCCTATTCAGCTAGCTAATATGATAGCTGCTGTTGCAAACAAAGGATTTTATTACACACCTCATATAATTAAAAAAATCGAGGGAGATTCTATTCCAACGAGGTTTAAAGAGAAAAAAACAATTGACATTGAAAAAAAATATTTTGATATAATTGAAGTCGGTCTTTCAAAAGTTTACGAAAGTGGTACAGGAAAACTTTTAAATATTCCAGGAATTGAAATATGTGGAAAATCTGGAACTGCTGAAAATTTTACAAAAATAAACGGTAAAAAAACCCAACTTACAGATCACTCTATTTTTGTAGCATATGCACCAAAAAATAATCCCCAAATTGCAATAGCTGTTTTAGTTGAAAATGGGTATTATGGTTCAACATGGGCAGGAAGAATTTCAAGCTTAATGATTGAAAAATATTTAAAAGGGAATATTAGTAATCAAAGAATTGAAAACCTTGTCATAAATAAAAGTTTAGACGATGAGTACCAAAAACCCTTCTCAAATAAACCATTTAAAATTAATAAACTTTGATTGGCCAGAGAAAAAACATACTTAAACTAGATTGGGTTATAATTCTGCTTTATTTTTTATTACTGGCTTTTGGTGTAGGTAATATTTTATCATCAAGTATCTCTGGTGAAGAAGTAAATTTTCTGGACCTTTCTAATCTTTACAGCAAACAACTTTTATATGCCTTAATCTCAATTTTTTTGGGATTTATTGCAATTTCAATTGAGGTTAAATTTTATGAAAGATTTTCTAGTATATTTTATTTAATCTCATTGATTGTTTTATTATGCCTATTCTTATTTGGAAAAAGAGTTAATGGGGCTTTGTCATGGTTTCCTATAGGAGGGTTTAATCTTCAGCCAAGTGAATTTGTAAAGATTACAGTAGCACTTGCAGTCTCTAAATATATTAGTGACTTTCAGACAGATTTAAAAAACACAAATGATCAGCTGAAACTTTTCCTTATCATTTTTATACCCATTATAATTATAGTTTTTCAAAATGATACCGGTAGCTCAATTGTTTTTTTCTCTTTATTTTTTGTTTTATATCGTGAGGGAATTTCGCAAAACTATGTGGAAGCTATTTTTAGTATAATTATCCTTGCGATACTATCGTTAAAACTTTCAGCATCAGTTACAGTATCAGTTTCAATATCTTTTATTTTAATCTATTATCTATTTAAAAGGAAGGTCAGAAATAAAATTATTAAAATAATTTCTTTATCATCTTTATGTTTAATAACCTGCTTTGGAACTATATATAGTTATGATAATATCCTTAGAAATCATCAAAAAAACTATATAAAAGTATGGCTTAATTTAGAAAAAGATCCAAATAAAATTAAGCAAATGGAAAGGACCATTTTATATAATTTAAATGAATCTAAGAAAGCTATTAGTTCTGGGGGTCTTACAGGAAAAGGTTATCTAAAAGGTACTCGTACCATGGGGAACTTTGTTCCGGCACAACATAGTGATTATATTTTTAGTACGGTTGGTGAAGAATGGGGGTTTTTTGGCAGCGTATTTATAATTCTCTTATACACAATCCTAATAATTAGAATAATATATTTATCTGAAAATCAGAAAAACAAATTTAGCAGAGTGTATGGCTATTGTACTGCTTCAATTTTATTTATTCATTTTATGATTAATATTGGGATGGTCCTTGGATTAACCCCAACAATTGGAATCCCGTTACCCTTCTTAAGTTATGGAGGTTCAAGTTTGATAGCATTTACTTTATTACTTTCGATATTTTTAAGACTTGACGGTAACAAAAAAAATGAATGGTAAAACTATTTTTTTATCTCTAATTTTTCAGCAAAGTAATCACAAAAATCTAACATAGTTTGTGACATTTTTTCATCCTGTGTAGCTCTTTTAAATGTTGAAGACATACTTGTAAGTATCTGATAAAAAAATATTTTCATTTCATCTAATGGCATATCTTTTGTCCAAAGGTCAATTCTCAAACTTTCTTTTCTATTTGAATCCCACACAGAAAGAAACGTAGCTTTAGTTTCACTATTTTTTATGCCAGCATCACTTGCTGACCAATGTATTGTTTCAGGAATTTTATTTTCATCTAATTCCACAAGAATTTCTATTTTAGATTTTTTATTTTTCATTACTTGTTAGGCTTATATTTTGATTTATTGTAAATATCTGTTGGACTTGTTTTTAGTAATTCCGTTAATGATACATCATTGTTATTCATGTAAGATTTAACAATCTGCCAACCTATATATTGACCTATCTTTTCAGACGACTCATTATCAATTTCTAAATAAAATTTTGAAAATGGAGCATCAAATATAAATTGATTCATCAGATTATTATCTGGATTAAATAAGATATTATTTTCAATGAAATAAGTCCAAACAAAATATTCATTTTCTTTTGCCCATTTCATTTTATATTTAGAATATCCAATTTTAAGTCTATCTTCTATATTTAGACAGAAATCTTTGTAATATAAAATTTTCCCATAATAAATTATTTTATCAAGAAATGTATAAAATTCAATTCTTGGCACAATGTCAATCGCAAATTGTTCAGCAATATCTGAAATAATATTTGAAGTTGTAAAATCTTCTTTTAAGTACAAAGGTATTTCTTCATAAAAGCGATGAGTTGGGCCTAAATAATTGTCTAAACCTATAATTAATATTGAATCAGCAAGAATAATTTTATTTCTGTAATCAATATCTGTATTAACTGTTATGACTTTGGGTTTTATAAAGTTTTTATTTATCTCTAAATTTCTATTGAAAAAACTAGAAATTTCTAATTCTAAAAAATTTACAGATTCATACTCTTTCTGAATTTCGTTAAAAATTTCTTGTTGTATGGGGTCATTAAGTCTTTCAACCCAAACACTTTCTGGAAACGATTCTGGAAAAAAATAAGGATATTTTTTTTTGAGTTCATTTAACTCAATTGGCTTGGAATTATAAAATTGTTTTTCAAACCTATCAATAATATATTTATCGGTTTTATCAACTTTTTCATTACAGGAAACTACAATAAAAAAAAATAAAATCATTAACGTATTTTTTGTGTAGTTTGGCAGAGAAATTGACATAGGTTTTATATATTTTTGTATTACAAATATAATATACTTTTTGAGCTAATATTTATTAAATGAAAACATCTAAAACAATAGACTATATTGTTAGTTGGATTAAAAATTATAAGGAAGTCAACGGAGTTAATGGTTTTGTTGTAGGAGTCTCTGGTGGTATTGATTCTGCTTTAACGTCAACATTATGTGCAATGACTGGCATCAATACATTATGCCTAAATATGCCTATAAGACAAAAAGAAGAACAGTACAATAGAGCGAATAACCACATCAATTGGTTGAAAAATAAATTTAAAAATGTTAATTCAATAGATATTGATTTAACAAAAGTTTTTAACGAGTTCAAATCCACAGTTGAAAATAATTCTTCGGAAAATAACTTAGCGCTTGCCAATTCCAGATCTAGAATTAGAATGACAACTTTATATTACTATGCAGGAATTAATAACTCAATAGTTGTAGGGACAGGCAATAAAGTTGAAGATTTTGGAATTGGATTTTATACAAAATACGGAGATGGTGGAGTTGATATAAGCCCGATTGCTGATTTAATGAAGTCTGAAGTATTTAAAATTTCAAAAGCACTACAAATCAATGACGAGATTATCGATGCAAAACCGACAGACGGTTTATGGGATGATGATAGATCTGACGAAGATCAAATAGGGGCAACATACAATGATTTAGAACTAATAATGAATATTTTAGAAAATGGAGTAGACCCTGACGAAATTGCTGAAGATTTAAAGGGAAAATATGATATATATATTAAACATCATATGGCTAACAAACATAAAATGATTGGTATTCCAATTTGTAAAATTCCAAAGGAATTAAAATCATAAAACTCTGTTTAACTTTTCGGATAATAGCTTCCTTAATTTGGAATAGTTTATGACCTCCTCAAGATTATTTTTATCCAATTGATTTTCCTTGACTTCATCCCTAAATCCGTTAACTTTTTTATCAATTAAGAAACACCTTAGATTTAAGACCGTCTCAATAGTCAGCTGTGCAAGAGTGTCTTTTTTTCTTTTGGGGTATATATTATTTTTTTCCCAATCATGTAAAAAATACTTTTCGTTATCCATAACGATATTAGTCACCTCTAACTGTTGCTCCTCGCTTAATTCATTGATAAATTTATCAATATTGATTTCTTTATTTTCATTAAAACATTCGATTATCCTAAAATAAATATTTTTAAAATTGTCATTTGAAAACTCCATTTCGTCAATATGTAAGTCCATATAGATTTTTTCAAAAACTTTTAATGATCTCTTCGAATTTTTTCTAGTTGAACCACCATCTTTACTTTGTAAAAAAACCTCTTCCTCGAAATCAATTAAATCATTTCCATATAAAATTAATATTTCAATGATTTTTCTTTCAAGTTCGTATAATTCATTAACCTGACTTTTCTTTTTATCACCTTTAACAATTGAGATTGGCTCAAATTCTTTTACAGGCTTCTTCTTTAAATTATTAAAATCTTTCTTAGCAATTTGAGCCAAGGTGCTATATAACACCTGCTCGCTAATGTTCATTATGCTTGAACACTCCTTTATATATAATTCCCGTTTAATATAATCAGAGATTTTAGAAATACTCTCGACCATATCCCTAATTACTGCAGCTTTTTTTACAGGATCATTTTCTGAATCATCTAATAATAATGATGCTTTGTAAACGATAAAATCTTTAGAGTTTTTATTTAAATATGACTGTGCTTCTTCTAAATTTTTATTAGAAACAAAAGAATCAGGATCATCACCTTCAGGTAGATTGCATATTTTTACGTTCATTCCTTGCTCTAATATCAAGTCAATACCTCTAAGAGCCGCCCTGGAGCCCGCAGCGTCACCATCAAATACAACCGTAATATTTTTGGTTAGCCTATTTATTAATCTAATTTGATTTTCAGTCAATGCTGTGCCAGATGAAGCAACAACATTAGAAATTCCACATTGATGCATTTTAATCACATCAGTGTAGCCTTCAACCAAAAAACAATTGTCATTCTTTACTATTGATTGTTTACTTTCAAATATCCCATATAAAACTTTACTCTTTTGGTAAATTAAACTTTCGGGGGAATTAATATACTTAGCAATATTTTTTGAAGAACCCAAAATTCTACCACCAAATCCCAAAATTCTTCCGGACATACTTCTAATAGGAAAAACAACCCTTCCCCTAAATCTGTCAATATTTTCATTTTCTTTGACAATTGTTAAGCCAGTTTTTTCTAAAAAGTTTAATTTATATCCTGCATGAATAGCAGCTTTAGAAAAATTATCCTTTGCATTTACCGAATATCCAATTTCAAACTTTTGAATAATTTCATCATTAAAATTTCTTTCCTTTAAATAACTTAACGCAACGGTTTTACCCTCCTCTTCAAAGAGGTTTTTTATAAAGTAATTTTTTGCAAAATCGGATACTAAAAATAAACTCTCCTTTTCATTATCCTGAGAGATTTGTTCTTGTGTTCTTTCGGTTTCCTCAACTTCAATATTGTATTTATTAGCGATATATTTGATGGCCTCAGGATAAGAGTACTGCTCATGCTCCATTAAAAATGTTATAACAGTACCGCCCTTTCCACTGGAAAAATCTTTCCAAATCTGTTTAGCGGGTGAAACCATAAAGCTTGGAGTTCTTTCTTCAGTGAAAGGACTTAAGCCCTTATAATTTGATCCAGATTTTTTAAGCTGAACAAAATCTCCGATAACTTCCTCGACTCGAGCAGTTTCAAAAACTTTCTCTATGGTTCTTTTTGAAATCAATTTAAAAATTTATTTGAATCAATTAATTTAAGGAATTATTCTTGATAAATAATAAATAAGATAATTGGTTTACGACTTATTCGCAAGTTGGCCACAGGCCGCATCAATATCCTGACCCCTAGATTTTCTGAAAGTTGCCTTAATCTTATTTGAATCTAAGGTTTTAACATATTTAGCAATTACATCATCTGATGCTTGAACAAAACCTGGATCATCAATACTATTATATTGAATAAGATTAACTTTACTTGGAATTCTTTTACAAAGTTTGACCAAGGCTGCAATATCCTCATCACGATCATTAATATCCTTCCAAACAACATATTCATAAGTTATAATTTTTTTTGTTTTATCATACCAATATTTCAAGGCCTCTTCTAATTCAATTAGATTCATTTTATCATTAAATGGCATAATTGAGGTTCTTTTTTCATCTATCGCAGAATGTAAAGAAACTGCAAGTTTAAATTTCACTCCCTGATCAGCAATTTTTTTTATCATTTTTGGAATTCCTGAGGTCGAAACAACTATTCTTTTTGGAGATATTCCCAAACCTGATTTTGAAGTGATTTTTCCAATTGAACTCAAAACATTATTATAATTCATTAATGGTTCACCCATACCCATAAATACAATATTTGTTAGGGGTCTTTGAAAATGCTCAATACTTTGCTGATGGATTAAAACTACCTGATCATAAATTTCATCAGGATTTAGATTTCTCATTCTTTTAAGTTTTGCGGTTGCACAAAATTTACAGTTTAGACTACAACCAACCTGTGAGGAGACACATGCAGTAATTCTATTTTTTGTTGGGATTAATACACACTCGACAATATATCCATCAAAAAGCTTAATAGCATTTTTTATTGTACCATCAGAGCTTTTTTGCATTCTATGAACCTTTATAAAATTTATAATAAAATTATCCTTGAGAAATTTTATTAAACTTTCAGGTAGATTGGACATTTCATCAAAGCTATGAGCTGATTTTTTCCAAATCCAATGATAAATTTGATTTGCTCTAAATGATTTAAAGGAATTATTAGTTAAAATTTCTTTTAACTCATCTTCGTTAAGTGATCTAATGTCCTTTTTAGAAGACAAAATTTTAAATGATTAGCATAGAGTCTCCATAACTAAAGAAATTATATTTTTCCTTAATCGCTTCTTCATAGGCTTTCTTAATAAAATCATTACCTAAAAAGGCAGATGTCATCATCAATAGTGTTGATTTAGGCATATGAAAATTGGTTATCATTGAATTGGCAATTGAAAAATCGTAAGGAGGAAAAATAAATTTATTTGTCCATCCATCATATTCATTAAGGGTTCCCATTGAAGATACGGAGCTTTCAATTGCTCTCATCACAGTTGTTCCAACTGCACATATTCGCTTTTTATTTGCCAGTCCTTTATTAATAATAGCTGCAGAATCACCTTCAATAATTACCCTTTCACTATCCATCTTGTGCTTTGATAAATCTTCTACTTCTACAGGGTAAAATGAACCAAGACCAACATGTAAAGTAACTTCTGAGAAATTTATACCTTTTATTTCAAGTCTTTTCATTAGGTGTTTTGAAAAGTGTAATCCAGCTGTTGGAGCTGCAACAGCTCCTTCATTTTTGGCATAAATAGTCTGATATCTATCCTTATCCTCAGGCTCAACTTCTCTATTTATATATTTTGGTAAGGGAGTCCCACCTAAATCATTTAAAAGTTTTCTAAAATCTTCATAACCAACATCACAAAGGAACCTCAAAGTTCGCCCCCTGGATGTTGTATTATCAATAACTTCTGCAACAAGTGTATCATCATTTCCAAAATACAATTTATTTCCTATTCTGATTTTTCTAGCTGGATCAACTAGCACATCCCATAACCTCTGTTCAGCATTTAGTTCACGGAGTAAAAAAACTTCAATTCTAGCTCCAGTTTTTTCTTTGTTTCCGTACAAACGAGCTGGAAATACTTTTGTATTGTTTAGTACTATTACATCGTTCTCATCAAAGTATTCAATCATATCTTTAAACTGCCTATGTTGAATTGAATAGTCTTTTCTATCTATCACCATTAATCTAGCTTCATCTCGATTTTTATTTGGATATTCAGCAACTAATTCTTTAGGAAGTTCGTAATTGAAATCTGAAAGTTTCATTCTCATATTAAAGGGGGTTTTGAAAGTTGCAAATATACAATGTGGAAATAGGGGATGTCAAGTAATTTGACAAAATTATTCAGAATATATAGCTATTCTCTCTAAATCTGACCAAAAGGAACTGTAGGATTTACTTACAACTTTAGGATCTTTGATTATAATTTTGACTTTAGTCGCCAAACAAGCGAATGACATTGCCATTCTGTGATCATCATATGTTTCTATTACTACATTTGGTTTTATAAAATCAACATTATCAAAAGAAATGGAATCATCTGTAATTATAACTTTTAGATTAAACTTGCTTAACTCCTTCTTTAATGCTAAAAGTCTATCAGTTTCTTTAATTTTTAATGTATGTAGACCGGTTAAATTACATTTAATACCAAGACCCAAACAAGTGACACAAATTGTTTGTGCTAAATCTGGGTTCGAAGATAAATCAAATGAAAATTTATCAGTATTAGATTCGACTTTTTTTAAAATTACAAGATCATCTTTGTATGTTGTTTTAACCCCAAATGATTTGTAAATGTCTGCAACTTTAGAATCACCTTGTAAACTTTCAAAAGAAAATTTTGAAAGCTTCAAGCTAAAACCAATTTTTGCTAGTGCAACCACTGAATAGAAATAAGAGGCTGAAGACCAGTCAGACTCAATATAATGTTTTTTAGATTCAATTTTCTGAAGTTCAGAAATAGATATTTGGTTATCTGTTGTAGTAACTTCAACTCCGAGTTTTTTAAGTATAGAAATGGTCATATCAATATATGGCTTGGATGTCTCCCTTCCTGTTAATTGTATTTTCAATCCTCCTGAAATCTTAGGGGCGATTAATAATAAAGATGATATATATTGACTACTTGTTGAAGAATCTATAATCAAATTCTTACTAATTAATTCCGATGGTTTAATGAGAAGAGGTGGATAACCTTCCTTATCTATATAATGAATTGAGGCCCCAATTTCACGAAGAGAATCTACTAGTATTTTAATTGGTCGATTATGCATTCTTTGGGAACCACTCAATACTATCTCTTTTTTAGTGGTTAATGAAAAGTATGAAGTTAAAAATCTCATTGCAGTTCCTGCATGACCGATATCAATAGTACTTGATTTAGAACTCAGAGCTTTTAATAAATAATTTGTGTCATCTGAATTTGATATATTTTCCAAAGACAACTTTTTAAAAAGAGAGCTTAAAATTAATAACCTATTAGATTCACTTTTCGATCCTGGAATAACAATATGAGCATCATTAAGTTGAGCACTCTTCAATGAAAGATTCATTAGTCAAGTTTTTGATTTGAATGATGTCTATCATGATCTCGTTTTGCTTTCATATTTAGTCTATTGTTGAACGAGGTTTGAAGGTCAACTCCTGTTTGATTTGCAAGACATAACAAAACGAATAAAACATCTGAAAGTTCACCAGCTAAATCAACTTCTTTATCGGATTCTTTAAAACTTTGTTCTCCATATTGACGGGAAATTATACGAGCTACTTCACCAACTTCTTCAGTAAGTTGTGCCATATTTGTCAATTCATTAAAATATCTTACCCCGTGTTTTTTTATCCAATTATCAACTTTTAACTGTAAATTTTTTATTTCCATTTTATGAATTTTTGTTAGCTGTTTTTAAAGCCTCATCAATCATTGAAATACAATAATTTATATGACTCTTGATGGCATTATCAGAATATTTTTTTACAGCTCTTTTTAAATCTTTTTTTAGGTCTAATAAAGAGCCCATTGTTATTGATCTAATATCAGAAACATTTACATTTACATTTGTTATATAATCCTCCCATCCGGATCTAAATTCTTGATCATTTTTCATAATATATGTTAATCTTGATATATAGCTTCTTTGTAAATTTCTTCTGTAAATATCAATAGTTTTAGTACCTTTCAATTCAGACCAAATTCCTCTTTTTAGATCATTCATCATTTCATTTAAAGAATATGAGTTAAAGCCGTTTAATGCTTCATTTTCAATCATTCTTGCCATTCTTCCAAAGTCTAGAATTCTATTTAGATAACTTGATTGTAATGATCTAATTCTCTCGGTAGTTCCTGCATATTCAATTTTATTTAAAATTTCTTTGTTTATCATCCATGTAGGAGTTTCAAATAAATTTTCATTCAGAAATTTTAAACATTCTTTTTGATGATTTTTATCTACATGTGTATACACTGCTCCGTCTTGATCAGAGGTTTTATAATATTGATATACTCCACCAATATTGGTAGTTACATGTCCCATATATCTTCTGAATTGATTTAGAACTTGCGAATACATGTATTCCAACTCGTCATAGTTCTCACCATCTTTAGTTGTCCATTCCATTAAGTTTGGAACAATTCTCTTGAGATTTTTTATTCCATAACTACTTGCTTTAATTGCATTATCGCCGAGATCTTCAGTTTGTGAACTTGGATCAATACCACCACTTGGTCCAAATCTGTACATTAAATCATCTTCCTTTTCAATAATCCATTTTTTTAAAATATCTTTTTCCTCCTCTTCTGTAACATCAAGAATAGGTTTGTATCCCCACATTACTGAAAATTTATCATAAATACCAACATTTGGAGAATCCCAGTGAGATGGCATTAGAACTACTCCTTTATCTTCTGGCTGAGCAACATAATTAAATCGTGCATAGTCCATAACAGAGGGTGCAGTTCCATATTTTTTTGTGAAAGTTGCTGACCTGAGTGAATCAACAGGAAAGGCACTACTACTACCCATATTATGTGGAAGACCAATTGTATGTCCTACCTCGTGTGCTGAAACAAATCGAATCAACTCTCCCATCAATTCATCTTTAAACTCGGTGCTTCTTGCATCTGGATCTACAGCTGATGTCTGAATAAAATACCAATTTCTAAGTAATTTCATTACATTATGATACCAGTTAATATCTGATTCAATTATTTCTCCTGATCTTGGATCACTAACATGGGGTCCGTTTGCATTTAAAGTAGGTGAAGCTAAATATCTCACAACAGAATATCTAATATCTTCTGGGCTCCAATCAGGATCCTCCCCCTTAGATGGAGGGTCTTTTGCTATAATTGCATTTTTGAAACCAGCAGCTTCAAAGGCTGCTTGCCAATCTTCAATTCCCTGCTTTAAATATTTTCTCCACTTTTTTGGAGTTGCTCTATCCACATAATATACGATGGGTTTTTTTGGTTCAACCAACTCTCCTCTTTTATATTTTTCAATATCTTCATCTTTAATTTCTAATCTCCATCTGTCTAAATATCTAACAGTCTCTGCTTCTTGATTATCGATACCATAATCTGTTTGACTTGTTGTAAACCATCCAACTCTTTCATCATAATACCTCCTCTTCATTGGTTCCTTAGGTAGAAGAATCATTGAATTATTTAAAACCATAGAAATCTGACCATTTTTTGCCTCAGAGGATTTATATGTTTTAATGTGTTTTGCCTCAATATTCATGGGAAAACTTCTTATTGATTCAATAAATGAAAGTTTAGAATCTAAACCTGTAATTTTATTTCTCTTTCTACTAAATTGCGGATATCCAAATGATTTGACATCATTTTTGTATAAACTAGTGACATCTATGACTACTGAATTTTTATCCTTATTGGTAACCTCTATTTTAAAACTTGCAATTATTGGTTCAAAATTGGCATTAGAAACTGCCTCCTTTATAGGAAGAGAATCAGATGCATAATTCGAGTATGAAATTTCCTTTAATAAAATATTATTATTGAATCTCTGCCAACTTAAAACCTGTTCACTCATTTTATGACGATTAATGGGAATTTCTTTTGAAAGATTTACAACTCTAGTAACCATTAACATATCTCTACCTAAAAGAGTATCGTTAATTTCATAATAATATTTGTCATCTACTTTGTGAACATCAAATAAACCATTGTCGGTTATCGCATCTTCATTAATTAAATCTGAATAAACTTTTTCTTTTTTCTCCTTTTTGTCTGAGCTATCATCCTTTGATTTTTTTTCATCATTTTGTGAAAATGTCAATAAACCCATCAAAAAAATGCTAATAAAAAAGGTAGTTTTTTTGGTTTTTGTATAAGTTTTCATAAGTGTTTAGTTTTCTAAGATTATTGTTACCGGGCCATCATTAATTAAATTAATTTTCATGTCAGCACCAAATTTTCCTGTCTTAATTTTTGTGTTTATATATGTTTGTAATTCTTTTGTAAAACTATTATAAATTTTAATAGCATTTTCTGGTTTGGCAGCTTTGATAAAGCTTGGGCGATTTCCTTTTTTTGTGTCTGCATACAAAGTAAATTGACTAACCAATAAAATTTCTCCATTAATATCATTTATATCTTTATTCATTTTCCCAAATTCGTCATTGAAAATTCTAAGTTTTGAAACTTTACTTGCTGTTTTGTTCAAAAAACTTTCATTATCATTTGCAGAAATTCCGATGAATATTACCATACCGTATCCAATCGAAGAATATATCTTTTTATCAATTGTTAAATTTGATTCTATTACCCTCTGAATAACTAATTTCAATTTATCTATGTTTTAAATTATCATCATTTATTATTTGAATATAGCTATCATACCTAGATTTTGAAATTTCTCCGGACTTTACTTTTTCTTTCACATAGCATTTAGGCTCGTTTAAATGTATACAATTATTAAACTTACATTTTGATTTAACATTAAAAAATTCAGGAAAAAAATTACTAATCTCATCTATATTATAATTCACTAATCCAAATCCTTTTATCCCCGGTGTATCTATAAGTTTAATGTTATTTTCAAGATCATAAAGTTCTGCATAAGTAGTTGTATGCTTACCTTGTGAATGTTGATCAGAAATATTACCTACTTTTAAATTTAAAGTACCATCTATTGCATTAATTATTGATGTTTTACCCACACCGGAATGACCTCCTAACATAATGGTTTTATTTGATATTTTATTCTCCAATTCTTTAATACCTTTACCTGAATTTGCACATGTTTTAATCGTTTCATAACCAATACTATCATAAATATTAATCAGAGAATTTAATGAATCTTCATCTGCTTCATCATATAAATCACACTTATTAAAAACTAGCAGGGTTTTGATTGAATACGCTTCTGCACTTACTAAAAATCTATCAATAAAACTAGTAGTTGTAATCGGATTTTTTAAAGTAATAACTAGTAAAAGAAGATCTATATTTGATGCTAAAATATGTGTCTGCTTTGATAGATTAACAGACTTTCTTAAAATATAGTTTCTTCTTTCAAATATTTTTTTTATGATACCAACTTCTTGCTGATCGTGGTCTTCAACATCAAATTCAACAAAATCTCCAACTACAACTGGGTTTGTACTATTTATATTTTCTAGTCTAAGTTTCCCTTTAATCTTACAATCAAATGTGTCTCCGGTTTCTGATTTAACCGTGTACCATGAACCTGTTGATTTGTAGACTAATCCTTTCAAATATGTTTAATTCTTTAATATTTTTTCTTGGTGATTTATTGATTCTTGATGAATTGCCTTGAAAACTTTTAAAATAAATTCTTCACTTAAGTTTTTTTCATCACCCTCTAAAATCATTTTCCCTAAAATTTCATTCCATCTTTTAGATTGAAGAACAGCAACATTATTTTTTTTCTTTAAAAGACCAATTTTTTCTGCAACTTTCATTCTGTTTCCTAAGATATTGATTAATTGATTGTCATGAACATTAATTTGGGCTCTTAAATTATCTAAATCTTCTAAGAAAACTTCATCATTATTAGTAATCCTTCTTACTTTTAAGTTCATAGTCAATTCTTTTAACTTTTCAGGTGTTATTTGCTGTTTGGCATCACTCCATGCATTATCTGGATCATTATGTGATTCAATCATCAATCCATCATAATTTAAGTCAAGTGCAGTTTGACATAAATCAAAAATAAGATCTCTTCTCCCTGCTATGTGAGAGGGATCCAGAATCAATGGTAAATCAGGAAGTCTTCTTTGAAGATCAATAGCAATTTGCCACTCAGGATTATTTCTATATTTTGTTTTTTCATAAGTTGAAAACCCTCTATGTATTGCTCCAATATTTTTAATATTTGAAGAAAAAAATCTTTCAATTGCTCCTAACCATAAGGATAAATCAGGGTTTACAGGGTTTTTAATTAGAACAGTTTTTTCAGTACCTCGAAGTGCTTCCGCGATTTCTTGAACAATAAATGGGCTTACAGTTGTCCTAGCTCCAATCCACAAAATATCGATTTCATTTTTAAGTGCGAGGTCAACATGGTTAGCATTAGCAACCTCGGTAGTAGTAAGAATTCCTGTCTCTTTTTTTACTTTTTTCATCCACTGTAATGCTAAAGATCCAACACCTTCAAAATTTCCAGGTCTTGTTCTTGGCTTCCAAATACCTGCTCTATAAACTATTGTATCAGAGTCTTTAAGCTGGTGTGCAATATCTAAAACTTGATTCTCAGTTTCGGCACTACATGGTCCTGCAATTAAAAGTGGGTGTGAAAGATTCATATCATCCAACCATTTTCTCAAATTTTTACTATTCTTCATATTCTAATTTATTCCTTTTAAAATTGTTTTTATATAATTAGTTGACTTTAATTGAGATTCAACTTCATCGAATCTATCTTTTTTAATCAAAGAATTTATATATGCTAAATTTTCAATGTAATCATCTAATGATTTAATAATATTTTTTTTATTATCCTCAAAAATATCTGTCCACATTTCAGGTGAACTTTTTGCTAATCTAACTGTTGATTCAAAACCACTCCCTGCCATATCAAAAATATTCTTTTCATTTTTTTCTTCGTCCATAACGGTTTTACCTAACATGAAAGAACTTATATGGGATAAATGTGAAACGTATGCAATATGCTTATCATGAGAAGCAGAGTCCATATAGCCAATTTTCATTTTCATTAAATTAAATATTTTCAGTCCAAGCTCAAGTATCGATTTATCTGTTTTATGCTTATCGCATATAATTATATTTTTTCCTTCGAATAATCCTTCGTGAGCAGCCGCGGGTCCTGAAAATTCTGTTCCAGCGATTGGGTGAGTAGCTAGAAAATTTTGACGATTAGGATGGTCTTTTACTATTTGGCAAATACTTTTTTTTGTGGAACCAAAATCAATAACTAAGCTGTTATTATTTACAGATTTTAAAACAATCGGTAAAACATTAAGTATAGATTTAACAGGCACTGAGATTATAATAATATCTGGATTATTTATTTTTGAAAGTTCAGATGTTTCATCAATTAACCTTAACTCAAGTGCTTTCTCAAGGTGAATTTCTGACTTATCTATTCCAATAATTGTAGATCTTGGAAACAACTTTCTCATATCAATGGCAAAGCTGCCACCAATAAGACCAACACCAATCACATAAATTTTCTTTTTCATAATCTTAATATTGCTTTCTTAATATTGGTTTCAGAATTGCAGAGTGAGATCCTTACATATCCTTCACCATTTGATCCAAAAATACTGCCAGGTGCAATAAAAATACCTTTTTCATTTAAAAGGCTATCCACATAATCTATAGAGGTTTTATTACTTTTAATCTTAGCCCAAACAAACATTCCCGATGAAGATCTTGAAAAATTACAATTTAATTTATCAGCTAATTCCCATACTAATTTTCTTCTTTTTGAATATTCAAAGTTCAAGTTTTTAAACCAATCCTTTGATTGACTTAATGCTGAGACAGCACCCATTTGTAAAGGAAAAAACATGCCTGAATCAACATTACTTTTCACCTTTAAAATATTTGAAATGTATTCAGGATTTGCCACAGCAAAACCTAATCTCCATCCAGCCATGTTAAAACTTTTACTTAAAGAATTTAACTCAATACAAATATCTCTGGCTCCGTTAACATTCATAATACTTAATGGATTATCATTTAAAATGAAACTATATGGATTATCATTTACGATTAAAATATTATTAGACTTAGCAAAATTTATAATCTCAGAAAAATATTCATGGGATGCTACTGCTCCAGTTGGCATATGAGGATAATTAATCCACATTATCTTAACACTAGATAAGTCAAGTTTAGTTAATTGCTCCAAGTCAGGCAACCAGTTATTTTTTTCATTTAAATCATAATATATAATTTCATTTCCGATCAACTTTGTTATTGATGTATATGTTGGATATCCGGGATTTGGTATTAAGACTTTATCATCTTCAGAGAGAAAAGACATTGAAATATGAAAAATTCCCTCCTTACTTCCAATCAATGGTAAAATTTCAGATTGATAATTTAAATCACAATTATAGTGTAGCTTATAAAAACTTGATATTTCCTTTCTAAATTTTTCAATTCCGATATAGCTTTGATATTTATGCGCTCCAGCAACATTTAACGAATCTTTTAATTTTTTTATTACCGGAGTTGGAGGAGATAAATCTGGACTCCCAATTCCAAGGTTGATTATATCTTCTCCATAGTCAATTAAAGACTTTACCTCTCTCAGCTTGGAGGAAAAATAGTACTCACTTAATCCTTCTATTCTTTTTGAAAATTCAATCATCTTTTGAGTTTTTGTATTCACCTAATACTTTAAAATCTTTAGCCATAATTTCAATTATAG
This sequence comes from uncultured Bacteroidota bacterium, assembly GCA_902518355.1. GTDB lineage: Bacteria > Bacteroidota > Bacteroidia > Flavobacteriales > Flavobacteriaceae > MED-G13. Next base: position 66,224 of record CABYFY010000005.1, on the reverse strand, counting down.
ACTTAGCCTTAAAATAATCTTCTAATTTATCAAAAGTGACATCAACAAAAAATGAGTATCTCCACGGAGTTTGAATCTTAGGCATTGATTGAATCTTAGTTAAATTTAACTTACAATCACTTAAAACATTTAAAATAGCTGCCAAGCTTCCCCTTTTATGATCCAATTCAAATTTTACTGATGCCTTATTAAAATTTAAGTTTTTAATTGGACCTTTTTTTTGAAGAATAACAAATCTTGTTTGATTCTTTTTTATAGTTTGAATATTCTCATTTATAATATCCAGCCCATAAATTTTTGAGGCTAAATCACTTGCAATTGCACCTAAACCCTTAATTTTATTTTCAGAAATTTTCTTTGCTACCTGAGCAGTATCCTTATCCTCGATTAAAACAATATCCGCATTATCTTTAAAAAAATCTCTGCATTGAAGAAGAGCCATGGGATGAGACTGAACTTCTTTTATATCTTCAATTGATTGACCTTTTAAGGCAATCAAATTATGTGTTATTTGAAGATAATATTCACCTACAATATTTACTCCATATTCATCAATTAATGCATAATTAGGAATAATAGATCCAGCAGTAGAATTTTCTATTGCCATGATAGCATAATCTATTTTATCGTTTAATAAATTTAAAATCAATTCTTCGAAGGAAAGATATTCAATCAAATTAATATCTTCTTCAAAATAGTTGTTTGAAACTATGTGATGAAATGAACCCCTTATTCCCTGTATACCTATATTTTTTTTCATAAAAAAAAAGTCCCGAAATTTCGAGACCATAAATAATTTTGATTAGTTATATTACAACAGCCTCTACATCCGTTTTAAATAAAAGAAGTAATAGAAGTCAAAGTTGTAGTTAAAAAATAGCATTTTTAAAAATTAATTGGTCTAATGTAAATAATATTTATTAAAAAAAAGAAAATTATCTAAAGAATATAATCTGTAGATACAAAGTTAGAATTATCAGAACTTAACAAATCCTTAATTATTTTATTGTTTTCATTATTATCCTTTGAGGCAACAAACGTACGAATTGAAAATGATCTTAGTGCATCATGAACACTTAGGGTGCTGAATGCAGAATCTTTTCTTCCTGTAAATGGATAAATATCTGGGCCTCTTTGACATGAGCTATTTATGTTGACCCTACAAACTAAATTCACTAAGGTGTCAATTAAGGGTCCTAGCTTCTTTGTTTCCTTTCCGAAAATACTAACCTGTTGTCCGTAATTTGATTCTGCCATATCATCAAGAGGTTCATTAATATCTTTAAATGAAATTATCGGAATCACTGGCCCAAACTGCTCTTCTTTATAAACACTCATATCTTTAGTGACAGGGTATAAAATAGCTGGATATACATAATTTTCACATTGAACTCCTCCTTTAGGATTAACTATCTTAGCACCCTTCTGTTTTGCATCAGCAATTAGTGATTTTATGTATTCGGGTTTATTTGGTTCTGGTAGCGGAGTTAACTTAACGTTTTCCTCCCATGGATTTCCGTATTTTAGTTCATCAACAGCCTTAGAAAATCTTTTGAGAAATTCATCTCTAATTTCATTATGTACATAAATTATTTTAAGGGCGGTACATCTTTGTCCGTTATAAGAAAGGGATCCATTTATACATTCCTGAATCGTTAAGTCTAAGTCAGCATCTGGCAATATAATCGCTGGATTTTTTGCCTCAAGACCCAAGACTAATCTTAGCCTATTTTTCTTTGGATGAGATTCTTGCAAGGAATTAGCAGATGAACTGTGTCCTATTAGTGCCAAGACATTTACTTTACCAGACTCCATAATAGGAGTTGCTAAAACCCTACCTCTTCCAAATAAAATATTTACCACACCGGGTGGAAAATGTTTTTTGAAAGCTTCCATTAATGGAGATATTAATAGTACACCGTGTTTAGCTGGCTTAAATATCACCGTATTACCCATAATTAAAGCTGGAATTAAAAGACAAAATGTCTCATTCAATGGATAATTATATGGTCCTAAACAAAGAACTACACCAAGTGGTCCCCTACGAATGTGTGCGTTAATACCACTATGTTTTTGAAATTTTGCAGAATCTCTATCAATTTTCTTGTAAGCTTCAATTGTATCGTATATGTAATCTACGGTTCTGTCAAATTCTTTTTGAGAATCAGTATGGTTTTTTCCAATCTCCCACATTAATAACTTTACAACTACATCTCTTTTCTGCTTCATTTCTTCAACGAAGTTTTCCATTGCATTAATGCGATCAACAACCTTCATCGTTGGCCATAAACCCTTACCTTTATCAAATGCATTACAAGCAGAGTCAAGCGCCTTAATAGCTTCATCTTTACCCAAACTTGGTATTTCACCAAGCAAAGTAGGCTTATATTCAGGAGTTGATGAGATTGTAGAATAAACAGGTGAAAATTCACCATCCCACTTTACCAAATTTCCATTGATCAGATAGTTATCTTGCTTTATCTTTTCAGTTATCTCAAACTCTTGTGGTATATGCTTAAATTTAAATTCCATAATAATTAATTTACCTAGCAGCAATTTCCATTCCAAAAAAATAAATCACTAAGTTTGAAATTCATTAATTATAATTTTTGATGCTTTCAAGTATTAAACATCGCAACAATAAGCAGAAATATTATTTATTAAATTATTTAAGTTTATTAATTCCTGATTTTTTCTACAGAAATAACTTAAGAAAAAAATTAAACTCTCTGTCTGATTTTGATTTTGATTATATTAAAAATAGGGTAAACTATTACAACAAACTAAATAAAGAAATTAAACTAAATAAGGATGATGAAAGTCTTAATAATTTTAAAATTAAAAACTTCCATAGAACTTATTTTTTTGATACTTACCAATACACTAGATTCTTTGAAAAAAGATTAAAGTTAAAAATGCTATTTGGAGATATCACTCATAGCCCTGATGTTCCATCTATTGTAAAAAGCAGACCAATCAATGAAAATAATCAAAATTCAATTTTGCTGAAACTAAACAAAATCAGGCATTTTACCTATACAAAAGATTCGAATGAATTTGATCATAAAATAAATAAACTAATTGGAAGATCTGCGATAACTAAAAAGCATAAAAAAAGAATTGATTTTTTTAAAATATACTTTAATAATCATTTATGCGATCTTGGAGCAATAAATAAGAATACACCATACCCAGAATGGCTAAAAAATAAAATATCAATAGAGGATCATTTAAAATATAAATTTATTATGTGTGTTGAGGGAGTTGATGTTGCTACAAATCTAAAATGGGTAATGTCTTCAAATTCAATTGCTGTGATGCCTAGACCTAAAATTGAATCTTGGTTTATGGAAAATAAGTTGATTCCGGAAAAGCATTATATTGAAATTAAGGAAGATTATTCAGATTTAGAAAGTAAAATTAAATACTACATAAAGAATCCTGAAAAATGTAAAAGTATTATCAAAAATGCCAATGATTATGTTATACAATTCAAAAATAAAAGCAGGGAGGACCTTATATCATTGTTGGTTTTAGAAAAATACTTTCATTTCACTGGGCAGCAAGAAAAAACTAGTTTTTTGGATTATTAGATTTCCAAATCTCAGCTCTTTTTATTATTTGGGGCATTCTAGAATTATCATTATTACCTCCACATATTATACAACCAATATTTTTATTTAAGATTTTATGTCTGTAATGTCTCAGAGCAGCACTTGACATTGCACCTGCAGGTTCAGCAATAATATTTTCATACGATTTTAGTTCTAGAATAGAATTACAAATTTCATTCTCATCTAAAATTATTAAATCATCTAAATGTTCTTTACAGTAATCAAAGCTATAATTGCCAACTTTTTTAACCGCAACTCCATCAACAAAACCATCAATTCTATTTAAAGTAATTAACTTATTTTTTTCAATGGATTTAGACATTGATGGGGCTCCTTTAGGCTCAATGCCTATTATTTTTGTATTTGGACTCAATTGCTTGAAAACATTTATTGCGCCTGAAATTAATCCGCCACCCCCGATTGGAATAAACAGATAATCTAGATGATCTTTAAATTGATTAATTATTTCTAAAAATAATGTAGCCTGTCCTGCAATTACTTTTTTATCATCAAAAGGATGTATAAAAGTTTTATCATATTTATCACATTCTTGCAACGCTTTTTCATAAGCTTGGGTAAAGTTTTCTCCAAACAAAATAACTTCAACATTAGTTTTTCCAAATTTTTTTACTTGTTCAATTTTTTGATTTGGAGTAGTTGTAGGCATAAATACTTTCCCCTTATAACCTAGGGTGCTACAGCTTACAGCAAAACCTTGAGCATGATTTCCAGCACTAGCACAAACTATCCCATTTATTACTTGAGATTGATTTAAAGATGAAATTTTATTAAAAGCACCTCTTATCTTAAATGATCTAATTTTTTGTAAATCTTCCCTTTTAAAAAATATATTAGAATTATATTTTTGAGAGTAACTTTCAATTTTCTGGAAAGGAGATTCAATTACTACTGTCTGCAGTATTTGGCTAGCTTTTTTTATTTCATTTAATCCGATAAAATTACCCACTAAAATAAATTTTTCATCGCTGTCATAGACTTTCTAAGCTCTAGTCCAATCTTTTCAATAGGATGATTGTTTATTTCAAAGTTAATTTTTTTAAGTAAGTCTTTGTCAATTTCTTTATTAATATTAGGCTCAATACCTAAAGAAGATAGGCTTAATTTACTAACATAATTTTTTAAAAGGTGTTTTGCTTCATTTGCAAATAAGTAACATCCGTATTCAGCTGTATCAGAAATTATACTATTCATTTCATATAATTTCTTTCTTGCAACTAAATTTGCGATTAAAGGTAATTCATGTAAAGATTCATAATATGCTGATTCGTCAATGATACCAGCTTCAACCATTGTTTCAAAAGCTAATTCAACCCCAGATTTTATAAATGCTATCATGGCGATTCCTTTTTCAAAGTATTCTTGATTAGAAATAGCCTCTTCCGTTGAAGGTGTTTTTTCAAACGCTGTCTCACCAGTCTCCTCCCTCCAATTAAGAAGTTTTTTATCATCGTTATTCCAATCTTCCATCATACCTTGTGAAAACTCTCCAGACATTATATCATCCATATGCTTTTTAAATAGGGGCTTCATAATCTCTTTAAGTTCTCCTGCAATTCTGTTTGCTTCGATTTTAGAACTATCAGAAATAGAATTCATCATTTTAGAAATACCTCCGTGCTTTAATGACTCAGTAATAACCTCCCAACCATTTTGAATTTGTTTTGCAGCATATGTTTTTTCTAGACCCTCGTTAACCATTTTTTCAAATAATAGTATTGATGCCGTTTGAAGTACTCCACATAAAATAGTCTGCTCTCCCATTAAATCACTTTTTACTTCTGCAACGAAAGATGATTCTAGAACACCAGCCCTGTGTGAACCAAGTGAATAAGCATATGCTTTTGCTAAATCGAACCCTTCACTATTGGGGTCATTTGCAGAATGTACAGCGATTAATGTTGGCACACCAAAACCTCTTTTAAACTCTTCTCTAACTTCTGTTCCCGGACATTTTGGGGCTACCATAATTACCGTTATGTCTTCTCTAATTTTAATTCCTTCTTCCACTATATTAAAACCATGTGAATATGAAAGAATTGAATTTTGCTTCATTAGAGGCATAACCGTATTAACTACGTGAGTATGATTCTTATCAGGGGTCAAATTAATTACCATATCAGCATTTGGAATTAACTCATCAAAAGATCCTACTTTAAAATTATTACTACTAGCGTTTATAAATGACTTTCTTTTTGATGAAATTGCACTATCTCTTAAGGCATATGAAATATTTAAACCTGAATCTCGCATATTTAAACCCTGGTTCAGGCCTTGTGCACCACAACCAACAATGACAATATTTTTTTCTTTTAAAATATTATTTTCATTTTGAAACTCATCAATATTCATAAATCTACACTTAGATAACTGTGATTTTTTCTCTGATTCATTAAGTGAATTGAAATAATTACTCATGTCGTATTATTTTTTTTTAAAATCTGTTAGTATTTCTGAAATCATTAACGGAGCTTTTGTTACTGCAATTCTCGCAGATCTAACATATTGTAAAATCCCGTATTTATTTAACTTTTCATATAAGTCATCTAGCTCGTGTGTTCTACCTGATTTTTCAATTACAAAAAATTCAGGATTAACCGTTACTATAATTGCATTACTTTCTTTAATTATATTTTGAATTTTTCTGTCATCAAATAACAGCGATGATTTTATTTTAAACAAACATGATTCTTGGTATATTGTTTCTTCATCAGTGTGATAATATGCCTGAATAACTTCAATTTGTTTGTTAATTTGACCAACTATTTTTTTTATCAACGACTCAGATGTAATGACAAGAATAGTCCATCTTTGAACATTTTCAATTTCTGTCATCGATGAATTGAAGCTTTCAATATTAATGTGTCTCTTTTGAAATATAGCTGAAATCCTGTTAAGTAAACCTACACTATCTTCGGTGTAGACAGAAACTGTATATTTTATTAATTTTTTTTCCATAACTAGTTAGCTTAATCTTATTTCTGAAACTGAAGAACCTGTGGGTATCATTGGAAATACATTATCTTCTTTTTCTACAACAACTTCCAAAAAATATGGCTCATCAGATTTTATCATTTCATCCACAGCATCAGCTAAATCTTCTCTTTTAGTTACCCTTTTAGCTTTTAAATAGTACCCTTCAGCGATTTTTACAAAATCAGGATTTACCATTTCAGTTGAAGCATATCTTTTATCAAAGAATAATTGCTGCCATTGCCTCACCATACCTAAAAAGTCATTATTTAAAACAACTATTTTAACCGCTGCTTTTGTTTGAAAAACAGTACCTAATTCCTGAATAGTCATTTGATAACCACCATCACCAATTACTGCAACAACTTCTCTTTCAGGACAAGCCATTTTGGCTCCAATTGCTGCTGGTAATGCAAATCCCATTGTTCCTAGCCCACCTGATGTTATATTGCTTTTTGTTTTATTGAAGTTTGCATATCTACAAGCAATCATCTGGTGCTGCCCAACATCTGAAACAATAGCTGCATCACCCTTGGTTTGAATATTAATTTCCTTCATTACTTCACCCATTGTTAAACCTTCTTTCTTTGGGTTTAAGTCATCATGTATTACTTTTTTGTATTCAATTTCATATAATTCTTTAAACTTTTCATGCCATTTTTTGTGAGATTTGTTTTCTGTTATTTTTAAAATTTCATTTAAAGTTTGTTTAGCATCACCTAATACTGCAACATCAACTTCAATATTTTTATTTAGTTCAGCGGGATCAATTTCAAAGTGAATAATTTTTGCCTGCTTTGCATATCTATTTACATCACCTGTAACTCTATCGTCAAATCTCATTCCTATTGCAATAAGTACGTCACATTCATTGGTAAGAATATTTGGAGCATAATTTCCATGCATTCCAAGCATTCCAACATTAAGTGGATGACTTGTTGGAATTGCGGAAGCTCCTAAAATCGTCCAAGCGGCAGGAATTCCAGATTTTTCCACAAATTTAATTAGCTCTTTCTCAGCATTACCTAAAATAACCCCTTGACCCCAAACGATAAGAGGTTTTTTTGCATTATTTATTAATTCAGCGGCAAGTTTAATATTGTAATGATTAATTTTTGGTAATGCCTTATAACTTCTGATACCCACAATTTTCTTATACGAAAAATTAATTTCTTCAAATTGGGCATCTTTGGTTATATCAATTAACACAGGTCCAGGTCTTCCACTTTTAGCTATGTAAAATGCCTTAGCAAATATTTCAGGAATTTCTGATGCTTTGGTTATTTGATAGTTCCATTTTGTAATAGGGGTTGAAATTCCGATAATATCAGTTTCTTGAAATGCATCACTACCAAGTAGGTGTGAACTAACTTGACCAGTAATACAAACCATTGGAGTGGAATCAATTTGAGCATCTGCTAATCCAGTTACTAAGTTTGTAGCTCCTGGTCCAGAAGTAGCTATGGCAACTCCAACTCTCCCTGAAATTCTTGCAAAACCTTGTGCTGAATGAGTAGCACCTTGTTCGTGTCTAGTGAGTACATGATGTATCTTATCTTGATATTTATACAATTCATCATAAACAGGCATTATTGCTCCTCCAGGATATCCGTAAATAATATCTACTTGCTCCTCTAGCAAACATTTTATAACAGCCTCGCTACCGGTAATTTTTGACATAATATTTTAGTTAAAATTCATCAGTTACACATCCCATTGAAGCTGAAGAAACAATATTAGCATATTTGTATAATGATCCTTTTTCAGCCTTTAACGGAGGGTTTTTCCAGTTTTTTCTCCTTGTTTCCAATTCTTGATCAGAAACATGTAAAGTTATAGTATTACTTTCAGCATCAATTGATATTCTATCTCCATTTTTTACTACAGAAATATTTCCACCCACCTGTGCCTCAGGGGTTATGTGGCCAACAACAAAACCGTGTGTGCCACCTGAAAATCTTCCGTCCGTAATTAATGCAACATCTTTTCCTAAACCAGCACCCATAATTCCAGCAGTTGGCTTTAACATTTCTGGCATTCCAGGGCCACCCTTTGGACCCACATACCTGATTACTACAACATCACCCTTTTTAACACTTCCATTTTTTATGCCAATATTTGCTTCTGCTTCAGAATCAAATACATTTGCTAAACCACTAAAATGAAGCCCTTCCTTTCCAGTTATTTTAGCAACACTACCTTCACTAGCTAAATTTCCGTATAGTATCCTTATATGACCAGATTCTTTTATGGGGTTTTCAAATGGTCTGATTACATCTTGTTCAAAGTTTAGATTTGCAACATCATCTAAATTCTCTCTCAAAGTTTTTCCAGTTACAGTTAAACAATCACCGTGTAAAAAACCTTTTTCAAGTAAATATTTGAGTACAATAGGAATTCCTCCAATATCATGTAAATCTTCCATTAGATACTTTCCACTAGGTTTTAAATCAGCGATAAAAGGGGTTTTTTCACTAATTCTTTGAAAATCATCAAGTGTAAAATCAACTTTTGCAGCTCTTGCAATTGCAAGAAAATGTAAAACTGCATTTGTTGATCCTCCAAGAGCAACAACAGTTGTTACAGCATTTTCGATTGATTTTTTGGTTATTACATCCAACGGTTTAATATCAGCTTCAATCAGGTTCTTCATCGACTTTCCTGTCTCGATTGAAACTTTATTTCTTGTTTTATTATTGGCAGGTATTGAAGAAGAAAATGGTAAAGACATACCAAGTGCTTCAATAGCCGAAGCCATGGTATTTGCAGTGTACATTCCTCCACAGGCTCCAGACCCAGGACATGATTTTCTGATAATTTCTTTATATTCTTTATTGTCAATTGAGCCAGAAACTTTCTCTCCCCACGCTTCAAATGCAGAAACAATATCTAATTTTCTGTTTTTGTGGCAGCCAGAATCAATTGTCCCTCCATAAAGTAAAATTGATGGTCTATTTAGCCTTATCATGCCCATTAATGCACCTGGCATATTTTTATCACATCCAACAACTGTGATTAAACCATCATAACTCATCGCTTGCACCACTGTTTCAACGGAATCTGCAATTATATCTCTGGATGGTAAAGAATATCTCATTCCAGGTGTTCCCATAGAAATTCCATCACTTACCCCGATTGTATTAAAAATTAAGCCAACAAAATCAATACTATTAACTCCCGATTTTACTTCTAAAGCTATATTATTAAGATGCATGTTACAAGGGTTGCCTTCGTATCCCGTACTTGCAATTCCTATCAAAGGTTTATTAAAATCTTCATCTGAGAATCCAATAGCATACAACATTGCCTGTGCAGCAGGTTGTGAATTATCCTGTGTAATCGAGGAACTATATTTATTTAATTTTTCCATCTATAAAAAAAGAAAATTATCTATGTAAATAAATTTAAATAGATAATTTAATCTGTAAAGAAAGACTTTTTCTTGAATTAAAAAAAGAATTATTCAGAAAACTTAAAGACTATAAATTAGTCTTAATGTGATAAATCTTGGTTGAATAAAGTATTCATTAGTACTAACAGAGATATTAGAAACATTTGATTGACTTTGGGATTTTGTGTCTAATAAGTTAGTTGCTCTTAATTCAAACTCCCATTTACTGTCCTTATCCTTTCTGTAAGAAATAGCTGCATCAAAAAATTCATAATCGTTAATAATTGAATTTTCATCTTTGAACTTAGTAGTGGAATAGTTTGATCTGAAAGTAAATGATTTTAATATAAGTGCATCTATTTCAATAAACGGACTTTCTGTGAAATACTTAGTTTCTAAATCTCCAATATTTGTCTCACTCGCAGAGTACTTCATGCCGACTTCGAAGTTGGGAGCATTCTTAAATAAAGTCCTTACAGAGGCATTATAATTTTGAGAAAAAGTTTCACTTAAGCTTGGCCTTGAGGTGTCCTGTATAAATTGGTTGAATTTAGATAAATTAAAGTTTGTCCCTAAAGTTCCTCTTATTTTACCAAAAGATCTTTGATATCTTGCATATGCAGATAGATTTTCATCAGCGAATCCAGAGTTAAAGGGACTACTTGTAGCAATTACACTTTCAAAACTAGTTAGATTTCTTATTTGGTCAATAGATTTATTATAGTTAATTCCAGCATAAACATTTGTATAATTAAAAAGATTAAAACTGTAATAATTTAAGCTTATGTTATGTGAAATGGCATTTTGTAAATCCTGTGTGCCGATAAAAATCGAGTTGTAGTTATTTAACACCAGTCCTCTAGCAATTTTACTAACATCCGTAAATTGTGTTCTCATCGCATAGTTCAACCTAAGTGTCTCACTGTCCTTAAGTTGAATAATCATATTAAAATCAGGAAGAAGTTTAAAAAATGATTTTTTATAATTTACAAATCCTGCATCAAGAGCCTCATTCTGAGAATTTTCAGAATTATATGAATGAGCTGTAAATCCTGGGCTAATTGTAAATTTTCCCGTTTTTAGCCTGTAGTGTAATCCCAGATAAACGTCATTAAACACATAGCTAACATCATTATAATCTAAGCCGTTATTAATTATAGGAGTTGGATTATAAATGTCATCATTTGAACTGGAGAGAAACTGAAAAATATCTGAATCGAATTCCTGTTTACTGTAAATTGTTCCGAAAGTCAGATTAATATCGCTCTTTTTATTTATAATATTCCAGTAATCAACTTTAGCGTCTAGTTGATTTGACTTAACCTTTTTTTCCTGAGCAATATTATAAAAGGGAAGAGAATTATCTAGTCCTAGTCCTGTAGCTGTGGTTTGATAGTTCTCATTATTTTCCAAAATAGCATTGTAAAAAGGATCTTCATCCTTGATTAAATGTTGGGCTTCAAGAGCAAAAATATTTTTTTCATTAAGTGTGTAATAATAATTTAGGTTCTGATTTATACTAAATGTTTCAGCATCATCTAATTGATCAATAGCTCCGATAACGGATGATAAATAATTTTGATCTTGAGATTCATTCGTTAATCTACCTAAAATCTCGTAATCAAGCTGATTATTGACATTTGGTATATATTTTAATGAAAACTTACCAATTCCAAGCTCACTAATTTGAGAAGTGTTTGTTTGGGTATATTCATCAGGAATATTTATAGGAAAACCAACATATTGAGTACTGTTATTTTGTTGTATTTCAGTCTCACTATTTGTGAGAATTAAAAAGGCAGAGTAGTCAATTTTCTTATCTGGTGAATAACTTGAGTTTATTGCGACAAACTCAGTATTAATATCCTTTGCTCTATTATTTTGAAGCTGTAAAAAACTAAGATTATTATTACCTAGAGAAATATTTGTACCGCTTTTTCCACTTGGTCTGTTGAACCCTCCTGAAAAATTCCAATAATCTCTTCTTGTGAAAGCCTGTTCACCAATATTATTTAGATCACCAATTACATTTATACTGTAGGTTGGACTGTAATAAAACAGTTTTGGTTGAAAAATATGCAGGTCCAGATTTTGATTTTGTGTATCAGTAGGAGATTCACCAGCTCCTGCAAGTATATTCCCAAACCAAAATTTATCTTTTCCTTTTTTTAACTTGATATTAATTGCAATATTATCCTGATTATTTTGAACTGAACTAAGTTGACCAACTTCTGCATAATTCTTTAAAATTTGAACCTTATCAACAGCATTTGAAGGAATATTTTTAGAAGCGATTTTTGAATCACCATCAAAAAAATCTTTCCCTTCAACCATAATTTTTGTGACAGCTTTCCCTTCAACCTCTATTTCTCCATCGTCGTTAACCTCAACTCCCGGTAGATTTTTTAAAACATCTTCAAGCTTTCTCTCTGTTCCAGTTTTAAAAGAATCAGCATCATAAACAAGTGTGTCGCCACTAACCACTACTGGCATTTCATAAGTCAATTCGACAGCGTCAAGTTGATTATCAGGTCTAAGTAGAAAGTCTTTGGATATATCAGTTTCTCCTGATTTAAATGTTTGAGAAAATGTAGCCATACCTATGTAACTGACCTGGAGATTATAATTATTATTCTTTTTTAAATTTAATTTGTAAATCCCTTGATTATCAGACATGGCAAAAGTCTCAAGGGTATTTGATTCAGAATCAATAAGAATGATGTTAGCCAATTCTAATGGAGTACCTAAACTATCAGTTACCTTACCGCTCATCTTTATTTGAGAAAATGTAATTGAGCTTATTAGTAAATAAAGAATTATTATATATTTTTTCATTATTTAATTTTTTAATGATAATTCATACATATCCTTAGGAACCCTAGGATTCATTAGTTTAAACCAAATCACTGGAATAAAAGAAAGTAAAATACTTGTCGGATATCCATAAGGTAATTGTGGGGAATCATCAATCGAGCTTAAATTTTGATATTCAGTTTCGGCAATCCTGTGATGATCACTATGTCTTGTTAATTCGTATAGAACAATTCTCCCAAGAATATGATTTGAATTCCATGAATGTCTCTGTTGAACTCTTTCATATCTTCCAGATGGTAGTTTTTTTCTAAGTAATCCATAATGTTCAATGTAATTAACACTTTCAAACATTAAAATTGAAAAAAGAGCAGCGAGTAGACAAAATATCAATCCTTTTGTCGTAAAAAGAAATAGTATTAAAAGTAAATAAGATAGTTGAATTATGGCATACCAAAACATATCATTATAAACGGAAAAGAATGAAATTTTTTTCTTTGATAATCTGTTCTTCTGAATTTTGATAGCGCTCAAGAGTTCTCCCCTTATAGCACTAATCCAAAAAGAATATATTGGCTCGTTATACTTTGCTGTTACAGGATCTTCTTTTGTTGCTACATTGAGATGGTGACCAAAGTTATGCTCTAAATAAAAATGCATGTAAAGAGATGGTATTAAAAGAAATTTTCCTAAAAACCTTTCAAATGTTTTGGTCCTATGACATAATTCATGGGCTACATTGATTCCGTTAGAAACTATAACCAAACCGACTGTAATTAGTGAGGCTATAAATTCAAGTGAAAAATAATCATGGATTATAATTTTTTTAAGTGAAAAAAAGAGTAATCCAAATACAATAGGAATATTCAAATAAAGCATAGTGTCAAAAATCCAATGAATTGCCTTCTCTGACCTTTTTGTTTCTAGTTCGTCTATTCCAAGGGTTGTAAGAACCCATTCTACAATCGGTATAATGACAAATATGTAAGCAGGCGTTAAAAATAACCAATAACCCCCAAAATAAATTCCGATTAATGCTGTTAAGGGGATAGAATACGCCATCAAGTATTTAAAATCTGTAAACAGAAAGCCATTAAACAATTTCAAATCGCTTTTATTCATTTGGAACTTAGTTTTTTCTTATTGATTTCGATCTACCACCTCTCCACATTTCTCTCATTTCTTTAGTTTTTACCTCAACAATATTTTCAAAATCAGATCTTGATACAAATTCCCCTTTAGTTGGTTCTGAAATCTGAATTCTTTTTTCAGGATTCATTACAACTTTAGTGCATAACATAACTGTTTTATCTGATGTAAGTTCTAAAATTAGACCTGGAAGTCCACCATATTGAGCCGGGCCATGGCTTACGGGAATTTGAGGGGTGTACCACGCCGTAATAGTTTCAATATCTGCATTAACAATTACTTCATCCAGCTCTTCGACTTTTTTATCCGTGTTATCATCTGAACTTTTCTTCTTATTCTCATTAACTTTGGTTTCTTTTGACTCCTTTTCAGATTGTCTCCAAACACTAGTCATTGTTTTTGGTTTTTTTACCTGTGCAGTTGCTTTAAAACATAGATAATTACCAATCATCTTTGTTTCTTTTTCCATCACCCACTTGATTTTATTTGGGTCATTTGAAATCAAAAACTTTTTACCCATAAACTCTGTGCTTTGCAGTGATTTTTTTGTTGAAATATCCTTAAAAATCGGACCACCCGCAGACGCCCACATTCTTCCCCATCCTCTGCCACCACCACTTCCTGGTGCATCTAACCTTTCCTCCTGTTGATAAATAGATTTAGTCTTGTCAAAGGTTAATATGTAAACTGGTTCTAAAAAAGGTTTCATCCTTTCTTTCATTGATTTCTTTTGTTCGGCAGACATTCTATCTCCCCAAGATCCAAAATCCATAGCTGTTTGTGTCTTATAAAAAGCCTGACCTTGAAAGTCCTGAGAACTAATTGTCAATGAAAATAAAAGAGAAAATAAGTAAAGGATTTTATTCATGTTTTTTTGTTTTAAATTTAGAAACTACACCCCAAATCAACTATTAATATGGAGTTAAATTAATCATAATATTTTTGTACATTGATATAATGAGAGCACAATTATTGTTACTTATTGTTTTTTTTAATTCTTTTTTAGCTCATAATCAGATTATTTTAAATAAAATTGAAAGTATCAAAACCAACGATAGTTATGAATTAATTTCAGCTGATAGTTTAGGTGAATTATTTTTTTTAGAAGATAATAATTTAAGAAAAGGAGAGGATTATTTTTTTTCAGATTCATCATTAGGCCCTATTACTAAAGTTGATTTTTATAATAACTTCAAATTAAAAGTTTGGTACCAGGATTTTAACACTCTAGTAATTTTAGATAATTATTTAAACGAAATAACAAGGGTTGAGTTTAATAAAGCCTCATCCGTCTTTGAAATCTCTGACATATCATCTGCGAATGAAAATGACATATGGGTTTATGACGAATCAAATATGAGAATAAAAAAATTTGATTTTTTTAATCAAGTTTTCACTGAAAACGTCCAAACCCAAATTGATGGTAATCTAATTGATATGAAAAGTAATTATAATTACTTGTGGGTTTTAACAGATAAATACCTTTACAATATAAATTATAACGGTTTAATAATTTTTAAAAAAGAAAATAAAATTGGATATACAAAAATAGGATTCTATAAAAATGATATTTTACTTTCGAATGAGTCAGAGTTGTATCGTTTAGAAAATAATAAAGAATTATTCACAAAAATTAAACTTGAAAAATTATTTATAAAAGATTTTTTCGTAATCAATGAAACCTTGTATATTTATGACAAGGATCATTTAAACAAATATTTAATTTTAAGTAACTAAAATGCACATAGCAATAGCGGGAAATATTGGTGCCGGAAAAACTACATTGACAAAGCTTCTGGCTAAAAATTACAAGTTCAACAAGCAATTAGAAGATGTTGTTAAGAATCCTTACCTAGATGATTTTTATAATCAGATGGAAAGATGGAGCTTCAATCTTCAAATTTATTTTTTAAACAGCAGGTTTAGGCAAGTAAAAGAAATTCATGAAAAAAATAAAAATGTCATTCAAGACAGAACTATTTATGAAGATGCAAATATTTTTGCGCCTAATTTACATGCAATGGGTCTGATGACTAATCGTGATTTTGAAAACTACAGGTCATTATTTGATTTAATGGAAGAGAATGTTGCAGCACCTGATCTTTTAATATATTTAAGAAGTTCCATTCCAAATCTTGTATCACAAATTCATAAACGTGGACGTGAGTACGAAAATTCTATAAGCATTGAATATTTAAGTAGGTTAAATGAGAGATACGAAGCTTGGATTCACAATTATAAAAAAGGTCCCTTATTAGTTATCGATATAGATGATTTAGATTTTGTTGAAAATAAAGAAGACCTTAAAGAGATTATCTCATTGATTGATAAAAAGATGAAATAAAAAAAGCCTCAATATGAGGCTTTTTTTTATCTAGGACTTTTTGTTTTCTTCAACAATCTTGTCAACTTTTTACTTAACCTCGTCTTCAAAGCCTGATATTTCAAACTCTTCAGTTGTGATTTTTCCGTCGTAATCTTTAGTAAGTTTTACAGTTGCTGAGACTTTATCTGATTCATCTAATTTATTCATATCAACAGAAATCTGAATTTCTTTACTTGATACCTCATGGGAATCATGATGTCCTGTCGAATGACCACCTAAAATTGGAGCAATTACAAGACCAATTAAACAAGTAAGTTTTATTAAAATATTCATTGATGGTCCAGAAGTATCTTTAAAAGGATCACCAACAGTATCTCCAGTAACAGAAGCTTTGTGTGCTTCAGAGCCTTTATAAGTCATTTCTCCATTTATTTCAACTCCTGCCTCAAAAGATTTTTTTGCATTATCCCAGGCACCTCCAGCATTATTTTGAAATATTGCCCAAAGAACTCCACTAACGGTAACTCCCGCCATATATCCACCAAGCATTTCAGCGATTAACTGATTATCTAGTCCAAATAACATTGGTAAAACTGTAATGATTATTGGTGTTCCAATGGTTAATATTCCAGGTAACATCATTTCTTTAAGAGACGCTTTTGTAGAAATGTCAACACATTTATCATATTCAGGCTTTGCCTTACCCTTCATAATTCCAGGAATTTCTTTAAACTGTCTTCTTACTTCGTAAACCATTTCCATAGCAGCTTTACCAACGGCATTCATGGCTAATGCTGAAAATACCACTGGAACCATTCCTCCAACAAATAACATGGCAAGAACTGGCGCCTTGAATATATTTATACCCTCAATTCCAGTGAATGTTACATACGCTGCAAATAAAGCAAGGGAAGTAAGTGCTGCTGATGCAATTGCGAATCCTTTACCAGTTGCAGCGGTAGTATTACCAACTGAGTCTAAAATATCTGTTCTTTCTCTAACAATTGGATCTTGACCACTCATTTCTGCTACCCCTCCAGCATTATCCGAGATTGGTCCAAATGCATCAATTGCTAATTGCATACCGGTTGTTGCCATCATAGCTGAAGCAGACAAGGCTACTCCGTAGAATCCAGCAAATGCATAAGCCGCCCAAATTGCAGCAGCAAATAATATAACAGATCCAAAAGTAGAAATCATACCTGTAGCTAAACCAGCAATAATATTTGTAGCCGCTCCAGTGCTAGACTTTTGAACGATTTCAAGAACAGGTTTTTTACCTAATCCTGTATAATATTCAGTGATTGCAGAAATAAACCAACCAACAATTAAACCTGTCAATGTAGCAAAGAAAACATTCATCGAGGAAATTTCTTTGATACCTTCACCAAAAAATTCCATTCTTAATGTTCCAGGCAACATGTAATCAACCAATACAAAACATGAGACGGCAACTAATAAAATAGAAATACCATTTCCTTTATTTAAAGCCCCCATCACTTCAGCTTCTTTTGCATCATTAGAGTTTATCTTAACAAATAGGGTACCTATTAATGATATTATAATACCAACACCTGCAATAGCCATTGGTAAAAGAATTGGTCCTATTCCACCGAAAGTATCATTAATTGATCCTCCCATATCAGTAATTACATAATTTCCAAGAACCATTGCAGCAAGTACTGTCGCAACATATGAACCAAAAAGATCTGCTCCCATACCGGCAACATCTCCAACATTATCTCCAACATTATCAGCAATAGTAGCAGGATTTCTCGGGTCATCTTCTGGTATACCAGCTTCAACTTTACCTACTAAATCTGCTCCAACATCTGCAGCTTTTGTATA
Organism: uncultured Bacteroidota bacterium; assembly: GCA_902518355.1. Classification (GTDB taxonomy): domain Bacteria; phylum Bacteroidota; class Bacteroidia; order Flavobacteriales; family Flavobacteriaceae; genus MED-G13. The sequence goes on along the minus strand of CABYFY010000005.1, from coordinate 48,094 downwards.
AATTCCACCACCTACTCTGGCAAATAAAGCAATAGATTCAGCTCCTAGCGAAAAGCCTGCTAATGTTTCAAGAACAACTGTCATTGTATCACTTGCCGATCCATAATCAGTAGCTGACCAAACTCCACCCATAAAATAATTGAAGAATATTATAAAGAAAGCAGTCAAGCCCAAAACAGCTAATCCAGCCACACCTAATCCCATTACTGTTCCTCCAGCAAAAGAAATTTTTAATGCATTTGGTAATGATGTTTTAGCAGCTTGAGTTGTTCTTACATTGGTTTTGGTTGCTATCTTCATCCCTATGTTTCCAGCATAAGCAGAGAAAAATGCTCCAAAAATAAATGAAACTACTATTAAAATATGCGTTGTGGGTACAATAAAAGAAATACCTGCTAGAACAGCACTTACAATCAATACAAATACTGATAATAATCGATATTCAGCATTCAAAAAAGCTAAAGCCCCTTCATAAATATGATCAGAAATTTCTTTCATCTTTCCGTCTCCGGCATCTTGTTTCATAACCCAAGATCTTCTTATAAAAACATAAGCTAAACCTAAAGCAGACATGATTATTGGCATGTATATCATCATTGCATCCATAATTAATTTTTTTAATTAGTTGGCAAAAATAGTGAAATAGAGTTAATTAAGGAAAACTCATGGATTATTTGTACAATACCTTTTTAACTGCTTTGATTACATCTTCACTGTTAGGAAGCCACTCTTTCAGTAAAACAGGTGAATAGGGAGCAGGAGTATCAGCTGTATTAATTTTTTCAATCGGAGCATCCAAATAATCAAACGCTTGTGATTGAACTTGGTAAGTAATCTCAGTTGCAACATTTCCAAAAGGCCATGCTTCCTCCAAAATGACAAGCCTATTTGTCTTTTTTACAGAGTTAAGAATTGTTTCATGATCCATTGGCCTAACGGTTCTTAGGTCAATTATTTCACATGAAATATTTTCTTTGTCTAATTCATCAGCTGCCTTGTATGCTTCTTTTATAATCTTTCCAAATGATACAATTGTAACATCAGTTCCTTCTCTTTTAATATCCGCAACACCTATGGGAATTGTATATTCACCATCCGGCACCTCACCTTTATCCCCGTACATCTGTTCACTTTCCATGAAAATTACAGGATCATCGTCACGTATTGCTGATTTCAACAAACCTTTAGCATCATATGGGTTAGAAGGAACAATAACCTTTAAACCTGGAGTATTTGCAAACCAATTTTCAAAAGCTTGAGAATGAGTTGCAGCTAACTGTCCAGCAGATGCCGTAGGGCCTCTGAAAACGATTGGACAATTAAACTGACCGCCAGACATTTGTCTAATCTTTGCGGCATTATTAATAATCTGATCTATTCCAACAAGAGAAAAATTAAAAGTCATATATTCGACAATAGGTCTGTTCCCAGTCATGGTTGAACCAATTGCTACACCAGCAAATCCAAGTTCAGAAATTGGGGTATCAATAACTCTTTTTGGCCCAAATTCATCTAGCATACCTTTTGATGCTTTATAAGCACCATTGTATTCAGCAACTTCTTCACCCATAAGAAAGATACTTTCGTCAGTTCTCATTTCCTCGCTCATTGCCTCACAGACAGCTTCTCTAAATTGAATAGTCCTCATAAAATGTAATTTTTGACAAAAATAATAAAGCGGTTAAAATTAAACATTAATTAAGTTAAAAATATTTACTAATCACAGATTTTTATTTCTCAAATTAGTAACTTTGATAAACAACTTTTCAACTCAATTATTATGAAAATTCTTGTTTGTATTAGTCATGTTCCAGACACAACATCAAAGATAAACTTCTCTGAAAACAACACTGTTTTTGATAAAACTGGTGTTCAATTTGTTATAAATCCAAATGATGAATTCGGGTTAACAAGAGCTATTTGGTTTAAAGAAAAAAATAATGCTGTTGTCCATGTCATCAATGTTGGTCTTTCAGATACAGAGTCAACACTTAGAAAAGCACTTGCGATTGGTGCAGACAAAGCAATAAGAATCAATCACAATCCTAAAGATGGGCATTCTGTTGCTAAGTATATTTCAAATTATATTTCAAACAATTCCTATGATTTAATTATTGCAGGAAGAGAGTCGATTGATTACAATGGGGGAATGGTCCCTGGAATGATATCTGCATTTACAGATATTAACTTTATTGATAAATGCATTGATTTGAATATTTCTGGTGATTCAGTTGAGGCTTCTCGAGAAATTGAAGGAGGTAAAGAAAATATTTCGACAAAATTACCATTGATTATAGGCGGACAAAAAGGGCTAGTTGAAGAAAGTGATTTACGAATTCCCAACATGAGGGGAATTATGATGGCAAGAAAAAAAGAACTTGAAGTAGTAGAAGTTAACGAAGATTATCAATCTACAAACTCTAAAAGTTTTGAAAAACCTCTACCCAAAGGTGAAGTAACTCTCATTTCAGCGGATGAAATAGATAAGCTAATCGATTTATTACACAAAGAAGCAAAGGCAATATAATATGGATATACTAATTTTTGCAGAAACTGATGATAAGGGTAATTTTAAAAAAGATGCTTTTGAAATTGCCTCCTATGCATATGAGATTTCATCTCAAACTGGAGGTAGTGTGAGGGCAATATGTTTTAATTCAAAAAATCCTGAAAAATTATCTGATTATGGAGTTAAAAAAATAATTAACTCAGAAAATGATGAGCTAAAAAATTTTGATGCTGGAATTTATTCTGATTGTATAAGTGATGTTTTCAAGAGTGAGAATTGTAGTATACTTGTCTTAAGCTCGAGTTCAAATTCAAAATACATTGGCGGAATACTTTCGGTAAAAATTGATGCAGGCTACGTCACTAATATAATTTCAATACCGGTTAAGGATAATAATTTAGTTGTTGTGAGAAACACATTTACAAATAAGGCTTTTGAGACTGTAGAAATAACTAAAAGTAATAGTATTTTGGCCGTTTCAAAAAATTCTTTTGGCCTAAAGGAAAATCCTACAAAAACTGAAATTTCAGATTTTAATTTTAACATTTCAGAAAGAAGAAATAAAGTATCTTCTATTGAAAAAACATCAAATAAAGTCACAATCGCTGATGCAGATATTGTTGTTTCTGGGGGAAGAGGTTTAAAGGGGCCCGAAAATTGGCATCTCATTGAAAATTTAGCTGAAGTTTTAGGTGCAGCTACAGCGTGTTCAAAGCCTGTTTCTGATTTAGGTTGGAGACCTCATAGTGAACATGTTGGACAAACCGGAAAGCCTGTTTCATCGAATTTGTATATTGCTATAGGAATTTCAGGTGCAATTCAGCATTTAGCTGGAGTTAATTCGTCAAAAGTAAAAGTTGTAATAAATACAGATCCTGATGCTCCTTTTTTCAAAGCAGCTGACTATGGAATTGTTGGAGATGCATTTGATGTTGTTCCTAATCTGATTGATAAGCTGAAGGAATTTAAATCAGTAAATGATTAGGGTTAATTTTTTTTACTTAAAACATAATACTAGTTTTACAATATGAATCTTGTTCAATTACTAATTAATGGTATTTCATACAGTCAAACTCAAAATGGTGCCTACGCGTTAATTTTAAGTGAAATTGAAGGCGAAAGAAAATTACCCATTGTAATTGGAACCAACGAAGCGCAATCTATAGCTATCGCAATTGAAAAAGAAATCAAACCCCCTAGACCATTAACCCATGATTTATTTAAAAATTTTTGCGTAAGATTTGACATAAAAATTAAACAAGTAATTATTCATAAGCTTGTTGACGGAGTTTTTTACTCTAGTGTTATTTGTGAAAGAGATGGGATAGAGGAAATAATAGATTCTAGATCTAGTGATGCTATCGCCTTGGCTATAAGATTTGAGGCACCTATATATACTTATGAAAATATTCTTGAAAAAGCTGGGGTTGTATTAAAAATTGAAAAAGAAATTGACGAAAAGTCTCTGCTTAAAGAGTTATTTTCGGATGAAAAAGCTGAAACAACAACAATTGATGATCTAAAAGAGAAGTCAAAGAAAGAATTAGAGGAATTATTAAAAATTGCCGTTCAAAATGAAAATTACGAGTCAGCAGCAAAAATAAGAGATGAAATTTCTAACAGATAAAAAAAAGATATTTTTAACTAGCTTGTTATTTATTGCTGCAAATACTTTTGTTTTTGCACAAGAGCAAGACATAATTCCCAGTAACGGATTTACCCTTGAAGGGTTTCTAAGAGGTCTCCTGGGGATATCATTTTTAATTTTAACAACTTATCTACTTTCAAGTAATAAAAAGGCCATTAACTGGAAAACTGCATCGACAGGATTACTTCTTCAGCTTATTCTTGCAGTTGGAGTTTTAAAAATTTCTTGGGTTAAGATGATTTTTGAGAGTGCAGGTAAGGTTTTTGTAAAAATTCTGGATTTCACAATGGAGGGTACTAAATTTTTATTTGGTGATTTAGTAAGTGCAGAAAATTTTGGAAATGTATTTATTTTTTCCATTTTACCTACAGTAATATTTTTTGCAGCATTAACATCTATTCTATTTTATCTTGGAATCATACAAAAAATAGTTAGAGTTATGGCATTGCTCTTATCTAAACTTTTAGGTGTTTCTGGTCCAGAAAGTTTAAGTGTTGCAGGAAATATCTTTCTTGGTCAAACTGAGTCTCCGCTAATGATTAAAGCATATCTTGAAAAAATGTCAAAATCAGAAATTTTGCTGGTGATGATTGGGGGAATGGCTACAGTAGCAGGAGGTGTACTAGCTGCTTACATTGGTTTTCTTGGTGGAGATGATCCAGAGCTTAAGGTTTATTACGCAAAACACCTATTAACTGCTTCGGTAATGGCTGCTCCTGGTGCAATTGTAATTTCTAAAATTCTTTATCCTGAAACAGAAAAAATTGATTCAAATGTTGAAGTATCCCAAGATAAAATAGGTTCAAATTTTTTAGATGCTATATCTATTGGAACATCAGAAGGTTTAAAGCTAGCTGCAAATATTGCTGCGATGCTTTTAGTATTTATCGCCTTCATTGCATTAATCAATTATATATTAAGTGGCTTTGGAGAACTAACAAATTTAAACGATTGGATTAGTGACAGAACGGTTTACTCTGAATTGTCTTTAGAATTAATATTGGGATATATTTTTGCTCCAGTTATGTGGTTGATTGGAGTTGCTAAAGAAGATGTTACACTTATGGGCCAACTATTAGGAATAAAATTAGCAGCAAGTGAATTTATTGGATATATACAGTTGTCTGATTTAAAAGATGCTACAAATTTAATTCATTTGAATTATCAGAAATCAATAATTATTGCCACCTATATGCTATGTGGTTTTGCAAATTTTGCCTCAATAGGAATTCAAATTGGTGGAATTGGAGCTCTTGAACCTAAACAAAGAAAAAACCTTTCAAAATTTGGATTTAAAGCACTAATCGGGGGTACTTTAGCTTCTCTTTTATCAGCAACAATTGCCGGTATGATTATTGGCTAAAAAGTTAATAACTTTTAGTTTTCTTTTTAATTAAGATTCTCACTATTAATTATTTTTACTAACTGAATTTTATGAGACAATATTTAGACTTAGTTAAACATGTTCTTGAAAATGGAGAACTTAAAGAAGATAGAACCGGAACTGGAACTAAAAGTGTGTTTGGATATCAAATGAGATTCAATCTTTCGGATGGATTTCCAATGGTTACAACCAAAAAACTACATCTGAAATCAATAATTTATGAACTTTTATGGTTCTTAAACGGCGGCACAAACATAAAATACTTAAAAGATAATGGTGTAAATATATGGAACGCTTGGGCTGATTCTAACGGTGACCTTGGACCAGTTTATGGTTTTCAATGGAGAAATTGGAATAATGATGGAATTGATCAGATTTCAAATTTGATAAACGACTTAAAAAATAATCCAAATAGTAGACGGCACTTGATTTCAGCTTGGAATCCTTCTGTTTTACCTGATACTTCTAAATCATTCGAAACTAATGTTGCTAATGGAAAAGCTGCTTTACCCCCTTGTCATGCTTTTTTTCAATTTCATGTTATCAATGGCAAGCTTTCATGTCAATTATATCAAAGAAGTGCTGATATCTTTCTGGGTGTGCCCTTTAATATTGCCTCCTATTCACTATTAACCCTTATGATAGCTCAGGTCTGCGATTTAGAGCCAGGTGATTTCATACACACATTTGGCGATGCGCATATTTACACCAATCATTTCGAGCAGATGAAATTGCAATTAACAAGAGAACCAAAGAAATTACCAACTATTAAAATAAATAATGAGGTTAAAAATATTTTTGACTTTAAATTTGAAGATTTCATTTTAGAAAATTATGACCCTCATCCGCATATAAAAGGTAAAGTTGCCGTTTAATTTATTTTAATGAAAAAATCTATTACTATTATTGTTGCTGCTGCTGAAAATAATGCAATTGGTAAAGACAATGACCTTATTTGGAGTTTACCCAATGACCTAAAAAGATTTAAAAAATTAACCTCTGGTCACAGTATCATAATGGGAAGAAAAACTTTTGATTCATTTCCTGGGTTGTTACCAAACAGAAAACACATTGTTATCTCTAGAAATAAAAACATTTCCTTTTCTGATGAAGTTACAGTTGTGAATAACTTTGAAGATGCTATAAGAGAAACAGGTGATGATGAAAACCCTTTTATTATAGGGGGTGGACAAATTTATAAATTAGCCATGGACCTAGGTGATAAAATTGAACTTACAAGGGTTCATGAAAAATTTAAAGCTGATACTTTTTTCCCAAAAATTGATGAGGATAAATGGGAGCTTGTTAATGAGGAATTTAATGAAAAAGATGAAAGACATCAATTTTCATTCACATATAAAACTTATATTAAAATTAGATAATGAAAGCATATATTTTTCCAGGTCAAGGAGCTCAATTTCCAGGGATGGGTAAGGATTTATTTGAAAATTCGAAAACCGCATATGATTTATTTAATATAGCAAATGAAATTTTAAGATTTAGAATAAGTGATATTATGTTTGATGGTTCTGCTGAAGATTTAAAACAAACATCGGTAACTCAGCCAGCAATTTTTTTACACTCAGTTATATTAGCATTAAGTAAAGAAAACGGAATTTTACCGGAGATGGTTGCAGGCCATTCGTTAGGAGAATTTTCAGCATTAGTTGTAAATAAATCAATCTCCTTTGAAGATGGGTTAAAATTAGTTTCAATCAGAGCTAATGCTATGCAAAAAGCTTGTGAAAATAATCCAGGAACAATGGCAGCTGTTTTGGGTCTGGAAGATAATATTGTTGAAAAGATTTGTGGAGAAATTAATGGTACTGTTGTAGCTGCAAATTATAATTGTCCTGGTCAATTGGTTATTTCAGGTGAATTAAATTCTATAGAAATAGCATGTGAAAAACTAAAAGAAATTGGCGCAAGACGTGCCCTAGTATTACCTGTTGGTGGAGCATTTCATTCTCCTTTAATGGAAGAAGCAAAAAAAGAACTAGAAGATGCTATTAATAAAACCTTTTTTTCAAATCCATTATGTCCAATATACCAAAATGTCAGTGGGCATGCTTTATCAACAGAAAATGAAATAAAAGAAAATTTAATTTCTCAACTCACCAGCCCTGTGAGATGGACTCAATCAATTAATAATATGATTAATGATGGTGCAACTGAATTTATTGAGGTTGGACCAGGAAAAGTTTTACAAGGTTTGGTAAGGAAAATTAATAGGCATATAGAGGCAGGTTCACTAAATTTAGAAAATGATTGATAGAAGAAAACGCAACATATTAATAACAATAATTGTTTTATTAGGTATTGCCTTTGATCAAATTTCAAAAGTTTGGGTAAGACATAACTTTGAAAGTTATATAGAAACAAGTATTGTTGGGGATATATTCACATTAATAAAAGTTGAAAACACCGGAGCATTTTTAGGAATGGGTAGTGAATTACCAGAGACACTAAGGGTCTTATTGTTAATTATTTTACCTGTTATAGTTTTGGTTGGCATAACTGTTTATACTTACTTGGAGAAATCGTTAGACAAAACCTCAATTATCGGATTTTCATTAATTATTGGTGGTGGTGTAGGAAATATTTTTGATAGAATCGTCTACGGATCAGTGACCGACTTTCTTTATTTAAATTTTGAGTTTTTTAAAACAGGGATTTTTAATATTGCAGACTTATCTGTTACGTCCGGAATGATTTTAATTTTGATTTCAAGTTTTAAAAAAACTTCTTGACTTTGATGAATCTCTTTTTAGTTATTTTTGTTTTAAAATATATAATATTAATTTTTTTTTAATTAAAATATCTGAACTTATTCTTCCACTATTCTCTCTCTTTTCAAAGAAAATTAAAAAAGGGATAATGGGGAGAAAAAATAGTTTTAAAAAACTGAATCTTTGTTTTAAGAAAGATGACATGATTATACATATTCACTGTGCATCTCACGGAGAGTATTTGTTGTCAAAAAAGTTAATCGAAAATCTTAAAAAGAGATTTGAAAATCACAAGTTTTTACTTTCGTTCATTTCTCCTTCAGGTTACGAAAATGTAGAAAATGATTTATTTGATTGTATCATATATCTTCCTCTTGCATCAAATAAAAATTGTGTTAAATTTTATAATATAATTAAACCAACAGCTACATTTTTTATTAAAAATGAGGTTTGGCCAAATTATATTAAACATGCCAAACTTAATGGGTCAAAGGTTTATTCTGTGGGTGGTAATTTTAGAACAAATTTCTTAAAAAAACTTTTAAAAATTAATTCTGGGATTAAACAGTTTGATTCAATATATACTTTAAACGAAAAGTCTAAAAAAGTAATTGAATCTATAGGAAATAAAAATACAATCATTTGTGGTGATTTAAGATTTGATGCTGATATTTCAAAATTAACCAAAAAAGCCTCTGATAATATCAGCAAATTTATAGATAACAAGACATGTATTGTCTTTGGTAGCACATGGAGGGAAGATGAAGATATTATTCTACATTATATTAAAAATTCTGACAGAAAATTAAAATACATTATTGCGCCTCATGAAATTTCTAATAACCCTAAAAGAATAAAAAAAAATTTAGGGGATGAATCAATTCTTTACTCAGATATTAAATCAAACACTAATCTGCAAGAATTCTCCTGCGTAATAGTAGATAATATAGGTATGTTATCTGCTCTGTATAATTACAGTTCAATTTCATATGTCGGAGGTGGCATGGGTAAAAAAGGATTACATAATACATTAGAACCTGCATACTTTTCGAAGCCAATAATTATCGGTAAAAACTATCAAAAGTTTGAAGAAGCTAACGAAATGATTAAAAATGGGAATATGATCAGTATTTCAAATTATAATGAATTTTATAATGCAATTGAATCACTTATCGATAATGAAAATTTATTGATAAAAATGTCAAAAAAATGCAAAGAGTATTTTGATAAAAAAAAGGGTGCTGTTAAAATAATACTAAATGATTTAAAATGAAAAAACTGATAAACTACTTAACTCTGATATTTTTATGTTATAATTCAAGCTTCTCACAAAGTGTACTTTTGGAATCATTCGGACCATCTTTCAATAGTCCTGTTGAAATAAAAAATGCCGGAGATGAAAGATTATTTGTAGTTGAAAAATCAGGAAAAATTAAAATTTTAAATCAGAACGGAAGTATAAATTCAACTCCATTTTTGGATATTGAAGATAGAGTGTCCACCAATGCTAATGAGAGAGGATTACTTGGTTTAGCATTTCACCCAAATTACCCTGAAAATCCATTTTTCTTTGTTAATTACACAAATAATAGTGGAGCTACAACAATATCAAAATTTTCTGTAAGTGCCAATCAGGACATTGCCAATGACAGTGAAACTATTTTACTTGAAATTAATCAGCCATACGCAAATCATAATGGGGGTTGTATAAATTTTGGGCCTGATGGAAATCTATACATAGGAATGGGTGATGGTGGAAGTGGTGGAGATCCACAAAATTTTTCTCAAAATACCGAATCATTATTGGGAAAGATGCTAAGAATAAATGTAAACAGTGGGGCATATTCAATCCCAGAAAATAATCCTTATGGAGATGAGATTTGGAGTGTTGGGCTAAGAAATCCATGGAAATTTTCCTTTGACAGTTTAAACGGAGATTTATGGATTGCGGATGTTGGTCAAAATGAATATGAAGAGATTAATATGGTTCAAAATAATCCTGCTAATATAAATTATGGATGGAGATGTTATGAGGGCAACGAACCTTATAATCTGTCTGGTTGCCCTGAAGAAGGTCTAACTTTTCCTGTTTCGACATATTCGCATTACAGTAGTGGAGACTTTAAGTGTTCAATAACTGGTGGATATGTGTATCGAGGTAATCAAATATCGGGGTTGAATGGGGTTTATTTTTTCGCTGACTATTGTAGTGGTGAAATTGGATTACTTTCAAAAAATGAGAATGATGAATGGGACATGTCCCTTGCGTTTCCAAATATAAATGGCAGTTGGGTTTCATTTGGTGAAGATATAAATGGTGAGCTTTATATAGCATCAATTAATGGAGGTGTTTATAAAATTATTGATGCTGCCTTATCAAATAATGAAATTGATAGTGATACACTTAATTATTTTCCCAATCCATTTGAAGATTATATTCAAATCAATTCAGGTAGACCAATTAATATCGAATTATACGATTTATCAGGAAGGAAATTAAGGGAATTTAAAAATTATAATATAGAAATTTTGGATTTAAGCTTCCTGAGTAAAGGAACTTATATTTTAAAAGTTGACGGCTATCTAGTTAAAAAATTGATTAAAAATTAATTTACTATTTTAATTTGATTGATGAAATTGTGGATGTTTTTTAAACCATTTTTTTGAATGTATTTTATAAAAGCGCTGCCCACAATACAACCCTTTGAGTATTTACTAGCAGTATTGAAATTTTCATTATCTGAAATTCCAAAACCAATAATTTTAGGTGTAGATAAATTCATTTTTTCTAATTTTTTGAAATAATTTATACTGCTTTCATCGAATTTATTTGTAGAGCCAGTTATACTTGATGAACTTACAACATAAAGAAATCCATCGCTATTTTTATCTATATATTCTATTCTTTTTTTATTAGTTTGCGGAGTAATTAAAAATATATTTTGAAGTTGATTTTTTTCAAAAATTATTTTATAATTGGAAAGGTAAATATCAATTGGCAAGTCAGGAATTATTAAGCCATCAATTCCAATTTCATTACACTTTTTACAAAACTCCTCAACTCCAAATTGGAAAATAGGATTGAAATACCCCATGATTATTAAAGGAATATTGACATGATTTCTAATTTCTTTGAGTTGTTCAAATAGAATATTTGTTGATATTCCATTATCTAATGCAATTTTTGAGCTCATCTGAATAGTCTCACCATCAGCTAAAGGGTCACTAAATGGTAAACCAATTTCAATCATATCCACACCAGCAGAAACTAAATTTTTAATTATTTCAATTGTACTATTTAATTCAGGAAATCCTGCGGTAAAATATATTGACAAAATATTGTCTTTTTCTTTAAGAGTTTTGCTAATTCTGTTCATTATATATTAAAATAATTTATATAATTCTCTAGATCTTTATCACCTCTACCTGAAAGGTTTAGAACAATTATATCAGTCGAGTTAAATTTTTTATGATCAAATACTGCTAAAGCATGTGAGGTTTCAATAGCAGGAATAATTCCTTCAAGTTGTGACAATTGCAAACCAGCTGACATTGCCTCATCATCATCTATTGAAATAAACTCACCTCTTCCTGAGGTAAACAAATTAGCATGCATAGGCCCTATTCCTGGATAATCTAATCCAGCTGAAATTGAATAGGGTTCAGTTATTTGACCGTCATCGGTTTGCATAAGTAAGGTCTTGCTCCCATGTATAATTCCCGTTTTACCCAATTTTGTAGTCGCAGCTGATTTTCCAGAATTTACTCCTTTTCCAGATGCCTCAACACAAATAATTTTTACTCTTTCATCGTCCAAATAATCATAAAACGTTCCAGCCGCATTACTTCCTCCACCTACACAAGCGATTAAATAATCTGGGTAATTTCTTCCTTCAGCTAAAAGAAGTTGTTCTTTTATCTCTTTTGAAATAACAGACTGAAATCTAGCAACCATGTCAGGAAAAGGATGCGGTCCAACAACGCTCCCAACAATATAATGAGTATCAATTGGATTATTAATCCAGTCTCTCATTGCTTCATTTGTTGCATCTTTTAAAGTTGAGCTTCCAGATGTTACAGGAATGACATCAGCTCCTAACATTTTCATTCTTGCAACATTTGGAGCCTGTCTTTTAACGTCAGTGGCACCCATATATACGATGCATTTTAAACCCATTAAAGCACAAACTGTTGCTGTAGCCACTCCATGTTGTCCTGCTCCAGTTTCAGCAATAATTCGCGATTTTTTTAATCTTTTTGCAAGTATTATTTGTCCTATTGTATTGTTAATTTTATGTGCTCCTGTGTGATTTAGATCTTCTCTTTTTAAATATATTTTAGCTGAATATTTTTCAGATAAATTTTTTGAAAAATATAGAGGAGATGGCCTACCAACATAGTCTTTAAGCAATTGATTAAATTCTTGCTGAAAACTATCATCACTCATTATTTTAATATAATTTTCTTTAAGCTCATCAATATTATGTAAGAGCATTTCTGGAATATATGCGCCTCCAAAATCTCCATAGTAACCTTTAGAATTTACATTATAACTCATTTTTAAAATTTTTAATTAATTCATAATCTTTTTTTGCATACTCAATTTCAAAGTGACTATTAATATCTATTGCAAAACAGTATTTTGAAATTGTTGAACTAAAAAAGTCTTTTAGTTCCTCTATATTGTGTAAACCAATACCGCCACTTAAGAAATATGGTTTATTAAATTTATAGCTTGTTAAAATTTTCCAGTCAAAAGATATTCCATTACCCCCCGGTAATTTTCCTTTTGTATCAAAAAGAAAATAATCGCATTTCATATAATTTTCGGTTGAATTAAAATTGAAATTTTTATCAATTGAAAATGCTTTTATTATTTTAACATCTCGAATTTGTGATATAAAATCAGGTTTCTCATTTCCATGTAATTGTACTAAATCTAAACTATATTTTTTAATAATAAAGTTTAGGTATTCGATTTCAGGATCAACAAAAACACCTACCTTTTTAATATTTTTATTAACCCTTGGTATTGGTTCATTATCGAAAAATCTTTTTGATTTATTATAAAATATAAAACCCATATAATCAGGGTTTAATTTTGAAATTAAACTGATATTATCATTATATTTCATGCCACAAATTTTTAATTTCATACTTCAATTTTTTTTATAAACTCGCTTGCGGCCAGTCCGGGATTTATTGTTTTCATAAAATATTCCCCTATTAAAAAACCATTGAATCCATATTTCCTTAAATCTTTGACAGTATTATAATTGTCAATTCCACTCTCTGAAATCTTTAAAAAATCACTAGGAATTTTTTTTGAGATGTTTTTTGAGATGTTTATATCTGTTTTAAATATTTTTAAATCCCTATTATTCACTCCAATCAAATCTATATATGGATTCATTACCTTTTCTAGTTCATTCTCATTATGAATTTCTGCCAAGACTTCTAGATGTAACTCATTAGCTAGCTTGGACAGCTTGAAAATTTTCTGTTTACTTAAAACTGAAGCGATTAATAAAATTACATCAGCGCCTAATGATTTTGATTCAACAATTTGAAATTCATCTAAAATAAAATCTTTTCTTAAAATTGGTCCTTCAAAAATTTCTCTAGCAATTTTTAAATCATCATTTGTCCCACCAAAGAAATCAAAGTCTGTTAGAACTGAAATTCCACAAACTCCTGCATCTTGATAGCCGCTAATAACCTCTTGTATTTTTAGTTTATTGTTGATGATATCTTTTGATGGAGATTTTCTTTTATGCTCTGCAATTATTCCAGAGCTGCTTGATTTTAATTTGCTTTTTAAAGAAATAGTTTCTCTATCAAAAAATAAAGAAGACTCTAATTGACTTGTGGTATAATTTAGTTTGAGATGATTTATCTCATTTTCTTTATGGCGAATTATTTTATTCAGAATATTCATTTACTTAGTTCAATTAATGTATTAAATGATTGAAGGGCTTTTTTACTTAATAATGAGTCTTTTGCTAAGTCAAAAGCTTCGGAAATTCCGATTTCTTTTGCAGTAGAAATTGCCAAAGCAGAGTTTGCAAGAACAACATCAGTTTGCTCTTTCGTAGATCTCAAATTTAAAACATCAAGAAAAATTGAAGCAGCTTGCTCAATAGAATTACCACCAAAGATTTTTTCAGGGGAAATTATCTTTGAATCAAAATCTTTAGGTTTTATTAATAACTCATTATTATTTGAAACAACTTTTGAATCTCCTGTTAATGAAATTTCATCGTAGCCATCTAAAGAATGAACAATTGAATATTTAAATCCCTTAGTTGTTTCAAAAACAGACTTATAAAGTCTTAGAATATCCAATCCGTATACACCAACAAGTTGATTATTTGGTCGACAAGGATTTACCAATGGACCTAAAATATTAAAAAATGTTTTCATTCCGAGTGCCTTTCTCACAGGTGCAATATTTTTCATTGCAGGATGAAATAATGGAGCATGTAAGACACATATATGAGCCTTATTTAAACAGGTTTTTAAATAGTCTTCTTCATTTGTAAATTTTATACCAAAATACTCTAACACATTGGATGAACCACAAGCTGAAGAAACGGAATAATTACCATGTTTTGCAACATGAATTCCTGCACCAGCTGTAACAAAAGATGCCAAGGTAGAGATATTAAATGTATTTTTATTATCACCGCCAGTGCCACACAAATCAATGGTTTCAAAATCACTAAAATCCAATTTTACACATAATTCTAGCAATGCATTTCTAAATCCAATAAGCTCATTTGTTGATGTTCCTCTTAACATAAAAACTGTCAAAAAAGAAGCAACCTGTTCATGATTATATTTTCCCATTGAAATATCAATAAGAATTTCTTTAGATTCTTTTTCATCTAAATTTTCATGATTTATTAATCTTGTTAAAATTTCTTTCATTTTAATTATTAATCCAGTTTTCTATAATTTTTTTTCCATAAGGGGTTAAAATAGATTCAGGATGAAACTGAACTCCCTTAACATCATATTGGGTGTGTCTTATCGACATAATTTGATTATTGTCATCGACAGACGTTATTTCAAGTTGATCAGAAATATTGTCTACGACCCATGAATGATATCTAGCTGCTTGAAAATTATTTTTGATTCCATGAAAAATTGATTCGTCTTTTACACAAAGGTTTATGTTAGATGAAATTCCATGAAATACTTCATCTAAATTTTTCAAAGATCCACCATAGACTTCAGCAATAGCTTGTTGGCCAAGACATATTCCAAGAATACTTTTTGTTGGGCCATACTTTTCAATTACTTTTTTCAATAGACCTGCCTCGTCGGGAATCCCAGGGCCAGGTGATAATAAAATTTTATCAAATTTTGAGATATCATCTAAATTAAATTTATCATTTCTGACAACGGTTACATCATAATTCATTTCCTTAATTAGGTGTACCAAATTGTAAGTAAAACTATCGTAATTATCTATTACTAAAACCTTATTCATTTTATAATTTATCAGCCATTTTAATTGACTTTGTTAATGCATTTAATTTATTATAAACCTCTTGTAATTCATTATTTTCGTCAGACTTATCTACAATCCCAGCACCTGCTTGCCAATACAAAAAGTTATTTTTACTTAGGAAAGTTCTTATCATTATAGCATGATTAAAATCCCCATTGAAATCTAATATTCCTATTGCACCTCCATAATAACCTCTATTAGTTTTTTCATATTTTTCGATTAATGTCATAGCCATGTGTTTTGGTGCTCCAGAAAGGGTTCCAGCAGGAAAAGTGTCTGCAATTATTTTTAAATTTTTATCATTGTTATCCAGCCTACCTGTCACTTTACTTACTAAATGAATAACATGAGAGAAATATTGTACTTCTTTAAATTTTTCAACCTTAACAAGCTGACAATTCCTACTTAAATCATTTCTAGCAAGATCGACTAACATAACATGCTCACTTCCTTCTTTTGGGTCATTTAGTAATTTTTCAGCAAGTATTTTATCCTCTGTTTCATTTCCAGTTCTTTTAAAAGTACCTGCGATAGGGTGAATTTCAGCTAACTCTTCCTTAATAACAAGTTGGGCTTCCGGTGAACTACCAAAAATTTTGTAACCTCCATAATCAAAATAAAATAAGTATGGAGAGGGGTTTATACTTCTTAGTGCTCTGTATACATTGAAGTCATCTCCAGAAAATTTTTGAGAAAATCGCCTAGATAAAACCAGTTGAAAAACGTCTCCCCTTTTACAATGATTCTTGGCATAATTAACTTGTTTTATAAATTCTTTGTCAGTCAGATTTGAATTTATATCATCAATAGAATTAAATTTATAATTACTTGTACTAGATACTTTTATAAGTTGATATATTTTGTCAATATTATTTTGCTCATCTGAAGAATGACAAAAAATATATGCCTCGTTCTTGAAATGATTAATTGCAATAATATTTTTATAAATACCATAATACATATCAGGAATTTTTACTGAATCATCTTTCGCACTAATTTCTATATCCTCAAAATATTTTACAGCATCATAAGAGGTGTATCCAAAAAGACCGTTGCTAATGAATGGTAATTCAGAAGATTCAACTTTAAATCGATTTATGAAATTTTGTAGTTCAATGATTAAATTTTCTTTAGAGCAAGAAATTTCATTGTTTGACTTGTCAGGAAATTTCGTTGATAGAATATCTTCAAAAACTTCAAAAGATGCAATCTGATTAAAGCATATATATGAGAAACTATTATTATTTGAGTTGTAATCGCTACTCTCTAAGAGAAGGCTATTAGGATATTTATCTCTAATTCTTAAATAAACACTTACAGGTGTAATTGTGTCTACTAAAAATTTCTTTTTATATGTCTTTAATCTAAATTTTTTCATTTTTACTTCTTAATGGGGGCTTTTACACCCCCGTTAAAAAAACAAACTAAAACCAATCATGAACAAAAAAAAAGCTTATCGTGATGATAAGCTTTTTTCAAATTAAAATATAGCGACTACCTCACGAAATGAATATTTCATGTTTCCACCACCACATATTTAATTGTAATTTTTTCATTGATGTAAATATAATAATCTATTTTTTTAAATAAAAAATGAAATCAAAAAATTTTAATCTATTTTTTTTGATTGAATACCGAATTAAATAGTCGACATTTGCAGCGAGAAAATATTTTATGTCAAAATTTAAAGAAATTGGTGTAGCAAAAGATTTATGTAAAGGCATAAATGAAATGGGCTTTATCAACCCGACTGAAGTTCAAGAACAATCAATACCGTTTTTATTACTTGAAAACAGGGATTTAATTTCACTGGCTCAAACAGGTACTGGGAAAACAGCAGCATTTGGACTACCAGTAATTCAAAAAACCGAATTAAAAAATAAATACGTACAATCTATAATATTATGCCCCACCAGAGAACTTTGTATTCAAATATGTAAAGATTTAGAAACTTACTCAAAATATGTATCTGGAATAAAAATTTTAGCAGTTTATGGTGGGACCAATATTGACACACAAATTAAATCTTTAAATAAAGGGGTTCATATTGTTGTTGGTACACCTGGAAGAACCAAGGATTTAATCAAAAGAAAAGTTTTAAAATTAGAATTGGTTGACAAGGTCGTATTGGATGAAGCTGATGAAATGTTAAGTATGGGCTTTAAAGATGATTTAGATTTTATACTAGAAAGAACAAGAGACGATCGACAAACCATGCTTTTTTCTGCAACTATTTCCAAGGAAGTTAAAAGTATCTCCAAAAGATACATGAGTGATGCAAAAGAAATTAGCGTATCCAAAATTAATTCAGGCGCAAAAAATATTGAGCATCATATATACAATGTTAGTTCTAGAAATAAATATGAAGCATTAAAAAGAATTGCCGATTTTAATCCTAATATATATGGTATAGTATTCTGTAGGACAAAAAGACACACAAAAGATATTGCAAATAAATTTATGGCTGAGGGATATAATGCAGATGCTATTCACGGAGATTTATCTCAAAATCAAAGAGATGAGGTTATGCAAAGATTTAGAAATAAGTCATTACAAATTTTAATTGCAACTGATGTAGCTGCACGTGGCTTAGATGTAGATGATATAACGCACGTAATAAATTACTCATTACCTGATGATCCAGAAGTTTACATCCACCGAAGTGGTAGAACTGCAAGAGCAGGTAAAAGCGGGATTTCAATTGCTATCTCAAATGAAAGTGAAAGAAGAAAAATAAAATCAATTGAAAAAAAGGGAGGGATTAAATTTGTAAATAAGGACGTTCCAACCGGAGTGGAAATTTGTTCCAATCAACTTTATAAAATGATAGATAAAATTGAAAATGTTGAAGTTGATGAAAAACAAATAAAACCATTTTTAAAGGATATTTATCAAAAACTTGAATGGCTTGATAGAGATGAGTTAATCAAAAGATTTGTTTCTGTAGAATTTAACAGATTTTTAAACTATTATAAAGAAGCTAATAAACTACAATCTAAAAGAAGTAAAAAATCAGAGAAAAAAAGAGGAAACAAAAAATCAATGACTGGGTTTTCGATTAATATTGGAAGAAAACACAGAGCAACACCAATTGATATTATTTCAATTATTAACAGAGCTCTTAAATCTAACGATATTGAAATTGGAAAAATTGAACTCAACCGATACCAGAGTTTTTTTGAAATTGACAAAGATTTTGCTGACGAATTAAAGTCAAATATTAAAAAGATTGATTTTAGAGGTAATGATATTGTTTTGGGGACTTCAATTGATTTGGATGAAGAAAGACCTAGACGAAGAGAAGAAAAAAGAAGAACAAGAAAGAAAATTAGCTCTAGAAAAAAATCAAAGAAAAAGAAAAAATCAAGATTTAGATAAATTAAAAACCCCCATCATAAAGACGGGGGTTTTGTACTGAAGGCGGGACTTGAACCCGCACGGATATTACTATCCATTGGATTTTAAGTCCAACGTGTCTACCAATTCCACCACTTCAGCTTATATTGTATGTGAGCGAAAGACGGGATTTGAACCCGCGACCCTCACCTTGGCAAGGTGATGCTCTACCCCTGAGCTACTTTCGCAATATTTAAAAGATCATGCACCTTAAGTGCGGATGCAAATTTAATATAAATTTTCAAATATGAAACTTAATTAGGGAAAATTGAAATAGCAAATCCTCCAGCAGGAACTGTTGGTATTTTAATTTTACTTTTAGAGGTAACAGTCTTAGTTTCTATTTTATAAGATTGTGGATTTTTTGCATAGTCTGCATCCTTTGAATCTCTATATATTGTAGCAGTATATTTTTTGTTATTATCAAGAAAACTAAAATCAATTTCTGCATTCCTTTTATTATAACCGTTTGAATTTCCGACAAACCAATTATCAGCACCCTTTTCTTTTCTGGCAATGGTTACATACTCACCAGGCTCAGCCTCTAAATAAACGGATTTATCCCAATCTAAAGCAACATCTTTAATAAATTGAAAAGCATCAGGAAATCGCATATAGTTCTTAGGTAAATCTGCGGCCATTTGCAAAGGACTATATATAACAACATACAGACCAAGTTGATTAGCTAATGTTGTGGTAACTGAACCGGGAGCAAGAGTTTCATTTAAATTTGGTGTAAAATCAGGTCTATTTTTTCTAGGGTCCATTTCAAAGATTCCTGGGGTGTAATCCATAGGACCACCGATTAATCTTGAAAAGGGTAAAATAGTCGTATGATTTAACTTTGAACCACGAAATTCAGCACCTCTGGCTGATTCATTACCAATATGATTTGGATAAGTTCGTGCGACACCTGTTGGTCTTACAGCTTCATGTGCATTTACCATAATCTTGTAGTCAGCAGCTTTATCTATCGCATAAATATAATGATCAACCATGTATTGACCATAATGTCTTTCTCCAGCGGGAATTATCCGTCCAACATAACCACTCTTTACCGACTTATAGCCATGTTTATTCATAAGCGAATATGCTTGATCCATGTGTCTTTCATAATTTCTTATGGCGCCAGATGTCTCATGGTGCATCATTAAACTTATACCTTTTTCTTTGGCATAGTTATTTAACTTTTCAATATCAAAATCAGGATAAGGAGTCAAAAAGTCAAATACATAATCTTTTTTCTTGTTAAACCAATCCTCCCATCCAATGTTCCATCCCTCAACAAGTAAGGCATCAAAACCATGTTGAGCTGCAAAGTCTATATACCTCATTACTTTCTTATTATTTGCAGCATGTGAATCATTTGGCTCTAACTCATCATAATTTGTTTCGTTTATTCTTACTGAGGAAAGATCATTGGTATACCACCAAGTACTTTGACCTGTAATCATCTCCCACCATACACCCATGTATTTTGTGGGTTTTATCCATGAAGTATCTTCGATCTTCGAGGGTTCGTTTAAATTGTAAGTAATTCTACTTGCTAAAATATCTCTTGCATCATCACTTACTATGACCGTTCTCCATGGGGTATTATGAGGTGCGTTCATATAAGCCATATTACCATATGCATCAGGTGTAAGATGACTTTCAAAAGTCATAGTTGAAGGATTAAATTCCAAATGCATTGCAGAATATTCTATCAATGCAGCCTCATGAATATTTATATAGAGACCACTGTCAGACTTCATCATTAATGCAGTTTGAACTCCCCAATCAGAAAATCTGTACATTGAAACATTTTCTTCCTTAAACTCAATAGATTTTTGTTTAATTTCAGTAAGCTTAGATGTTGTGTAATTATATTCCTGAGTATCATAGTCACCTGGAATCCATATGGCCTTATGATCGCCCGTCATTGCAAACTCGGTTTTTTCGTCAATGACAATAAAAGATCCCAAATTTTCTTGTAATGGAAATTCATATCTAAAACCAAGTGAATCATCAAATAATCTAAATCTAATATTTACTTTTCTCTGGGATTCTTTTTGCTCAAGTTCTACAAACATTTCATTGTAATTATTTCTAATTTCATTTTCTTCACCCCAAACTGGATTCCATGTTTCGTCTACAGTATCAAATGAAACATTGACAACTTTAAAATCACTTATCATGTCCAAAGTATCGGTTTTCATCCACTCAACATTATCTTTTAGTATAAATCCTAATCCACTGTTCAGAATAACAGGCTCTTCTTGAAAATTTAGTGAATAGGTTGGTCTTCCATTTTCGTCAATTGTAAAAATCAAATCAAAATTATTATCCGGTGATTTCAGGTTTTGAGCATTTATGAAAATTGTAAAGAACAGAAAGTAGTAAAAGGGAATAAATTTCTTCATTACTTAATCGATTTAGTTAGTTTTTATTAGGGTGTTAAAATTAAAAAAAAATGCTAATTATTTATCTTTCTTTTAAGTTCATTTAATTTAAGAAGTGCTTCAATCGGAGTTAATTCATCCAAATTTAAATTTTCTAAATCATTTTTCAATTCCTCAAGAATAGGATCACTAATATTAAAAAACTCCAACTGAGGAGAAATTTCATTAACAATTAACTCTTTTGATGAGCGGGACTGTTCAAGTTGCTCTAGCATATCATTTGCTTTGTTTAATACATCTTTAGGCATTCCAGCCATTTTTGCAACATGAATTCCAAAACTATGTTCACTACTCCCAGGAATTAATTTTCTTAAAAATAATATTTGATTATTTTCTTCTTTTATTGACACGTTAAAATTTTTAATTCTTTCAAATGAATCCTTCATTTGATTTAATTCATGATAATGAGTTGCAAATAAGGTCTTTGGTCTTGAATGGTGTTGATGTAGATATTCTGAAATTGCCCAAGCAATTGAAATACCATCATAAGTACTTGTTCCTCTTCCAATTTCATCTAATAATATTAGGCTTCTCTCGGAAATATTATTGAGAATCAATGCTGTCTCATTCATTTCAACCATAAAAGTAGATTCACCCATACTAATATTATCAGAAGCGCCTACACGAGTAAAAATTTTATCAATTATACCCATTTTTAATTTTTCGGCAGGAACAAAGCATCCAATCTGAGCAAGTAAACAAATTATTGCTGTTTGTCGTAAAATTGCAGATTTACCAGACATATTTGGTCCAGTAATCATTATAATTTGTTGGTTTTTTTTATTAAGATAAATACTGTTAGGAATATAAGGTTTGTCTATTGGCAACTGGCTTTCAATTACAGGGTGTCTACCATTAATAATTTCGATATCAAAAGATTCATCAATTTCAGGTCTTACATAATTTTTCAAAATTGATAGACTGGAAAAAGAAATAAGACAATCCAACTCCGCTATAATTGAAGAATTATTTTGAATTTCTTTGATATGAGACTGGCAAGAATTTAATAATTCATCAAAAAATTTTATTTCTAGTTCCATTATTTTCTGTTCAGCACCTAATATTTTTGACTCATATTCCTTGAGTTCTTCAGTAATATATCTTTCCGCATTTACTAAGGTTTGTTTTCTAATCCAATTTTCAGGAACTTTATCTTTATGCGTATTTCTTACTTCTATATAATATCCAAAAACATTATTAGATGAGATTTTCAAAGACGGAATATTTGTAATCTCAGACTGTTCTTTTAACATGTCGTCTAGAAAATCTTTATTATTCTTGGATAAACTTCTAAGTTCCTTTAGTTCATTTGAAAAATCTGAAGAAATTGTATTTCCTTTAATAATATTCACCGGTGGAGTTTCAGAAAGTGTAGAGCCTATTAGTTTTATTATTTCGTCGCAATTACTTAATGATTTAAACAATGAATTTAAATCATCAGATGTAGTTTTTTTAAACTCATTTTTTAATGGTTTAATATTTTTTAGAGATTCATTAAGTGTAAAAAGTTCTCGAGGATTAATTTTTTTGGTTGCAACTTTAGAAACCAATCTTTCCAAATCACTAAGCGAGGAAAGGGTTTCGATTAAAAAACTTCTATGTTTTTCTTTATTAATAAAATATTCAACAATATTGTGTCTTTTAAAAATAAGATCACTATCAGTTGATGGTAATGCCAACCACCTTTTCAATAATCTTCCTCCCATTGGCGAAATCGTATGATCAATAACATCAATTAAGCATTTTCCTTCAACAGTATTCGGAAAAAATATTTCTAGGTTTCTAATGGTAAATCTATCTAACCAAACGTGGCCTTCAAAAGGAATCCTCTTAATTGTTGTTATATGATTCAACTGATGGTGTTGAGTTTCACTTAAGTAATGTAAAATACCTGCACTAGAAATTATCCCTTCCAATAAATCACTAATACCAAAACCTTTAAGTGAATTAGTTTCAAATTGTTTTTGTATTAACTCATTAGCAAAATCAGAATTATAAACCCATTCCTCTAAAAAAAAGAGATTATGTAATTCTACAAACTGCTCTTTGAAAATTTTCTTTTGTTGTTTTGCAATTAGTATCTCACTTGGGTTAAAATTTGATAATAATTTGGCTATATACTCAGAATCACCTTGAGATAATAAAAACTCTCCAGTTGAAATATCTAAAAAAGAAATCCCAATATTGTTGCTAAAATAAATTGAAGCTAAAAAATTATTTTTCTTTGGATTCAGCACTCCATCTACAGAAGCAAGGCCTGGGGTTACAAGCTCAGTTACTCCTCTCTTAACAATTTTTTTTGTTTTTTTTGGATCTTCCAATTGATCACAAATTGCTACACGATGACCAGCCTTCACAAGTTTGGGTAAATACAGATTTAAAGAATGGTGAGGAAATCCGGCGAGCTCTGTTTCACTTTGACTTCCAGCACCTCTTTTAGTCAAAATAATATCTAAGATTTTGGAAGCCTGAATTGCATCTTGTCCGAAAGTTTCATAAAAATCACCTACTCGAAAAAGTAGTAATGCATCAGGATACTTTGCCTTAATAGCATTATACTGCTGCATTAAAGGTGTAATTTTTTTTGCGTCTTTTTTCAATTGGATAACTTATATACTATTTTTACCACTACATCTTTACTAATGTAATTATTATTTAGTTGTTTAGAAAACAAATGTTTAAAGTAAGCTCAAATGAAAAAACTAAAAAATAGTGAATTAAATAGGATTTCTTTAGAGGAGTTTAAAAATTCATCTAAAACGCCTATTAAAGTTGTACTAGAAAATATTAGAAGTGCACATAATGTTGGTAGTATTTTTAGAACCTGTGACGCTTTTCTAATCGATGAAATAATTCTATGTGGCATTACCGCTGTACCACCAAATAATGAGATTCGAAAAACCGCACTTGGCAGCACCGAATCTTTAAAATGGACCTATGTCAAAGAAATTGAAAATGCCATTTTAAAACTAAAGAGTGAAAATTACAATATTGTTTCTATTGAGCAAGCTGATAAATCAACACCTTTAGAAAATTTCAGCCTTGACTCAGGTAAAAAATATGCTGTAATTTTTGGTAATGAAATAAAAGGAGTTAGTCAAAACGTGATTGATCTTAGTGATGATGTAGTTGAAATAGCTCAATATGGAACTAAACATTCTTTAAATGTTTCTGTTTCCGCAGGGATTGTGGTTTGGGATTTTTTTTTAAAAATTAACGCTAACTAATTCCATTAATTATAGATAAGTAATCTAATCTATTTTTTACAAAATCCATCTCTGAAACATCTATAAATTTAACATTTAAATCAGGCCTTGATTTAAAAAAATCAGAATAACTTTGATTTATTTTTTTTAAATACTCTTCTGATATTTTTGACTCATATTCCCTGCCTCTTTTTTCTATATTTATTTTTAAATTTTCAATAGTCTGATTTAAAAAAATAATTAAGTCTGGTTTTACAATACTTTTATATAAAGAATAAAATAGTTTTCTGTATAAATTAAATTCATCCTCATTTAAATTAATTTTTGAAAAAATTAGTGATTTATGAATATCATAATCACTAATAATATTTTGACTAAAAAAATTTAATTGGGATAAATCCTCGTTTGTTTGCTGATATCTATCAGCCAAAAAAGACATTTCTAATTTGAATGCAAAGTCCTTGGGGTTTTTATAAAATTTGGCTAAAAACGGATTGTCAATAAATCTTTCCAACATTAATTTTGTATTGAATTCACTTGAAATCAATTTTGATAAGCTTGTTTTTCCAGATCCAATATTCCCTTCAATTGCAATATAGCTATAGTTGTTTATTGAAACTGAATGAGCGGGGTTTTGAAGAATTATATCTTTATTTTGAATTTTCTGTTTAGATTCAAGAGAATTCAAAATTTCTTTAATCGACATTTTATTTACAGGATGAATTATATTTGGATCAATCTCAATTAAAGGGTCTAGTACAAATCTTCTATTGCACATTTCTTTATGTGGGATAGTTAATTCTTCGGAGTTAATTATCATATCATCTACTAATAAAATATCAATATCAATAATTCTGGAGGTATATTTTTTTTCCTTACTTCTAACTCTTCCCAAAAGTTTTTCTATTTCAAGAAATTCATTCATTATAAAATGAGGGGATTTAAAAGAATTAAATGATGCACAAATATTAAAAAAATCGTCACCTTCAAAACCAATAGATTCAGTTTCATAAATTGATGAAATAGAAAGTAAAGAGGCAATTCTTGAATGTATTAAATCAATTGTCTCTTGAATATTTTTTATCCTATTTCCAATATTTGAACCTATTGATATGTGATATTTTTTTTGGATTTCCATTAGGGTGAACAAATTAGTCAAAAGAAATTGATTTACTATATTTGATTAAAGACAAATTAATGAATGCAGGAAAAAAAATATTAGCAAGAAAACTTTATTTAATTCTAGCATCTCTTTTCATTACCTCTCTGGTAGTATCAAATTTAATTTTTCAAAAGTTTTTTTACTGGCACCCATTTGATATTGAAATTTTTGGAGAAAAACTTTTTTATTTATCTGTAGGAATTCTTCCTTACCCAATTACATTTTTAATAACAGATTTAATCAGTGAAATTTATGGTAAAAAGAAAGCTAACCAAGTTGTAACTGTTGGTATTTTTGCTGCTATTTTTTCAACACTCATAATTTATGTTGCCGACTTTGTTCCTGCAATGGAAAATTCACCAGTTGATGATTTACTTTTTAGAAAAGTATTTGGTAGTACTATAATTGCTGTACTTTCCAGTATGCTTAGTTATCTATTTGCACAATATATTGATATTCACATTTACCATTTTTGGAAAAACTTAACTAAGGGAAGGATGCTCTGGTTAAGGAATAACTTTTCAACTTTCTTCTCTCAATTTGTTGACACATTTACTATTTTATTTTTATTATGTACAACTAATGTGTTGTCTTGGGATCAGTTCGCAGGCCTATTGATTTCAGGATTTTTATTTAAGGTTTTAGTTGCATTAGTTGACACACCATTTTTATATTTGGGAGTTTACCTTTTTCGAAGAAAATTTAGCTTAAAAGTTAACGAAGAGATAAATATAGATTAAGAATTTATAGTTATACTAAAAATATGACCCTCATGTGCACGGTAGTTAATGACTTTATCGTCTTCAAAAATTAAATACTGTCCTTTTACTCCCATTAATTTTCCTGAAAATTTTGAATTTTTTTTCAGTTTGACTGAATTTGGTTTTTGTGGAAACTTTTTTACAGGAAACTCTATATTTAGAACTTTACTTTTGTGATTAATATAATGAGTTAAATTACTAGGAACATATGTTTTTGCTTGTTCTTTAAAACTTGTCAAATTAACGTTATCCCTTTCGTTTTTCAACATTTTTCTCCAGTTAGTTTTATCACTCATATATTTTTTAAGAGCAACTTCAGCAGTACCAGCTAAAAATCTATTTGGTGTTTCTATAATTTCAATTGCCTCATGTGCACCCTGATCAATCCAACGATAAGGAATTTGAGATTTTCTGGTAATTCCTACCTTGACGGATCCAGTATTTGATAAGTAAACAATGTGTGGTTGAAGCTGAATTTTCTTTTCATACTCAAGATCACGATCAGCTATATTTAAATGAGCTTTACTCAATTCGGGCTTTATTATCCAATCTCCTGCCAATGGACTTTCAAAAAAACAACTTTTACAGAATCCTTGTCTAAAAATTTCTTGATTTAAAGAACATGAAAGACAACTGTAACCAATACACTCTATAGTAAATGATTTTTCTAAAAATTGATTTAAATGAATGAAGCTGTTTTCAAATTCAATGAAGTAGTTCACCACTGAAGAATATTCAGTTGTCATTTTTTTTACGACTCCTTCAAAATGCATAAAATTTCATAATTTTAAAAAAGAAAATTACAAAAAAAAGATGCCAATCCCATTAATTAATTCAATTGCTTCCTGGTTTTTAAAAAAAAGAATGCATCAAATTGAATTATTTATAAAGTATCCAAATGAAGTTCAAAACGATATTCTATTAAATTTGGTCAAATCAGCAAAAGAAACATTTATTGGTCAAAAGTTTGATTTTAAATCAATTAAAAATTATAAAGATTTTTCTGAAAGAGTTCCTGTTTTTAGTTATGAGGAATTTGCTGATAAAATAGATCTGGCTAGAAAAGGAGAAAATAACATTTTTTGGTCTTCGAAAATTAAGTGGTTTGCTAAATCAAGTGGGACGACAAATGCTAAAAGCAAATTCATTCCAGTAAGTAATGAGTCTCTTGAGGATTGTCATTATGCAGCTGGTAAGGATTTACTTTGTATGTATCTAAATAATAATCCAAATTCTCAACTTTTTACGGGAAAGAGTTTAAGGTTGGGTGGAAGTAAAAGTCCATATGAAAAAAACGGGACATTCTACGGTGATTTATCAGCTATTCTAATTGATAATATGCCTTTTTGGGCTGAGTTTAGTAGTACTCCAAGTAACAAAACTTCTCTTATGAATGATTGGAATTACAAAATAGATGCTATAATTAATGAAACATTGAACGAAAATGTAACAAGTTTAGCTGGCGTACCTTCTTGGATGTTAGTTCTTTTAAATAAAATTTTAGAAAAAAGTAATAAAGACTATATTTCTGAACAATGGCCAAATTTAGAAGTTTATTTTCACGGAGGAGTTAGTTTCAAACCTTATCTAAATCAATATAAGAGCTTAATCAATAGTGAATCAATGAAATATTATGAGATATATAACGCATCGGAGGGATTTTTTGCAATTCAATATGAAAATGATTCAAATGAACTTTTACTAATGTTAGATTATGGTATTTTCTACGAGTTTATCTCCATGAAAAACTATGGAACAAAAGATGAAAAAATAATTCCGCTAAGCGAAGTTAAAAAGGATATAAATTATGCAATATTAATAACAACAAATGCAGGTTTATGGAGATATAAAATTGGTGATACTGTAAAATTTACTTCATTAAATCCGTATAAAATAATCGTTTCAGGAAGAACAAAACATTATATAAATGTCTTTGGAGAAGAGGTAATTATTGAGAATACTGATAATGTTATAAATAAAATATCATCTAAGTACAATCTTGAAATTGTTGATTACACAGTTGCCCCAGTTTTCATGAAAAAAAATAAAAAAGGTGCACATCAGTGGTTTATAGAATTTAAAAATAATCCCCCTAAAAATATAAATTTAGCAGAAATTATAGACAAAGAACTTAAATCTGAAAATTCAGATTATGATGCCAAGAGATACAATAATTTTACACTCAAGAGACCTGAAATTATTGTTTCTAAAAAAGGGGTATTCATGAAATGGTTGGAAATGAATAATAAAATTGGCGGACAAAATAAAATTCCTAGATTATCTAACGAAAGAAAATTTATTGACAGTTTAATTGAATTGAATTGTTAAGAGGCTGCCTTAAGTTTTTCAAAACTCACCCTTGATAATTGCTCCTCAGCATATTTCTTATTTACAACTAATTTCTTTACTTCACTACCAGGAAGATTAAACATTGCATCATTTAAAATCTCTTCACAAAGTGATCTCAGACCTCTTGCACCTAAATTGTAATCGATAGCTTTATCGACAATATAATTTAAAGCATCCTTCTTAAATTCAAGAGTAATATCATCCATTTCAAATAATTTTACATATTGCTTAATCAATGCATTTTTAGGCTCCGTTAGAATACTAAGCAGTGCCACTTTATTTAATGGATTCATATATGTTACAACAGGTAATCTACCAATGATTTCTGGGATTAAACCAAACTCTTTTAGATCTTTTGGGTTAATATGTTTTAAAATATTAGTCTTGGAAACAGAGTCTTTACCGACACTTTTATAGCCAATGACATTTAAATTTAATCGTCTGGATATATGTCTTTCAATTCCGTCAAATGCTCCTCCAGCGATGAATAAAATTTTCTCTGTATTTATTTCAATAAAATTTTGATCAGGATGTTTTCTTCCTCCTTTGGGTGGTACGTTTACAATAGTTCCTTCCAATAATTTTAATAAGGCCTGTTGAACTCCTTCACCAGAAACATCTCTTGTTATTGACGGATTGTCACTTTTTCTAGCAATTTTATCAATCTCATCTATAAATACAATTCCTTTTTCAGCCTTTTCAACATCATAATTAGCGGACTGTAAAAGTTTAGTCAATATTCCTTCAACATCTTCACCAACATATCCAGCTTCAGTCAAAACAGTAGCATCTACAATTGCTAAAGGTACATCTAACATTTTTGCTATAGTCTTAGCTATTAAGGTTTTTCCTGTCCCAGTCTGACCGACCATAATTATATTACTCTTCTCAATTTCAACTTCATTTTCAATTTCCTGATTAATTCTTTTGTAATGATTGTATACTGAAACAGAAATTACTTTTTTTGTGTAATCTTGTCCCACAACATAATCATCTAAAAAAAGTTTAATTTGTTGAGGTTTTAAAAGTTCAAGTTTAGATTTTTCACCCTTACTATCTGCTGAACTATTTTCTTGTAAAATAATACCGTTTGCCTGCTCAATACACAAATCACAAATATGAGCATCAATTCCAGCTATAAGTAAACTGGTTTGATCTTTTTTCTTACCACAAAATGAACATTGTAAATCAGACTTGCTCATGTAGTCTAGCTTTTGGTTAGAATTTCGTCAATCATTCCGTAATCTAAAGCTTTGTCTGCCTTCATCCAATAATCTCTGTCGCTGTCAGCATAAACCTTTTCATATTCTTGTCCAGTATGTTTACTGATTATTTTATATAATTCCTCTTTGAGTGAAAGAATTTCTCTTGTTGTTATCTCAATATCACTTGCTTGTCCTTGAGCACCTCCTAAGGGTTGGTGAATCATAACTCTGGAGTGTGTTAATCCACTTCTTTTACCCTTTTCGCCAGCACATAATAGTACAGCTCCCATTGAGGCAGCCATACCAGTACAAATTGTGGCCACATCAGGTTTAATTAATTGCATTGTGTCATAAATTCCTAAGCCAGCATAAACACTACCACCGGGTGAATTTATATAAATTTGAATGTCCTTGGTAGAATCAGTGCTTTCCAAAAACAATAATTGAGCCTGAATAATATTAGCTACTTGATCGTTTATAGCAGTACCCATAAAGATTATCCTATCCATCATAAGTCTTGAAAAAACATCAAAAATTGCAATATTCATTTGTCTTTCTTCAATAATATTAGGAGTTAATCCTTTAGGGAACATACTGCTTACAATATCATTGTAGTATGTACTACTAATACCCTGATCTTTTGTTGCAAATTTCTTAAACTCTTTTCCGAAGTCCATGATTATAGATTTTATTATTTATAAATATAAGAATTACGCTGGATATACTTCTTTAATGTACTCATCATAGCTAACCTTTTTCAATTTATATTTAAAATTTTCTTTAAAAAAGTTTAGAATTCGATTGCTAGTAAGTTGCTCTGTTAATCTCTTGATTTCATCTTTGTTGCTCATCACTCTTGCAACTATACCTTCAAGTTCTTTTTCATCAGGAATAGCTTGGCCATATTGTTGCATTTGATTTTTAATCAAATCAGTTGTGTAAGACTTTAAATCTTCAAAATTCACTTGTAAATCATTATCAATAATTAATTTACTTTCAATCAATTGATACTTCATTCCCTTTTCAGACTTTTCGTATTCTGCTTTTGCTTCATCAATGGTGATTTTCTTTTCAGAACTTAATTTCATCCATTTTATCAGAAATTCAGCAGGGAGATTGATTTTTATAGAATCAATCAAATATTCAATTGTATCATTCATTAATTTCTGATCAACTTGGTTTTGAAATTGTTTCACAAAATCCTCAGAAAGCTTCTTTCTCATTTCTGTTACCGTTTTAACCAAGTTTTTACCAAATACTTTATCAAATAAATCTTGATCTAATTCTGCTAATTCTCTTTCATTAATTTCTTCAATTTTTATAAAAACTTTGTTTTTGAAAGTTTTTGCTTTTTCAAGTTCTATTTTTAAATTCCTAGAAAGATCATAATTTTCTTTAAAAATCTTTGAGCCAATTTCATTTAACTCATCTCCAATCTTCAAGCCTAAAATCTTCTTTAAAAATGAAGGCTTTAGACTTTCTGCTTTGAACATACTAGAATGATTAACCTCATCAATTTCAGAAAAGAAATTTGCTGTTATTTCAGAATTTTTTTCAATTGTTGTTTTTGAGATTAATTTACCATATTGAGATTGGATATTTTTTATCTGGTTATCAACCATCTTTTTATCTGCTTTAACCTCAAACATTGTAATGGGTTTCTTTGGTTTTAGATTAACCTTGAATTCTGGTGTATAACCAATTTCAAAATCAAAATTAATCTTATCTGAATTCCAATCAATTTTATTATCAAATTCAGGGATAGGACCACCTAATATATCTAATTTTTCCTGCTGTATATATTTTTTAAGATTAGCATCAAGGAGCTTGTTTATTTCATCGACTTTTACAGCATTTCCATATTGCTTCTTCACCAATCCCATTGGCACAAATCCTTTTCTAAAACCAGGAATATTTGCAGTTTTTGAATATCTTTTCAATACATCTTGGACTTTTTGCTCATAATCTTTCTTCTCCACCTCGATTGAAATTATTCCGGATAGCTTATTTTTTTTTGTGATAGAAATTTTCATTTAATATAAATTGGTTTGCGAAAGTACTGTTTTTTTTACAGGTCTCAAAGTGAAAAATTGCTATAAATCAGATTAAACTTAATAATTCGGACAAAAAATCATTTGGATTATCAGCATGAAGCCAGTGCCCAGCATTTTGTATTTTTATAAATTTTGCTTTTGGAAAAAGCTTTTGAATTAAATCTTTATCGCTATCCATAATATATTCAGATCTACTACCCTTAAAAAAATATACTTCACCTGTAAATTTTTCAGCTGAGTCAACTTTTTCACCTATTTTATCAATATTTTTTGATAATGATTTTAAATTGAATCTAAAATCAAATCTAGTATTATCTTTTCTGAATATATTCTTCATCAAAAAATTTCTTAATGCTGGTTGCTCAATTGATTTTTTAAGTTTATTGTCAATTTCTTTTCTTGTACTTAAAGAATTAAAATCTAAACTTTCTAATGAGTCTATTATTGATTGATGATGGATAGGATACTCCTTTGGTGATATATCTAAAACAAAAAGTTTTCTTACTAATTTTGGAAATTCTAAAGAAAATTTCATTGCCGTCTTCCCTCCCATAGAGTGACCAATTAATATAGGATCTTCGATATTATGGTGTTTAATATATTTTAGTAAATCATTACTCATTAATTGATAGTCAAAGCTTTCAGAGTGATAACTTCTTCCATGGTTTCTTTGATCAATTAAATGGACGGTAAAACCTTTAAAATTTAATTTCCTACCAATGGTAATCCAATTATCACCAGAACCCAAAAAACCATGTAAGATTAATATGTGATTTTCCGAATCTCCTAAAATTTTTGAGTTTAAAAGCATCACCTATGATAAATACTCTAAATAACTTTTAACTGTTCTTTCTAAACCAAAATATAGGCTCTCAGTTATTAAAGCATGCCCAATTGAAACTTCAAGAAGATTGTCAATGTTTTGCTTAAAGAACTTAATATTTTTCAGTGAAAGATCGTGACCGGCATTTACTCCTATTCCAACGTCATTAATCTCTTTTGCACAGATAGAATATTTATTTATTGCTTTGAAATTATCAATAGGAAATTCTCTTGCATATTCTTCAGTGTATAATTCTACTCTATCAGGGTTAATTTCGCAAACAGATTCTATAAACTTAGTATTTGGGTCCAAAAATATCGAAGTTCGGATTCCGTATGATTTAAATTCATTAACTACTTCCTTTAAAAAAGTTTTGTTTTTAACCGTATCCCATCCAGAGTTTGAAGTGATAGCATCAATAGCATCTGGCACCAATGTAACCTGAGTTGGTTTGACTTCCGTAACCATACTTATAAATTTTTCAATCGGATTACCCTCAATATTAAACTCAGTATTTACAACTTTTTTTAAATCATAAACATCTTGATATCTAATATGTCTTTCATCAGGCCTTGGATGAACTGTTATTCCCTGTGCGCCAAAATTTTGAATATCAATTGCAAAGTCACAAACATTTGGATAATTTCCCCCTCTAGAATTTCTTAGGGTTGCAATTTTATTTATGTTTACACTAAGCTTAGTCATCTTTAAATTAGATCCAAAATATTTTACGCAAAACTAATTTATTTTTACTTAATTTTGATCCTTTAATGGACAGTAATTTTAGATAAAATTTTGAAATTTGCACTTTTCACCAAACTAGATTCAAACGAAAATAATGACCACATATTTTCTGTTTTTAAAAGCCTTGACAAACATCAACTAGATTATGATGTTGATAGCCAATCTTTTGATTTAATTTCTAGACTTGACAATTACAACGGAGATTTTAATTTCAGTAAAGTTGAAAAACTCTCTAATAAATATGATTTCGTAATCTCAATTGGTGGTGATGGTACTATTTTAAGATCTGCAAATGAAATTGGTGAACTTTCAATTCCCATAATTGGATTAAATAAGGGAAGGCTTGGATTTCTAGCAAACTCGCCTATTGAAATAATTGATTCTATCATAGACAAAATCAAAAATTCAAATTATCGTATTTCTGAAAGAACAATAATCCAGGTTGAATTCGAGGGAAAAACAAAAAATGCTCTGAATGAGATTTCAATATCTAGAAAAAATACTACATCCTTGATAACAATTGACACAAAATTAAATGATCAATATTTAAATACTTATTGGGCTGATGGTTTAATTATTTCAACTCCTACTGGTTCTACAGGATATTCACTAAGCTGTGGAGGACCTATAATAATGCCTGATAGTAAAAACCTTGTTTTAACCCCAATAGCTCCACACAATTTGAATGCTAGACCACTTGTAATTTCTGACAACAAACAGATTGAAATTTCAATTAACGGAAGAGAAAATGAGTATTTTGTTTCGGCTGACTCCCAAATATTTTCAGTGAATATCGATTCAAAAATAAATATTTCAAAAGCACCCTATTTCTTAAAGATGGTTGAATTTGAAGACGATAGCTATATTAATACACTAAGAGAAAAATTGATGTGGGGAAAAGACAGGAGAACTGAGCAATAATTTCAATTAATTATAGTTTATGTCTTAAATAAAAATATTTTGAAATTAAACTGGCAAAAAATACTATTTTTTATTCTTTTTACTCAAATGTCCTTTTCTCAGATATATGAATTAGGATTTACATATGGAAAATCAAATTTTATTGGAGATGTTGGAAATACAACATTTATAAACCCCAGTGAAAACACTTTTGGTGCTGTTTTTAAATGGAATAGAAGCGCTAGACACTCTTACAGAATCTCATATAATAAGTCTACTTTGTCTGCTAATGATTTAGATTCAAGTGATCCCAGAAGAATAGAAAGAGGATATAATTTTGAAACTCCGATTAATGAATTATCATTGGGTATGGAATTTAATTTTTTGGATTACGACCTACATGATTATGATGTGTTGTTTTCACCATATATTTACTCCGGTATTATATATACAACATTTCAAGAGCAGCTTTTAGTAAATAATGTTATAATAAATTCAAAACAAAACAAATCGACTTTTGGAATTCCGATGGTAGTTGGAATGAAATACAGAATTCTTGATAAGCTTATATTTTCATTTGAATT
Organism: uncultured Bacteroidota bacterium; assembly: GCA_902518355.1. Taxonomy (GTDB): domain Bacteria; phylum Bacteroidota; class Bacteroidia; order Flavobacteriales; family Flavobacteriaceae; genus MED-G13. Next base: position 12,683 of record CABYFY010000005.1, on the reverse strand, counting down.
TGGTGCTAGATATACCTTCACAGATGAAATTGATGGTAATAATATGTCAAACGATGATTTAAATTATAATTTTGGAAATATTAACAATGATGATTGGTATATGTTTTCTACATTTACTGTGACATACACATTTGGCAGAAATCCGTGTTATTGTAATATTGGGAAATGAGCTTAAAAGATATTGATAAAAGTAATATACCTAGACATGTAGCGGTAATCATGGACGGTAATGGTAGGTGGGCAAAAAAAAGAGGTCTTAGACGTGAAAATGGTCATCGTGAAGGCAGAAAATCCGTCAGAAAGATTGTAGAATGTTGTGTTGAACTTGACATAAATAATTTGACCCTATATGCTTTTTCAACAGAAAATTGGAATAGACCAAAACTAGAAGTTGACTTCTTGATGCAATTGTTGTTTTTATCGTTAAAAGACGAATTAAAAACTTTAAATAAAAACAATATTAAATTTGAAACAATTGGAAATTTAAGTAGGCTGCCAAAAAAGATCGGTAATTATTTAGAAAAAGTTAAAGAAGAAACCAAGGATAATTCAAAATTGACTTTAACTCTAGCACTAAGCTACGGCAGTCGCGGTGAAATAGTAAATGTGGTCAGAGAAATATCAGATAAAGTTAAAAATAACATAATTTCTTCCAAAAATATTGATGAAACCGTAATAAATGACCATCTTTACACCCGTAATTTACCAGATGTAGACTTACTGATTAGGACTAGTGGTGAAAAAAGAATCAGTAATTTTTTACTTTGGCAAATTGCATACTCTGAGCTATACTTTACAAAAAAATTATGGCCAGACTTTAGAAAAAAGGATTTATATAAGGCTATAATTAGTTATCAAAGCAGAGAAAGAAGATTTGGAAAAACTAGTGAACAGATTAAATAAAATAAAAGGCGTAAATAAAAAGCGCTTTCAGAGTATTAAGTTAATATTACTGACCTTAGTACTTTTGTTTTCAAACTTATCTCTATCACAAAATAATATAGAAAGATATACTATCGGAGAAATTGAGGTATCTGGTAATACTTCTTTTAGTCCGATAACAATTGTAACTTTTTCAGGGCTTAGAGAAGGTGATGCAATAAGTATCCCTGGTGAAAAACTTAGTAATGCAATAAAAAAACTATGGGGTTCAAACCTTTTTAGTTCTGTTGATGTTTATAAAACTAACATTGAAAATGGGGTGATTGATATTGAAATTGAATTATACGACTTGCCTGAATTAACTGATTTACAAATTACTGGAGTTAAAAAGAGAAAAATTGAAGAAATAATAAAAGAAAATAAACTTCAGACAGGGGTAAAAGTAACAGAAAATCTAATTACCACCACCAAAAATTATTTAGAAAATAAATACAGAAAAAAAGGGTTTCTAAACGCCAAAGTAATCATTAAAACAGAAGAAGTAATTGATTCCTCAAAAAAATCAAAAGTCAAAATGTCCTTAGATATCAAAAAAGGAAATAAAATAAAGATTAACAAAATACAATTTGAGGGAATAAGTGAGCTTAAATCTAAGACTCTAGAAAAAGCGATGAAAAACACTAAAAAAAGAAAATTTTATAGAATTTTCAAGAGATCAAAATATGTTCCTGATGATTTCAAAGAAGACCTTGCCAGCTTAGTCGATAAGTATAAAGAAAATGGTTTTAGAGACGCAAGAGTTGTTTCTGATACAATATTAAATAATGATGATCAGCAGATTGATGTTTCAATCTCGCTAATCGAAGGTTCTAAATACACATTTGGAAAAATAGAATATTTAGGCAATAGTGTATACACAGATCAGCAACTAAATCAAATATTAAAAATTAAAGAAGGAGACACATATAATGGAGTTGAATTAGAAAAAAGAATCGCTGATAGATCTGATCCAGATGCTGATGATTTAAGTAATTTATATCAAAATAACGGTTATCTTTTTTCATCTATAACACCAGTTGAGGTAAATGCTGATGGTAATGTTATAGATTTAGAAATAAGAATTAACGAAGGAAAACCTGCATACTTCAATAAAATATCTGTCGTAGGTAATAACAAAACAAACGATCACGTAATTTACAGAGAGATCAGAACACGACCTGGTCAGCTTTACAGTAAGGCTAATGTTTTTAGGTCATTAAGAGAGCTAGGTCAATTAGGTTTTTTTGATCCACAATTGATTTCTCCTGATTTTAAAAATATAAATCCTAATGATGGAACAGTTGATTTGGAATACACTCTTGTTGAAACTGGATCTAGTCAAATTGAACTTCAAGGTGGTTATGGTGGTGGTGGATTTATAGGTACTATAGGATTGTCATTTAATAATTTTTCTATTAAAGATATTTTCAAAAAAGAAGCTTACACCCCGATACCAATGGGTGATGGCCAAAGACTTGCTTTAAGATTACAGGCAAGTAGATTTTACACAGTTAATAGTTTTAATTTTACCGAACCGTGGTTAGGTGGTAAAAGACCTGTTCAATTCTCTGTTCAACTCTCACAAACTAAACAGTTTATGTTTAATCCATATAACTATACCGCAGATAAATCAAGGTATTTTAATATTTCTGGTGTTTCAGTTGGTTTAGCTAAAAGACTTACTGTTCCAGATGATTACTTTACACTGTCTCAATTTATTGGTTTTCAGTACTATGATCTTAATGAATATAATACTGGATTATTTACTTTTGGAAACGGATCATCAAATAATTTATCTTACACAGTAGCTTTAAGTAGGAATAATACTTATACAGATCCAATTTATCCGACTGGCGGATCAAATTTTACTCTATCGGCAAAACTTACCTTTCCTTACTCGGCATTTAATGATGTAGATTACAAAGCTTTAAAAGATGAAAGGGATGATTTAGTTGACCAACTTGGAGTTGACCCAACAAATACATCAGCCGGTGATAGAATAGCTGAAATTGACCAGGAGAGATATAAATGGCTTGAGTTTTATAAAATCAAGTTCAAAGGTGAATGGTTTACAGCTTTAACCAAAAAATTAGTTTTAAGACCTGCTTTTGAATTTGGATTTTTAGGTGCATATAACAATGATAGAGGAGTTATTCCATTTGAAAGATTTTTTCTAGGTGGAGATGGAATGGGAATGTATAATCTTGATGGTAGAGAAAATATACCTTTGAGAGGTTATCCTAATCAATCTCTATCCGCACAAGATGGTGGCTCTATATATAATAAATATTCACTTGAACTAAGGTATCCAATAAGTCTGGGTGAACAAGCAAAAATATTTGCTCTCACATTCATTGAAGGGGGGTCTTCATATAATAGTTTCAAAGATTTTGATCCTTTTCTTCTTAAAAGATCTGCTGGTATTGGAGTTAGGTTATTTATGCCACAGTTTGGTCTTTTAGGTATTGACTTTGGTCATGGATTTGATCCTGTACCAGGCCAATCATCAAAACATGGTTGGGAAACACATTTTATATTTGGACAAAACTTTTAATAAAATATTTGGACTATTTTTACGTTCTAACTTATCATGAAAAAAAGCTATTTTTTTATATTATTATTTCTAACCTCTACCTTTATTTTTGGTCAAAGAGGTATAAAAATAGGATATATTGATACCGAATATATACTTGAAAATCTACCTGAATACAATCAAATTTCCAAAAGACTAGAAGAAAAAGCTGGTGATTGGAAAAAAGAGATAGAAGAAAGATCTAGAAAAATTGATCAAAAAAAAGAATCACTAAAGTCAGAAAGAATACTTTTAACTAGTGAAATGATAGAAGAAATAGAAGAAGAAATTTTAATTGATGAAGAAGAATTAAGTGAATACCAACAAAAAAGATTTGGGCCCAGAGGAGATCTTATCATACAAAAACAACAACTGATACAACCTATACAGGATCAAATATTTAATGCTATTAGAGAATTAGCAAAATCAAGAAATTATGATTTTATCTTTGATAAATCAGCTGATATTGTAATGCTATATTCTGATAAAAGATATGACGTTAGCGATCAGATATTAAGAACAATATCAAGAGCAAATAATAGAAAAAAAGTTGATTCCAGAAAAGACAAGAGAGAAATTGAAAATGAAAGTCTAATTGACGAAACAACGGTTGTTTCAGATATTGAAAATAAAGAAAAAGAAGATATATCTGATGAAAAAGTATCAACTCCTAACAAAAAGTTAACAGTTAAGGAGTTACTAGAACAAAGAAAACAAAAAAATAGTGACAAAAGAAAAGTAAAAGATTAGTACCTTTACTCACATTAAAATTAAAAACATAAAATATTGATTATGAAAAAGATAAAAATATCATTAGTAATTTTCCTTTTTGCAATAAGTTTTACATCATTTGCACAATCAAAAGTTGCTCATATTAATACTACTGAATTAGTAGCATCCATGCCTGAAATGAATGACGCCAAAGCTGAATTAGAAAAACTAGCAAAAACATATGAAACTGATATCCAAACAATGGCCGCTGAACTCCAAAGCAAGGTTAAACAGTATGATACTGAAGCTGCAGCCCAGACTGACGAAGAGAATGCAAAAAGACTTCAGGAAGTTCAAGGAATGGAGCAAAGCATAAGACAATATCAAGCACAGGCTCAACAGGAATTACAAAAAAAAGAATTTGATCTTTTAAAACCAATAACTGAAAAGGCTCAAGCTGCAATAAATAAAGTTGCTGGTGCATTAGGATTTGATTACGTACTTGACTCAACTCAAGGACAAGGGGTAATCGTTGCTAATGGTACAGATTTAATGGAGGAAGTTAAGAAAGAACTTGGCTTTTAAAATTAAATCTTCAAAAATTTGGAAGCTGTCTTTAAAGGCAGCTTTTTTTTTACAAAAATTATGGATAATAGACCTATAGGACTCTTTGATTCAGGAATTGGTGGTATATCAATTTTAGATAAATTGAAGGAATTATTACCAAATGAAAACTTTATATTTTTAGCAGACAATAAAAATTGTCCATATGGGTATAAATCAAAAAAAGAGATAATTTTTTTAAGTACTAAGAATTGTGAAAAACTGATTGAATTAAATTGTAAGGTATTAGTTGTTGCATGTAATACTGCAACAACTAATGCAATCGAAAAACTTAGAGAGGTCATTGATATACCAATAATTGGAATTGAACCTGGGATAAAGCCAGCAATTAGTTATACTAAAACAAAAAATATTGGAATTCTTGCAACAGAAAAAACTTTGAACAGTAAATTATTTTTTGAAACAACGAATGATAATAAAATTCATGATATTAAAATTCACGAACAGATAGGATATAAACTAGTTAATATTATTGAAGATGGTATTATTTCGAAAAAAGAACTAGATACAATTTTGAAATTGTATCTAAATCCGATGATAGAAAAAAATATTGATTGTTTAGTTTTAGGGTGTACACATTATCATTATTTAAAGGATAATATAAAAGAAATTCTTCCCCCAGGAATATCAATTATTGATACAATAACCCCGGTAAACAAACATATCAAAAATGTATTGATTTTAAATGAAAGCTTAAATCTTCATAAGAATAAAGGTTATGTAAAGATATTTTACAACGGTGAAAAACTATCGGAAAAATATATTGGTAAAGAATATAAGTTGAATTATCTAGAATTCTAAACTATTTGATCCACGGACAATTACAGTCATATCTCTGTTTGCGACATCCAAAATTGAACCCAAGAGTTAATTGATGATATCCTCCGTTATCAAAAACAACAGAGTTAGATTGATACGAATATGTATAAGCAAAAACAAATCCGTTGAATTCTAATCCGACTAGTGGAGTAATGTATTGAAGTTTTTGCGTTTTAATTTGATCTTGTGAATTTAAATATTCAGCACCATCAAAACTATTTCTATATGATAGACCTGCCCATAATCTACCAAAATCGGTTTCACGATAAACTTTAAAATTTATATCGGTAAATGTTTCTTTTGTCGCATCTTTGTGAGCAAACATTAATGAAGGTTCAAAATTCCAGTTATTTGAGGCATCGGAGAATAAATAGCCAGTAGAAAACAAGTATGTTCTTAAGTTATTGTAACTCAACCCTTGTTCATTGAAATTTATACCATCGTTATTAAGTAAATTTTTAATGGATGCATGTGCATAAAAATCTAAATATTGATAAGAGAATCCAAAATCAATATTAAAATCCGTTGCGCTTTGTTCAAAACCTGAAATTAAGGGATCAAAACCTCCAGCAAGAAAAGCTGATTCATCAAGTTTATATTGTATCATTCCAGCGCTTAATCCAAATGATAACATATCTAGGTCTAATTCACTTCTTGAAAACATTATATGATGAGCATAGGTTACATATGCCCCAGATTGAGAGTGATATCCATTTTGATCTTTAAATGCAATTGTACCTAATGCAGATTTTGAATCACCAATTCTACCATTTATACTGACTGTTTGGAGATTTGGAGCCTCATTTTGGTCCATCCACTGTTTTCTTCCAGTAAATCTAACTTTAGTACAATTAGATGCACCAGCCATAGAAGGGTATAACAAATAAAAATTATCGGTTAAATAATCAGAATATATTGGTAAACCCTCTTGAGCATAAGACTTTGTATTAAAAATTATAAATACAAATAATGTTAAAATAAGATGATTAGCCTTCATGTAACAGATTTAAAGCATCAATAACTGTACCGTTAAAATGCAAATCGGTCAAATATATAAATTTTAATAGACATATCTAATCAAATGTTTTAGTAAAGGTTCTTATTTACTATTTTTGCAGAAAGAATCATAGAATATGAGCTATATTGTTAAAGTAGAAAGAACACAAAATAAATTCATTAATAAATTTGAAATCAACAAGTTTATTACCAATCACTTGAGCTTTGAATATAACAACATTGATGATGCAAAAAACTCTCAGCTTGCTCAAGAATTATTCTATCTTCCTTTTGTAAAAAAGGTATATATAACCCCTTCTTTTATTTCTATTGAAAGATTTAACATAGTTGAATGGGAAGATGTTGAAGAAGAAGTAAAAAACTTAATCGAAAATTATTTAAACTCTGAAAAAGAGGTTATATCAGAAGTCAAAAAAGAGAAAAATAATCCCATATCAATTTACACGGAGAGCACCCCAAATCCCTCAGTTTTGAAATTTGTATCAAATAAACTAATTGTAGATGGTAGTTTTGAATTTAATAATATTGATGAAGCTCAAGAAATGGAATTTGCTAAAAAATTATTTGAGTTTTCCTATGTAAAAAGTATTTATATTTCTAAAAACTTTGTTTCCATTACAAAATATGATTTAAAAAATTGGGATGAAGTAACTTTGGAATTAAGAAATTTTATAAAAAATTATTTAGAAATAAATGAGATAAATTTTAAACGTAAAGAAGTTGAAACAGAGGAAATTGATCTTGATGAAACATCAAAAAAAATTATTTCAATTCTTGACGAATATATTAAGCCTGCTGTATCATCTGATGGTGGAAACATTCTTTTTGATTCTTATGATAAGGATAAAAAACTTGTAAAAGTTATACTACAAGGTGCGTGTAGCGGGTGTCCTTCTTCAACAGTCACACTAAAAAACGGTATTGAGAATATGCTCAAAGAAATGTTGTCGGATAAGGTAAACTCAGTTGAAGCTATAAATGGTTAAAATCCAATCATTTTGTACATTTGATTTGATTTATAATTTAAAGTCAAATTACTATGAAGTCGCAGTGGTAGGGGAAAATGCTCTTGAAAAAGTAAAACAAATTAATTCAAAATATATACCCAATAAATTGATCATTGGGTCAACCTCAGAAAATAATCTTCCATTATTAAAAAACAGATTTATTAAAGATAAAACCCTTATTTATGTTTGTGTTAATAAGGCTTGTAAAATGCCTACTGAAAGTGTTGAAGAATCAGTTTCTTTGATTAATTATTAATTTTCTTTCCCCCAAATTCTTTTAAATATTTAGGTTGAAATTCTGCAACATGCACAAATTGTTCTTTGACATATTTAGAATGAGACAGTATTCCCATTTCATTTGCTGAGGGCAGAATGTAGTCGGAAAAATAAATATTTTCATGATTTAAATATTGCATTATTTTTTTGTTGCAATCACCAACAAAATTAACAGTTGATGTCTCATAATAATTTGAAAATGAATCTGAAGTTAAAATCATTGTATCGGTTTTGACTTTTAATTCAGGAATTTTACAATTAGTAGATTGAAACATTGCAAAGTAAATCTCATCTCTTCTTGCATCTAAAGCAGGAACTATATATCCTTCGGAACATTCAATTTTTCTTGCCAAAATATGCATAGTATCCAAAGCAATAAGCGGGATATTTAGAGGAAAACAAATTCCTTTAGCAGCTGAAACTCCAATTCTTAAACCAGTGTATGATCCTGGTCCTTCAGAAATTGCAACAGCTGATAAATCACTAGGCGATAATTTTGTTTTTTTAAACAATTTTTCGATAAAAACATGAAGATATTTTGAATGAGAATATTGCTCAAAATATTGCTCTTCTAATCCAATTATATTACCGCTTTCAGAAATGGAAACTGAACAGTTTTTATTTGATGTTTCTATATTTAAAATAATGGACACAAAGATTATCTTTTACCTAGATAGTAATCTAATACTTTTGTTTTAAATATAAAATCATATTTTGCATTAATCGAAGATGATAAAGCATTTAATAGCCTAATTCTTGACTGTTCCAAGTCAAAAGAATTAAGAGCTCCTAAGGAGAATCTTTCTTGGGAATTACTAAAAGCTAATTCTTGAGATTTTAGAGATAATTGAGCAGCTTCAAAAGCCTTTAATGCGGCTTTTGCGTCTGTAAATGCTCTTTGAATTGTAGATTCTAGATTAATTTTTACCTGATCTAGTGCTAAATTGGTTGTCTCTTCTTGAATTTTTGATTTTTTTACCTGAGCTTTTGTTTGATTTCTGTTAAAAATTGGAATTGAAACATTCATATTAATTGAATGACCTTTATTGTCATTTAACTGATCAAGAAATTGATCATCTTCTGTTAAGTTTGAAAAGTTTGCAGAAGCATTAAATCCATAACCCATAGATACATTTGGCAGAAAAGCACTTTTAGAAATCTTAGTTCCCAATTTTGCTAATTCGATATCTCTTTCAGCAACTTTAATTTCATTACGATTTTGCATTGCATAATTTAATATAGGTGTGATATCATCATACATCAGATTTGCAGAAGGGGTATCAATCTCTATAACCTCTACATCAAAATTTTCATAAGGTAATTGTAATAATTGTGCTAAAGTCAACAACGCAAGATTATGGTTGTTTTCAGCAATTGTTAAATTTTGGATATCTCTACTGTAAGTTGCCTGTGTTTCAATTAACGTAGAATTTGGTTCTGAACCAGCTTCAACCAACGTTTTTACCTGATCAACTTGAAATTCTGAAAATTCAACCTGAAGCCTGGCTAATTCCAAATTTTCTTTGTTAAATAACACGTTTAAATAAGTGTTTGCAACATTAAGTGATATGTCGTCCTTTAGCTTTTCTAATTCAAATTGATTTCTTTCAAGGCTTAGTTTACTTTGATTTAATAAATTAATATTTCTGAACCCATTAAAAACACTCTGAGAAAAACCAATACCAACTGATGTTGAATAAAATTCTCTATCTCTAAATTCTCCAGGAAAGACTTCAATATTTCCTAGACTTGCACCACCACTGATATTGGAACTTACAGCCGGCAAAAAATTTCCTTTGGCGCTTATGATATCTTGTTCAGATGAAAGTAGACTATTTTCAGCCTGAAGGATTGTTATATTATTCTCTAGTGCATGATCAACGCATTGTTCTAGGGTCCATATTTTGTCCTGTGAAAATGAAATGCAAGTTATGAGCATGCAAAACTTTAAAATTTTAATTTTTTTCATATTTATCAAATAATATTAGTCTTCTAGTTTTCTGGAATTTTCATCTTGTCTTCTTCTAGCATCATCATCAGTTTCATCCTCAACAGAATTCCATACTTTAATTTTATCTCCTTCTTTTACACCTTTTAATATTTCAACGTTAATTCCGTCAGAAATTCCTACTTCGACTTCTTTTGTGATAAATGAACCATTTTCATTTAGTATCTCAACAAAAGGTTTATCTGTGATTCTATTAAACTGTAATAAGGATTCATTGATACATAAAATATTCTCTTTTTGACCAATTGTCATAATTGCATTTGCACTATATCCAGCTCTTACATTAACACTTTCAGGGATTTCAACATCGGCTTTTATTTTAAATTGAACAGCACCTCCTTGTTCTATTCCTTTTGGTGCAACGAATGTCAACTTAGCTCCAAATTCATCTTTTACGAGTGCGCCTAGAATAACCTTAATTTCAGATCCCTCAGCAAGTTTGGACACCTCAGTTTCATCAACTTGACCTTCAAAAATCATTTTGGTCATATCTGCAACAGTCGCAATGGTTGTACCCGGGCTAAATGTGTTAGTTTCAGTAATAGGACTACCCTCCCTGATTGGAATTTCAAGAATAGTTCCCGAAATTTGAGATAAAACATTAGTATTTGCTGTGCTTCCCCCGGTTAAGGTTCCTTTTTTTATAATCTTAAAATCATTTTCGGCTTGTCTTAAGGATTCCATATTTTGTTCCATTGACAATTGACTATTTTCAAAATCCTGTTTAGAAATAACTCCTTTTTCGTATAATTTTTCACTTCTATCAAAAAGTTTTTTTGCATTATCATAGGATAATTTTGCTGAGTTAATTCTACTTGTTGCACTTAATAACGCTTGTTCATTAGGCACTACCCTAATACTTGCTATTAAATCTCCTCTCATTACAATATCACCCTCTTCTACAAAAATTTTATCTATGATACCGCTTACCTGTGGTTTCAATTCAATTTCATCCTCTGGGTTCAACTTACCTGTAGCAACAACCTCTTTTTCGATTGAAGTGTAAAAAGGTTGTTCTGTTTGATAATCTATAATTGAAGCTGAATTTGCTTCCTTAAAATAATTTAATACATATAATAGTGAACCTATTATTACGAATATTACAATATACTTTACTTGTTTTTTCATTTATTTAATATTTAATTTTTTATTCTTCTCTTAAAGCATCGATTGGTTTTATACTAGTTGCTCTGTTAGCGGGTATTAGTCCAATTAGTGTCCCAAATATCACTAATATAATTACAGCAATAAAAACAACCAGTATGGGTACTGATGCATTGATTAAAATTGAGTCTGGTCCACTACCATAAGCAGAATCCATAGCAATTAAAATCCAACCACCCGTTATGATTCCAAAAATTCCTGCTATGATTGTCAAGAAAATTGATTCAATAACAATTTGTCTTTTTATCTCAAAAGGTGTTGCACCAATAGCCCTTCTTATACCTATTTCTTTTGTTCTTTCTTTAACTGTGATAAGTAAAATATTTCCGATTGCAAATACACCAGCAATTAAAGTAGCAATGCCTACAAACCAGGTCAAGAACTGCATCCCCATCAAAAAACCTTCAAACCTATCAAAAAGTTCACCCAAATTAAAACTACCAAAAGCACGGTTATCGTCTGGATGAACATAATTTAGGTTCTTTAGTACCAGTTTAACATCTTTTTCTAACTGTCTAATATCAAAACCATCTTCACCAGTTACCGTGATCCAGCCTATATTGTCACCTTGATTATAGACCTTTTGAAAAGTTGTAAAAGGAATATGAAGCTGACCTCCGAAATCAAAATCTCCCTGTTCAAAGACACCAATAACTTTATAATTTATCTCATTAATCTTCACAAAATCTCCAATTGCCTCTTCATCTGCATCGAATAATTGCTTAAAAACATCATCTGAAATGACAACTACTTTTTTGTTTTCGTTTACATCAGATTGATTTATAAACCTTCCCGCAATCAAATTCTTTTTTTGAATCTCATCTAGTAACGGAAAGTCTCCTGACATTGTGAAACTAGCATATTGAACACCTCTAACGACTTGTGCATCTCTAGCATTTCTAGGTAATAAAAATTTGATTCCCTTAACTTGATTTTTAATCTTTTCTAAATGAGAAAATTTAAGTCTAGGAAATCTGCCCTCTTGATATCCTTTAAAAGCTCTACTTGTTGATTGACCCCAAATAAAAACACTATTTGTTGCATAATCTCCAAACTGAACACTAAACTTATTTTCAATTCCTTTTGCTGAGCCCAATAGACCTATCAAAAGAAGAATACCCCACCACACACCTATCATGGTAATTACAGTTCTAAGCTTATTCTTTGTTAGGCTCTCCTTTAACTCCTGCCAAGTATCTATGTCAAATAAAAATCTAAACATATTATTCGTCTCTTAATGCTACAATGGGTTTGATACTTGCTGCTCTGTTTGCTGGAACGTAAGCAGCTATCAATCCGGCTAATATTAAGGTAAATGTTGCTCCTACCACTAACGATGTACTTACCCCTGGATCAGTAATCCAATAATCCTCTAAATCAAAACTATTTAAAATTGCTCCTCCTAAAAGAAGACCAACATATCCAGAGATAGCAGTTACAAAAACCGATTCTAAAACAATAATTAATTTAATTGATGAGGGAGGTGCTCCCAAAGCTTTTCTAATTCCAATCTCCTTAGTTCTTTCCTTAACAATGAATATCATAATATTACTTATTCCAACAA